>NZ_BJOR01000001.1:1227943-1841914 GCF_006540305.1 Streptomyces sp. 6-11-2 | reverse complement strand
GTCTTCGCCCACCAGCCGATGACCCGCGCCATCCACGCCCTGCGCAAGCTGGTGACCGGACGGGCCGTGACCACGGACGCCGTGACGACCCGGCAGGTCGAGCGGGAGCGCTGGTCCGCCTCCCAGTTGGCCCACGAGGTCCCGCCCGGGCACGCGGTGCTGTCGCTGACCGGCGTCCGGGGCGAGCACGCGCCGCCACTGCTGGTGGATCTGCGGGACTGAAGGAGCGGGGGCGAACGCGGCGGGTGTGCGCACGGCCGTCACGCGTTGACCGTACGGTGAGGCAGAATCGGCATAGGCCGTTCATACGTGACGTCCAAAGGATCACAATGATCATCCGATCTCCGCAGAACCTCCGCACAAGAAGCCGTAGAAGAGCCCCGTAGAAGCACCCCGCAGACCAGAAGGCCTCATGCCCCCGACGCTCGCCTCGCTCGTCCACCACTCCGCGCTCAAGCTGACCGTGCGCGCGGGCGGGGACCGCCTGGACGTACCCGTCCGCTGGGCCCACGTCAGCGAGCTCGCCGACCCCGTGCCGTACATGGAGGGCGGGGAACTGCTGCTGATCACCGCGCTCAAGCTGGACGCGGAGAATCCCGACGCCATGCGCCGCTATGTGAAGCGGCTTGCCAAGGCCGGGGTCGTCGGGCTCGGCTTCGCCGTCGGGGTCAACTACGAGGACATCCCCGCGGCGCTCGTCGACGCCGCCGAGGAGGAGGGGCTGCCGCTGCTCGAGGTGCCCCGGCGCACCCCGTTCCTCGCCATCAGCAAGGCGGTCTCGGCGGCCATCGCGGCCGACCAGTACCGGGCGGTCACGGCCGGCTTCGCCGCCCAGCGGGAACTGACCAAGCAGGCCCTGAACGCCGGACCGGAGGGGCTGCTCGCGGCGCTCGCGGCCCAGGTGGACGGCTGGACGGCGCTCTACGACGCCTCGGGCGCCGTCGTCGCCGCGGCACCCGAGTGGGCCGCGCGCCGCGCCGAACGGCTCACGGCCGACATCGAGCGGCTGCGCGACCGGTCGGCCCCCGCGTCCGCCGTGGTCGGCGGACCCGAGACCGAGGACCGCGTCGAACTGCACTCGATCGGCACCGGGCGCCGCCCGCGCGCCGCGCTCGCCGTCGGCACGGCCGCCACCCTCGGCACCGCCGAGCGGTACGCCGTCCACTCCGCCGTGGCCCTGCTGACGCTCACCACGGAACGCTCACGCTCGCTGCACGCCGCCGAGCAGCGGATCGGCGCCGCCGTGCTGCGGATGCTCCTCGCCGGGCAGCCCGACCACGCCCGCGCGGTGGCCGGCGACCTGTACGGTGGGCTGCTGGACGCCCCCTTCCGCATGATCGTCGCCGAGTCCGCCTCGGCGTCCGCCGCACGGGCGCACGCCGGTGCCCACGCGCGCGTGCAGTCCGCCGCCCCCTCCCCGGTCGCCCTACTGGCCGCCGCCGGCACCGGCGCCGACCCGCTCGCCGTGCTGGCCGAGGTCGTGGAGGCGGCCGCCGCCAGGTCGGGGGAGACGGTGCTGGTGGTGCCCGACGGGGAGCGCCTGGTGGTGCTGGCCGCCGACGGGGGCGCGGCGGTGGCGGTGTGCGGCCAGTACGCCGCGGCGCTGGAGGCGGCGCGGGCCGAGAACGTGCGCGAGCAGTCGGGCGGGGAGGAGGGCGAACTGGTCGTCGGGCTGTCCGGGCCCGCCGGTCCCATCGCGGCCGCCGCCGCGTACAAGCAGGCCGAACAGGCGCTGTCGGTGGCGCGGAGGCGCGGGCGGGTACTCGTCGAGCACGACCAGCTCGCCTCCGGATCGGTGCTGCCGCTGCTGGCGGACGACGCCGTCAGGGCGTTCGCGGACGGGCTGCTGCGCGCGCTGTACGAGCACGACGCGACGGGACGCGGCGATCTGGTGGCCTCGCTGAGGGCCTGGCTGTCCCGGCACGGCCAGTGGGACGCGGCCGCCGCCGACCTCGGCGTCCACCGGCACACCCTGCGGTACCGGATGCGCCGGGTCGAGGAGATCCTCGGCCGTTCCCTGGACGATCCGGACGTGCGGATGGAGCTGTGGCTGGCGCTGAAGGCCACCTCCACGGAGTAGGGATCCCGCCGGAGACCGGGCCGGACCCCGCTCGTACGCCAATCCGGCGCACCCCCGCCCCGCACTGCTACGACTCGGACAAACGACCCCGGGCCGCCCCCGCCCTACCGTGGACGACGAAAGCCAAGTACATCTCCTACGCGGAAGGGCCGGGACTCCTTGATGACTTCCACCCACGCCTTCTGGCTCGCCGGCCGCCAGGTCACCGGCGAGGACACCTTCGACGTCACCAACCCGTGGGACGGGCGGCTGGTGGGCAAGGTCGGCGTGCCGACCGACGCCCAGGTCGAGGAGGCCGTGGCCGCCGCGTACGCCGTGCGGGACGAGTTCGCCGCCACCCCCGCGCACGTGCGGGCCGCCGCCCTCGACCACGTCAGCAAGCGGCTGGTCGAGCGCACCGAGGAGATCGCGCAGCTCATCTCCGCCGAGAACGGCAAGCCGATCAAGTGGGCGCGCGGTGAGGTCGGCCGTGCCGTGTCCGTGTTCCGGTTCGCTGCGGAGGAGGCCCGCCGGTTCAACGGCGGCGACGCCCAGCGCCTGGACACCGACGCCGGCGGTCAGGGCCGCCTCGCCCTCACCCGCCGCTTCCCCAAGGGCGTCGTCCTCGGTATCGCGCCGTTCAACTTCCCGCTGAACCTGTGCGCCCACAAGATCGCCCCGGCCATCGCCGCCGGCGCGCCGATCATCCTCAAGCCCGCCCCGGCCACCCCGCTGTCCGGGCTGGTCCTCGGCGAGCTGTTGGCCGAGACCGACCTGCCGGCCGGCTCCTGGTCGATCCTCCCGGTCGCCAACGACAAGATGCCGGCCCTCGTCCAGGACGAGCGCCTGCCGGTCATCTCCTTCACCGGTTCCGAGAAGGTCGGCTACGCGATCATGGACTCGGTGCCGCGCAAGCACTGCACCCTGGAGCTCGGCGGCAACGGCGCGGCCGTCGTCCTCGCCGACTACGCGAGCGACGAGGACCTGGACTGGGCCGCGGGCCGTATCGCGACCTTCTCCAACTACCAGGGCGGTCAGTCCTGCATCTCCGTGCAGCGCGTGATCGCCGACGCCTCGGTCTACGAGCGCCTGCTGCCGCGCATCGTCGCCGCCGTCGAGGCCCAGGTCACCGGAGACCCCTCCGACCCGAAGACCGACGTCGGCCCGCTGGTCAGCGAGGACGCCGCCAAGCGCGTGGAGTCCTGGGTGCAGGAGGCCGTCGAGGCCGGCGCCACCCTGCACGCCGGCGGCAAGCGTGACGGTGCCTCCTACGCCCCGACCGTCCTCACGGACGTGCCCTCCGAGGTGACGATCTCCTGCGAGGAGGTCTTCGGCCCCGTCCTGACCGTGCAGAAGGTGAACGGCGAGGCCGAGGCCTTCGCCGCCGTCAACGACTCCAAGTACGGCCTCCAGGCAGGCGTGTTCACCCACGACCTGCAGACCGCCTTCCGCGCCCACCGCGCGCTGGAGGTCGGCGGCGTGGTCGTCGGAGACGTCCCCTCCTACCGCGCCGACCAGATGCCGTACGGCGGCGTCAAGCAGTCCGGCGTGGGCCGCGAAGGCGTCAAGTTCGCGATGGACGACTACACCTACGAGCGCGTCCTGGTCCTGACCGGCCTCGCCCTGTAGGCCCGACGGTCCGCCGACCGACGACGGCCGGAGCCCGCTGTGCGGGGGCTCCGGCCGTCGTCGTCTGCCCGGGTGCTGACGGAAGAGGGTGGCTCGGGGGACCGGCGACCGGACCGGCGGACCGTCTTCCCGGCCTTCGCCGCCGTCACCGGCACCGAAGGCGGCGACCAGAGAAAACGTGCAGAACGACCTGAGGGCCACGCCGTTAGACTCATTGGCAAGCGGCCGATCAACCTCCCTCGGACAGGAAGCACCAGGGGTGCCCAACACACTGCAGGAAATGATCAAGAACAAGCTGGACCAAAAGGGATGGTCCTACAGCGATGTAGCGCGCCGGGGCGGCATCTCTCGCTCGACTGTTCACCATCTGGCGACGTCGGCGAAGCTGGCGCAGATGCCTCAGCAGACCACGCTGGAGGGTCTGGCCAGAGGCCTGGGCATACCGGTGGCACCCGTGCTGCGCGCAGCGGCCGAGGCCGCAGGTGTCAATGTCTACTTCGAGAACGCGCCGGAGATCGCGGATCCGGAGGTGGAGATCCTCATCGCGAGCGTGCAGAAGCTCAGCCCCACGGCCCGTCGGCATGTGGCTGTGCTCGTCGAGTCCTTGCTGCAGGCGGGGGAGCCCTAGAGCAGGGTGGATCATCCTGGAGCAGGGTGGATCAAAACCTCTCCATTCCTGCCGTTTTGATCCAGTCGATCAGTGTCCGCACTGTTGCGTAGTCGAGCTCTGCCACCCTGACAATCGCTTGCAAGCCATGGGGATCCATCGGCACGCACGCCGCATCCAGGGCGCAGTACAGCAGCACTTGATGGGCCTGCGTCGCCGACAGAGGCCTTCCCGCATCCATTCCGGCTCTTAATTCTTCGGCGATGGGCAGGGGTGGTGTGACGTCCATGTCTCCAGACTTTTCTCGAGTCTTCTCGGATCATCCTCTTCGTTGTGGTCCGTGAGTTCGCGGTGCATTCTTTCCCAGAATGCCTCGACCAGCGCGTGTTCGTACCAATCGCCGATGGTCCCAGGAGCAGGTCCGTGCCTCAGGGCCTGCGCGCGCTTGGTGAAACAGCATCCGGTAAGGATGCCTTTGGCGGTGCCGGCGGCCTGCTCCATGGCGGCCTCATGAGAAATCGCCCTGTCGAGGGCGCGATCAATGAGCGAGGCGCTTGCCTCGGGGGCCGCGCTCCAGCTCACCAGGTGATGCGACGCCGAGTCGAGGACGACAGCCGCGGACACGGCGCCCTTCGGTGTTCTGTAGGTGAAAACGTCGACGACCCAGCGCCGGTTGGAAACCTCGGAGACCGCGGGCGGCGCGCCCTCGTGCAGCCTGCCGGCCCTGCCGCGGATGCCGGCCTGAACCATGAGAAGCTCCACCGTTCCATGGCTGACACTGATGCCGTAGCGGCGGCCGAGCTCCTGCCGGATGCGGCGGTAGCCAAAGGTCGAACCGGATGAGCCGTAGATGTCGAGAATGACCCGGGTCAGCCAGGCGTGCCGCAATGACCGAGCCGACGGAACGCGGTCACGCCACGCGTAATAGCCGGACTCCGAGACGCCGAGCAGCTCAATGATTCCGCGTGCCGGGAAGCCGTCATCCGCCATCGCGGAAATCACTTCGTATCGTCTTTTGGGGGCACCACTTCCATCATGAGGTCAATGGCTTTCCGGCATGCCGCGATCTCGCCCTCCAGCTTTTCGATGCGAGCCTGCGCCTGCTTCAGCTTGGACGGAGACATGAGATGAGCGCTGCTCACTGGACCTCGCTTCCCGACCGTGATTTCAGCACTCAGGGCTGCGGTGGGAGTCCACAGCCCTGAGCGTATTGCGGGACCTACCGGACGTAGCGGTGCATGGTCACGGTCGGTGCGAAGTCGGCCGACGCGTCGCTCCCGCTACCCCTGGGCGCACGGGCCGCCTCACGGTCGAGGACGGTTTTCACCCTGCGGGCCAGCTCGTCCGCCTGCTGCGTGACCTGGGAGATCGGCAGACGAGACGTCTTGAGGGCCTCGACCTGGTGGTTGATCGAGTCGAGCTCGCCGCGGCCTTCGCGGCTGAGGCTGAATCCCCGTGGCGTGGCCACGATGAACTGATATGCCCCGGAGAACGTCTCGCACGCCGGGCAGTGTTCGTTGACGCCCCTGCTGATGTTGGAGGCGTTGATGAGACGCGCGTTTCGGCCGGCCGTGGTGACGATCTGGTAGGAGAGGGCGATCGAACGGCAGGGGGCGTCGATGGAGCAGCCTGACGATACCGCCGTAGCCCGGTTGTTCGCCGTCACGGCGACGGACGAGCCGTATTCGTGGATCTTGAAGGACTCGTCGAACTGGTTCCTGTGGGCCCTGTTGGCATGGCTCTGCGCCATGTCGACCGCGATGGCGACGCTCTGGGAGATGCGGGAACCTCCGGGGCTGGCGCCCGCCGAGGTGGTACTGGCCGTCACGGCCAGTCCGGCGGTCGCGGCGATGCCGAGGCCGATCGCTGTTTTGGAGGAGGTCCTGGGACGAGGCTTGCGGTGGTTCATCGTTCTCTCCTGCGGATGAGGTGGTGTGCGGGGTCAGGAAGGGCTGGGGCCGGAGGGGGCTGTCGCGGAGGGTGAGGGGGATGCGGTGACGGACTCGGAGGGAGGGGGAGAGGGGGATGCGGAGGTTGTCCGGCTCTCGGAAGGGCGTGGGGACGGCGTGGTGGGGGTGCTGCCGGCCGGTGTGCTCGGGGTGGGGCCGGCCTCCGCCGTGGAGGCGGCCGGTGTGCCGGAGTGAGGCGCCGGGGCGGTTGCCGAGGGGGCAGGCGGGGCCGCCGCGGAGTGGGATGGAACGGTTCGGGGCGACGAGGTGCTGTTGCGTCGGGTGACCCGCTTCTCCGGCGTGGTGCCGGCAGGGTGGCCCGCCGGGGAGCCCGTGGGGGTGGGGTGCGGGGCTCGAGTGGTGGGCACACCGGGTTGCAGGACAGGCGTGACCGGGGCTGATTCGGGAAGGGGCTTGGGCGCGAGCCCCTGCACCCAGGCGGTTCCGAGAATGGCGCAGCCGGCGGCGACCGCGGCTGCCAGAACGAGACGCTTGGCCGGCTTTCCCTCGGTCGCTCTCATGGCGGCGCGGTACAGGCGGGCCGCCAGCCGGCCTGCGAGATAGGCGCCTCCTGCCATCGGGCAGAGCAGCATGAGCGTGCCGATGACTCCGACCAGCCCGGCAGCCCACTGCCCTGCCGTGAACGCCGAGTACGTGCCGAGACATTGGGCCGAAAGACTGCGCAGTGCGGTGGCCAGGAGGCGTGGAAGGTTCCACAGGGCGTACGCGGCCTCTGCCAGGAGCAGGGGAACCATGGTCAAGACCCACACCGTCACGATGATCCGGGCGGAGCGCTTGAGGTCGGCCGCACCTGCGGCGGCGCGTCTCCGTCCGGGCAGCATGCTCAACAGGATGGGCTTGACCTTGCCGTACAGGTCGGGAACACCGGCCAGGTCGCCGAGGATGTAGTAGCCGTCGAGCCGCACCGCCGGCACCAACTGTTCGAGGACCTCGAAGTGCGTGAGGTAGACCGCGGCAAGGAAGAAGGACTGGCCCGTGAGAAGGTAGCCCGCGGTGAGGGCCAGCATGAAGATGATGTTGAAATACACGCCCCCCAGTCCGGTGCGCAGGCGGCCGGTCTTCCCGATCCGGTACACGTCGGTGACGTCCGTGTACATGGATGGCCAGATCAGGAAGATGCCGCATCCGATCTTTCCGGGTACGCCCCCGCTGTACCGGCAGGCCGACGCGTGCCCGAACTCGTGAAAGACGAGGGAGGCGACCGTCAGCGCGAAGAGGATGAGCATCCACAGTGGCTGTTCGAGCACTTGCAGCACGGGCGTGATGGCTCCGTGAACACCGAAAAGCCAGATGTCCATGGCCGCGGTGCCTGCGAGCGTCAACGCCACGACAAGTGGCCGGTGCAGCCAGGAGAGCGCGGCGGCGATGCGGGCCACTTGCGCCTCGTGGAAGATCACTTTGTGGCCGCGGAGGGCGAGGAGCAGGTCCGAGCGAGGGGCCGAGGGCTCCTCCGGCAGGTCTCCGAAGGGGACCGTGATACCGAGGGGAGTGAGCTTTCGCTCCACCAGGTGGACGACGTTCTCCGTGGTGACTTCAGCCCCGTAGCGCCCACTCACCCGATGGGAAATCGCTTCGGCGTCGCGTACGCCGTCGATGGAGCTCACGACGACGTACAGCAGGCGCGAAAGCTGGATCACCTGACCGTCACCTCGGCGGACGATGTACTTGCGCTCGGTGAAGCCGGATCCCTGGTACTCCCCGAGGGTCTGCAAGCCGTGGCTCAGCCGGGGAACGGGCGCGGCGCTCCACGGCATGAAGGCGCCGGCGGCCTTGGTGTGCATCGAGTGGGTGAATGACTCCGGCATGCCGTTGACGGCCGCTTCCTGTGGGAACCCGTCCCAGGGATGCGGAACCTGAACATCCAGCGTTCTGAAGCCGCTGTGTTCTTCGGACGCCGTCATTCTCTTCTCCAAGGCGCGTCTGATGTTCTGACGAATGGTCACAGCACTGGACAACAGGCGTGCCGTATGCGATACCGGGCGTGGAGCGGGTGCAGGGCCAAGTCCGTCGACCTGGCCCTGCACACCGCCCGCGGGTGTTACTGCTGGATGCTGATGGCCTGCTGCGCCTCGGACTGGGCGACGGCCCACGGCGAGCACTGGTTCAGCGCGGCCGACTCGTTGTGAGCGTCCACGTGCGCGGCCTTCTTAGTGATGCTCGTCATCTTGGTGAAGTTGAACGAGAACTTCCCCAGCGCCTCCCGGCCGGGCAGCAGTTCCGCGGTCTCGGCCTCGAGCTGGTCCATGTTCATGGGGACACCTTTCATTGAAGGGTTGTTGAGGGGTTCTGGCGGCAGAAGTCCGGCAGCCGGGTCATGCGGAAACCCTGCTGTGGAGCCGGAGGCGGCGGAACCGCTGGGGAACCAGCAGGCGTACACCGGCCGCGCCGTCCAGAGACTCCGAACGGTTTGTCCGGAGGTCCCGGACAGTAGCGGAAGCGGAAGCGGGAGTGCAAACCTCCTATATGCGACATGCGTTCAAAAGCGCACGGTCGTTCACTTCCGGGTCCCCACTGGGACGGGGGGCGCCGGCGTCCCGACGACGGTGTGCCGACCCGTACGCGGGCTCCGAGGGGTGGGTGAACTCCGCAAAAGCCGGGGCGGATCAATGACGGTTGTCGCGCTCTGTGGGCGGCGAACTGACAGGTGGCGGGGATCCTGCCCCGTATTTCCACTCCTGGAAATACGGGTCGTTTAAGAGCGGGAATTCCCCTGCGGAAGTCATTGATTCAGTCCGGCGAACTGGGCGGACGGCTCATCTCGCCACGCCCAATAATTCGTCTGGACGGGTGTTTCGAAAAGACGGGACAGCGCAGCTTCACGCATGCCCGGCAAGGCGGCTGAGCTGCTGATTCTGTAATCCCGACCGGCTGCCCCCTCGCGTCTGACCGCACATCGGCTTCAGCGATGGGCCCAGCAATTCGATGTAACGTCGCATCCAGCGGCAGGGAAACAACGAATTCCTGCTGTTCGAAAGGAGAGTAAGTGAAGACCATTGCGAGATCGGTGGCGGTCGCGCTTCTGACTGCCGGCGCCGTCGTGGTGCCCGCCTCCGCAGAGGCGATCGCGGCTCCGTTCCATGCCCCAGCCTCCGCGACGTTGGCGGCCCACTCGTTCGACCGAGGCGACCACTACAGCCACTACGGGTACCGCCACGGCTCCGACCTGTGGCGAGACCGTGACTACTGGCGTCATGACAACTACCGGTACCGGTACTGCGACCGCCACTCCAGGTGGGACCGGGACTGCGACCGGGACTGGCGCTACGAGTCGAACCGATGGGACTGCCTCCCCTACTGGCGCCGCTAGTCCCGCTCCTGTGAAAGGCCGAGCCGCCCGCCGTCGAACCTTCCGACGGCGGGCGGCTCACCTTTTGCTGAAGCGGGGGTGATCCCGGAACTCAGTGGTGGAGGGATTCTCCTATTCGCGCCCGATACTCAGTCGACGGTCAGCCTGTAGACCGTCAGCGCCATTCCATCGACTGAAACGCAGGAATCCATCTGACTTATTGTCAACCTGGGGACAACCCTGCTGATGGTCTGAAGTTCGGCCGCACTGAGAACGGCGCTGGCGACCTTGATCAGATCGGTCAATGTTGCCTCGGACACTTCCTGACGCGCATCACCGGGGAGCAGAATCACCGTCTCACCAGTGCTGCCGCGGACGACAGCGGTCATGGAAGTTCCTCGTACGACGAGCACCTGCTACCCCTCTCGCCAGCGCACCATTTCCGACCCGCTGATCCTGGCGCGGCAGGAGGGAGGCTATCCGGTTCACCCCAGTGCGACGGCCTCCCAGCCGTCGGCCGCGTCGAGCTCCTCTTGGAGTCTGATCGCGTGGACGATACTCGCGTTGAGTGTCTTGCGAATGATGGGGTCGGAAATTCCCCACGCGTTCATCGCCTCGTTCGGGGACAGTGCCGCTGACGCCGCCTCCCGGCTTGCGGTCCGGGGGCCTCGTTGTTCAGGAATGAGGCCGCTGTCCACCAGCATCGCCCGGTGATCGAGATTGAGGACCGTTGCCCACTTCGCCAGCTGTGAGGGGAGCGGCAGGGTTCTGCCGTCCAGCGTCCGGCTGATGGTGGTCAGGCTCAGTCCGGTCAGGGCCGCCAGTTGCGCTCGGCCGCCCCTGCGCCGGCGGATGTCGTACCCGGCCGCGGTCGCGGCCGCGGAGAGGTAGGCGCCGACACGCCGTGTTTGAGCCTGTCGCCCGGTCCGGGTCCCCTGATGGAGATCTTCCGTAGTCCGCATGTCCGGAGGGTAGCGCGCATGCATGTAGTTTCACGCTAGTTGCATGCGTGCACCTTTGCAGGTCAAGGGCCTAGATCGGCATTACTCCAGGCCAACTCGTCGATCTAGTACTTATGTGCGAATAAAAATAGCCTTGCGTCACATCAGCCTGGCAACTTCCATACGTCCGTGCGTGTGGGTTAGCCGCACGGATGCAAGTCCCTTAGGGGGTCTTCTGACCATGCTCCGCCTCCATATGGCCAAGCTCCTGGTGAAGGCCAAGGAGCTTGGTGACGAAAGTGTTGCCGACGTGGCGCAGCGCACCGGTATCAGCAGGTCGACGCTCCACCGACTCGCGGCCGGGACGAAAGAACCGAGCCTGGCCACGCTCTGGACGCTGCGCGACGCCTACGGGGTCGGGCTCGACACTCTCGTGTACGACGACCCGCTGACCACGCGGCGCACCGCCGCTTCACGCCGGTGGCCGGCGCCCGCTCCAGTCGGACGTCGGCGCGGGTCCGGCTGACGGCCCACGGAGCCCGCGGGGGCGGTCTCTCCTCGTCACCCAGCCCGACACCGTTCCTCCACTCACGATCGGAAGCAGGCTTTGATTTCTCATGCCCAGGCCGTGTCCGGCGGCCTCACAACGAGGGAACCGGCCCTCATCACCCGCGCCCAGCAAGGCGATCCCGAGGCGTTCGGCGAGCTGTACCGGATGCACCACGACGTCGTCGCCGCGTTCATCGGCCTCCGCGTCAGATCGAACCCGACGCTCGCCGAGGACCTCACCGCCGATGTCTTCATGAAGGCGTGGGCCAAGATCGGCACCTTCCGGTGGACCGGCACGCCGATCCGTGCCTGGCTGTGCACGATCGCCCGCAACGTGGTCGCGGACCACTTCAAGGTCGCCGCGACACGGCGGCTCACCTTCGTGGACCAGATCACCCACGTGTGGGACGCCTGGGTGACCCCGGTGAGCACCGCCGAGGACACGGTCCTGTCCACCCTTGCCGCTGCCGACCTGCACCACGCCCTGTCCGGGATCACGCCACGTCAACAGGCCGTCATCCGGCTCCGGTTCCTCCGCGAACTGTCCGTCAGCGAGACGGCCCGCACCATGGGCACCACCGACGCCGCCGTCAAGACCCTGCAGTGGCGCGCGCTCGACTCCCTCCGCAGGGCCTATGTGGAGGCGGGAGCATGACGACCACTCCCGACAGCCGTGGCGACGTCGAGATCGAGCGCGAACTGATCGAGCAGCTGGCGCAGTTGGCCCGCAGGTTCATCGCCAGCCTCCAGGCGCAGGGACGCCTGGTGGAAACGGGCGGCGCCGAAGCCCTCAAACGGCTTCAGGACCAGGACGAAGCGCAGCGCGGCCTGCCCGAGACGGACCAGCCGGCCGCCGACGTCACCGAAGCCGTCGCCGGCCCGAAGCCGCCCACCCCGGCACTCCGTGGCGCGATCGCCCCGCCCGGCACCGGCCTTGACGCGCCGCCGGCGTCCGACACCGCGGCGAGTGTGCCGCAGCCGGCCGTCGTGCCCGTCGCAGAGCAGATCCCCGCGATCAGGCCCGCCGCCGCTCGGACCACGAGCACCGAGGAGCAGGGCGCGGCCGACTGGACGCCGGCGCAGGCCCGTACCGCCGCTGTGGCCGCCAAGCTGCGGGCCGAGAACGAAGGCCGGCTCGAGACCACGCACATCACCTGGGACCACGAGCGCGTCGTCATCCACATCCACGCCCTCTCGCTCGACCACTGGGAGTACTGGCTGACCGCCATCGGCGCGGCACTCGACGCTCCCACCCACCGCGCCGGATGGGCCCAGACCGCCGCAGGACGGATCGACGCCGTCGACGTTCACCTCACCGCCTACCAAGTGCCTCACCTCCTCGACGAAGCCGCGGAGGCCGCCGGCGAGCCGTTCTTTCTGGGAGGCCGCGTCTACGACCTCGCCCGCGGCCAGGTCGACCGGCACGGCCAGATGTGGAGCTGCCTCGGCCGGCGCCAGGAGGACGGCATGCCGCTGCTGACCCTCTGCGGCACCAGCGGCCCTCCTTACCCGCTCACCTCGATCGTCACGGCCAACGGCCCTCTCTCCGACGTTGAGACGCAGACCGCCGCAGCCTCGTCCCCGGACGCCGAAGACATCCGGTGAACACCGACCCCGATCACGGTGAGCCGCGTCCAGGGGACTCGCATGGCCGGGACGGGCCGGGACGGGTCGTTCTCAACTCGTGAAGCCGATCCGCGCGAGGCGCAGGGGGCCGCGCAGCCCGAGGCGCAGATCGTGTACGCCGGCGGCGGTGGCCGGGGCGGTGAGGGTGGTGTAGTCGTACGCGTCCGACGTGGGGGTGTCCAGGACGACGGACGCGATCACCGGGCCGCCGTCCAGGGAGAGTTCGACGGTGCCCTCGCCCGCCACCTCGACGCTCACCCGTGTCGCCCCCGTGCCGAAGTCGCAGTGGCGGTAGAGGAGTTCGCCCTGCCTGCCGGGAGCGGGCGTCACCGCGTCGCCCGTCGTCCTCGTCCGGTCGACGATCTCGATGCCCGACTGCTCGTCGAAGCCGGCGGCGTTCAGGCCGTGTTCCAGAACCGGGCGCGGCGTGCCGGGCTCGCCGTCGAGGGTGAGGGTCGTGCGGAGGCGGACGTCCTCGCTGGAGGCGCCGACGAGGAGGTCGTACGGACCTGGCTCCAGACGCCGGCGCCCTTGTGACACGTCCCAGAACTCCATTTGGGATAGGGGGACTTCGAAGGTCAGCTCCATCTCTTCGCCGGGCGCGAGCGTGATGCGGCGGTGGGCGGCCAGCTCCCGGCGCGGGCGCGGGACCGACGGGTCCGCGGCGCGGGTGTAGAGCTGGGCGACCTCGTCCGCGGTGACGCCTCCGTGGTTGGTGACCGCGAAGGACACGCGCACCGTGTCCTGCTCGACCCGGACCGCCAGGTCGCCGTATCCGAACGACGTGTACGACAGCCCGTGTCCGAAGGGGAACAGCGGGGTGCCCTCGAAGTACAGGTACGTCTGGCGGCTGCCGATCACGTCGTAGTCGAGCAGGTCCGGCAGGTCGGAGTCGTCCGCGTACCAGGTCTGCGGGAGCCGGCCGGCGGGGGAGGAGTCACCGGCCAGCACCCGGGCCAGGGCGGTGCCCGCCGCCTGGCCGCCGTGGGCGGTCCACAGCACCGCCCGCAGGGGAGCGGGGTCGACCGCGTACGGGTACGCCGAGACCAGCACCAGCGCCGTGTTCCGGTTCGCGGTGCGGGCCGCGCGCAGCAGCCGCTCCTGGTGCTCCGGCAGCCGCAGGGTCGTACGGTCCTGCGTCTCGCGGCCGTTGATGTGCGGGTCGTTGCCCGCCACCACCAGCACCACGTCGGCCGACCGGGCCGCGCGCGCCACCGCCTCCTCCCCGCGCTCGGACACCACCAGTTCGAAGACCTCCGCGGCCTCCGCGCCGTCCGGCCCGTTCTCCTCGGCGATCCTCACGCCGTCGGCAGTGACACGGACGTGGCGACCGGTCCCGATGTGCCGCAGGAGGTGCCCGCCGCCGTGCGGTTCGAGGCGGAACGTCTCCTGCACCACCCAGCCGCCGGGCTGGTCGGCCGAGGCGCGCACACAGCCGTCGTCGGCCACCGAGAGGTAGTGGCCGTCCGGTGCGCGCAGGGTCAGGACGCCCTCGCCCCAGTCCATCAGGGACAGCACGGTGCCGGTGGCGTCGGTGGTGAGCGGCGGCAGGTCGGTGCGGCCGGCCAGCAGGGCCGGGTCCAGCGCCCCCTCCGCGCCGCGCGCCGGACCCTCGGCCTTCCCGGGCGGCACGTGCAGGAAGCGGCCGTCGGCCGTGCGCAGCCGCACCTGGTCCACCCCCTCCGCGAACTCGACGCGCTCGGCGCCGAACCGCTCGTACAGACCCTCCAGCGGTGTGGACCGGCGCAGCAGCGTTCCGCTGTACCAGTCGAGCTTGCACTCGTCGGCGAGCGGGCCGACCACGGCGACGCGGGTGCCGGCGGCCAGGGGCAGCAGCCCGTCGTTGCTCAGCAGCACGACCGCCTGCTCGGCGGCCTCCAGCGCGAGAGCCCGGTGCTCGGGCGTGTCGAACTCCCCGGCGCCGGCGTGCGGATCGTCCCGCGGGTCGAACTCGCCGAGCCGGAAGCGCACCGAGAGCTGCCGGCGCACGGCCGTGTCGACGTCGGCCTCGGTCAGCAGGCCCTGCTCCAGGGCTCCCCGCACCCGCGCCACGGTCTTCGCCGGATCCGTGCCGTGGTCGGTGAGGCTGTCCACGCCGGCCAGCAGCGCGGCCGCGGCGGCCTCCTCGTGCGTGGCGAAGTAGTGCTCGGAGTCGACCAGGTTGGAGGGCGCGCCCGCGTCCGAGCAGACCAGCAGGTCCTCGTCGGTCCAGGTGCGCAGATGCTCGCGCAGGTACGGCGAGACGTGGTTGGGGCGGCCGTTGACCAGGTTGTAGGCGGGCATCACACCGGCCACCGCGCCGGCCGTCACCGCCTCCCGGAACGCCCGCAGGTCGTACTCGTGCAGGACGCGCGGGCGCACCGAGGAGGACGTGGTGTCCCGGCGGGTCTCGTTGTTGTGCGCCAGCCAGTGCTTGAGGACCGGTGCCGTGCGCCAGTACGTCGGATGACCGCCGCGCAGGCCGCGCGTGTAGGCGACGGCGATCGCCGACGTCAGCTTCGGATCCTCCGAGTAGCCCTCCTCGTTGCGGCCCCACAGCGGGTGGCGCAGCAGATTCACCACCGGGGCCCAGACGTTGAGGCCGACGCGGTCGTCGCGGGCGCGCATCGCCCGGACCTCGCGGGACACCGCCTCGCCGATCCGGCGCACCAGGTCGTCGTTCCAGGTGGCGCCGAGCCCGACGGCCTGCGGGAAGACCGTCGCCGGGCCCATCCACGCCACCCCGTGCAGCGCCTCCTGACCGGTGCGGAACGCGGCGACTCCCAGCCGCGGAACGGCGGGCGCGAACTGGTGCAGGAAGGAGACCTTCTCGTCGAGGGTCAGCCGCGCCAGCAGATCGTCGACGCGCTTCGCGAACGGCAGCCGCGGATCGCGGAACGGAGGCGTGTGAGGCGTTCGTACGGTCACGTGGGGGTCCCCTAGCGCTGGAACGGCAAGCCTCTTTCGAAGCGCTTCGATGCTCAGGCGACTCGGGGGTGGGTGTCAAGACGGTCCGGGGCAACACGTCAGGTTCCCGGCCCGCACCTCAAGGGGCATATGAGACCAGTCCCGTGGGCCCCGCCTCCGAGCAATCTTGGATCCGACCCTTGTGCGCCCTCAGGTGTTCACTTAACCTCGCAGCAACATCGAAGCGCTTCGACTCAGTTCGCCCTCGCCGTACGGTCACTCCTCGTGCGGACACGGCGGACACCCCCAGTACGGACATTCCTCCGAGGACCGCTTCAGCTCAGCCAGTTCCACTCGAGACATCGAGCATCGACAGATCGATACATCGAGACACCGCAGCCGACGGCCCCACCGCCGGGTGTCCTGGTGCGCCACGAAGGGTTGACGCAATGACGCCGAACGCCGCCTCCACCGGCCCCAGCCGGAGAAACCTCCTCGCCTCCACGGCGGTCGCCGCCGTGGCCGTGGCGGGAGGGATGCCGCTGCTCACCGCCTGCGGTGGTGGCGACAGCGGTTCGCGCGGCGGCACCACGTCGGGCAAGGGCGCCAGGAAGCTGCTGCCGGCCTACGTCGCGAACAACGTCGTCCCGCCCGACCTCCCCGCCAAGAACGGCTCCGCCGTCGGCTTCACCCGCCCGCTCGACCTCGCCGGCCTCAAGACCTCCGTGCCGAAGAAGCTCGGCAAGGGCGGCAAGGTCAGCGTCATGTCGCCCTTCTGGGGCTCCCCGCCCAAGCAGGACAACGCGTACTACCGGGCGATGAACGACCTCATCGGCGTCGACGTCGTCTGGCAGAACCAGGACGGCAACACCTACGACCAGAAGCTCGGAGCGGTCCTCGCCTCCAGCAGCATCCCGGACGTCGTGGTGGTCCCCGGCTGGAACATGGGCGGCAAGATACCCAGCGCCATCACCAGCAAGTTCGCCGACCTCGGCCCCTACCTGTCCGGGGACAAGGTCAAGGAGTACCCGAACCTCGCGGCGATCCCGTCGGACGCCTGGCAGCGCTCCATCTTCGGCGGCAGTCTCCGCGGCCTGCCGATGCCCGCCTCCTACGTCACGAACATCGTGCCCCTCTACCGCCGGGACCTCTTCGACAAGGAGGGGTACGAGGTCCCCCGCTCGGCGGCCGAGTTCCTGGCGCTGGCCAAGGAGATCACCAACGCCCGGGCCAAGCGGTGGGCCTGCGGCGACATGAAGTGGACGGCGTTCAACGCCTTCGGTGTGCTCTCCGGCGGCGAGAAGCCCCTCGGCTGGGACCTCGTCGACGGCAAGCTGGTCAACCGCGTCGAGACCCAGGAGTACCTGGAGGCACTGGAGTGGACCCGCAAGCTGTTCGCCGCCGGATACGTCCACCCCGACTTCGAGCTGGGCAAGAGCGCCTCCACCGACCCGGGACCCAAGTTCGCCGCCGGCGAGTTCCTGATCTACAACAACGACATCTCGCAGTGGTACGGCCGGGCCGCCGAACAGGCCACCCAGAACCCGGACTTCAAGGTCTCGGGCATGGACGTCTTCGGCCACGACGGCGGCCACCCCACCCTGTGGGCCACCCAGCCCGCCAACATCTTCGCCTTCGTCAGCAAGAAGGCCTCCGAGTCGGTCGTCCGTGACGTGCTGGCCGTCGCCAACGTCACCGCCGCCCCGTACGGCACCAAGGAGTACATGCTCACCAACTACGGCGTCGAGGGCACGCACTACACCCTGAAGGACGGCGTGCCCGTCAAGAACGACAAGGGCAACAACGAGGTCATGAACGCCTACGTCATGGTCGCGAGCCCCGCCCCGACCCTCGCCCACCCCGACCTCCCCGACATCACCAGGGCGCAGGTCGAGTGGCAGCAGCGGATGGGCGCCTTCACCAGGAAGTCCGCCTTCTACGGCATGCAGATCACCGAACCCTCCCGCTGGACCAACCTGTCCAACGACTTCGAACAGCTGGAGGACGACATCGTCCGCGGCCACAAGAAGATCGCCGACATGCAGCAGGCCGTCTCCGACTGGAAGAGCAAGGGCGGCGACAGGCTGCGCGACTGGTACAGGAAGATCCTCGACGAGAACGGTTCGGCGGCAGGCTGACCCGGGCGCTGAGGCAAGGAGACCGGCCGTGTCCCACAGCACGGTGCCCCGGAGCAGGGCCGAGGCCGACCCGACGGCGAGGACAGCGGGGGCGTCCGGCGGCGCCACCGGAACCCGGGACGATCCGCACCCGGGGAGGCTGAGCCTGCGCGTCAGGTTCAGACGCGACCGCGTGGTGCTCCTGATGACACTCCCGGCCGTCGTCCTCGTCCTGCTGTTCAACTACATACCGATCCTCGGCAACGTCGTCGCCTTCCAGGACTACGACCCCTACATCAGCGACAACGGCGTCGTCTCCATCCTGCACAGCCCCTGGGTGGGCCTGGAGAACTTCCAGGCGATCTTCGCGGACTCGGCCTTCTGGAACGCGGTACGGAACACCCTGGTGCTGTTCTTCCTCCAGCTCGTGCTGTACTTCCCCATCCCGATCCTGCTCGCGCTGCTCATCAACAGCGTGGTCAGACCCCGGGTGCGGGCGGTCGCGCAGGCCGTGCTGTACCTGCCGCACTTCTTCTCCTGGGTGCTGGTCGTCGCCGTCTTCCAGCAACTGCTCGGCGGCGCCGGACTGCTCTCCCAGCTGCTGCGGCAGCACGGCTACGACGGCCTCGACATCATGACCGACCCCAGCACCTTCAAGTTCCTCATCACCGCGCAGAGCGTGTGGAAGGACGCCGGCTGGGGGATCATCGTCTTCCTCGCCGCGCTCGCCTCGGTGAGCCCGGACCTGTACGAGGCCGCGGCGATGGACGGCGCCGGACGGTGGCGCCGCATCTGGCACGTCACGCTGCCCGCGCTGCGCCCGGTGATCGCGCTGCTGCTCGTGCTGCGCGTCGGCGACGCCCTCACCGTCGGCTTCGAGCAGATCCTGCTGCAACGCGACGCCGTCGGCCCCGGCGCCGCGGAGGTCCTGGACACCTTCGTGTGGTGGAACGGCGTGCGCAACCAGGACTTCGGCTACGCGGCCGCCGCCGGCCTGATCAAGGGCGTGGTCAGCCTCGGACTGGTCCTCGCCGCGAACAAGGTGGCCCATCTCATGGGCGAGCAGGGGGTGTACCGGAAGTGACCGCCGTGATCGGCAAGCCCGTACGCGAAGGCCGCCGGTGGGCCGCCCCGGCCCGGCCGGTGTGGGAGGAGAAGCCCACCGGGGCCGGTCTCGCGGGCAAGGGACTGGTCCTGACCCTGGCCTGCCTGGCGATCCTCTTCCCGCTGTGGATCGTCGTCGTCACCAGCCTCTCCTCGCGCAGGACCATCGACGAGGCCGGAGGTCTCGTCATGGTGCCCAAGGGCGTCACCTTCGTCGCCTACCGGGAACTGCTCGGCGGCGGCCAGGTCACCCGCGCCGCGGTCGTCAGCATCCTGGTCACCCTGGTCGGCACGCTGTTCTCGATGACCGTGTCCGTGCTGTGCGCCTACGGCCTGTCCCGCACCGGCTCGCTGGGCCACCGCTGGATCCTGATGACGCTGCTGGCGACGATGTTCTTCAGCGCCGGTCTCATCCCGACCTACCTGCTGGTGCAGACCCTCGGTCTGACCGACACCTACCTCGCGCTGATCCTGCCCAGCGCGGTGAGCGTGTTCAACATCCTCGTGCTGCGCGGCTTCTTCATGAACATCTCGCCGGAACTCGTCGACAGCGCCCGCATCGACGGCGCCGGCGACCTGCGCATCCTGTGGCAGATCGTGATGCCGCTGTCCCGCGCGGTGCTCGCCGTGATCACGCTGTTCTACGCGGTCGGCTACTGGAGCGCGTGGTTCAACGCGTCCCTGTACCTCAACGACCAGAGCATGCTGCCGCTCCAGAACGTCATGATCCAGCTCGTCCAGAAGCAGCAGGCCCCGGTGGGCCTCGCCCAGTCCATCAAGACCGGTCAACTGTCCGGACTGGCCGTGCAGATGGCGGTCATGGTGATGGCACTGCTGCCGGTGGCCGTGCTGTCGCCGTTCGTCCAGAAGCACTTCAGGAAGGGGATGCTCACGGGGGCCGTCAAGGGATAGGCGGCTTCTGCGCGGGGCCCTTCTTCCAAGGTGAGGACACTGTCATGCAGATGACCAACGGCCGGATTTTCTTCGGCGGCGACTACAACCCCGAGCAGTGGCCCGAGGAGACCTGGCACGAGGACGTCCGGCTGATGAAGGACGCCGGGGTCAACTCCGTCACCCTCGGCGTGTTCTCCTGGTCGAAGCTCGAACCGCACCCCGGCGCACGGGAGTTCGGCTGGCTCGACACGGTGATGGACCTCATGGAGGCGAACGGCGTCGGCGTCGTCCTCGCCACCCCCACCTCCTCGCCCCCGCCCTGGATGGGCCGCCTGCACCCCGACACCCTGCCCCGTGACGAGGACGGCCGCACCGAGTGGTGGGGCGGCCGGCAGCACTTCTCGCACTCCAGCGCCACCTACCGCCGCTACGCCGCCGCCATCACCGAGGACCTGGCCGCCCGCTACGCCGGCCACCCCGCCCTCACGATGTGGCACATCAACAACGAGTACTGCACCCACGACCACGGCGGCGAGGCCGCCGCCGCCTTCCGCCGCTGGCTGCGCACGAAGTACCGCACCCTCGACGCCCTGAACACCGCCTGGGGAACGGCGTTCTGGAGCCAGGGCTACGACAGCTGGGACGGCATCCTGCCCCTGCGCCGCGCCCACTACCTGAAGAACCCCGCCCAGGTCCTGGACTTCCGCCGCTTCACCTCCGACATGCTCCTGGAGTGCTACTGCGCCGAACGCGACATCGTCCGCCGGCACACCCCGCACCTTCCGGTCACCACCAACTTCATGCCGCTGTGGTCCGGTCAGGACGGCTGGCGCTGGGCCGCCGAGGAGGACGTCGTCTCCGTCGACCTCTACCCCGACCCGCGCGACCCTCTCGGCGCCCAGTACGGCGCGCTCGTCCAGGACCTCACCCGCTCCCAGGCCCGCGGCCCCTGGATGCTCATGGAACAGGCGGCCGGCCCGGTCAACTGGCGTGCCGTCAACCATCCCAAGCCGCCCGGGCTCAACCGCCTGTGGTCCCTTCAGGCGGTGGCCCACGGAGCCGACGCCGTCTGCTACTTCCAGTGGCGTCAGTCCCGGCAGGGCGCGGAGAAGTTCCACTCCGCGATGGTCGGCCACGCCGGCGAGCAGGGCCGTACGTTCCAGGAGGTCAAGCGGATCGGCGCCGAACTGCGGCGGATCGGCGCCGAGGTGTCCGGCACCCACGGCACCCGCGACATCGCGATCCTCCACGACTGGCACTCCTGGTGGGCATGCGACCAGGACGGCCGCCCGTCCGCGCACGTCGAGTACCCCGAGGTCCTGCGCGCCTGGCACCGCGCCCTGTGGGAAGCCCGCCTCGCCACCGACTTCGCCCACCCCGAGCACGACCTCACCGCCCACCGGCTCGTCGTCGTCCCCCAGCTCTACCTGCTCACCGACGCCGCGATCGACAACCTGCTGGCGTACGTCGCCGGCGGCGGCACCCTCGTGTGCGGTTTCCTCACCGGGGTGGCCGACGAGGACGACCGCATCCGCCCCGGCGGCATGGATCCGCGGCTGCGCGAACTGTTCGGCATCCGCACGCTGCACGAGTGGTGGCCGCTGGACGCGGGGGAGAGCGTCGCGTGCGCGGGCGGACTGCGCGGGACGCTGTGGTCGGAGGAGATCGAGGCCGACGGCACCGCCGACGAGACGGTCCCGTACCAGGGCGGCGAGCTCGACGGGCTGCCCGCCGTGTTGCGCCGGGGCCGCGCCTGGTACGTCTCGACCCTCCCGGAGCCCGAGGCGCTGCGCGCCCTGCTCATCCGTGTCGCCGCCGGTGCGGGCGTCCGCCCGGTGCTGGACGGGCTGCCCGCCGGGGTCGAGGCCGTCCGGCGCGGGGAGCTGCTGTTCCTGCTCAACCACGGGCGTGAGCCGGTGACCGTCGACGTGCCGGGCACCCACCACGACCTGCTCACCGGGGCGGCCGTGACCGGTCGTACGACGCTCGGACGGTACGGAGCGGCGGTGCTGAAACCGTGACCGGCGGACTTCACCTCGGAACCTGGGAACCTCTCCCGGCCGCCCGCTGGGAGGACGCCTTCCTCAGCGGCAACGGCCACCACGGCGCCCTGGTGTTCGGCGATCCGGACGACGACCGCGTGATCGTCACCCATCACACCCTCGTCCGCCCCAACGGCGGCGAGCACGCCAGGCCGCCGCTCCTCGCCGATGAACTGCCCGCTCTCCAGGACCGGTTGCTCGCCGGTGATCGCACCGCCGCCGAGTCCTTCACCGACGGCCGGCCGTTGCAGTGGGTGCAGCCCTTCCACCCGGCCTTCCGGATCCGGCTGAGCCGCCCGCCCCGCGCCCCGCAGGTCCCCCGAGTTCACGACTCCGTTCGAACAAGAGGGACCCCCTTCCGCCGCTCGGTCGACTTCACCAGCGGCGAGGTGACGGCGGTGTGCGGGGACCGGATCAGCCGCGTCTTCGTCTCCCGCGCCGACGACGTGATCGTCCAGCACGTCACCGCGCCCGGTCCCACGCTCGACGTCCGCCTGGACCACCGGCTTCCCGGTGTGCCGCCCGGCCTCGGCGTCGGCCACGGGGCGCGGCTCACCGCCGAGGGCGCCGTGCTGAGCCTGCACGCCCGCTACCCCGGCAGCGACCGCGCCTACACCGGCGTGCTGCTGATCGCCGTCACCGGTGGCACCACGGCGCTCGCCCCGTCCGGAGCGCGCGTCACCGGCGCGGACTCGGTGCTGCTGCTCACCCGGGTGCGCCGGTGCACCGGTGCACCGGCCGTGACCGGGGAAGCGGCGGCCCTGCTCGACCTGCTGACCGGGCGGACGTACGACGACCTCCTCGACCGCCATCTGCCCGCGCACCGCACCGCCTACCACCGAGTCACCCTCGACCTGCGCGGCGAAGCCGCCGAACGTGCCCTGTCTGGTTCGGAGTTGCTCAAGCGGCCGGGGAGCGCGGCCCTGGCGGAGCGGCTGTTCGCGGCGGGCCGCTACCATCTGCTCTCCGCCAGCGGCCTGCTCCCGCCCCGGCTCACCGGACTGTGGACCGGCGACTGGGACACGGCCTGGTCCGGCGCGTTCACCACGGACGCCAACCTCAACCTCCAGACCGCCTCCGCCGCCGCGGCCGGCCTCCCCGAGGTCGGCGAGGCCCTGGCCCGGCTCGTCGAGGCACAACTCCCCGACTGGCGGGACAACGCCCGCGCGATCTTCGGCACCCGAGGGGCCGTCGCGCCCGCGCACACCGACGGCGAGTCCGGCCACGCGTACCACTTCAGCCGTGAGTACCCGCTGCACCTGTGGACCGCCGGCGCCGACTGGCTGCTCAAGCCGCTCGTCGACCTCGACGAGACACGCGGCGCCCAGGACCCGCGCACCGCCGCCGCGCTCGCCGAAGCCGCCCGGTTCTACGAGGACTTCCTCACCCGCACCGACGAACACGGCCACCTCGTGGTCGTCCCCTCCTACTCGCCCGAGAACCGTCCCGCCAACGCCAGCTGGGGCACGCTCAACGCGGCCATGGACCTCTCCGCCGCCCGGCACGCCCTGCGGACGGCCGCCGCCTACCACCCCGGCACCCCCGACGCCGACCGGTGGCAGGTCCTCGCCGACCGCCTCCCACCGCACCGGATCAACGCCGACGGCGCCCTCGCCGAATGGGCGTGGCCCGGCCTGGCGGACGCCTACGACCACCGCCACCTCAGTCACCTCTACGCCGTCTGGCCGCTGGACGAGATCGACCCCCACGACACCCCGGACCTGGCCGCCGCCGCCCACCGCGCCCTCGCACTGCGCGGCACGGAGAACGACTCGGCCCACGGCCACCTCCACCACGCCCTGATCGCGGCCCGCCTCGGCGACGGCGACCGCGTCGCCCGCGCCCTCCGGTACGTGCTGGAGGGCGACTACTTCCACGCCTCCCTGATGAGCGCCCACTACCCGGACCGGAACGTCTACAACGCCGACGCCGCCCACACCCTGCCCGCCGTACTGATCGAGACGCTGGTGCGGTCCACCCCGGACCGGCTCGTCCTGCTGCCCGCGCTCCCGCCGGCGTACCCGGAGGGCGAACTGCGCGGGATCCGCACCCGGTTCGGGGCCGAAGTCGACCTGGCCTGGAGCCCAGACGCGGCCACGGCGCTGCTGCGCCCCACCCGCACCCTCCGCATCGACCTGAGGACTCCCTCCGGCGCACGACCGCTCGACCTGGTCGCCGGAGAGGCCCGCGCCCTCGACCTGAGGACGTGGTGACCCCCCGCAACTCCCCCCACCCATGGAAGGGACACCACCATGGCAACACGCACCCGGAGCAGGCTCTCCACGGCGCTGCTCGCGCCCGCCCTCGCCCTCGGCGCCACCGTCGGCCTCGCCTCCGCCCCCGCCCAGGCCGCCGTCTGGAACTCCTGCGACCAGTGGGGCAACACCACACTGAACGGCTACACGCTGTACAACAACATCTGGGGCTCCGGCACCGGCAGCCAGTGCATCTGGGCCAACTCCGGCACCAACTGGGGCGTATGGGCGAACCACCCCAACACGGGCGGCATCAAGTCCTACCCGAACGCCAAGAAGGTGGTCAACAAGTCGGTCACCTCCCTCGCCTCGCTCACCAGCAGCTACAACGTCACCGTTCCGTCCTCCGGCGCGTACAACACCTCGTACGACATCTGGGACACCGGCTACAAGTACGAGGTCATGCTCTGGGTCAACAAGACCGGGGCCGTCGGCCCGCTCGGCAGTTCCCAGGGCAACGTCACCCTCGGCGGCTCGACCTGGACCGTCTACAAGGGCAACAACGGCTCGAACGACGTGTTCTCGTTCATCCGCAGCTCCAACTCCAGTTCCGGCACGGTGAACATCCTGCCCATCCTGAAGTGGATCAAGGACACCAAGGGCTGGTTCGGCAACGTGACCATCGGGGACGTGCAGTTCGGCTACGAGATCACGTCGTCGTCCGGCGGACTGGACTTCACCACCAACAGCCTCACGGTCAGCAGCAGCTGACCCGGGGGCCATGAGTGTGCGGCCGGTCCCGCATAGGGGAGGGACCGGCCGCACGTCCGCGTCCGGGCCGCGCTACCCGGCGACCGGCAGCTCGGCCCCGTCCCGCAGGAACAGCGGGATCCGGTCCAGGGGAGCGTCGACCGTCACGGCAGTACCGCCCGCGTACTCCCGGCCGGTCCACGCGTCGGTCCACCGCGCGCCCGCCGGGAGGTACGCGGTGCGGGCCGTGGCCCCGGCCGTCAGCACCGGGGCGACCAGCAGATCCCGGCCGAGGAGGTAGGAGTCGTCCGCCGTCCACGCCGTCTGGTCCGCGGGGAACTCCAGGAACAGCGGCCGCATCACCGGCAGCCCCTCCTCGTGGGCCTCCCGCATGACCTCCAGCACGTACGGCTTCAGGCGCTCGCGCAGCCGCAGGTACTTCTCCAGGACGGGGTACGCCCGCTCGCCGTACGACCAGACCTCGTTGGGACCGCCGGTCATCTCCGGGCCGAGCGGCATGCCCGGGTCACGGAAGCCGTGCAGCCGCATCAGCGGGGACAGCGCGCCGAACTGGAACCAGCGCACCAGCAGCTCCTGGTAGGCGGGGTCGTCCGGGTCGCCGCCGTGGAAGCCGCCGATGTCGGTGTTCCACCAGGGGATCCCGGACAGCGCGGTGTTCAGGCCGGCCGCGATCTGGCGGCGCAGGGTCGCGAAGTCGGTGCCGATGTCACCGGACCACAGGGCGGCTCCGTGCCGCTGACTGCCCGCCCACGCCGAGCGGTTGAGGGTGATCACCTCGTCCACGCCGGCGGCGCGAAGGCCCTCCTCGAAGGCGCGGGAGTTCTCCGCCGGGTAGAGGTTGCCGACCTCCAGGCCGGGGCCCGCCCAGTAGCGCAGGTTCTCGGCGAAGCCCGGCTTCAGCTCCGGCTCGCAGGCGTCCAGCCAGAACGCCGTGATGCCGTACGGGTCCAGGTAGTTCTCCTTGATCCTGGACCACACGAACGCGCGCGCCTCGGGGTTGGTGGCGTCGTAGAAGGCCACCTGGACGGTCGAGGCGACCTGCTTGTCCGGCCAGTCGGCGTGCGCCATCGGACCGTACTGCGTGCCGATGAAGTAGCCGCGCTGCTCCATCACCGGGTGGTTCTCGCTCAGCGGGGACACCGACGGCCAGACGGACACCACCAGCTTGATGCCGAGGTCCGCCAGCTCGCGCACCATCGCCGCCGGGTCCGGCCACTCCTCGGGGTCGAACTTCCACTCGCCCAGGTGGGTCCAGTGGAAGAAGTCGCAGACGATCGCGTCGATGGGCAGGTTCCGCCGTTTGTACTCCCGGGCCACTTCGAGGAGTTCGTCCTGGGTGCGGTAGCGCAGCTTGCACTGCCAGAAGCCGGCCGCCCACTCGGGCAGCATGGGCGTACGGCCGGTCACCGCGCTGTAGCGGCGCTGGGCATCGGCCGGGGACCCCGCGGTGATCCAGTAGTCGATCTGGCGGGCGGAGTCCGCCACCCAACGGGTGCCGTTCCCGGCCAGCTCCACGCGGCCGATGGCCGGGTTGTTCCACAGCAGGGTGTAGCCGCGGCTGGAGGTGAGCACGGGGATGGACACCTCGGCGTTGCGCTGGACCAGGTCGACGACCAGGCCCTTCTGGTCCAGCCGGCCGTGCTGGTGCTGGCCGAGGCCGTACAGCCTCTCGTCGTCGTAGGCGCAGAAGCGCTGCTCCAGGCGGTGGTGGCCGTTGCCGACGGCGGTGTAGAGGCGGGGGCCGGGCCACCAGAAGTGGGCGCGCTCCTCCGCCAGCAGTTCCGTGAGGTCGTCCGTGCGCAGGAAGCGGATCAGGCCCGCGGCGTCGACGTCGACCGTGAGCGCGCCGACGGTCAGGCGCCCCCGGCCGTCCTCGATCTTGACGGTGCTCTCGGTGGCCGGCGCGTGGGCGAGGAGGGCTCCGGGCAGGTCGTCCAGGAGCGGGCCCCCGAGCCGGGCGCGCACCCGGACCGCGTCCGGCCCCCACGGCTCGATGCGTACGGTCTCCTGGCGGCCGCTCCACTCCAGCACGCCGTCCCGGTCGCGGGACATGCCGACCGTGGGGGAGGACTGGGCGAGGCTGACCGGGCCGTGCGGGGGCTGGGTCTCGGCATGCTGGTTCACGAGTGCTCCTTGAAGGAGTGCGGACGGAGAGTCCTGCGAGAAGGCGTGAGAAGGCATGGCGCCGCCCCGAGCGGGCCGGGCCCGGGACGGAGCGGACCGGTTTCAGGAGCCGGAGCGGACCGGCCCGGAACTCGCCCGGACCGTCAACTCGGGCGCGATCAGCACCACTTCGTCCGCGCCGTGCCCGTCGAGCTTGGCCACCAGGCGCGCGACCGCGTGCCGGCCCATCTCCTGGGCGGGGATGCCCACCGAGGTCAGGCGCACCGAGGCCTGGACGGCGACCTGGTCCGGGCAGATCGCGACCACCGACACGTCCTCGGGGACCGCGCGGCCCTGCTGGCGCAGCAGGGCGAGCAGGGGTTCGACGGCGGACTCGTTCTGCACGACGAAGCCGGTGGTGCCCGGACGCTCGTCGAGGATCCGGGCCAGGGTCACCGCCATCGCGTCGTACCCGCCCTCGCACGGGCGGTGCAGCAGGCCCAGGCCCAGCTCGCGGGCCCGGGAGCGCAGACCGTCGAGGGTGCGTTCGGCGAAGCCGGTGTGCCGTTCGTAGACCGCGGGAGCCTCGCCGATGACGGCGATGTCATGGTGCCCGAGCAGCGCCAGATGCTCCACGCACAGCGCGCCCGTCGCACCCCAGTCCAGGTCCACGCAGGTCAGGCCGCTGGTGTCGGCGGGCAGCCCGATCAGGACCGACGGCTGGTCGGTCCCGCGCAGCAGCGGCAGCCGTTCGTCGTCCAGCTCGACGTCCATCAGGATCATGGCGTCGGCGAGCCCGCTGCCGGTGACCCGGCGCACCGCGTCGGGGCCCTCCTCACCGGTGAGCAGCAGCACGTCGTAGCCGTACGTGCGGGCGGTGGTCGCCACGGCGATGGCGATCTCCATCATCACCGGCACGTACATGTCGGTACGCAGCGGGATCATCAGGGCGATGATGTTGGACCTGCTGCTCGCCAGGGCGCGGGCGCCCGCGTTCGGGTGGTAGCCGAGCTGCCGGATGCTCTCCTCGACCCGCTGCCGGGTACTCGCGGAGATGGACCGCTTGCCGCTGAGGACGTAGCTCACCGTGCTCGCCGAGACTCCGGCGTGCTGGGCGACCTCGGCGAGGGTGACCATCCAGCTCTCCAAGTGTTGTGAAGCGCTTCGACAGTGCGCGGTGCTGACATCGGGGTGTGAGAGTGGTTTGACAGTAACCCCGGCGGAGGTAGGTGTCCATAGCCTGTCGAAGCGCTTCGATTGTTTTCTTCCTCTGGCACGGAGCGGGGCCATCCGAACGGAGTACAGGAGTGGTCGTCACGCCCCGCACACACGATGCTGGGGTGGCATCACACCGAGACAGACGGTGCACTGTGAACGTCCGTGCGCGTGGGGTGGTGGATCCGCCCGGTATCGGGTACATACGATCCAGTAGCACCGGTCGGTAACGTACCGCCCCCACATCCCTATTCGCGGCGAGGTGAGCCTCATGTCCGCACCAACGTCCAACAAGCCCACCGTCACCGAGCGCGAGGCCCGCCAGGTGGCGGAGGCCGCCCGGGAGCAGGACTGGCGCAGGCCCAGCTTCGCCAAGGAGCTGTTCCTCGGCCGCTTCCGGCTCGACCTCATCCATCCGCATCCGCTGCCCGCCCCCGACGACGCCCAGCGCGGCGAGGAATTCCTCGCCAAGCTCCGTGACTTCTGCGAGACGAAGATCGACTCGGCCCGCATCGAGCGCGACGCGCGGATCCCGGACGAGGTCGTCACCGGGCTCAAGGAGCTCGGCGCGCTCGGTATGAAGATCGACACCAAGTACGGCGGCCTCGGCCTGACCCAGGTCTACTACAACAAGGCCCTCGCCCTGGCCGGCTCCGCCAGCCCCGCGATCGGCGCGCTGCTCTCCGCGCACCAGTCGATCGGTGTGCCGCAGCCGCTGAAACTCTTCGGCACCCAGGAGCAGAAGGACACCTTCCTGCCGCGCTGCGCCCGCACCGACATCTCCGCCTTCCTGCTCACCGAGCCGGACGTCGGCTCCGACCCGGCACGCCTGGCGACCACGGCGGTCCCGGACGGCGACGACTACATCCTCGACGGGGTCAAGCTGTGGACGACCAACGGGGTCGTGGCCGACCTCCTCGTCGTCATGGCGCGCGTGCCGAAGTCGGAGGGCCATCGGGGCGGCATCACCGCCTTCGTCGTCGAGGCCGCCTCCGAGGGCATCACGGTGGAGAACCGCAACGCCTTCATGGGCCTGCGCGGCATCGAGAACGGCGTCACCCGCTTCCACCAGGTCCGGGTACCGGCCGCCCACCGCATCGGCGCCGAGGGCCAGGGTCTGAAGATCGCCCTGACCACCCTGAACACCGGCCGGCTGTCCCTGCCGGCGATGTGCGCGGGCGCGGGCAAGTGGTGCCTGAAGATCGCCCGCGAGTGGTCCGCGGCCCGCGAGCAGTGGGGCAAGCCGGTCGCGCTGCACGAGGCGGTCGGCTCGAAGATCTCCTTCATCGCGGCCACCACCTTCGCGCTGGAGGCGGTGCTCGACCTGTCGTCCCAGATGGCCGACGAGAACCGCAACGACATCCGCATCGAGGCCGCCCTCGCCAAGCTCTACGGCTCCGAGATGGCCTGGCGGATGGCCGACGAACTGGTCCAGATCCGCGGCGGCCGCGGCTTCGAGACGGCCGCGTCCCTCGCCGCCCGCGGAGAACGTGCGGTGCCCGCCGAGCAGATGCTGCGCGACCTGCGCATCAACCGCATCTTCGAGGGCTCCACCGAGATCATGCACCTGCTGATCGCGCGCGAGGCGGTCGACGCCCACCTCTCGGTCGCCGGCGACCTCATCGACCCCGACAAGACCCTCTCGGACAAGGCGAGGGCGGGCGCGAACGCCGGCGTCTTCTACGCCAAGTGGCTGCCGAAGCTGGTCGCGGGCCCGGGCCAGCTCCCGCGCTCGTACGCCGAGTTCCACCCGCCCGGGCACGTCGACCTCTCCGGCCACCTGCGCTACGTCGAACGCCACGCCCGCAAGCTCGCCCGCTCCACCTTCTACGCCATGTCCCGCTGGCAGGGCCGGATGGAGACCAAGCAGGGCTTCCTCGGCAGGGTCGTCGACATCGGCGCCGAACTGTTCGCGATGAGCGCGGCCTGCGTCCGCGCCGAGCTCCTGCGCGCCCACGGCGACCACGGCCGCGAGGCCTACCAGCTCGCCGACGCCTTCTGCCGCCAGTCCCGCATCCGCGTCGCCGAACTCTTCGACCGCCTGTGGAGCAACACCGACGACCTTGACCGCAAGGTCGTCAAGGGCGTCCTCGGCGGCGCCTACACCTGGCTGGAGGAAGGCATCATCGACCCGTCGGACGACGGCCCCTGGATCGCGGCGGCGGACCCCGGCCCGAGCGAGCGGGAGAACGTGCACCGGCCGATCAGGTAACGGCCGGCCGACGGCCCTGACATGCGGTACGGCCACCTGCCGGCGTACTCCACCGGCCGCCCGGAGGCATCGGTCACCGGGCGGCCGACCGCGTCCGCCGCCGGGGGGCGTGCCGCGCCGCCCCCCGGCGCGGCGGCCGGCGACTCGCTCCCCCTCCGGGAGGGACGCGCTGTCCGTTCGGGGAGCCGCTGCCGCCACAATGGGGGGATGAGCGACAGTCCAGCCCCTCTCGCCGACCCGCACCTCGTCTTCGACCCCGTCGCCGGGGACGGGCCCAAGGACGTGGTGGTCCTCGGGTCCACCGGGTCCATCGGCACCCAGGCCATCGACCTCGTACTGCGCAACCCGGACCGCTTCCGGGTCACCGGGCTCTCCGCCAACGGCGGACGGGTCGGTCTCCTCGCCGAGCAGGCGTACCGGCTGCGCGTGCGGACCGTCGCCGTGGCCCGCGAGGACGTCGTACCGGCCCTGCGCGAGGCGCTCGCCGCGCAGTACGGGACGTCCGAGCCGCTCCCCGAGATCCTCGCCGGACCGGACGCGGCCCCCCAGCTCGCCGCCTCCGACTGCCACACCGTGCTCAACGGCATCACCGGCTCCATCGGCCTCGCCCCGACCCTCGCCGCCCTGGAGGCGGGCCGCACCCTCGCGCTCGCCAACAAGGAGTCGCTCATCGTCGGCGGCCCGCTGGTCAAGGCGCTCGCCAAGCCCGGTCAGATCATCCCGGTGGACTCCGAGCACGCCGCCCTCTTCCAGGCGCTCGCGGCGGGGACACGGACCGACGTGCGCAAGCTGGTCGTCACCGCATCGGGCGGGCCCTTCCGCGGCCGGACCAAGGCCGAGCTCGCCGACGTCACCGTCGAGGACGCCCTCGCCCACCCCACCTGGGCGATGGGTCCGGTGATCACGGTCAACTCCGCCACCCTGGTCAACAAGGGTCTTGAGGTCATCGAGGCACACCTGCTGTACGACATTTCCTTCGATCGCATTGAGGTCGTCGTGCATCCGCAGTCGTATGTCCACTCGATGGTTGAGTTCACCGACGGATCCACCCTCGCCCAGGCGACGCCCCCCGACATGCGCGGGCCCATCGCCATCGGCCTGGGCTGGCCCGAACGCGTTCCGGACGCCGCGCCCGCCTTCGACTGGAGCAAGGCGTCGACCTGGGAGTTCTTCCCGCTCGACAACGAGGCCTTCCCCTCCGTGGGGCTCGCCCGGCACGTGGGCCGGCTCGCCGGTACCGCCCCGGCCGTGTTCAACGCGGCCAACGAGGAGTGCGTCGACGCGTTTCTGCGCGGCACACTGCCCTTCAACGGGATCATGGAGACCGTGACACAAGTGGTCGAGGAGCACGGCACACCCCGCACGGGAACTACGCTGACTGTGCCGGACGTCCTCGAAGCGGAGACCTGGGCCCGCGCCAGGGCCCGGGAACTGACAGCGCGGACGGCGACAGCGGAGGCGCGTGCATGACGTCCTTGATGATGATCCTCGGCATAGTCGTCTTCGTGGTGGGCCTGCTGGTCTCGATCGCGTGGCACGAGCTGGGGCATCTTTCCACCGCCAAGCTCTTCGGCATCCGAGTGCCGCAGTACATGGTGGGATTCGGCCCGACGCTCTGGTCCCGCAGGAAGGGCGAGACGGAGTACGGCATCAAGGCCATCCCGTTCGGTGGCTACATCCGCATGATCGGCATGTTCCCGCCGGGCGACGACGGCCGGATCACCGCGCGCTCCACGTCGCCCTGGCGCGGCATGATCGAGGACGCCCGCTCGGCGGCATTCGAGGAGCTCGGCCCCGGTGACGAGAAGCGCCTGTTCTACACACGTGCCCCGTGGAAGCGGGTCATCGTGATGTTCGCGGGCCCCTTCATGAACCTGATCCTCGCGGTCGCGCTGTTCCTGACCGTCCTCATGGGCTTCGGCATCTCGCAGCAGACGACCACCGTCAGCTCGGTCTCCCAGTGCGTCATCGCGCAGAGCGAGAACCGCGACAACTGCAAGAAGACCGACGCCCCGGCGCCGGCCGCGGCCGCGGGCCTGAAGGCGGGCGACAAGATCGTCTCCTTCAACGGGGTGAAGACCGACAACTGGAACCAGCTGTCCGACCTGATCCGCGCCAACCCCGGCAAGGAGGCGTCGATCGTCGTCGACCGCAAGGGCCAGGACGTCACCCTGCACGCGAAGATCGCCACCAACCAGGTCGCCAAGAAGGACTCCCACGGCCAGATCGTGCAGGGGCAGTACGTCAGCGCCGGCTTCCTCGGCTTCAGCGCCGCCACCGGCATCGTCCGCCAGGACCTCGGCCAGTCCGTGACCTGGATGGGCGACCGGCTCGGCGAGGCCGTCCACTCCATCGCGAGCCTGCCCGCCAAGGTGCCGGCCCTGTGGAACGCGGCCTTCGACGGCGCTCCCCGCCAGCCCGACTCCCCGATGGGCGTCGTCGGCGCGGCCCGCGTCGGCGGCGAGATCTTCACCCTGGACATCCCGCCCACCCAGCAGCTGGCCATGGCCCTGATGCTGGTCGCCGGCTTCAACCTCTCCCTGTTCCTGTTCAACATGCTCCCGCTGCTCCCGCTGGACGGCGGGCACATCGCGGGGGCGCTGTGGGAGTCGCTGCGGCGGAATCTGGCGAGGGTGCTGCGCCGGCCGGACCCGGGTCCGTTCGACGTGGCGAAGCTGATGCCGGTGGCCTACGTGGTGGCGGGCGTCTTCGTCTGCTTCACGGTCCTCGTCCTGATCGCGGACGTGGTCAACCCGGTCAAAATCTCCTAGCGGACCCCTGACGAAGGCGGCCGGACGGATCTCCCGTCCGGCCGCCTTCCATTGAGTGGGTTTTGACGGGTGGGATGTGCTGGGGCACATGGACGTGCCGTAATCTCGATGCCTGGAGCCCGCCGCTGAACGAGGCCGGACCTTGATCCACGACTTGGGGTTGCACAGCAGATGACTGCGATTTCTCTCGGCATGCCGTCCGTTCCGACCAAGCTCGCCGAGCGCCGCAAGAGCCGGCAGATCCAGGTCGGTTCCGTGGCGGTGGGCGGGGACGCGCCGGTGTCGGTGCAGTCGATGACGACGACGCGTACGTCGGATGTCGGCGCCACCTTGCAGCAGATCGCGGAGCTGACGGCTTCGGGTTGTCAGATCGTGCGGGTGGCGTGTCCGACGCAGGACGACGCGGACGTGTTGGCGACGATCGCGCGGAAGTCGCAGATCCCGGTGATCGCGGACATTCACTTCCAGCCGAAGTACGTGTTCGCGGCGATCGAGGCGGGCTGTGCGGCGGTGCGGGTGAATCCGGGCAACATCAAGCAGTTCGACGACAAGGTGAGGGAGATCGCCAGGGCGGCGAAGGACCATGGGACGCCGATCCGTATCGGGGTGAACGCGGGTTCCCTGGACCGGCGGCTGCTGCAGAAGTACGGGAAGGCGACTCCGGAGGCGCTGGTGGAGTCGGCGCTGTGGGAGGCGTCCCTGTTCGAGGAGCACGACTTCCGGGACATCAAGATCTCGGTCAAGCACAACGACCCGGTCGTGATGATCGAGGCCTACCGGCAGCTCGCCGCCCAATGCGACTACCCGCTCCACCTCGGCGTGACCGAGGCCGGTCCGGCCTTCCAGGGCACGATCAAGTCGGCTGTCGCCTTCGGTGCGCTGCTCTCCGAGGGCATCGGCGACACCATCCGGGTGTCGCTGTCCGCGCCGCCGGTCGAGGAGATCAAGGTCGGTATCCAGATCCTGGAGTCGCTGAATCTGCGTCAGCGTGGTCTGGAGATCGTCTCCTGTCCGTCCTGCGGCCGGGCCCAGGTCGATGTGTACAAGCTGGCCGAGGAGGTCACGGCGGGTCTGACCGGTATGGAGGTGCCGTTGCGCGTCGCGGTCATGGGCTGTGTCGTGAACGGTCCCGGTGAGGCCCGTGAGGCCGACCTCGGGGTCGCCTCCGGCAACGGCAAGGGGCAGATCTTCGTCAAGGGGCAGGTCATCAAGACCGTTCCGGAGTCGAAGATCGTGGAGACCCTGATCGAGGAGGCCATGAAGATCGCCGAGCAGATGGAGCAGGACGGCGTCGCCTCGGGCGAGCCGGAGATCTCGGTCAGCGGCTGACCGCAGGACGACGGCTGACCGCAGGACGGCGACCGACCCAGAGCGGCGCGGCCGGCCCTCCGGCGGCTCCCGCCCCGCCTGCCGCCTCGCCTCACCCTTCACGCCACACCGCAGCCCCGCCCCTGAAGGGGCGGGGCTGTCCGGTTCTCCGGAAAGCGTCTTCACCGAAATGTTGCGACGGTTCGCCCGTCGCCGCCGTCCACGCCCTCTTCGCGCTCGCTTGTGACTGCTAACTTGCTGACGAGCAGGCCGAGAAATCGCTATCTCGGCGCGGGACGACTCCAGGGGGGATGCGATGACCACAGCGCGGCGCACCGGAGAGCGCGCCGGACACGGTGGTGAAGGGTCCGCGAGGCGGTCCTCCGGGCGGGGGCAGAAACGCGTCACCATCGCCGATGTGGCCCGCGCCTCCGGCGCCTCCGTGTCGACCGTCTCGCGGGTGATCAACCAGGTCGGCACCGTCGCCCCGGACCTCGCCGACCGGGTCCGCGAGACCATCGCCGACCTGGGCTACCGCCCGAACGCCGCGGCGCAGGGCCTGGCCAGGGGCCGCTCCGGCACGCTCGGGGTGCTCGTCCCGGACCTGGCGAACCAGTACTTCCACGACATCATCAAGGCCCTTTCCGCGGTGGCCAGATCCAACGGGTCCCGCGTCCTGGTCATGGACTCCAACGAGGACCCCGCCGCCGAGCGGGAACTGGCCGAGGACCTCGTCCGGTACGCGGACGGCCTGCTGCTCTGCTCCCCGCGGATGCCGCGCGCCGACCTCGTCGCGCTGACCGGCCGCGACACCCCGATCCTGGTCACCAACCGGCAGGAGCCCGGTCTCGGTCTGCGGGCGATCACCGTCGACTTCTTCCGCGGTGTCCTCGCCCTCTGCGGCCACCTCGCCCAGCTCGGGCACCGGGACGTCGTCTACGTCGCCGGCCCCGGGAGCGCCTGGGCCCACCACGAGCGGATGCGCGCCCTCGCCGCCGCCGAGGACTTCGGGCTCCGTGTGCGCACGGTCGACGGGGGCTCCACCGCCGACGACGGATACGCGGCGGCCGACGCCGCCCTCGGCACCGGCGCGAGCGCCGTGATGGCCTACAACGACTTCGTGGCGCTCGGACTGCTGGCGCGGTTCGCCGAACTCGGCGTACGGGTGCCGGACGATGTGTCCCTGACGGGCTTCGACGAGATCGACATGGCGCGCTTCTCGGCACCGCCCCTCACCACGGTAGCGGTTCCCCGAGGCCGACTCGGGCAGGCCGCCGGTGCGGCGCTGCTGCGGCTGATGGCCGGCGAGGATGACATCGAGGGCGAATCCATCCCGGTCGACCTGCACGTTCGTAGTTCGACCGGCGCACCTTCTTGACAGATCCGATGGCTGGCAGGATTTTGTTCGGGCACCAGGCTGAGAAAGCGTTTCCTCACTGTCGCTGACGCATATCGGGCCGATGCCCGCAGGGAGTTGCTGTGTCCCGCACCGTCCACAGAGCCAGTCTTCGTATGCCGTCCGTTCAGCGCCTCGTCGCCGCCGGCTTGTTGCTCGCGGTCACGGTGGTCGGATGCAGCGCTCCGAGCAGTCAGTCGTCGGGGGACAAGGGGGAGTCCGCCCAGAAGGTGCCGGACAAGCCGAGCAAGCCGGTCTCGCTGGAGATCCTCGACGTCGCCGGGAACCTCCAGTTGACCCAGGGCATGATCGACGAGTTCCGGAAGACGCATCCGGAGATCGTCGGCAGGATCTCGTACTCCAAGGCGCCCGCTCCGGAACTCGCGGGCAAGATCAAGGCGCAGCAGCAGGCGGGCCGCGTCCAGATCGACATGGTCCTCACCGGCACCGACGGTCTCGCCGCGGGGCTCGAGCAGGACCTCTGGGCGGACATGGCCGCGCACCAGGACGCCATCGGCAACCCGGACTACCTGCCGCCGGCGGCGGAGATGGCGAAGCTGGCGCAGGGCAAGGGCACGGCCGTCGTGTACTACCCGTCGGGGCCGCTGTACGAGTACGACCCGGCCAAGGTGCCGAACCCGCCGAGGACCCCGCAGGACCTCCTCGACTGGGCCAAGGCCCACCCCAAGCGCTTCCAGTACGCCGACCCGGCCAACTCGGGCCCCGGCCGTACCTGGCTGATGGGGCTGCCGTACCTCCTCGGCGACAAGGACCCGTCCGACCCCGAGAAGGGGTGGGACAAGACGTGGGCGTACCTGAAGGAACTCGACAAGTACGTCGACGTGTACGGCTCGGGCACCTCCGAGACCATGAAGAACCTGGCCACCGGTCAGGTTGACATGATCATGAGCACCACGGGCTGGTACATCAACCCGCGTGCCCTCGGCACCGTGCCGAAGAAGATGAAAGCCGGTCACTTCGACGACATGACCTGGGTGACCGACGCCCAGTACGCCGTGGTCCCCAAGGGAGTCAGCGCCGACAAGATGTCCGCGGTGCTCAACCTGCTCCACTGGATGCTCACCCCCGAGCAGCAGGCGAAGGCCTACGACGACGGCTACTTCTACCCGGGCCCGGCCGTCAAGGACGTACCCCTGTCGATGGCGCCCGCCAAGTCCCAGCAGGTCATCAAGGAGTACGGCGTCCCCGAGTTCGACACGTGGATCGACCAGTTCCCGAAGAAGCCGTCGCTGTCCTCGCAGGCGCAGGTCAAGGCCTTCGACCTGTGGAACCGTCAGGTGGCCGGCCAGTGACCGCGGCCCGTATCTCGACCCTGCGCCTGGCCGGGGTCACCCGCAGCTTCGGCGGACACCAGGCCCTGCGGGGACTGGACCTGGAGATCTCGGGCGGCGAGTTCGTGGCGCTGCTGGGCCCCTCCGGATGCGGCAAGTCCACCGCCCTCAACTGCCTGGCCGGACTGCTGCCGCTGACCGGCGGCCAGATCTTCCTCGACGGGGAGCGGATCGATCAACTCGCCCCCGAGCGACGCGGGTTCGGCATGGTCTTCCAGAACTACGCCCTGTTCCCGCACATGACCGTCCGGAACAACGTCGGCTTCGGCCTGAAGATGGCGAAGGTCCCCAGGGCCGAGGCCGCCGAACGGGTCACCAGGGCCCTGGACATGGTGCAGTTGACCGCTCACGCCCACAAACGGCCCGGTCAGCTCTCCGGCGGGCAGCAGCAGCGGGTCGCCATCGCCCGCGCGATCGTCCTGGAACCGCGGCTGGTGCTGATGGACGAGCCGCTGTCCAACCTCGACGCCGCGCTGCGCCTGGAGATGCGGGCGGAGATCCGCCGCCTGCACCAGCGGCTCGGACTGACCACCGTGTACGTCACGCACGACCAGGAGGAGGCCCTCTCCCTCGCGGACCGGCTCGTCGTGCTGCGCGACGGCCGCACCCAGCAGATCGGCACCCCGGAGGAGGTCTACAGCCGCCCGGCCAACCGCTATGTCGCCTCCTTCATGGGCTACCGCACCCTGCTCGACGCCACCGTCACCGGGACCCGCGGCCCCCATGTGGTCGTCGACATCGCGGGCAGCCCGCTCGTCGGGCTCGACCGTGACGGCGTGGCGGCCGGCGGCCGGGTCACGGCGGCCATCCGCCCCGAGGACCTGGACGCGGTGACCGTGGACGAGCCCGCAGACGGCACCTCCAGCTCCGGCACCTCCGGCACTCCCGGACTGCCCGCGACGGTCGAGGTCGTCGAGTACCACGGACGCGAACTCGCCGTGCAGGCACGGCTGACGGACGGGCGCCGGGTCCACTTCCGCACCCGGAAACGACTCGCGCCCGACGAGTCGGTACGGCTCGTCGCACCGTCCGACCGCGTCCTCGTCTTCGTCGCCGCCGACGGCGACGGACAGCCGAGCGACAGCGGTACCGGTCCGTCCCGCGGACCGGGTGGCGCCGGCGCCGGGGACGGACCGGCCGCCCCCGGACCGTCCGCCCCCGAGCCGTCCGCCCCCGAGGCCGGGGAGGAGGACTCCGCCGGCCCGCGGAGCCCGGCGGCCGCACCGGCGGACGAGGGCGCGGCGGAGCCTTCCGAGAAGTCGCGGGAGGCGCGTGACACCCCGAAGCAGGTGGCCACATGAGCGCCACCGACACCCGCGCGGCCCCGCCGCCCGCGCCGCCGGAACCCGCGGCCGCCCCGCCCGCGCTCCGCCACCGCCTGGCCGAGCGCGGCGTCGACCGGCTCCTGCTCCTCGCGGTCCCGGGCGTGCTCTTCCTCGCCGTGCTGTTCTGCTACCCCTTCTTCTACGGGCTGGGGCTGTCGTTCCAACCCGCCCAGGGCGGGGGTCCGTTCGCCAACTACCGGCTCTTCTTCAGCGATCCGTATCTGCGGGAGACCCTGTGGATCACCCTGGGCCTGGCCGTGCCCGCCGCGCTGATCAACTGCCTTGCCGCCGTGCCGGTCGCGTTCCGCACCCGCGGAGTGTTCCGCGGCCGGCGGCTGATCACCACGCTGCTGGTCATGCCGATCACCCTCGGGACGGTCCTCACCGCCCAGGGGCTGCTCGGCTACCTCGGCCCCAACGGCTGGTTCAACAAGGCCCTGCTGGGACTCGGCCTCATCGACGAGCCGCTCGCCCTGGTGCACAACTACTGGGGTGTGCTGGCCTCGCTGATCATCACCGGCTTCCCCTTCTCCTACCTGCTGACGCTGTCGTACCTGACCGGTATCGACCCCAGCCTGGAGCAGGCCGCCGCGACGCTCGGCGCGGACTGGCGCAAACGGCTGCGGTACGTGCTCCTGCCGCTGCTCGCACCGGGCCTTGCCATCACCTTCTGCCTGTCGTTCGTGCTGGCGTTCGCGGTGTTCCCGTCCGCCCAACTGGTCGGTGACCCGCGCAGGACCACGCACGTCATCTCGATCGAGGCGTACCAGGCGGCGTTCCAGAAATTCGACTACTCCCTCGGTTCCGCCATCGCCATGATCATGGCCGCGGTGATGCTCGCGGTCGTCGTCCTCGTGCTCGCCTGGCGGTCGTTGCTGTACCGAGGAGCGACGGGAGGCAAGGGCTGATGGCCGACCTCGTCCGTACCCCCGCGGCGCAGGCCGGTACGGACCCGGCCGCCCCCTCCCGGTGGCGCCGGATCCGCCCCGGCACCTGGATCGCCGCCCTCGTCTTCGGGTTCTTCCTCCTCCAACTCGCCGGAGTCATCGGCGTCCCGCTCGTCGACTCCCTGGGCACCCGCTGGTTCACCAGCTGGCTGCCGCAGGGCTGGACGACGAAGTGGTACGGCTCCGCCTGGCGGGAGTTCCAGCTCGGCCAGGTCTTCTGGACGACCGCGCTGGTCTCCGTGCTCGTCGTCGCCCTGTCCGTGGTGATCGGGGTGCCGGCCGCCTACGCGCTGGCCCGGCGGGACTTCCCCGGCAAGAAGGCCGTGCTGCTGTTGTTCGTGCTGCCGATCCTGGTGCCGCCTCTCACCTACGGCATCCCGCTGGCCACCGTCCTGTACAAGTTCCAGCTCGCCGGGACCCTGACCGGGGTGGTGCTGGCGAACCTGGTGCCGTCCGTGCCGTTCGTCGTCCTGACGATGACCCCGTTCATCGAGCAGATCGACCCCAGGATCGAGGCGGCCGCCCGGATGTGCGGGGCCCGAACCGGTTCCGTCCTGCTGCGCGTCCTCGCGCCGCTGCTGGTGCCCGGCATCCTCGCCGCCTCCGTACTGGTCCTGGTCCGCACGGTCGGCATGTTCGAACTCACCTTCCTCACCGCGGGACCGGACAGCCAGACCCTCGTCGTGGCCCTCTACTACGCCGTCTTCTCGGCCGGTATCCGCACCCAGCAGTCCATCGACGCGATGGCCGTGATGTACACGCTGTCGATGCTCGTGCTGCTGGTGATCGCCCTGCGCTTCGTCAATCCCACCCAGTTGGTGACCCGCGTCAAGGAGGACCGGTCGGCGTAGGAGACGGCCGCTCCGAGGGGCAGGGAGCCGGCCATTCCCACTGGCAGCGGCGGTGCCGGGCGGCATTCACCGCCGGGCGGCGTCCCCCGTCGCTGCCAGGTACAGTGCGGGAACCAGTAGATCCTCATGGTGAGGCCCCGCCGACGTGTTGACCCAGACGACCACCGCGGTCCTCGGACCGAGCGACCTCGACGCCGCGCTCGCGGTCCTCGGCCGCGAGCCGGTCGTGAATGCCTTCGTGACGTCCCGCGTTCAGGTCGCCGGACTGGACCCGTGGCGGCTCGGCGGAGAGATGTGGGGCTGGTACGAGGACGGCATACTCACGTCCCTGTGCTACGCGGGGGCCAACCTCGTCCCGATCTGCGCCACCCCCAGGGCCGTCCGGGCCTTCGCGGACCGTGCGCGCCGGGCCGGCCGTCGCTGCTCCTCCATCGTGGGACCGGCCGAACCCACCGCCCAGCTGTGGCGGCTCCTGGAACCCGGCTGGGGTCCGGCCCGCGAGATCCGCGCCCACCAGCCGCTCATGGTCACCGACCGCATGCCGTCCGGCATCGCTCCCGATCCCTACGTCCGCCGCATCCGCAAGGACGAGATGGAGACGATCATGCCGGCCTGCGTGGCGATGTTCACGGAGGAGGTCGGCGTCTCCCCGCTCGCCGGGGACGGCGGTCTGCTCTACCAGGCCCGGGTCGCCGAACTCGTCGGCTCCGGCCGCTCCTTCGCCCGCCTCGACGAGCACGGCAAGGTGATGTTCAAGGCGGAGATCGGTGCCGCGACCTCCGAGGCCTGCCAGATCCAGGGCGTGTGGGTGGCCCCCGAGTACCGCGGCCGAGGCCTGGCGGTCCCCGGCATGGCGGCGGTCCTGCGGTACGCGCTGGCCGATGTGGCCCCGGTGGTCAGTCTGTACGTGAACGACTTCAACACCGCGGCCAGGCGCACCTACCTGAAGGCGGGCTTCCAGGAGGTCGGCGCGTTCATGAGCGTTCTCTTCTGACCTGCGCCTCACTGCGCTGTTCAGCGCCTCGTGCACGCCCTGTAGTCTCCCGGCATGGCGCACTTCCCCGGTCACGGACACCGCCGCAGCGACGACGTCGTGATCGGCCCCCTGGACCTGTCGGTCCGTGTCGACGAGGCGCTCGCCGTGCAGGCCGTCGCCTTCGGTCTCGGCGCCGACGAGGTGGCCGTACGCCGGCAGATCGTGCTGCGCCACATGACCTGCCGGGGAGCCCGCGCGCTCGGTGCCACCACGGCCGACGGCCGGCTCGCGGGATTCGTCTACGGCATGCCCAACGACCGCGCCCACTGGTGGTCCACCGTCGTCGAGCCCTACCTGCGCGCCCTCGGCCACGACGACTGGCTCGACGACTCCTTCGTGATCACCGAACTGCACGTCCACCCGAGCCACCAGAACCGCGGCATCGGACGGGCCCTGATCACCACCATCACCGACAGTGCGAGCGAGCCCCGCTCGATCCTCTCCGCCATCGACACCGACAGCCCGGCCCGCGGTCTCTACCACGCCCTGGGCTACGAGGACCTCGCCCGCCAGGTGCACTTCCCCAGCGCGCCGAAACCGTACGCCGTGATGGGCGCCCCGCTGCCGCTGCGCCGCCGTCCGAACACGGCGCCCGGTCGGCTTTAACCGATTTCCACCGGCGCGGCAAGCCCGGCTAACCTCCTAGCCATCAGCTTCCCCCACTCTCGGCCTCGCCCGAGCGGGGGCCACCATCGGCAGGAGTACGAGAACCATGGCCAACGCACCGGTCCAGCGCATGTCCCAGTTGTTGGCGAAGACGCTGCGCGACGACCCGGCGGACGCCGAGGTCCTGAGCCACAAGCTGCTGGTCCGCGCGGGCTACGTGCGGCGCACCGCCGCCGGGATCTGGACCTGGCTGCCGCTGGGCAAGAAGGTCCTCGCCAACGTGGAGCGGATCGTCCGCGAGGAGATGGACGCGATCGGCGGCCAGGAGGTGCTGCTGCCCGCGCTGCTGCCCCGTGAGCCGTACGAGGCGACCGGCCGCTGGGACGAGTACGGCGCCGAGCTGTTCCGTCTGAAGGACCGCAAGGGCGGCGACTACCTCCTCGGGCCGACCCACGAGGAGATCTTCACCCTGCTGGTGAAGGACCAGGCGACCTCCTACAAGGACCTGCCGGTCATCCTCTACCAGATCCAGACCAAGTTCCGGGACGAGGCCCGGCCCCGCGCGGGCATCCTGCGCGGGCGCGAGTTCCTGATGAAGGACTCCTACTCCTTCGACCTCGCCGACGAGGGCCTCGCCGAGTCCTACGCCCTGCACCGCCAGGCCTACCAGCGGATCTTCGACCGCCTGGGCCTGGACTACCGGATCTGCGCCGCGACCGCGGGCGCGATGGGCGGCTCCAAGTCCGAGGAGTTCCTCGCCCCGGCCGCCGCCGGCGAGGACACCTTCGCCGACTGCCCGAACTGCGACTTCGCCGCCAACACCGAGGCGATCGAGTACGAGCTGGTGCCGGTGGACGGCTCCGGCGTGCCCGCGGCCGAGGAGATCCCCACCCCGGACACCCCGACCATCGAGACCCTCGCCGCCTCCCTCGGCGTGCCGGCCTCCGCCACCCTGAAGAACCTGCTGGTCAAGGTCGACGGGGAGATCGTCGCCGTCGGCGTCCCCGGCGACCGCGAGGTGGACCTGGGCAAGGTCGAGGCGCACTTCGCCCCGGCCGCCGTCGAGCTGGTCACCGCCGAGGACTTCGTGGGCCGCCCGGACCTGGTCCGCGGTTACGTCGGTCCGCAGGGCCTGGACAAGGTGAAGTACATCGCCGACCCGCGCGTGGCGCCCGGCACGGACTGGATCACCGGTGCCAACAAGGAGCACACGCACGCGAAGAACGTGGTCGCCGGGCGCGACTTCGAGGTCGACGAGTACGTCGACGTGGTGGTCGTGCAGGACGGCGACCCCTGCCCGAAGTGCGGCACCGGCCTCAAGCTGGACCGGGCCATCGAGATCGGCCACATCTTCCAGCTCGGCCGCAAGTACGCCGACGCCCTCAAGCTCGACGTCCTCGGCCAGAACGGCAAGCCGGTCCGCGTCACCATGGGCTCCTACGGCATCGGTGTCTCCCGCGCCGTGGCCGCCCTCGCCGAGCAGCACGCCGACGACAAGGGCCTGATCTGGTCCAAGGAGGTCGCCCCGGCCGACGTGCACGTGGTCGCCGCCGGCAAGGCCCTGCAGACCGAGGTGGCCCTGGAGGTGTCCCAGAAGCTCGCCGCGGCAGGCGTCCGCGTCCTCGTCGACGACCGGGCCGGTGTCTCCCCGGGCGTGAAGTTCACCGACTCCGAACTCATCGGCGTCCCGCAGATCCTGGTCGTCGGCCGCCGCGCGCCCGAGGGTGTCGTCGAGCTGAAGGACCGCCGCACCGGCGAGCGCGAGGAGCTCGCGATCGAGGAAGCGATCGCCCGCCTCACGGCGTAGTCCTGCCCCGCGACACGGGCTCACGGCAGCAAGCGGGGTCAGGCGCGTCCAGCCATCAGGCGAACGAGGACGTGCCGGACCCCGCACCCGCGTCAAGATCCGCCGACCGCTCACTGCCCCCGCGTCACCGCTCTCCCAGGCCGGCGCCCGGCGGGTGCGGAGGAGCGACCGTCATGAGGGCTGTGTCACTGTCGGCCCTGGGGCGTGGGGCCTGGTGGTTCCCGGCCGGCCTGCGCTGCGGAGGCGGCCGCCTCCGCGTTCGGGTCATGTCCTCCGGGCGGGCACTGATCCCTCGCCACCGTCTCCCCGCACCCAGGCCGGCGTCCGGCAGGCGGGGGAGCGGTCGTCGTCACGGCGGTGCCGCCTGGGGGGTTTCGTCGTGGCCGGGTGGGTCAGAGCCAGGTGGCGAATTCCAGGAGGAGTTCGGCGTCCTTCGGGCGGCCCACGCGGCGGGCGCGCACGCCGGATTCCACGGCTCGGAAGAGCGTCCAGCCGCGCAGGCGGTCGCGGTCGACCTCCAGGGAATCCGCCAGCCGCTTGATCCGGCGCCGGGTGGTGGCGGCGCCGGACGGCGCGGCGATCAGGTCCTCCACCCGGTCGCGGACCAGCCGCGCCAGGTCGAAGGCGGCCTCGCCGACCACCGGATCCGGGCCCACGGCCAGCCACGGCGTCCGGTCCCCGGCGAGCACCTTGCTCTGCCGGAACGTGCCGTGCAGCAACCGCCGCTCGGGCGGCGCGGCCAGCAGTTCCGCGCGGGCCGTGAGCGCCGCCTCGACCAGCGGCGCCACCTCCGCGTCGGCCTCCGCGCTCGCCCGCATCGCCCCGGCCTGCCGCCCGGTCCGCTCCTCGACCGTCTCGAAGGTGTGCCCGGCAGGCGGTTCGACCCACAGCCGCCGCAGCGTGCCCGCCGCCTCCAGCAGCGCCCGCGCCTCCGGCAGCGACCGCACCGACACGTCCGGATGCAGCCGTTCCAGCAGCAGCACGCCCTCGGCCGGCCCGGCCGGCCCGTCCTCCAGCAGTTGCACGGCGCCCCGCCCGCCCCAGTGCGCGAGCGCCGCCCGCTCGCTCTCCGGGCGGGCCCGGGCAGGGGCCAGTTTGAGCACGGCCGGTGTCCCGTCCGCCGTCCGCACCAGCACCACGAGGCTGCTGCGTCCGCCGGGCATCTGCACCCGTTCGACGGTCAGCTCGCGCAGCGCCACCGCCTGCCGCGCCAGTCCGGGCAGCTTCTCCAGCCAGTCGTCCCCGTCCGGTGCGGTCTCACCCAGCGCCCGCACCAGACGCCGCGGCGGTTCGAAAGCCATGCGCGAGTCTTTCCTTCCTGACTTCCTGGACGCGTTCTCCGCTGTCGCCGTGGGCGCCTCCTGCGCCGTCCCGTTCCTCCCGTCCGTGCCCGTCCGTGCCCGTCCGTGCCCGTCCGGGACATCCGTACGCCCTACGGCGTCGGTGCCGTCGAAGCCGTGGGCGTGCCCGCCGCACCGGCCCGTTCGGCAAGACCAGGGAAGGCTACGCTTCCCCCGCGCCAGCGCACCGCCCGGACCGCCGCCTCGCGCAGCGCCCCGGCTGCCTCGCGCCGTCGCGCGCCCCCGGCCGCCCGGACCAGGTCGGAGTACACCCCGGCCACGAGTTCCTCCAGCTCGGCGGCGAACCGTACCGCCGCCGCGGAGTCCGGCACCGGGAACGGCAGCGTGTAGGCGGCCGCCGCGGCCACCGGTTGCCCGCCCAGATCCCGCACCTCGCGCGCCAGCGCGTCCCGCCGCGCCCGGTGGGCGTCGTACGCCGACCGCGCCTCGGCCCGCCGGCTCTCGCCGATCCGGCCCCCGACGACGCCGTACCCGTACACGGCCGCGTGCTCGGCGGCGAGTGCCGCCTGGAGTGCCTCCAGCCGCCGCCGGTCCGTCACCTGGCTCACTTGTCACCTTCCGTCAGGAGATACGCGTGCGCGGCACCGGCCGCCGCCACCGAGGCCAGCAGGCGGGCCAGTTCGCCGGGCACCTGGAGCAGGGCCGCCGTGCGCCGGTCGGACAAGGAACGCTCGGCGGCGGCGAGCCCCGCCAGGGCGGACTTCGCGGTCTCCCGGGCGGCGGGAGAGCCCGAGGCCTCGGCTCCCGCCGGTGCCCTGGAGTCCTCGGGCGAACCGGACCCCTCGGGCGTGGCGGAGACCGCCGGCGGCACGGTCGAGGCCACCGGCGGCGTGGTCGGCGCCGTCGCGCCGGGCGAGGCCTTCGCGGTGCCGCCGAACGCCTCCGCGTGCGCCGCTACGTGCGCGCGCAGCGGCCGCAGGCGCTCCGCCAGCTCCGGATGCGCGGCCATCACCGCGTCGTACCGCCGCGCCAGCTCCTCGCTGTCGCGTGCCGCACGCGCGCGCATCCGCTCGGCGGCCGACGGGGCCTGGCCCGTGCCGCCGGAGTCGTCGGAACCGGTGGAGCAGCCCACGAGCAGGGCGGCCCCCGCGGCCGAGGCGAGCAGGCTCCTTCTGCGCGGGCCCGCCAGGGCGCGCGGAGGTGAGGGGAACGGCACGGCAGACGTCCTCGGGTGCGTGAACGAAGTGGGAGGGGCGGCTCGCCCATGATCACGGTACCCGCGCCCCGCGCACGCATCACTCAGCGGCACCGCTGCTGCCCAGGTGGACGGCAACACCCCTTCGGACCGGATACCCTTTGACCAGACACGCGACCACCCCACAACAGCACACGCGGCCGAGGAGTCACCCGGATGAGCACCACCCAGAGCGAGAGGCTGCGGGAACTGCTGGAACCGCTCGTCACCTCCCAGGGCCTGGATCTCGAAGAGATCGCCGTGGACTCCGTAGGACGCAAGCGTGTGCTGCGCGTCGTCGTCGACTCCGACACCGGGGCCGATCTGGACCGGATCGCCGATGTGAGCCGTGCGCTCTCGGCGAGGCTCGACGAGACGGACGCGATGGGCGAGGGCGAGTACACCCTCGAGGTCGGCACCCCGGGCGCGGAGCGCCTCCTCAGGGAACACCGGCACTACGTGCGCGCCACGGGCCGGCTGGCCAAGTTCCAGCTGGCCGACGGCGGCGAGCTGGTGGCCAGGATCCTCGGGGTCGACGACGAAGGCCTCGACCTCGAAGTGCCAGGGGTGAAGGGGCGCAAGCCCACGACCCGCAGACTCGGTTTCCCGGACGTCGTCAGGGCACGGGTGCAGGTCGAGTTCAACCGCAAGGACCAGAAGGAAGAGGAGGCGTAGCCGTGGACATCGACATGAGTGCCCTGCGGGGCTTGGTACGAGAGAAGGAGATCTCCTTCGGCCTGCTGGTCGAGGCGATCGAGTCGGCCCTCCTCATCGCCTACCACCGCACCGAGGGAAGCCGCCGCCACGCGCGCGTGGAGCTCGACCGGCAGACCGGGCATGTGACCGTGTGGGCGAAGGAGGACCCCCAGGACCTCGAGGAGGGCCAGGAGCCCCGCGAGTTCGACGACACCCCGTCCGGCTTCGGCCGTATCGCCGCCACCACCGCCAAGCAGGTCATCCTGCAGCGGCTGCGCGACGCCGAGGACGACGCGACGCTCGGCGAGTACGCCGGCCGCGAGGGCGACATCGTCACCGGGGTCGTCCAGCAGGGCCGCGACCCGAAGAACGTGCTCGTCGACATCGGCAAGCTGGAGGCCATCCTGCCGGTGCAGGAGCAGGTCCCCGGGGAGACCTACCCGCACGGCCTGCGGCTGCGGTCCTACGTCGTCCGGGTGGCCAAGGGCGTCCGCGGCCCCTCGGTGACCCTGTCCCGTACGCACCCGAACCTGGTGAAGAAGCTCTTCGCCCTGGAGGTCCCGGAGATCGCCGACGGCTCCGTGGAGATCGCCGCGATCGCCCGTGAGGCCGGTCACCGCACCAAGATCGCCGTACGGTCCACCCGTTCGGGCCTGAACGCCAAGGGCGCCTGCATCGGCCCCATGGGCGGCCGGGTGCGCAATGTGATGGGCGAGCTGAACGGCGAGAAGATCGACATCGTCGACTGGTCGGACGACCCGGCCGAGATGGTGGCGAACGCGCTGTCGCCGGCCCGCGTCTCCAAGGTGGAGGTCGTGGACCTGGCCGCCCGGTCCGCCCGCGTCACCGTGCCCGACTACCAGCTGTCGCTGGCGATCGGCAAGGAGGGCCAGAACGCCCGGCTGGCGGCCCGGCTCACCGGCTGGAGGATCGACATCCGCCCGGACACCGAGCAGGCCCCCGAGTAGCCCTCCGGCGAGCAGCCCTCCGAGCAGGCGTCCGGGCAGGACCGCGGGGGAATTCACCCGTCCGGGGGGGAATAGATCCGGGCCGCAGGTCGCTCGGATTACGACAACAGCCGTTCGATCTTTGCCCCACAGGGGTGAGGTCGGTGCGGGGAGGTAGACTTAGCTGTGTCTGGCCGGACGCGTGCCCGCGCATGCCCTGAGCGTACCTGTGTGGGATGCCGGGAGCGGGCGGCCAAGATCGAACTGTTGCGGACCGTGGTGGTCGAGGGAGAGTGCGTCCCCGATCCTCGCGGTACGCTGCCCGGCCGGGGTGCGTATGTACATCCCGCCCCGGTCTGTCTCGATCAGGCGGTGCGTCGCCGGGCATTTCCGCGGGCGCTCCGCGTCCCGGGACCGCTCGACGTAATGGCGTTGCGCCGGTACGTCGAGCAGGCACAAGGTTGCTGAGGCAACACGGCAAGGAATGACATGCCGTACGGAAGCCCCCGTGCGGCCTGGTACCTCGCGAGTCGAAAGCAGGTCGAGATTGCGATGAGCACTCGATGAGTACGCGATGAGTACGCCCATGAACTAGCGACGGTCCGGCCGCAACCCGGACCTAAAAGGAGCGAAGTGGCTAAGGTCCGGGTCTACGAACTCGCCAAGGAGTTCGGTGTGGAGAGCAAGGTCGTCATGGCCAAGCTCCAGGAACTCGGTGAATTCGTCCGATCGGCGTCCTCGACGATCGAGGCGCCCGTAGTACGCAAACTGACTGACGCCTTCCAGCAGGGCAACGGCAGCGGCAGGTCCGCCGCGAAGCCGGGTGCCCCGAAGAAGGCCGCCCCCAGGCCCGCCGCGCCGTCTCCGGCGCAGGCCGGGGGTCCCTCCCGCGCCGTCAAGGCGGCGGGGGAGCGTCCGGCCGCGCCCAAGCCGCCGGCCGCGCCCAAGCCCGCCCCGGCGCAGCAGCCCGCGGCCCCGGCGGCGTCCGCGCCGACCCCCGGCCCGCGTCCGGTGCCGGGTCCCAAGCCCGCGCCGCGTCCGGCTCCGGCCGCGCCCACCACGCCGGAGTTCACCGCTCCGCCGTCGGCTCCGTCGGCTCCGTCGCCGGCCGCGCCGAAGCCCGGTGCCCGTCCGGGCGCCCCGAAGCCCGGTGGCCGTCCCGGCCAGGGCCAGGGTCAGCGTCCGGGCCAGGGTGCCGCGCGCCCCGGTGGCCAGGGTCAGCGTCCGGGCGCCCGTCCGGCCGGTCCGCGTCCGGGCAACAACCCCTTCACCTCCGGTGGCTCCACCGGCATGGCGCGCCCGCAGGCGCCGCGTCCGCAGGGCCAGCGGCCCGGCGGCCCCGGTGCTCCCGGCGCCGGTCCGCGTCCGCAGGGCCCCGGTGGCCAGGGCGGCGGTCCGCGTCCGCAGGCTCCGGGCGGTCCGCGCCCGACCCCGGGCTCGATGCCCCGTCCGCAGGGCGGTCCGCGTCCGGGCGGTCCGCGCCCGAACCCCGGCATGATGCCGCAGCGTCCCGCTGCCGGCCCGCGTCCCGGCCCCGGTGGCGGCGGTCGTGGCCCGGGTGGTGCGGGTCGTCCCGGCGGTGCCGGTCGTCCCGGTGGCGGCGGCGGTTTCGCCGGTCGTCCCGGTGGTGGCGGCGGTGCCGGTCGTCCCGGTGGCGGCGGCGGTTTCGCCGGTCGTCCCGGTGGTGGCGGCGGTTTCGCCGGTGGCGGCGGTGGCCGTCCCGGCTTCGGCGGCCGTCCGGGTGGTCCCGGTGGCCGTGGTGGCACGCAGGGCGCCTTCGGCCGTCCCGGCGGTCCCGCGCGCCGTGGCCGCAAGTCGAAGCGGCAGAGGCGCCAGGAGTACGAGGCCATGCAGGCCCCGTCGGTCGGCGGCGTGATGCTGCCTCGCGGCAACGGCGAGACCATTCGCCTGTCGCGCGGTGCGTCGCTCACCGACTTCGCGGAGAAGATCAACGCCAACCCGGCGTCGCTCGTCGCGGTCATGATGAACCTGGGCGAGATGGTCACGGCCACGCAGTCCGTGTCCGACGAGACGCTCCAGCTCCTTGCCGACGAGATGAACTACCAGGTTCAGATCGTCAGCCCCGAGGAGGAGGACCGCGAGCTGCTCGAGTCCTTCGACCTGGAGTTCGGCGAGGACGAGGGCGGCGAGGAGGACCTGGTCGTCCGCCCGCCGGTCGTCACCGTCATGGGTCACGTCGACCACGGAAAGACCCGACTGCTCGACGCCATCCGCAAGACGAACGTCATCGCGGGCGAGGCCGGCGGCATCACCCAGCACATCGGTGCCTACCAGGTCGCGACCGAGGTCAACGGCGAGGACCGGGCGATCACCTTCATCGACACCCCGGGTCACGAGGCGTTCACCGCCATGCGTGCCCGCGGTGCCCGGTCGACGGACATCGCCATCCTGGTCGTCGCGGCCAACGACGGCGTCATGCCGCAGACGGTCGAGGCGCTCAACCACGCCAAGGCGGCCGACGTCCCGATCGTGGTCGCGGTCAACAAGATCGACGTCGAGGGCGCCGACCCGACCAAGGTGCGCGGTCAGCTGACCGAGTACGGCCTGGTGGCCGAGGAGTACGGCGGCGACACGATGTTCGTCGACATCTCCGCCAAGCAGGGTCTGCACATCGACTCGCTGCTGGAAGCGGTCGTCCTGACCGCCGACGCCTCGCTCGACCTGCGGGCCAACCCGAAGCAGGACGCGCAGGGCATCGCGATCGAGTCCCGCCTCGACCGCGGCCGCGGTGCCGTGGCGACGGTGCTCGTCCAGCGAGGCACGCTGCGGGTCGGCGACACCATGGTGGTCGGCGACGCGTACGGCCGTGTCCGGGCGATGCTCGACGACAACGGCAACAACGTGGCCGAGGCCGGCCCGTCGACGCCGGTGCAGGTCCTGGGTCTGACCAACGTCCCGGGTGCGGGCGACAACTTCATCGTGGTGGACGAGGACCGTACGGCCCGTCAGATCGCGGAGAAGCGTGCCGCCCGTGAGCGCAACGCCGCGTTCGCCAAGCGCGTCCGCCGCGTCTCGCTCGAGGACCTGGACAAGGTGCTCAAGGCCGGCGAGGTCCAGCAGCTCAACCTCATCATCAAGGGCGACGCGTCCGGTGCGGTCGAGGCCCTCGAGTCCTCGCTGCTCCAGCTCGACGTCGGCGAAGAGGTCGACATCCGCGTCCTGCACCGCGGTGTGGGTGCGGTCACGGAGTCGGACATCGACCTGGCCATGGGCTCCGACGCCATCGTGATCGGCTACAACGTGCGCGCCGCCGGGCGTGCCGCGCAGATGGCCGAGCGCGAGGGTGTGGACGTCCGGTACTACTCGGTCATCTACCAGGCGATCGAGGAGATCGAGGCGGCCCTCAAGGGCATGCTCAAGCCGGAGTACGAGGAGGTCGAGCTCGGCACGGCGGAGATCCGCGAGGTCTTCCGTTCGTCCAAGCTGGGCAACATCGCGGGTGTGCTCATCCGCTCCGGCGAGGTCAAGCGCAACAGCAAGGCGCGCCTCCTCCGCGACGGCAAGGTCATCGCGGAGAACCTCAACATCGAGGGTCTGCGTCGCTTCAAGGACGACGTCACCGAGATCCGCGAAGGCTACGAGGGTGGTATCAACCTCGGAAACTTCAACGACATCAAGGTCGACGACGTCATCGCGACGTACGAGCTCCGCGAGAAGCCGCGGGCGTAACGCCGCAGACACCCGTGCCGGCCGACGGGACCACTCCCGTCGGCCGGCACGGCCGTGTCCGGGGCCGCTGGGCCCAGGGCCCCGCGAGCCGTGCGGGGCGCGAAGCCCCGCCCGCCCCGGCAGCGGGAGACCCTCGTCCCACCCGGGCCGCGGAAAACCCCGTCGAGTCACCGGCGGGGTTCGCGGTACCGTTCTTGATGTCCCTGTCCACCGAGAGGGCAGGACCATCGACCCCGTACCGGCGGGCAACCCGGGCACACACATGTACGTGGGGACTCTGTCCTTCGACCTGCTCCTCGGCGACGTCCACTCGCTGAAGGAGAAGCGTTCCGTCGTCCGCCCGATCGTCGCCGAGCTCCAGCGCAAGTACGCGGTGAGCGCGGCGGAGGTGGACCACACGAACCTCCACCGGCGGGCCGTCATCGGTCTCGCCGCGGTCTCCGGCGACGCGACGCACCTGACCGACGTGCTGGACCGGTGCGAACGGCTGGTCGCCGGTCGTCCCGAGGTGGAGCTGCTGTCCGTCAGACGCCGCTTCCACGGCGAGGACGACTAGACCGCACCCCACCGCACCATCCACACCGCACAAGCAGAAGAAGAAAGAACGGGAGACGGACCAGTGGCCGACAACGCGCGGGCGAAAAGGCTGGCGGACCTCATCCGAGAGGTGGTGGCCCAGAAGCTGCAGCGCGGGATCAAGGACCCGCGGCTCGGCTCGCACGTCACCATCACGGACACCCGGGTCACGGGTGACCTGCGGGAGGCGACCGTCTTCTACACCGTCTACGGAGACGAAGAGGAGCGGAAGGCCGCGGCCGCGGGCCTGGAGAGCGCCAAGGGCATCCTGCGCTCCGAGGTCGGCCGGGCGGCCGGAGTGAAGTTCACCCCGACCCTCGCCTTCGTCGCGGACGCCCTGCCGGACACCGCCCGGAACATCGAGGACCTCCTCGACAAGGCCCGTGCCTCCGACGCGAAGGTGCGCGAGACGTCCGCCGGTGCCACGTACGCCGGTGAGGCGGACCCGTACAAGAAGCCGGAGTCCGACGACGGGACGGACGACACCACCGCATGACCAGCAAGCCCACCCCGCCCGACGGCCTCGTCATCGTCGACAAGCCGTCGGGCTTCACTTCGCACGACGTCGTGGCCAAGATGCGCGGCATCGCCAGGACTCGCCGGATCGGCCACGCGGGCACCCTCGACCCCATGGCGACCGGTGTGCTCGTGCTCGGCGTGGAGAAGGCCACCAAGCTCCTCGGCCACCTCGCGCTGACCGAGAAGGAGTACCTCGGCACCGTCCGGCTCGGCCAGAACACGATCACCGACGACGCCGAGGGCGAGATCACCTCCGCCACGGACGCCTCCAAGGTCACCCGGGACGCCGTCGACGCCGTCGTCGCCAAGCTGACCGGCGACATCATGCAGGTGCCGTCCAAGGTCAGCGCCATCAAGATCAACGGCGTGCGGTCGTACAAGCGGGCCCGGGAGGGCGAGGAGTTCGAGATCCCGGCCCGGCCGGTGACCGTCTCCTCCTTCAGCGTCCACGACGTCCGCGACGCGGTCGCCGACGACGGCACCCCCGTGCTCGACCTGGTGGTGTCCGTGGTCTGCTCCTCCGGCACCTACATCCGCGCCCTCGCCCGCGACCTGGGCGCCGACCTCGGCGTCGGCGGCCACCTCACCGCGCTGCGCCGCACCCGGGTCGGTCCGTACAAGCTGGACTCCGCCAGGACGCTGGACCAGCTCCAGCAGGAGCTGACCGTGATGCCGATCGGCGAGGCGGCCGCCGCGGCGTTCCCCCGCTGGGACGTCGACGCCCGGCGCGCCCGGCTGCTCATCAACGGCGTACGGCTGGAGGTGCCCGACGAGTACGCGGGTGCCGGTGCCGTCGCCGTCTACGGCCCCGACGGCCGTCTCCTCGCGCTCGTGGAGGAGCAGCGGGGCAAGGCCAAGAGCCTGGCCGTCTTCGGCTGACCGTGTGCGGCGGTGCCCGTGGAGCGGCGAATACAGGGTGTTCCTCAGCCGCCGCTCCACGGTCCCGTCCCCCCTCGGTTCCCCCACCCATGAGCTTTATCCAGCGGCACGCGCCCATTCACCCGGCCGTGCGGGCGCTCGGAGTGAACCGGGGGAGTGCAGGGGGGCGCGTTCGCCGCTCGGCCTGTCCCGCTGATCATCCGCCGCCTACCGTCGAGGGCAGGCACGGTACGGCGGGGAGGTTCGGGCATGGATGGGCGGGACCTCCATGAATCCACACAGGCGCATGGACCACAGGGATCCCGCCCCGGCCGCCACGCGCTCCGGCCCGCCGTGAGCCGGCAGGAACCGGACGGCACGATCCGGCGGCAGGCGGCGACGGAAGCCCGGGACCGTGCTCTGGACCGCTCCCTCGTCCGCATCCGCGACCTGACGGGACGGCCCCGCGGCACCGGCTTCGCGGCCGACCACCGGGGCACGGTGATCACCAGCCACGAGGCGGTCGACGGACTGTCCCGGCTCGTGCTGCACGCTCCCGGCGCGGGCGAGCGCTCCTGCGTGGTGACGGCCGACGCGATCACCGCGCTGCCCGCCCTGAACCTGGCCCTCGTCCGCACCGAGGGCCTCGGCGTGGAGCCGCTTCCCGTCACCGTGCGGGACGGCGTCCGCAGCGGCACCTACGTCCGGATCGCGGCCGACCGCTGGCGCGAGGCCCGCGTGCTCGGCGCGGCCGCGGTGACGTACACGACCGCGGACCACTCCCATCTCCTCGACGACGTCACGGAGTTGGCGATCGGCACGGCGGGCCGCGACGCGCTCCGGCTGGGCGGCGGGGCCGCCGGGGGACCGGTCCTCGACTTGACGACCGGCACGGTGGTCGCCGTCCTCGGCACGGCCCTGGAGTCCGGCCGCGGCGACGCCGGCTTCGCGGTACCGCTGCGCCGCCCCTGCGAGGGCCCCCTGGCCGACCTCCTCAGCCGCAACGCCGCCACGGTCGCCGCCTACGGCCCCGACCTGAACCTGGCGGCGGTCCTCGAACTCACGGCCACCTCCCTGGCCCAGGACGGCCCCGCCGGAGCCCTGCCGTTCCCCCACCGGGGACCGTGCGGTCCCGGATCGCCCGCCGGACCGGTCGAACGCGCCGCCGTCGCGGGGGAGCTGGCCGCGTTCGGTGCCGGCCGGGCCGCCGTGCTCGGGCTCGTCGGGGACTCCGGAAGCGGCCGTACGACGGAGCTCGCGGCGCTGGCCGGCCGTCGTGCCGGCGGCGGTTCCCCCGCGCCCACCCTGTGGCTCCGCGGGGCCGATCTGCTGGCCACCGACACCTCGGTCGCCGACGCGGTGGGCCGGGCGCTGGACCGGGCGGCCCGGATCGTCGCGTCCTCCCGGTCGCCCCTGCCCACCGAGCTCACCGACCTCACCCCGGAACGCGTCGCCCGCCTCGCCCGCGCCCACGGCCGTCCCCTCCTTCTCCTCCTCGACGGCCCCGAGGAGATGCCGCCCGCTCTGGCCGACCGGCTCCCCGAGTGGACCGAGGGAACCGCGCGGTGGCTGCGCGGCACGGGGGTGCGGCTGGTGGTGGCCTGCCGTGAGGCGTACTGGGAGGCGGCGGGAGCGCGATTCCCGGCGGACCTGCTCCACACCCCGGTCACGGCGGGGGCGGGTACGGACGGCGGCACCGGCCATCTGCCGCCCTGTCTGTGCCTCGGCGGCCTCACCCCCGCCGAGGCCCACGAGGCCCGCGCCCGCCACGGCATCCCGGACGGCACACTGGTGGACGCCGCCGCCCGCCACCCGCTCACCCTCCGGCTCCTGGCGGAGGTGCGCGCCGCCCTCCCCGACGCCGCCGACCACCCCCCGCTCGACCGTGACGACGTCCTCGCCGCCCACCTGGACCTGATGTGCCTGCGCATCGCCGTCCGCCTCGCCGCGGAGAACGGTCTGCGCGGCACCGCGGTACGTCGGCTCGCGGCGAGGGTCTCCGGCCAGGTGCACGAGGCCGCCCGCCGCAGCCTCGGCCAGGGGGAACTGGACCGGGCGGCGTTCGAGGAGCTGTTCCCCCGGGGACCCGCCCCGGCCCGCCTCGGCGGCGGCACCGGCTGGGCGGCGGCCGTTCTCACCGAGGGCCTCCTCGTCCCGGCGGGCGACGGCTACCGCTTCGCGCACGAGGAGCTCGCCGACTGGATCCAGGGCACCCACCTCGACCTGGACGAGGCCCTGCGCGTCCTGGTCCACCGGCGGCACACACCCGGTACGCCGCGCCGCCCGCAGCCCGTTCCGCACCACCGCATCGGACCCGTCGTCCAGGCCCTGCTTCTCCTGGCCCGCCAGCACGGCACACGCCGACTCGCGGTCCGGCTCGAGGAGTTGCTGTGCGCCCTCGACACCGACCCGCACTCCTGGTGGGCGTCACGCCTCCTCGCCGGCGTACTGCTGCGCGTGGCGGACGCGACACCGTACCTCCGCGTGCTGCGGCTGCTCGCCGAGCGGATCGTGGTGTGGCAGCAGTGCGACCTGCCCGTGCCGCCAGGCTTCGGGCCGGGTTTCTGGACCGCTCTGCACCTGCCGGACGCCGACCGCTGCGACCTGTTCAGGCGCCTCCTCCTCGCCGACGGCGCGTCGCGGGGCACCCACGGCGCGAGCGGCGGACCCCGCCGCCCGACCCGGTACCTGGACGCCGTCGCGCGCCTCCTCACCGCCGACCCCGCCGCCGTGCAACCGCACCTCACGCGCTGGTTCCACGACGAGCGCCCGCTGCCCGCCGCGCCGCACGCCACCGTGGCCACGGCCGCCCAGGCCCTGCTCCACACCCACCGCGACCGCGCCCCGGACGACCTCACCGACACGCTGGCCGGGTGCGCCCACCCGCGTGCCGAGGAACTGCTGGCCGTACTCGCCGAGGAGGAGCCGTCCGCGCTGTGCCGGGCCGTGGACCGGTGGGCGCACGACGACCGCCCGGCGCTGAGGGCGGCGGCCCTGACGTACGGCCTGCGCACCGCGCCCCGGGCTCGCACCGAGACCGACCGCGAACTGCTGCGCCACGCCGCCCTCACCCTGCTCGGCCACCCCGCCGACTCCGCCCTGCACGGCGGCGCGCTCGCCCTCCTCGTCCGGGATCCGCACACCCGCGCCCGCCATCTGCCGCAGGCGCTGCGGTACTTCGCGGCGGGCGACCCGCACCTGCCGCCGAGCACGCTGGCGCCCGCCCTGACCACCCACCCCGAGGCGGTCCTCGCCGCCATCGGCGCGTGCCTGCGCCAGGGCACCGGCATCGGTGAGGTCCTGCGCGCCCTGGGCGACGTCGCCACACCGGCGCTCGCCCGCCGGGTCGCCGTCCCGGTCCGCGAGGCGGTGACACGGCACCCGGAGGCCGCCGGGCCGGTGGCGGCGTACGTCGACCACCGCCTGGACGACGACCCCGCCGCCCGCTCGGTGCTGTTCCCCTTGGTCGCAGGCCTCCTCGACAGCGGCGGGGAGGGGCGCGACGGCGGTGAGGGCGAGGGTGAGGGCGCCCGCGACCGGGGCCATCGGGACCACGACGGCCCGGAGCGGTTGCGTTCCGCGCTGGCCACCGTGCTCGCCGCCCCCGGCACCCCGGCCTCCCGCCCGCTGCGCCGGGAGCTGCTCGACTTCCTCCTGGCCCACGAGGGCGCCCCGGCCGTCCTGGACGCGGTACTGCGCGCCGCCGCCTCCACCGCCGAGGAGGACCTGCGCGGCCTCGTCCACCGCGTCGGCCTGCTCCTCGTCCGCACCCCCGCCGGCGCGGCCGTGTTCGACCGGGGACTGGTGGACCTGGGCCGGCACGTGCCCGGTTTCGCCGATCGCGTGGCCGGCTGGCTGACCGACGCGCCGGAGGACTGGGCCGTGGTGGTGGGTCCCAGCGCCCGCCGGATGATCGAGAACATGGCGGGCGTACCCGTCCCGGCCTGACCGCGCACCCGTCTCCGTCGACGACGCACCCGTCCTCGCCCGACGACGTGCGCCCGATCACAGCCCCCATGCCGATGCAGGCGGCGACCGCCGGGCATGGCACCCTTAGACCTGCGGACAAGACAGCAAGAACAACTAGGACAACCCGAGACAACACGGACGCGGGTTCGACGAGGAGCGGTCACAGTGCAGCGCTGGCGTGGCTTGGAGGACATCCCCCAGGACTGGGGGCGCAGCGTCGTCACCATCGGCTCCTACGACGGAGTCCACCGCGGACACCAGCTGATCATCGAGCACGCCGTGGACCGCGCCCGCCAACTGGGCGTCCCGGCCGTCGTCGTCACCTTCGACCCGCACCCCAGCGAGGTCGTGCGTCCCGGCAGCCACCCGCCGCTGCTCGCCCCGCACCACCGCCGTGCCGAGCTGATGGCCGGACTGGGCGTGGACGCGGTCCTCGTCCTGCCCTTCACCGCCGAGTTCTCGAAGCTGTCCCCGGCCGACTTCGTCGTCAAGGTGCTGGTCGACAAGCTGCACGCCAAAGCCGTCGTCGAGGGCCCGAACTTCCGCTTCGGGCACAAGGCGGCCGGCAACGTCGAGTTCCTGGCCGAGCAGGGCAAGACCTACGACTTCGAGGTCGAGGTCGTCGACCTGTACGTCACCGGAGAGGCGGGCGGCGGCGAGCCGTTCTCCTCGACCCTGACCCGCCGCCTGGTCGCCGAGGGCGACGTCCAGGGCGCCCGGGAGATCCTGGGCCGCCCGCACCGGGTCGAGGGCGTCGTGGTCCGCGGCGCCCAGCGCGGCCGTGAGCTGGGCTTCCCCACGGCCAACGTCGAGACCCTCCCGCACACCGCGATCCCCGCCGACGGCGTCTACGCCGGTTATCTGCACGCCCAGGGCGAGGTCATGCCCGCCGCGATCTCCGTGGGCACGAACCCGCAGTTCGACGGCACCGAACGCACGGTGGAGGCGTACGCCATCGACCGGGTGGGCCTCGACCTGTACGGCCTGCACGTCGGCGTCGACTTCCTGGACTTCGTCCGCGGCCAGGCGAAGTTCGACTCGCTGGAGGCATTCCTGGAGACGATGGCCGAGGACGTCGAGAAGTGCCGGCGGCTCGTCGCGGCGGACGCCAAGACGGTGTAGCGGGAGCGGAGGTCGCTCCGCCGCCGGTAGCCTCGACCGGCGACCGGCGACCGGCGACCGGCGACCGGCGACCGGCGACCGGCGACCGGCGACCGGCGACCGGCGACCGGCCTACGCCTCCGTCTGTGCCCCCGCATCTTCGTGGGCTCCTGCCTCTTCCTCGGCCTCGGCCCCGGCCGAGGTACGCGCCCAGTGGCACGCCACCTGTGCCTTCCCGCCCCCGCCCAGGATCTCCAGGTCCCGGCCGCGGCACGCGTGCGCGACGCCCGCCCGCTCGGCCTCGCCGCTCGCCAGGATCTGGCAGCGGACGTGGAAGCGGCAGCCGGAGGGGATCCGGGACGGGTCCGGGGGCTCGCCCGCCAGGACGACCGGATCTCCGGGCGCCTCGGGCAGTACGGACAACAGGGCCTGGGTGTACGGGTGCCGGGGAGCGGTCAGGACCTGCTCCACCTCGCCGGTCTCCACGATCCGGCCGAGGTACATCACCGCGACCCGGTCCGCGATGTTCCAGGCCAGCCCCAGGTCGTGCGTCACCACCAGCGCGGACAGGCCGAGTTCGGCGCGCAGCCGCAGCAGCAGGGCCAGGATCTCGCCGCGCACCGAGGCGTCCAGGGAGGCCACCGGCTCGTCGGCGACCAGGAGTTCGGGCTCCAGCACCAGGGCGCCCGCGATGACCACGCGCTGGCGCTGCCCCCCGGACAACTCGTGCGGGTAGCGCAGGAAGAAGCGCTCGGGCGGCCGCAGCCCCGCCCGCGCCAGGGCCCCGGCGACCGCCGCCCGCTCGTCCCCGCGGTACCCGTGGACGCGCAGCCCCTCGGCCACGGCGTCGTACACCGTGTGCCGCGGGTTGAGCGAGCCGCTCGGGTCCTGGAGCACCAGTTGAGCCCGCTTGCGGTACGCCTTCAGCGCGCGGGAGGAGTAGTCGAGCGGGGCACCGTCGAACGTGACGCGGCCCGCGGTCGGCGGCACCAGACCGAGCAGGGAGCGGGCCAGCGTCGTCTTGCCGCAGCCCGACTCGCCGACCAGCGCCACGATCTCGCCGCGCCGGATGTCGAGGTCGACCCCGTCCACGGCCCGGGCCGCGGCCCCGCCCCGCCGGCCCGGGAAGACGACCCGCAGCCCCTCGACGCTCAGCAGCGAGGATGTGGTCATGGCGTGCTGCTCCTCACGTCGTCCTCCGTCGTCTCCGCTTCCGGCGCCCCCGCCCGCGCGTCCAGGTGGACGCAGGCCGCCCGCCGGCGCGGGCCCGCATCCCTCAGGAACTGGTCCCGGGTGCCGCACAGGTCGAGGGCGACCGGGCAGCGGGGGTGGAAGGCGCAGCCGGAGGGGACGGCGGACGGGTCCGGGGGATCGCCCGCCAGACCGCGGGGGGCGAAGCGGGACGCCGGGTCGCCGATGCGGGGGAACGCCTCCGACAGGGCCCTGCCGTAGGGATGCCTGGCGTCCTCGTAGACCTGCCGGGCCGGACCCTCCTCCACCACGCGGCCCGCGTACATGACCGCCAGCCGGTCGCAGGTGTCGGCCAGCACGGCGAGGTCGTGGCTGATCATGAGCAGGCCCAGGTCCTGCTCGCTCACGAGCCGTTCGATCAGGCGCAGGATCTGCGCCTGGATCATCACGTCGAGCGCGGTGGTGGGCTCGTCGGCGATGACCAGCCGCGGGTCGCAGGCCAGCGCCATCGCGATCATCACGCGCTGCCGCTGTCCGCCGGACAACTCGTGCGGGTAGGCGTCGGCCCGCGCGGCCGGCAGCCCCACCTGCTCCAGCAGTTCACCGGTCTTCTTCCGCGCGCCTGCCGGCGTGGCCCTGCGGTGCAGCAGGATCGGCTCGGCGATCTGGTCGCCGACGCGGTGCACGGCGTTGAGCGAGTGCATCGCGCCCTGGAAGACGATCGACGCCCCCGCCCAGCGCACCGCCCGCACCCGGCCCCACTTCATGGCCAGCACGTCCTCGCCGTCGAGCAGGATCTCGCCGCCGACCCGGGTCCCGGCCGGCAGCAGCCGCAGCAGCGCCAGCGCCAGCGTCGACTTGCCGCAGCCGGACTCGCCCGCGATGCCGAGCTTCTCGCCGGACGCGAGCGCGAGGTCCACCCCGCGCACCGCGGCCGCCCCCGACGGATACGTCACTTCCAGATCGCGCACCTCGAGCAGGTTCAACGGGACACCCCCAGCCTGGGGTTGAGAACGGCCTCGACGGCCCGCCCGCACAGGGTGAACGCCAGCGCGACGACCGCGATGGCGATGCCCGGCGGCACCAGGTACCACCAGTCGCCGGAGCTGACCGCGCCGGCCTCGCGCGCGTCCTGGAGCAGCCCGCCCCAGGAGACGACCGTCGGGTCGCCGAGCCCGAGGAAGGCGAGCGTCGCCTCCGCCAGGATCGCCGAGGAGATGATCAGAGTGGTCTGGGCGAGCACCAGCGGCATGACGTTGGGCAGCACATGCCGGGACATCACGTGCCAGTGGCCGCCGCCGAGCGCCTTGGCCCGTTCGATGTACGGCCGTGACTCCACCGCCAGCGTCTGCGCCCGTACCAGACGGGCGGTGGTCGGCCAGGTGGTGACGCCGATCGCCAGGATGATCGTGCCCAGTGAGCGGGACATCACGGTGGCCAGCGCGATGGCGAGCACCAGCGTCGGCATCACCAGGAACCAGTCGGTGATCCGCATCATCACGGCGGCGTACCAGCCGCGGAAGTGCCCGGCGGTGATGCCGATGACCGCCCCGATGGCCACCGACAGCACGGCGGCGAGCAGTCCGACCAGCAGCGAGACGCGCGAGCCCCAGATCAGCAGGCCCAGCAGGTTCCTCCCGAACTGGTCGGTGCCCAGCGGGAAGTGGGCGCTCGGACTCTCCAGCGGCCTGCCGGGCGCGTCGGTCACGCTCTGCACGTCCGCCCCGACGGTCAGCGGCGCGGTCAGCGCGACCAGCGCGCACAGCACGAGGGCGGCGAGGCCCACCAGGCCCGCCCGGTGCGTCCGGTACTGCCGCCAGAAGCGGACGACCGAGGCCCGGCGGCGCTGCCGGGCGAGCGCGCGGGGGCCGGGGCCGGAGCCGGGCGCCTGGTCCGGGCCGGCGGTCGTGGCGGTGTCGGCGGTCATCGGCCCACCCTCGGGTCGAGCAGCGGATACAGGACGTCGGCAAGGGTGTTCATCACGATCACCGCCGCGGCGAAGACGAAGAACAGCCCCTGCACCAGCGGCAGATCGGGCACGCTCAGCGCCTGGTAGAACAGCCCGCCCAGACCCGGCCAGGAGAACACGGTCTCGACGAGGATCACACCCGCGACCGTCCGCCCCAGATTGACGAAGATCAGCGTCACGGTCGGCAGGAGCGCGTTCGGCACGGCGTGCCGCCGTCGTACGACGTCGTCGCGAAGCCCCTTGGCGCGCGCGGTCGTCAGATAGTCGCTGCCCATCTCGTCCAGCAGCGCCGACCGCGTGACCAGCAACGTCTGCCCGTACTCGACCGCGACCAGCGTCAGCACCGGCAGCACGAGGTGGTGGGCGACGTCGGCGGCGTACGCGAAGCCCTCCTTGCCGCCCGACTCCATGCCCCCGGTCGGGAACAGGCCCGGGATGGGGCCCACACCGACCGAGAGCACGATGATGAGCAGCAGCCCCAGCCAGAACGCGGGAATCGAGTAGAGAGTCAGCGCCAGCCCCGTGTTGAGGCGGTCGCCGAGCCCGCCGTGCCGCCAGGCGGAACGGGTGCCGAGGAGGATCCCGAGGGCGGTGTAGAGCACGAAGGCCGTACCGGTCAGCAGCAGGGTGTTGGGCAGTGCCTCGGTGATCTTGTCGATGACCGGCGTGCGGAACTGGTACGAGGTCCCCAGGTCCCCGGTCAGCGCCTTGCCGCAGTAGTCCGTGAACTGCCGCCACATCGGCAGGTCGAGCCCGAACTCCCGCCGGTAGGCGGCGAGCTGCTGCGAGGAGACAGGCCGGCCGGCGGTCATGAACTTCACCGGGTCGCCCGGGATCAGCCGGAAGAGGAAGAAACTGGTGACGAGGACGGCGAGCAGTGACACGGCCGCACCGGCCAGCTTGCCCGCCGCGTACCGCAGATAGGCGGTACCGGTCCGCGCCCGGGGGCCGCGGCCCGCCGCCGGTCCGGACTTCCCCGGATCGGCGGCGGGCCCTTCGACCAGCGCGGGTGTCGCTTCAGCGGTCATTGTGCGCTCACTGCCTATTCGCGGTCTTCTGCCGTTGCCCGGCGGCGCACCGCGAAGAGCGCCGCGAGGCCGCCGAGGACGACGACGCCGGCGACGATCGCGATGATGACGCCCGTCGACGTGGAACCGCCCGAGGAATCGTCGGAGTTCGCCGGAACGGCCGACCACCAGCTCCAGTAGCCGTCCTGGCCGTAGATGTTGCCCGCCTTGGCCGGCATGGTGGTGATCGACTCGATCTGGTCCGTGCGGTAGGCCTCGACGGCGTTCGGATAGGCCATGACGTTCATGTACCCGAGGTCGTACAGCCGCGACTCGATCTGCTTGACCAGGTCCGCCCGCTTGGCGGGGTCGTACTCGGCCAACTGCTGGGCGTACAGCTCGTCGTACTTCTTGTCGCAGATGAAGTTGTCGGTGGCGCCGGTGTCCTTCGGGGTCGCCGGGAGCGCGGCGCAGGTGTGGATGGAGAGCACGTAGTCGGGGTCCGGGTTGACCGACCAGCCGTCGAAGGCGAGGTCGTACTTGCCCGCGAGCCACGGGTCGGTCACGTTGTCCAGGCAGCTGAGCTCGACCCCGATGCCGAGCTTGCCCCACCACTCCTGGAGGTACTTGCCGACCGCCTTGTCGTTGGGGTCGGTGGCGTGGCAGAGCACTCGGTAGTTCAGCGGCTTGCCGTCCTTGCCGACGCGCTTGCCGTCCGCGTTCTGCTGGTAGCCCGCCTCGTCGAGGAGTTGGGCGGCCTTCGCCGGGTCGTACGCCAGCTCCTGGTCCGCCGACGGCTTCCAGAAGTACGACTCGTACCGCGGCGGGATGTAGCCCTGGCCCTCCGCCGCGTGGCCCTGGAAGACCTTGTCCACGATGGTCTGCCGGTCCACCGCCATGAACAGCGCGTGCCGCACCCGCTCGTCCAGCAGGGACGGGTCACCGTCACCGAACTTCTTGCCGTTCCTGGCCTGGGCGCCCGGGTTGGTGGCGAGGGCGTAGAAGCGGCGGCCGGGGCCCTCGTTGACGTGGATGTCCTTCTCGCCCTTGAGCGAGGCGGCCTGGGCGGGTGTCAGGGCCGGCGAGCCGGCCACGAAGGAGACCTCGCCCTTGCGCAGCGCGGCGACGGCGGCGTCCTGGTCCTTGTAGTACCGGAAGACCAGCTCGTCGAACTTCGGCGCGCCTCGCCAGAAGTTCTTGTTGGCCTCCAGCCGCACATAGCTGTCGGGCTTGTAGCCGGTCAGGACGAACGGCCCGTTCCCGACGATCGGGAAGCTCTTGTCGTTGTTGAACTTGGAGAAGTCGGTGACCTTCTCCCAGACGTGTTTGGGCACGATCGGCACGTCGAGCGCGGTCATCGTGGCCTGCGGTTCCTTCAGCCGGATCACCAGCTGGGTGGGGCTGGGCGCGGTGACCTCGGCGAAGTTGGTGACGAAGTTGCCGTTGGCGGTAGCAGCGCCCTCGTCGGTCATCATCTTGTTGAGCGTCCACGCCGCGTCCTCGGCGGTGGCCTGCTGTCCGTCCGACCACGTGGAGTCGGAGCGGATCGTGTACGTCCAGGTCAGCTTGTCCGGCGACGACTCCCACTTGGTGGCCAGGGCCGGGACGACGTGGGCGTCCTTGGGGTCGTAGTTGGTCAGGTACTCGTACATCAGCCGGTGGACGCTCGTGCTGAGCAGTCGTCCCGCGAGGAAGGGGCTGAGCGAGTCGACGCTCTGCGCGACGGCGACCGTGAGGACCTTCTTGCCCTTCTTGCCCTGCGCGCTCTCCGCGGCGTGGGCCTGCGGCGCGGCCGGAGCGAGGGGGGTCGCGAGCCCGGCCGTGAGGACGAGGGCGGCGATGCCCGCGGCCAGGAGCCGTATGCCCTTCAGGCGGGGGCCGGTACGTCCTCTGCCGTGCTGATCATGTGTCTTCATGGCTCGGTGACCTCGCGTCGTCGCACGCAGAAGACGGTTTGCGTCTTCTGTCGGGCGGGCTTGAACGGGCTTGATCTGGTGACGCCGGCGGAATGAAGTGAGTGTCTATCAGCGGCAGTCTGCGCGCGTCAACGGTATGTCAAACCCCATGTGGCCTGCGGAAATAACGACTTGACCGCGATCTTGCTCCCATTGGTGGAGACCACTGAAGCCTCCCTGGTGAGGGCGTGGCGGCGGAATCCGACCGGTTCTGACTGCGAACACGCGAAGGCCCGCGCCGTGGGGAACGGCGCGGGCCCGAAGGGCGCGGTGGAGCTACTGGTGGGGCAGGGGAGGGGGCGGGGTCTGCCCCTGGGGGTGCTCGGGGTGCTCGGGGTGGTGAGGGGCTTGGGGGTAGGGCTGTGCGGGGTGGCCGGGCCGGCTGGGGTACGGCTGCGGTTGGCCCGGGTACTGGGGAGCGAACTGTCCCGGAGTTGGCTGGCCGGGGGCGGGCTGCCCGGGGTACGCCTGGGCCGGGCCGGGCTGGCCCGGAACCGGCTGCCCGGGGTACGCCTGACCGGGGTACGCCTGACCGGGCGCCGGCTGCCCTGGGTACGGCTGGCCCGGATGGGGTTGTCCCGGAACCGGCTGGCCCGGCATCGGCGGGGCCGCGACCGGCGGCGGGTTGCCGTCGGAGGTCCACAGCCCGTGCGCCTGCTGGTGCCGGACGAAGTCCTCCGCGACCATCGCCGCGAGGTTGAAGTACGCCTCCCGCACCTTCGGCCGCATCATGTCGAGGTCGACCTCGGCACCGGCGGACAGATGCTCGTCGAAGGGCACCACGACGACACCGCGGCAACGGGTCTGGAAGTGCGCGACGATGTCGTCCACCTTGATCATCTTGCCGGTCTCGCGCACCCCGGAGATCACCGTGAGGGAACGGGCGACGAGGTCGGCGTACCCGTGCGCCGAGAGCCAGTCCAGCGTCGTACTGGCACTGCTGGCACCGTCCACGGACGGCGTGGAGATGATGATGAGCTGGTCGGCGAGGTCGAGCACACCACGCATGGCGCTGTAGAGCAGACCCGTACCCGAGTCGGTGAGGATGATCGGGTACTGCTTGCCGAGTACGTCGATCGCGCGGCGGTAGTCCTCGTCGTTGAACGTCGTGGACACGGCCGGGTCGACGTCGTTGGCGATGATCTCGAGGCCGGAGGGCGCCTGGGACGTGAACCGCCGGATGTCCATGTAGGAGTTGATGTACGGGATCGCCTGGACGAGGTCACGGATGGTGGCCCCGGTCTCCCGGCGCACCCGGCGGCCGAGCGTGCCGGCGTCCGGGTTGGCGTCGATGGCGAGGATCTTGTCCTGCCGTTCGGTGGCGAGCGTGGAGCCGAGCGCGGTGGTGGTGGTCGTCTTGCCCACGCCGCCCTTGAGGCTGATCACCGCGATGCGGTAGCAGGACAGCACCGGCGTACGGATCAGGTCCAGCTTCCGCTGCCGCTCGGCCTCCTCCTTCTTCCCGCCGATCCGGAACCGCGGCCCGGGACCGGCAGGACGTGTGCTGCGGGCCTTCTGCTTCTTGTTGTTGAGGAGCCGGTCGGAGGACAGCTCCACGGCCGCGGTGTAACCGAGAGGCGCCGCACCGGGGTTGGTCGGCTGCCGCTGGTCGTGCTGTATCGGCTGCGGCCAACTGGCCCCGAGACGAGGGTCGACGGGCTGCTGCGGGGGAGCCGGCGGCTGGGGCTGAGCACCGTCGGGCTGCGCGGGCTGCTGCGGGAAGCCGTAGCCGCCGGGCTGCGCGGGCGGGTTGGGGACGCCGGGAGGTGCGGCCTGGGCCTGGGGGAATCCGTAGCCGTTCGGCTGCGGCTGCTGCTGTGCGCCCGCCGAGCCCGGAAACGGCGGCTGGACCGCCGCCGAGGGCTGCGCGCCGGGGGTGCCGGGGTGGGGGAAGCCGTATCCGGGCTGGGGGTTGGCCGGGGGCGTGGGAGGTCCGGCTGGGGGCTGGTGGGCGGGCGGTTGCTGCGCGCCGGGGGCACCGGGGTGGGGGAAGCCGTATCCGGCTTGGGGGTTGGCGGGGGGCGTGGTGGGGCTGGTCGGCGGTTGCTGCGCGCCGGGGGTGCCGGGGTGGGGGAAGCCGTATCCGGCTTGGGGGTTGGCCGGGGGTGCGGCGGGAGCGGCCGCCGGCTGCTGGGCGGGCGGTTGCTGCGCACCGGGTTGCGGGAAGCCGTAGCCCTGCTGCGGGGCCGCCGGCGCGGACGCCGGGGGCGGCGGTGCCGGCGCGGCAGGCGGGTTCCAGGCGGCGGGGGCCGGCTGAGGTGCCTGCGGCTGGAAGGGCGGTTGCTGCACCGGCTGGTGCGGCTGCCCCTGCGGAGCCGCCGACTGCGGCTCGCTGGGCCACTGGGCCGCCGGCGCGGGCGCCGCGGGCCGGTACGACGGCGGCAGGGGCGGCACCGGACCCTGGGGGACCGGAGGCGGAGCCCAGGTGGCGGGCGCGCCCTGCGAGGCCTCGGCTGCCGCGGTCGGGGCCACTTCCTGCGACGCCATGTCCTGGGATTGGGATGCCGGGGCCTGAGCAACGGCATCCTGCGGAACCACGTCCTGCGGTGCGGACTCGTGCGGAACCTCGTCTTGAGGATCCTGGTCCTGCGGGGCGGCGTCCTGCGGCTCCGCGGCGGGCGTGGAGTCTTCGGGAGCGGCGTCCCGTGGGTCGGTGGTGACGGGCTGGGAGACCGCGGCAGCGGATTCCTCGGGCACGTCGTCCGCCGCCTCGGCGTCGGACGCCGAGGCATCGGAGACACCCGCGGTACCCGCCTCCGCCTCCTCCGGCTCGTCCGTCTCCGCGACCTGGTTCTTCTCGGCCTCCACGTCGCCGGACCCGGAGTCACCGGACACCTCGGCGTCGGAATCCGCCGGGGCCGCGTCCGCGTCCGCGGCGACGTCGCCCGAGTCGATTTCCTCGGCCGCGCCCTCCGCTGCGTCGGAGCCGTCCCGAAGCGCGGTCAGCCCGGTCTCCCCGGACTCGTCCGCCTCGTCGTCCTCCGCCTTGTCGGCCTCGTGAGCCGTGGTCCCGGCGTCGGTCTCGGCCTCTGCCTCGGACTCCGTGTCCGCCACCACGGCCGACTCGTCCTCCGGGTCCTCGACGCCGGGCACCTCACCCTGCTCGTCGGCCGGCTCCGGCTGCGCCCCGGCGGCCGCCTCCGCCGCCTCCCGCCGCACGGCGACGGCGGAGATCCGCATGGTGGCACCGCTCTCGAGGTCACCGGCCCCGGCACCCGCACCCTGGTCCGCCTGCGGCCGCGCCGGCTGTGCCCCCGGCGACGGGAACCCGCCCACCGGAATGTCCGGCACCGCCGTCGGGGACCCGGCACCGGCCGGGTCCGTCTCCGACGAACCCGTCGCCCGCTGTGGCTCGAACCCGCTCCCCGCCGGCAGCTTCGGCACGGCGATCGGGCTCCCGGCCGGCGGCGGGGGAGGAGTGAAGGGCGCACCCGCCGCCGGAAGAGGCGAAGAGAAGGGCGCTCCGGGCACGGGCGGCGGAGGCGGAGTGAAGGGCGCTCCCGGCGCCGGAGGAGGCGGAGGAGGTGTGAAGGGAGCGCCGGGCGCCGCCGTGGCGTGCGGCGGCGGAGTCAGTCCGGGAACCGGACCGCTCGGAGCAGCGGGTCGCGCGGGACCACCCGGCGAGCCCGGCCCACCACCCGGAGAGCCCTGCGCACCAACGGAAGGACCCGCGGCCGCACCGGCCGCGTCAGCCCCCGGCCCCGCCCCGGAATCCGCCCCGGATCCCGAACCGCTCGACGCGTTCTGCGTGTACCAGGCGGGCGGTGCGTAGTCGATCGTGAACTCGCCCGTCGTCTCGATGGCGGACGCCGCGTCGGGCTGGTCGTCGCCGGGCGTGGCCCAGCCCCCGCGGATCCCGTCCCGATCGCTGCTCACAGTTCCTCCTGGTGTGGTCGAGCACCCTCAATGCCGTGCGGGGGCGACCATTTCTCGTCGTCCTTGGTCGTTCGAGGTCGTCCGATCCACCGACTTCCCCCCGTGACGACGATGTCCGGTCCACGGGTTCTGACATCGCGCCCCCATGTACCAGCCTAATCACCAGGAGACTCACCTTGGCAGGCCTGTCCGTCTCGCGACGCTCGCCCACTTGACGACAACCGGCCCGAAATCACCGTACGCAGCAAGGCATTCGCCGGTAAACCGGACACATCCGTGGCCAAGCCGTACAGAAGGTGAACACTGAACGCGAGGCGCCAAGGCTCACGAACCAATCTGTCCGGTGGCGTCATTGAAGGCCCGGCCGGTCAACCGCGCACATCCGGCGGGACGGTTGACAAAAAAGGGGGCGGCACGCGCACGTGCCGCCCCCCTTCGTATCCGCGCGCTCCTCACTCGGACGCGAGACCCCCGTTGTGCGGAGCCGGCTCCAGGTCGAACTCACCGTCCCGTGCGCCCAGCACGAACGCCCGCCACTCCGCCTCCGTGTAGCGCAGCACCGTGTCCGGGTCGAGCGAGGAGCGCATGGCGACGGCGCCCGCGGGCAGGTAGGCGATCTCGACGCGCTCCTCGTGCTCCTCCGTGCCCGGCGCGCAGTGCCACTGCACGCCGGAGATGTCGAGCGCGTACAGTTCGTCGCGCTCGCGCTCCTTGCGGGCCTTGATCTCCGCTTCCGTCTCCGCCATGTCGCAGCGACCCCTTCCAGACGCGCCCAACGGTGCCGGGCTCACCCTAGTGGCCCGCCGGCCCGCCTCGGCGGGATCGGAGAACCGGGGGAAATCGGGCCGTCGCGGCCTGGTACCCTGTGTGACGGCCGTTTGTGTACGCACCCCCGGAGCCCTCGCAGGAAGTCCTGCGGGTCCTGGAGGCCGCGCCCAGCGGATCCCCGCCTCCCGAGTAACGGAAGCTCCCCTGAGATGAAGACCGGGGGCACTCGGAGGCCACTCACGGAGCACGAGGAGTACGAGTGTCGCTCGACGCCGCCACGAAGAAGCAGATCATCACCGAGTTCGGTACCAAGGAGGGTGACACCGGCTCCCCCGAGGTCCAGGTCGCGATGCTGTCCCGTCGGATCTCCGACCTGACCGAGCACCTCAAGACCCACAAGCACGACCACCACTCCCGCCGCGGTCTGCTGATCCTGGTCGGTCAGCGCCGCCGCCTGCTGCAGTACCTCGCCAAGAAGGACATCACGCGCTTCCGCGCGCTGGTCGACCGCCTCGGCATCCGCCGTGGTGCGGCGGGCGCCAAGTAAGACGTCGTGAGGGGAGCGGTTCCCGGGAGACAGGGGACCGCTCCCTTTGCCGTACGTACGGGAACGTGCGGAGTGTCGGTGCCGCTTTGTAGTGTGGTAGCACGACGCAGTACCCATGACACGGCGTGATACGGCCTGCCCGAAGAGGGCACGGCACGTCATCGCGCCCGACGAACGAGGAGGAGCGCACCTCGCCGCCGCCGGTCCTCGGTAGTGGCCCCCGGGAGAATGAACCCCGGGTGCTTCGATCGAAGACCGGCCCGCACCAGACGGAGCGCCTCTCCGCCACCGTCCACCCGCCACACGGGCGGGAGGACGACGACGAGGAGAAAACGCTAGTGGAGAACGAGACCCACTACGCCGAAGCCGTGATCGACAACGGCCCCTTCGGCACCCGTACCATCCGCTTCGAGACGGGCCGCCTGGCCAAGCAGGCCGCCGGCTCCGCCGTCGCGTACCTGGACGACGACACCATGGTGCTGTCGGCCACCACCGCCTCCAAGAACCCCAAGGACCAGCTCGACTTCTTCCCGCTCACGGTGGACGTCGAGGAGCGGATGTACGCCGCCGGCAAGATCCCCGGCAGCTTCTTCCGCCGTGAGGGCCGGCCGAGCGAGGACGCGATCCTCACCTGCCGCCTGATCGACCGCCCGCTGCGCCCGTCCTTCAAGAAGGGCCTGCGCAACGAGATCCAGGTCGTCTGCACCGTCATGGCGCTCAACCCCGACCACCTGTACGACGTCGTGGCGATCAACGCCGCGTCCGCGTCCACGCAGCTGGCCGGCCTGCCCTTCTCCGGCCCGATCGGCGGCGTCCGCGTCGCGCTGATCCGCGGTCAGTGGGTCGCCTTCCCGACGCACACCGAGCTCGAGGACGCCGTCTTCGACATGGTGGTCGCCGGTCGCGTCCTGGAGGACGGCGACGTCGCGATCATGATGGTCGAGGCCGAGGCCACCGAGAAGACCATCAAGCTGGTCGAGGGCGGTGCCGAGGCCCCCACCGAGGAGGTCGTCGCCGCCGGTCTGGACGCCGCGAAGCCCTTCATCAAGGTGCTCTGCCGTGCCCAGTCGGACCTCGCCGCCAAGGCCGCCAAGCCGACCGGCGAGTTCCCGATCTTCCTCGACCACCAGGACGACGTCCTGGAGGCGCTCACCGCCGCCGTCCGCCCCGAGCTCTCCCAGGCGCTCACCATCGCCGGCAAGCAGGAGCGCGAGACGGAGCTGGACCGCGTCAAGGGGCTGGCCGCCGAGAAGCTGCTGCCCGAGTTCGAGGGCCGCGAGAAGGAGATCTCCGCCGCGTACCGCTCGCTGACCAAGACCCTGGTCCGTGAGCGCGTCATCAAGGAGAAGAAGCGCATCGACGGCCGCGGTGTCACCGACATCCGCACGCTGGCCGCCGAGGTCGAGGCCCTCCCGCGGGTGCACGGCTCCGCGCTGTTCGAGCGTGGCGAGACCCAGATCCTGGGCGTCACCACCCTGAACATGCTCCGCATGGAGCAGCAGCTGGACACCCTCTCCCCGGTGACCCGCAAGCGCTACATGCACAACTACAACTTCCCGCCGTACTCCACCGGTGAGACCGGCCGCGTCGGCTCCCCCAAGCGCCGCGAGATCGGCCACGGCGCCCTCGCCGAGCGCGCGCTCGTGCCGGTGCTGCCCGCACGCGAGGAGTTCCCCTACGCGATCCGTCAGGTCTCCGAGGCCCTCGGGTCCAACGGTTCGACCTCGATGGGCTCGGTCTGCGCCTCCACCATGTCGCTGCTGAACGCCGGTGTGCCCTTGAAGGCCCCGGTCGCCGGTATCGCCATGGGTCTGATCTCCCAGGAGATCGACGGCGAGACGCACTACGTGACGCTGACCGACATCCTCGGTGCCGAGGACGCCTTCGGCGACATGGACTTCAAGGTCGCCGGTACGAAGGAGTTCGTCACCGCCCTCCAGCTCGACACCAAGCTGGACGGCATTCCGGCCTCCGTGCTGGCCGCGGCCCTGAAGCAGGCCCGTGACGCCCGCCTCCACATCCTCGACGTGATGATGGAAGCGATCGACAGGCCGGACGAGATGTCCCCGAACGCGCCGCGGATCATCACCGTGAAGATCCCGGTCGACAAGATCGGCGAGGTCATCGGCCCCAAGGGCAAGATGATCAACCAGATCCAGGAGGACACGGGCGCCGAGATCACCATCGAGGACGACGGCACGATCTACATCGGTGCGGCCGACGGTCCGTCGGCCGAGGCCGCCCGTGCCACGATCAACGGCATCGCCAACCCGACGATGCCCGAGGTCGGCGAGCGCTACCTGGGCACGGTCGTGAAGACGACCACCTTCGGCGCGTTCGTCTCCCTGCTCCCCGGCAAGGACGGTCTGCTGCACATCTCGCAGATCCGCAAGCTGGCCGGCGGCAAGCGCGTGGAGAACGTCGAGGACGTGCTCGGCGTGGGCCACAAGGTCCAGGTCGAGATCGCCGAGATCGACTCCCGCGGCAAGCTCTCCCTGGTCCCCGTGATCGAGGGCGAGGAAGACGGCAACGACAAGAAGGACGACGCCGACAAGTGACGTCCCGTGGCTTCAAGGCGACGGCCCGCACCTCCTCGGAGGCGCGGGCCGTCGCCCGTACCCAAACCCTCATCAAGGGCCAGAACGGCATCGGCACCGTCCGCAGGACCACCCTCCCCGGCGGCCTGCGCATCGTCACCGAGACCCTGCCCTCCGTGCGCTCGGCCACCTTCGGCATCTGGGCGCACGTCGGCTCCCGCGACGAGACCCCGGCGCTGGGCGGTGCCACGCACTACCTGGAGCACCTGCTCTTCAAGGGCACGTCCCGCCGGTCCGCCCTGGACATCTCCTCCGCGATCGACGCCGTCGGCGGCGAGATGAACGCGTTCACGGCCAAGGAGTACACGTGCTACTACGCGCGCGTACTCGACACCGACCTGCCCCTCGCCATCGACGTCGTCTGCGACATGCTCACCGGCTCGCTGATCCTCGAGGAGGACGTCGACGTCGAGCGCGGCGCGATCCTCGAAGAGATCGCCATGACCGAGGACGACCCCGGCGACTGCGTGCACGACCTGTTCGCGCACACCATGTTCGGCGACAACCCCCTCGGCCGCCCCGTCCTCGGCACGGTCGACACGGTCAACGCCCTCACCGCCGACCGCATCCGCCGCTTCTACAAGAAGCACTACGACCCCACCCACCTGGTGGTCGCCTGCGCCGGCAACATCGACCACGCCAAGGTCGTACGCCAGGTCCGCGCCGCCTTCGAGAAGGCCGGCGCCCTCAAGAACGCCCAGGCCGCCCCCATCGCCCCGCGCGACGGCCGCCGCACCCTGCGCGCCGCCGGCCGGGTCGAGCTCCAGAACCGCAGGACGGAGCAGGCGCACGTCGTCCTCGGCATGCCCGGCCTCGCCCGCACCGACGACCGGCGCTGGGCCCTGGGCGTGCTGAACACCGCCCTCGGCGGCGGCATGTCCTCCCGCCTCTTCCAGGAGGTCCGGGAGAAGCGCGGCCTGGCCTACAGCGTGTACTCCTACACCTCCGGCTTCGCCGACTGCGGACTGTTCGGCGTCTACGCCGGCTGCCGCCCGAGCCAGGTGCACGACGTGCTGAAGATCTGCCGGGACGAACTCGACCACGTCGCCGAGAACGGCCTGACCGACGAAGAGATCGGCCGCGCCATCGGCCAGCTCCAGGGCTCCACGGTCCTCGGCCTGGAGGACACGGGTGCGCTGATGAACCGTATCGGCAAGAGTGAACTGTGCTGGGGCGAGCAGATCTCCGTCGACGACATGCTGGCCAGGATGGCGGCGGTCACCCCGGACGAGGTCCGCTCGGTCGCCCGGGAGATCCTGGGACAGCGCCCGTCGCTGTCGGTCATCGGCCCGCTCAAGGACAAGCAGGCCGCGCGTCTGCACGACGCGGTCGCCTAACCCCCTGTCCGTCCGTCGGTGGTAAGGAAGCAAGAGATGAGCAAGCTGCGCGTGGCGGTCCTCGGTGCCAAGGGCCGGATCGGGTCCGAGGCGGTACGGGCGGTCGAGGCCGCCGAGGACATGGAACTGGTCGCCGCCCTCGGCCGGGGCGACAAGCTGGAGACCCTCGCCGAAACGGGCGCCCAGGTGGCGGTCGAACTGACCACCCCCGGGTCGGTCATGGGCAACCTCGACTTCTGCGTACGGCACGGCATCCACGCCGTCGTCGGCACCACCGGCTGGACCGACGAGCGCCTCGCGCAGCTGCGGGGCTGGCTGGCCCAGTCTCCGCAGACCGGTGTGCTCATCGCCCCGAACTTCTCCATCGGCGCCGTGCTCACCATGAAGTTCGCGCAGATCGCCGCGCCCTGGTTCGAGTCGGTCGAGGTCATCGAGCTGCACCACCCGAACAAGGCCGACGCCCCCTCCGGCACCGCCACCCGCACCGCGCAGCTCATCGCCGAGGCCCGGGCCGAGGCGGGCTCGGCCCCGGCCCCGGACGCCACCGTCACCGCTCTGGACGGAGCGCGCGGCGCCAGCGTCGACGGGGTGCCGGTCCACGCCGTGCGCCTGCGCGGACTGCTCGCCCACCAGGAGGTCCTGCTGGGCGGCGAGGGGGAGACGCTCACCATCCGCCACGACTCGCTCCACCACAGCAGCTTCATGCCGGGCATCCTGCTCGGCGCGCGCCGCGTGGTGACCACTCCGGGCCTGACCGTCGGCCTGGAGCACTTCCTCGACCTGAACTGAGCCCCGAACCCCCTCATGCGCGCGAAGATCACCTACCTCGTCACGGCCGCCGTCCTGGTCTTCTACTTCGTCCTTGTTGGCAGCCGCGGCGTCATGCTCATCCAGTACGGCACACCGGTCACCGTCGCCTTCGGGATCGCCGTGCTGATCCTGCCGTTGATCGGCCTGTGGTTCCTGTGGAAGAACACCCAGTTCGTCCGCCGGGCCAACCAGCTCGCCGCCGAGCTCGACGCCGAGGGGGGCCTGCCCGTCGACGAGCTGAGCCGCACGCCCAGCGGACGCGTCGACCGTGACTCGGCCGACCAGGTCTTCGCCCGGCGCAAGGCCGAGACGGAGGCGGCCCCCGACGACTGGCGCACCTGGTTCCGTCTCGCCGTCGCCTACCACGACGCCCGCGACACCCCCCGCGCCCGCAAGGCGATGCAGCGGGCGATCGCCCTGCACGACGGCAAGCCGGTGCAGGCCGCCTGACACCCGGAACACCCCCGTGAACGCGGAGGGGCCCGGTCCGCGCGCGGACCGGGCCCCTCTGGCATGCCGTCGGCCGGGGTCAGCGCTTCCCGTTCTCCGCCGCCCACGCCTCCACCGCGTCCGCCGCCCGGTCGAACGCCTCGACGCGACCCAGGAAGTCGGCGTTGTGCGTGGTCATCAGCGACGGCGACTCCTGCTGTCCACGGCCCCTGCGGCCGAGCACCAGAGCCTGCCCCTGCACCGTGCGCGGCAGCCCCAGCCAGCGCACCGGCTGCTGCACCGTCCGTACACCGGCGACCTGGGCCCACGGCGTCGTACGGGTGACGAGGAGGCTCACGTGCCGCAGCCCGCGCGCGCTGACCCAGACGCCCATGCGCAGCAGCCGCAGCGCGCCGGCGATCACGACCAGGGCGACGACGAAGCAGAAACCGGCGGAGGACAGCGTGGCGGTGAGCGCCGTGACGACCCCCGCGAGCAGCACGAAGGAGGCGAGCAGCAGCAGGAGGGCGGCCGCCCCCACACGCCACGGCCCGGGCCGGTAGGGGCGTCGCCAGCGCTCGCGGTCGTCGAACGGCAGCGCTACGTCGTCCGCCGCGTCGAAGGCGCGGTCGGCCGTCAGGAAGGACAGGGGCACGGCTGGTCCTCACTCAATCCATGCATGGGCTGTGCCCGGTGAGGCTATCCGCCTGGGTCCGTGCCCACCACCCGTGGGGGCCGTGGAGGTGATCTCCGCACCGCCGGCGCGGCGGTGGGGGGTCCGGACCCGCTCAGTGTCCTGGGGAGACCTGGGACTGCTGCGTCTCGGCGGGGGAGTGGCTGATGGTCAGCGCGGGCGTCCCCAGGATCACGGAGCCCACGAGCGCGGCGACGATGGTCAACGCCAGCAGGCAGCGCCCGGCTATTCGGCCGGTGGACGCGCGTTCGCGCGGCGGGGGAGCGACATTGCTGCGGAACCGGTCGGCTTCGGCGACGAAGGCGAACGGTACGGGTTCGCGCCGACGGAACATCGGGGGTACGACTCCTTCCGGGGGTCGAACTGGGGTGTCTCACCCATACAGACGACCGAGTGTCCCAAAAGGTGCCCGGTTTCGCCGAATTCGCAGATCTTCACCGAAGATGTCGTGCCCCGGCACCGAACGCCCCGATGTCAGAGCCGGGCCGTAGAGTGGTCGCCGCCCGTCAGCCGTCAAGGAAGGGACCCTCCGAGCCGTGACCGCCACCCCCGCCGACGACCCGAAGCCCAGCTTCCGCAGTGACATCACCGTCGAACTGGTCAAGCACACCGCGTCCGACGCCGACGTGCTGTTCGCGGCCCGCGTCTCGACCATCGGAGAGCAGTCCCTGGCCGAGCAGGACAAGGACCCCGAGCGCTCCAAGGGACTGATCAACTACCTGATGCGCGACCGGCACGGCAGCCCCTTCGAGCACAACTCGATGACCTTCTTCATCAGCGCCCCCATCTTCGTCTTCCGTGAGTTCATGCGGCACCGCGTGGGCTGGTCGTACAACGAGGAGAGCGGGCGCTACCGCGAGCTGGAGCCGGTCTTCTACGTCCCGGACGAGTCCCGCAAGCTCGTGCAGGAGGGACGCCCGGGCAAGTACCGGTTCGTCGAGGGCACCCAGGCCCAGCAGGAGCTCGTCGGCCGGGTCATGGCCGACTCCTACCGGGAGGCGTACGAGGCCTACCAGGAGATGCTCGCGGCCGGTGTCGCCCGTGAGGTGGCCCGCTCGGTCCTGCCGGTCGGCCTGTTCTCGTCGATGTACGCCACCTGCAACGCCCGCTCGCTGATGCACTTCCTCGGTCTGCGCACCCAGCACGAGCTGGCCAAGGTGCCGTCCTTCCCGCAGCGGGAGATCGAGATGGTGGGCGAGAAGATGGAGGCCGAGTGGGCCAGGCTCATGCCGCTGACCTATGCCGCCTTCAACGCCAACGGCCGGGTCGCGCCGTAGCCGGCGCCCGCCCGCCCGCTCCGGTACAGATGTACGGTTCAGCCGCGCGAAGTGTCCGGATTGCGGCCCTTGGAGAAGTTCATCTAGCCTGATCAAACGGACCCGGCACTGCTTGAACCCCCGAGCAGGCAGTGCCGGGCTCCATCTTTGCCCCCACCCGCCGGCCCGCCCCCCGAGGGCAGCCCTCACATTGAGCAGCGAGTAGCGTGTTACCCATGGCTCCGACCTCGACTCCGCAGACCCCCTTCGGGCGGGTCCTCACCGCCATGGTCACGCCCTTCACGGCGGACGGCGCACTCGACCTCGACGGCGCGCAGCGGCTCGCCGCCCACCTGGTGGACGCAGGCAACGACGGCCTGATCGTCAACGGCACCACCGGCGAGTCCCCCACCACCAGCGATGCGGAGAAAACGGACCTGGTACGCGCGGTCCTGGACGCGGTCGGCGACCGCGCCCACATCGTGGCCGGCGTCGGCACCAACGACACCCGCCACAGCATCGAACTGGCCCGCGCCGCCGAGCAGGCCGGCGCGCACGGCCTGCTCACCGTCACGCCGTACTACAACAAGCCCCCGCAGGAGGGCCTGTACCGCCACTTCAAGGCCATCGCCGACGCCACCGGCCTGCCGGTCATGCTCTACGACATCCCCGGCCGCAGCGGCGTCCCGATCAACACCGAGACGATCGTCCGCCTCGCCGAGCACCCGCGGATCGTCGCCAACAAGGACGCCAAGGGCGACCTCGGCCGGGCGAGCTGGGCCATCGCGCGCTCCGGTCTCGCCTGGTACTCCGGCGACGACATGCTGAACCTGCCCCTGCTCTCGGTGGGCGCGGTCGGCTTCGTCTCGGTCGTCGGCCACGTCGTCACCCCGGACCTGCGCGCCCTGGTCGAGGCGTTCACCGCCGGCGACGTCCAGAAGGCCACCGAGATCCACCAGAAGCTGCTCCCGGTGTACACCGGCATGTTCCGCACCCAGGGCGTCATGACCACCAAGGCCGCGCTCGCCCTCCTGGGCCTGCCCGGCGGCCCGCTGCGGCCCCCGATGGTCGAGCTCACGCCCGAGGAGACCGAGCAGCTCAAGATCGATCTTGCCGCCGGCGGGGTACAGCTCTGACAACGAGACTTCGCACCACCCCGTAACACCCGAGGCCTGACAACTGAATAGGCGGGCCACACCGGCGCCCGCATCCCACCATGACAACTGCTTCTGCACGAACGTCACGCGCGCCACGTGCCCACCGGTACGTGGCGCGCGTGGTGAGGAGAGTCTTTTGAGTCATCCGCATCCTGAACTGGGCTCGCCCCCGCGTCTCCCCGACGGCGGTCTGAGGGTCACACCCCTCGGCGGCCTCGGCGAGATCGGCCGGAACATGACCGTCTTCGAATACGGCGGCCGCCTGCTGATCGTCGACTGCGGAGTGCTCTTCCCCGAGGAGGAGCAGCCCGGAATCGACCTGATCCTGCCGGACTTCTCGTCCATCCGTGACCGTCTCGACGACATCGAGGGCATCGTCCTCACCCACGGTCACGAGGACCACATCGGCGGTGTCCCGTTCCTCCTGCGCGAGAAGCCGGACATCCCCCTCATCGGCTCCAAGCTGACCCTCGCCCTCATCGAGGCCAAGCTCCAGGAGCACCGCATCCGTCCGTACACCCTCGAGGTGGCGGAAGGACAGCGTGAGCGCGTCGGTCCCTTCGACTGCGAGTTCATCGCGGTCAACCACTCCATCCCGGACGCCCTCGCGGTCGCCATCCGCACCCCCGCGGGCATGGTCGTGCACACCGGCGACTTCAAGATGGACCAGCTGCCGCTGGACAACCGCCTGACCGACCTCCACGCGTTCGCCCGGCTGAGCGAGGAAGGCATCGACCTCCTCCTCACCGACTCCACCAACGCCGAGGTTCCCGGCTTCACCCCGCACGAGCGGGACATCTCCAACGTGCTGCGCCAGGTCTTCGCCGGCGCCCGCAAGCGGATCATCGTGGCGAGCTTCGCCAGCCACGTCCACCGCATCCAGCAGATCCTGGACGCCGCGCACGAGTACGGCCGCCGGGTCGCCTTCGTCGGCCGGTCCATGGTCCGCAACATGGGCATCGCCCGGGACCTGGGCTACCTGAAGGTCCCGCCGGGTCTGGTGGTCGACGTCAAGACCCTGGACGACCTGCCCGACCACGAGGTCGTGCTCGTCTGCACCGGCTCCCAGGGCGAGCCCATGGCGGCCCTGTCCCGCATGGCCAACCGGGACCACCAGATCCGCATCGTCCAGGGCGACACGGTGATCCTGGCGTCGTCGCTGATCCCGGGCAACGAGAACGCGGTGTACCGGGTCATCAACGGCCTGACCCGCTGGGGCGCCAACGTCGTGCACAAGGGGAACGCCAAGGTCCACGTCTCGGGCCACGCCTCGGCCGGCGAGCTGCTGTACTTCTACAACATCTGCCGCCCGCGGAACCTGATGCCGGTCCACGGTGAATGGCGCCACCTGCGGGCCAACGCCGAGCTGGGCGCCCTCACCGGAGTGCCGCACGACCGGATCGTCATCGCCGAGGACGGCGTGACCGTGGACCTGATCGAGGGCAAGGCCAAGATCTCCGGCAAGGTCCAGGCCGGCTACGTGTACGTCGACGGCCTCTCGGTCGGCGACGTGGGCGAGCCCGCGTTGAAGGACCGCAAGATCCTCGGCGACGAGGGCATCATCTCGGTCTTTGTGGTGGTCGACTCCACCACGGGCAAGATCACCGGTGGCCCGCACGTCCAGGCCCGCGGCTCGGGCATCGACGACTCCGCCTTCGCCGCGGTCATCCCGAAGATCGCGGAGGTCCTGGAGAAGTCCGCCCAGGAGGGCATCGCCGACGCCCACCAGCTCCAGCAGCTCATCCGCCGCACCCTCGGCAAGTGGGTCTCGGACTCCTATCGGCGCAGGCCGATGATCCTCCCGGTCGTCGTGGAGGTCTGACCCCGCACGTCCCCCGGGACCCGCGAACTGGTGGCGGGGCACCTCGATTTGCATCGGGGCGCCCCGCTCCAGTACGTTTACGGCTCCGCCAGGACGGGAACCCGAAGGCTTCATGCACTTCGGAAGACACTCCCGGAAGCGGCGGGAAATCCGACTCAGAATCTCTGATAAAGTCGGAGCCGCTGGAAAGGGAAACGCGAGAGCGGAAACCTGGAAAGCACCGAGGAAATCGGATCGGAAAGATCTGATAGAGTCGGAAACACCGAAGGGAAGCCCGGAGGAAAGCCCGAGAGGGTGAGTACAAAGGAAGCGACCGTTCCTTGAGAACTCAACAGCGTGCCAAAAATCAACGCCAGATATGTTGATACCCCGTCTCCAGCGTCTGCTGGGACGAGGTTCCTTTGAAAAACACAGCGAGGACGCTGTGTGCGAGGGGATCATTCCTCCTCTCGCACCGCTCTCGTGGTGTTCATCCCGATTACGGGAAAACATTCACGGAGAGTTTGATCCTGGCTCAGGACGAACGCTGGCGGCGTGCTTAACACATGCAAGTCGAACGATGAACCACTTCGGTGGGGATTAGTGGCGAACGGGTGAGTAACACGTGGGCAATCTGCCCTTCACTCTGGGACAAGCCCTGGAAACGGGGTCTAATACCGGATATGAGCCTGGGAGGCATCTCCTGGGCTGTAAAGCTCCGGCGGTGAAGGATGAGCCCGCGGCCTATCAGCTTGTTGGTGAGGTAATGGCTCACCAAGGCGACGACGGGTAGCCGGCCTGAGAGGGCGACCGGCCACACTGGGACTGAGACACGGCCCAGACTCCTACGGGAGGCAGCAGTGGGGAATATTGCACAATGGGCGAAAGCCTGATGCAGCGACGCCGCGTGAGGGATGACGGCCTTCGGGTTGTAAACCTCTTTCAGCAGGGAAGAAGCGAGAGTGACGGTACCTGCAGAAGAAGCGCCGGCTAACTACGTGCCAGCAGCCGCGGTAATACGTAGGGCGCAAGCGTTGTCCGGAATTATTGGGCGTAAAGAGCTCGTAGGCGGCTTGTCACGTCGATTGTGAAAGCTCGGGGCTTAACCCCGAGTCTGCAGTCGATACGGGCTAGCTAGAGTGTGGTAGGGGAGATCGGAATTCCTGGTGTAGCGGTGAAATGCGCAGATATCAGGAGGAACACCGGTGGCGAAGGCGGATCTCTGGGCCATTACTGACGCTGAGGAGCGAAAGCGTGGGGAGCGAACAGGATTAGATACCCTGGTAGTCCACGCCGTAAACGGTGGGAACTAGGTGTTGGCGACATTCCACGTCGTCGGTGCCGCAGCTAACGCATTAAGTTCCCCGCCTGGGGAGTACGGCCGCAAGGCTAAAACTCAAAGGAATTGACGGGGGCCCGCACAAGCGGCGGAGCATGTGGCTTAATTCGACGCAACGCGAAGAACCTTACCAAGGCTTGACATACACCGGAAAGCATTAGAGATAGTGCCCCCCTTGTGGTCGGTGTACAGGTGGTGCATGGCTGTCGTCAGCTCGTGTCGTGAGATGTTGGGTTAAGTCCCGCAACGAGCGCAACCCTTGTTCTGTGTTGCCAGCATGCCCTTCGGGGTGATGGGGACTCACAGGAGACCGCCGGGGTCAACTCGGAGGAAGGTGGGGACGACGTCAAGTCATCATGCCCCTTATGTCTTGGGCTGCACACGTGCTACAATGGCCGGTACAATGAGCTGCGATACCGTGAGGTGGAGCGAATCTCAAAAAGCCGGTCTCAGTTCGGATTGGGGTCTGCAACTCGACCCCATGAAGTCGGAGTCGCTAGTAATCGCAGATCAGCATTGCTGCGGTGAATACGTTCCCGGGCCTTGTACACACCGCCCGTCACGTCACGAAAGTTGGTAACACCCGAAGCCGGTGGCCCAACCCCTTGTGGGAGGGAGCTGTCGAAGGTGGGACTAGCGATTGGGACGAAGTCGTAACAAGGTAGCCGTACCGGAAGGTGCGGCTGGATCACCTCCTTTCTAAGGAGCACTTCTAGGCCGCTTCGGCGGTCCAGGGGCCAGTACATCGGCGAATGTCCGGTGCTGGTTGCTCATGGGTGGAACGTTGATTATTCGGTCAGGACCTCGGGTCGGAGGCTGCTAGTACTGCTCTTCGGAGCGTGGAACGCATGATCTCCGGACGGGATCTGGCCGGGCACGCTGTTGGGTGTCTGAGGGCACGGCCGTCTGGTCGGGTCTTCGGTTGCCGGCCCCGGTGAAGCACCAGAGTGTTGGTGTGTGACGGGTGGTTGGTCGTTGTTTGAGAACTGCACAGTGGACGCGAGCATCTGTGGCCAAGTTTTTAAGGGCGCACGGTGGATGCCTTGGCACCAGGAACCGATGAAGGACGTGGGAGGCCACGATAGTCCCCGGGGAGTCGTCAACCAGGCTTTGATCCGGGGGTTTCCGAATGGGGAAACCCGGCAGTCGTCATGGGCTGTCACCCTTGTCTGAACACATAGGGCAAGTGGAGGGAACGCGGGGAAGTGAAACATCTCAGTACCCGCAGGAAGAGAAAACAACCGTGATTCCGGGAGTAGTGGCGAGCGAAACCGGATGAGGCCAAACCGTATGCGTGTGAGACCCGGCAGGGGTTGCGCATGCGGGGTTGTGGGATCTCTCTTCTACGGTCTGCCGGCCGTAGGACGAGTCAGAAACCGTTGATGTAGGCGAAGGACATGCGAAAGGTCCGGCGTAGAGGGTAAGACCCCCGTAGTCGAAACGTCAGCGGCTCGTTTGAGAGACACCCAAGTAGCACGGGGCCCGAGAAATCCCGTGTGAATCTGGCGGGACCACCCGCTAAGCCTAAATATTCCCTGGTGACCGATAGCGGATAGTACCGTGAGGGAATGGTGAAAAGTACCCCGGGAGGGGAGTGAAATAGTACCTGAAACCGTGTGCCTACAAGCCGTGGGAGCGTCGGACGAGGACTTGTCCTCGTCTCGTGACTGCGTGCCTTTTGAAGAATGAGCCTGCGAGTTTGCGGTGTGTTGCGAGGTTAACCCGTGTGGGGAAGCCGTAGCGAAAGCGAGTCCGAATAGGGCGTTTCAGTAGCACGCTCAAGACCCGAAGCGGAGTGATCTAGCCATGGGCAGGTTGAAGCGGAGGTAAGACTTCGTGGAGGACCGAACCCACCAGGGTTGAAAACCTGGGGGATGACCTGTGGTTAGGGGTGAAAGGCCAATCAAACTCCGTGATAGCTGGTTCTCCCCGAAATGCATTTAGGTGCAGCGTCGTGTGTTTCTTGCCGGAGGTAGAGCACTGGATAGGCGATGGGCCCTACCGGGTTACTGACCTTAGCCAAACTCCGAATGCCGGTAAGTGAGAGCGCGGCAGTGAGACTGTGGGGGATAAGCTCCATGGTCGAGAGGGAAACAGCCCAGAGCATCGACTAAGGCCCCTAAGCGTACGCTAAGTGGGAAAGGATGTGGAGTCGCACAGACAACCAGGAGGTTGGCTTAGAAGCAGCCACCCTTGAAAGAGTGCGTAATAGCTCACTGGTCTAGTGATTCCGCGCCGACAATGTAGCGGGGCTCAAGCGTACCGCCGAAGTCGTGTCATTGCAGCGTATAGCCCCAACGGGTGCTGTGATGGGTAGGGGAGCGTCGTCTGCCGGGTGAAGCGGCACTGGAAGGTAGTCGTGGACGGTTGACGAGTGAGAATGCAGGCATGAGTAGCGATTCACACGTGAGAAACGTGTGCGCCGATTGACTAAGGGTTCCTGGGTCAAGCTGATCTGCCCAGGGTAAGTCGGGACCTAAGGCGAGGCCGACAGGCGTAGTCGATGGATAACCGGTTGATATTCCGGTACCCGCTGTGAAGCGTCAAACATCGAGCATCGTGATGCTAAGGCCGTGAAGCCGCCCCTGATCTCTTCGGAGTGAGGGGGAGTGGTGGAGCCGCTGAACCAAGCGGTTAGTAGGTGAGTGATGGGGTGACGCAGGAAGGTAGTCCATCCCGGGCGATGGTTGTCCCGGGGTAAGGGTGTAGCCCGAGTGGTAGGTAAATCCGCCGCTCATGCAGGGTGAGACCTGATGCCGAGCCGATTGTGGTGAAGTGGATGATCCTATGCTGTCGAGAAAAGCCTCTAGCGAGTTTCATGGCGGCCCGTACCCTAAACCGACTCAGGTGGTCAGGTAGAGAATACCGAGGCGTTCGGGTGAACTATGGTTAAGGAACTCGGCAAAATGCCCCCGTAACTTCGGGAGAAGGGGGGCCACGCCTGGTGATCACTCTTGCAGTGTGAGCTGGGGGTGGCCGCAGAGACCAGCGAGAAGCGACTGTTTACTAAAAACACAGGTCCGTGCGAAGCCGTAAGGCGATGTATACGGACTGACGCCTGCCCGGTGCTGGAACGTTAAGGGGACCGGTTAGCTCACTTTCGGGTGGGCGAAGCTGAGAACTTAAGCGCCAGTAAACGGCGGTGGTAACTATAACCATCCTAAGGTAGCGAAATTCCTTGTCGGGTAAGTTCCGACCTGCACGAATGGCGTAACGACTTCTCGACTGTCTCAACCATAGGCCCGGTGAAATTGCACTACGAGTAAAGATGCTCGTTTCGCGCAGCAGGACGGAAAGACCCCGGGACCTTTACTACAGTTTGATATTGGTGTTCGGTTCGGCTTGTGTAGGATAGCTGGGAGACTTTGAAGCGGCCACGCCAGTGGTTGTGGAGTCGTCGTTGAAATACCAGTCTGGTCGTGCTGGATGTCTAACCTGGGTCCGTGATCCGGATCAGGGACAGTGTCTGATGGGTAGTTTAACTGGGGCGGTTGCCTCCTAAAGGGTAACGGAGGCGCCCAAAGGTTCCCTCAGCCTGGTTGGTAATCAGGTGTTGAGTGTAAGTGCACAAGGGAGCTTGACTGTGAGACCGACGGGTCGAGCAGGGACGAAAGTCGGGACTAGTGATCCGGCGGTGGCTTGTGGAAGCGCCGTCGCTCAACGGATAAAAGGTACCCCGGGGATAACAGGCTGATCTTCCCCAAGAGTCCATATCGACGGGATGGTTTGGCACCTCGATGTCGGCTCGTCGCATCCTGGGGCTGGAGTCGGTCCCAAGGGTTGGGCTGTTCGCCCATTAAAGCGGTACGCGAGCTGGGTTTAGAACGTCGTGAGACAGTTCGGTCCCTATCCGCTGTGCGCGTAGGAGTCTTGAGAAGGGCTGTCCCTAGTACGAGAGGACCGGGACGGACGAACCTCTGGTGTGCCAGTTGTTCTGCCAAGGGCATGGCTGGTTGGCTACGTTCGGGAGGGATAACCGCTGAAAGCATCTAAGCGGGAAGCCTGCTTCGAGATGAGGACTCCCACCCACTTGATGGGGTAAGGCTCCCAGTAGACGACTGGGTTGATAGGCCGGATCTGGAAGCACCGTGAGGTGTGGAGGTGACCGGTACTAATAGGCCGAGGGCTTGTCCTCAGTTGCTCGCGTCCACTGTGTTGGTTCTGAAACCACGAACAACCGTCGTAGCCGTTGCTGCGGCTCCGGTTGATTGTTTCATAGTGTTTCGGTGGTCATAGCGTGAGGGAAACGCCCGGTTACATTCCGAACCCGGAAGCTAAGCCTCACAGCGCCGATGGTACTGCAGGGGGGACCCTGTGGGAGAGTAGGACGCCGCCGAACAAATTGTGAAAGGGTTGGACCCCGAACTTCGGTTCCGGGTCCAACCCTTTTTTGTTTGCCGTTACTTGAAGTTCATGTTGCGCAACCAGCATCCGCCTCATGGGTATCGCAGCTCTGCTCAGGGCCGCCGGCGTCGGAGTCGGTGACGAGGTCGTCGTGTCGGCATTCGGCAACGTGGAGGTCGCCGAGGCCGTGACACAGGTGGGCGCGCTGCCGGTGTTCGCCGACATAGACCCGATGACGTACTGCCTTGACGTCTCCACCGTCGAACAGGCCCTGACCTCGCGCACGGTGGCCGTGGTCGTCGTACACCGCTTCGGCCGGTCCGCCGACATGGGGCGGCTGCACGAGATGGGCCGGCGGCACGGACTGCTGGTGCTGGAGCAGGGCGAGTCCGAGGCGCCGTACGACGAGATGGCGCGGCGCAGGGAGCGGGCCGCCTATCTGGACACCAGGCTGCGGGGCGTGCGGACCCCCGACGGTGGTGACGGGCACACCTATCAGCAGTACGTGGTGCGGGTGCCCGGGAACGGCCGGCCGGACCGGGACGCCTACGCACGCGCCATACGGGCCAGGGGAATTGACTGCCGGGTGCCCGTGAAGACCCCCGTGCACCGGCTGCCGGAGTTCCGCCGGTGCGTGTCCCTGCCGGAGACCGAGCGGGCCGCCGAGGAGACGCTCGCGCTGCCCGTGGACGCCTCGTTGACGCGTCGGGAGATGCAGCGGATCGTCTCGGTGTGCAACGCGCTCGGCGGACCGATCGTGGTTGGGAGCACGGTCCTGTTCGGGGTATGATCTATTCCGTTGCCGCGGGGGAAACCCCGAAAAGCTGACAGGCCCCCATAGCTCAGTCGGCAGAGCGTCTCCATGGTAAGGAGAAGGTCAACGGTTCGATTCCGTTTGGGGGCTCCAACGGAAAAGGCCCTCACCCATCGGGTGAGGGCCTTTTCCATGTCCTGTGGTGCCCTACTGCTGGAGGCCCGGCACCCGCATCGCCAGGATCGCCATGTCGTCGGACGGGGCGTCCGAGGCGAAGCGCTCCACCGCGCGCATGATGCGGGCCGCCACCGCACCGGCCGTCAGCCCCGTACAGGTGGTGAGCACGTCGGCGAGACCGTCGTCGCCCAGCATCCGGGCGCCCTCACGGCGCTCGGTGACGCCGTCCGTGACGCACAGCAGCACGTCGCCCGGGTCCAGCGTGATCGTCTGCTCGTACAGCTCCAGGTCCTCCATGACGCCGAGCAGCGGCTGGGGGTCGGCGGCCGGCTCCACCGTGCCGTCCTGACGCAGGCGCAGCGGCAGCGGATGGCCGGCGCAGACCACCTTCAGCCGGGCGCTGCCGTCCTCCTGCGGCCACAGCTCGCCGTACAGAAGCGTGAGGAAGCGGCTGCGGGCGCCCTCGTCGAGGATCGCGGAGTTCAGGCGCTCCAGCACCGCCGGGCCGCCGAAGCCCTCGCGGGCCAGCAGCCTGAGCGCGTGCCGGGCCAGGCCGGTCACCGCGGCCGCCTCCGGGCCCGTACCGCAGACGTCGCCGATGGCGAAGCCGTAGGCGCCGTCGCGGATGGGGAAGAGGTCGTAGAAGTCGCCGCCGACCTCGTTGCCCTCGCCGGCCGCGCGGTAGATGACCTCGACCTCCACGCCCTCGACGTCGGGGAGTCCCGGCGGCAGGAGGCTGCGCTGAAGCGACTGGCTGATGGCCGTTCGCTCCGAGTACAGGCGGGCGTTGTCCAGGGCGAGGGCGGCGCGGCGGCTCAGGTCCTCGGCCAGTTCCAGGATCTCCTGGCGGAAGTGCTCGTCGGTGGGCTTGCCGAGGGTGAGCATGCCGATGACGCGGTTGCGGGCGACCAGCGGCAGGACGACCGTCTCGCCGCCGACCGCGGAGGCCGTGGCGAGGGTCGGTCCGATGATCGTTCCGATGTGGTGGTGCGAGTCGCCCAGGCTGAGGCTGCGCATGGAGCTGCGCAGGGCCGCCTGGTGGGCGGCCTCGCCGGGAGCGGTCCACACGCGTGCTCCCGGCGTGGGAACCGGGTCCGGCGGGGCGATCTTGGACAGCAGGGACTTGATGCCGTCGATCAGTTCCTCGTCCTCGTGCAGGACGTAGGACAGGTAGGGGTCGGAGGCCTGGTCGGCGATCGTGTAGACGGCGCACCATGTGGCCAGGGTCGGGACCGTCATCTGGGCCATCAGAGCGAGGGTCTGGTCGCGGTCCAGGGTGCCGGCCAGCAGGTCGGAGGCCTCGACGAGGAAGCTGAGGGAGCCGCGGCGCAGCCGCTCCAGTTCACCCAGTCGGGCCGACTCGACGGCCAGGGCGATGCGGTCGGCGGCGAACTGGAGACGCAGCGCCTCCTCGTTGGAGTACCGGCTGGGTGCCTCCGCGGCGACGCCGAGGGAGCCGGTGAGGCGGCCCTCGACCTTCAGCGGGACGGTGACGACCGAGCGCATGCCCGTGCTGTTGAGGAGGGGGACGGCGCCCGGGACGGCGGTGAGGTCGTCGTGGACGGCGGGCATCCGGGCCGAACCATAGCGGCCGGGGCCCCCCTCGACGGGGACACGGGCGAAACGCTGGCGCGCGGAGGGCAGGCCGGTGGAGGCGCGGACCTCCAACTCCGTTTCGTCGTCGGTGGCCAGCAGGAGGAAGGCGGCGTCGCCGTCGAGCATGTCGCGGGCGCGTTCCACCGTGCGTTGCAGCAGGCCGTCGAGGTCGTCGGGGGCCGGAGAGCCGATGAAGACCTCGAAGGGGTCGGCGCTGGAGCCCTCGGTGGCGCTGCCCGCGTCGGCGGACGCCGGGAGGCGCAACGGTGTCTGGAGCACGGCCCGTTCGTGATCCCGTACGAGCAGGCAGACCGTGGAGGGTTCGCCGTCGGTGTCGCGGACGCGGAGGTGGGAGGCGTAGACGGGGATGACGCGGCCGTGGGCGCCGCGGATGCCGTAGCTGCCTTCCCAGCGGGAGAGTTGGAGCGCCTCGGCGATGCCGGTGCTGGTGCCGGGGGTGTGCGGCCAGGCGGCGAGGTCGGTGAGCGGCCTGCCGGTGACCTGCTTGGAGGCGTAGCCGAACAGTTCCTCGGCGTCCTCGTTCCAGGCGCTGATGGAACCGCCGCGTTCGATCTGGACGACGGCCACGCGGACCCGGCCGTCGGCGAGCGGGAGAAGGTCCGCGGGCAGGCAGGGGCCGGCGGCGCGGGTGCCGACCGGGCGCTCGGGCAGGTCCAGTTGGAACCAGACCTTCTTGTGCGTCGGCGTGTACTCCACGCCCCAGCGGCCGGCCAGGGCCGCGCACAGTTGCAGGCCGCGGCCGCCCTCGCGGTCGGGGCTGCCCATGTTGATCGCCGAGCTCTGCACCGGGAGCTCGCGCTCGGGGTAGCGGTCGGAAACCTCGATGCGCACCCCGTCGTCGCTGCGCAGGCACAGCACGTCGGCGGCGGTTCCGGCGTGGACGACGGCGTTGGTGACCAGTTCGCTGGTGAGGACCACCGCGTCGTCGACGATGTCGCCGAAGCCCCACCCCTGGAGGGTGTCGCGGACGAAGGACCGGGCGGTCGCGACCGATCGCCCCAGGGGATCGAAACTGGCGGCCGCGCGCGCGGTGATCACAGAACTCCTTGTCCGGTTGTCGACGTGCAGACCCTGGTGGCCGATGGGCTCGCGCCGCTGCTCGGGCAGCTGCGGGCCGTTCGGCTGTGGCTCCGGGGGCTGTCCCCCGGGGATCACTCCGGTGGTCATGTCTGCGGCCGCCCTCCGATGCCCGCTCGTTCCCGTGCCACCGCCCAGGCCGGACGGACCGGTGCGGCTGGACAGCCCCATGCAAGGTTACTTACCTTCGCCGTCCACGCGGATGCCGGTCGCCAGTGTTTCCGTCCCGAGGGTGTGCGGAGGGTGTGCGAAGCTGCCGAACTGTTATGGCCTGGTTCGGCCGGGGTGAAACACTGGGCAGGCTTCTGGTGAAGGTCCGGACAGGCTGAGTGTGTTCTCTGCACCCAGGGCAGCAGCTCTTCCTGTGGGCTGATTACATCGGACAGGAATACGCAGCAGTAAGCGGTACGCGAGCAGGCGTACCGCGGCACGACGGTAACGGTCGACCCCTGCGGGAGGGACACAGTGGAGTCTGGCGCAGCGACGCGGAGCACGAAGACGCGCGCGAAAGGCGGACAGTCCCCGAAGAACCGGCGCACGACGCGCAACGGGACCACCGAGGTGGACACGGCTTCCCTGAACCGACTGCTGGCGGCTCTGGTGTCGATGCGCGACGGCAATTTCCGCAGGCGGCTCACGGTGTCCGGGGACGGCGTGATGTCGGAGATCGCGGCGGTCTTCAACGAGGTGGCCGACCGTAATCTGCATCTGACGGGCGAGTTGTCGCGGGTGCGGCGCATGGTGGGACGTGAGGGAAAACTCACCGAGCGGCTGGAGACGGGCGCCTGCGAGGGCTCCTGGGCGACCGCGATCGACCACTCCAACGCGCTGGTCGACGATCTCGTACGACCGGTCTCCGAGGTCGGCCGGGTTCTCTCCGCGGTCGCCGAGGGCGATCTGTCGCCGCGCATGGAGCTGCGCACGCAGGCGCCGGAGGGGGCCGGGCATCCGCTGCGCGGTGAGTTCCTGAAGGTCGGACGGACCGTCAACAACCTCGTCGACCAGTTGTCGACGTTCACCGACGAGGTCACGCGCGTGGCCAGCGAGGTGGGCACGGAGGGCAAGCTGGGCGGGCAGGCGCGGGTGCGCGGTCTGTCCGGATCGTGGAAGGACCTCACGGACTCCGTCAACACCATGGCGTCCCGGCTGACGGCGCAGGTGCGGGACATCGCGCTGGTCACCACGGCGGTGGCCAAGGGTGATCTGTCACGTAAGGTGACCGTCCACGTCGCCGGCGAGATGCTGGAGCTGAAGAACACCGTCAACACGATGGTGGACCAGCTCTCCGCGTTCTCCTCCGAGGTGACACGGGTCGCCCGTGAGGTGGGCACGGACGGCATCCTCGGTGGTCAGGCGCATGTGCCCGGGGTCGACGGCACCTGGAAGGAACTCACCGACTCGGTGAACCTGATGGCCGGCAATCTGACGGCGCAGGTGCGCGGGATCGCCCAGGTCACCACCGCCGTGGCGAATGGCGACCTGTCGCAGAAGGTGACCGTTCCGGCGCGTGGCGAGGTCGCGCAGCTCGCCGACACGATCAACCAGATGACCGAGACGCTGCGCATCTTCGCGGACGAGGTCACGCGGGTGGCCAACGAGGTCGGCGCCGAGGGCCGCCTGGGCGGGCAGGCGAACGTGCCGGGGGTGGCCGGCACCTGGAAGGACCTGACGGACTCCGTCAACACGGTGTTCCGGAACCTCACCACACAGGTGAGGGACATCGCCACCGTGACGACGGCTGTGGCCAGCGGCGACCTGTCGCAGAAGGTCACCGTCGACGTGGCCGGCGAGATGCTGGAGCTGAAGAACACCGTCAACGGCATGGTCGACCAGCTGTCGTCGTTCGGTGCCGAGGTCACGCGGGTGGCGCGGGAGATCGGGGTCGAGGGCGAGCTGGGCGGTCAGGCGCAGGTGGCGGGCGCGGCGGGGACCTGGAAGGACCTCACCGACTCCGTCAACACCGCGTTCCGCAACCTCACCGGGCAGGTGAGGAACATCGCCCAGGTGACGACGGCCGTGGCCAACGGGGATCTGTCGCAGAAGGTCACCGTGGACGTCTCCGGCGAGATGCTCCAGCTGAAGAACACCGTGAACAGGATGGTGGACCAGCTGTCGTCGTTCGCCGACCAGGTGACCCGGATGGCCCGGGACGTGGGCACGGAGGGCCGCCTGGGCGGTCAGGCCCGCGTGGACGGGGTGTCCGGCACCTGGAAGGAACTCACCGACTCCGTCAACTTCATGGCCGGCAACCTCACCTCCCAGGTGCGGCAGATCGCCCAGGTGACGACGGCCGTGGCCCGCGGCGACCTGTCGCAGAAGATCGACGTCGACGCGCGCGGGGAGATCCTGGAGCTGAAGAACACCATCAACACGATGGTCGACCAGCTCTCCGCCTTCGCCGACCAGGTCACCCGGGTCGCCCGCGAGGTGGGCACGGAGGGGCGTCTGGGCGGTCAGGCGCAGGTGCCCGGCGTCGCCGGTGTGTGGCGGGACCTCACGGACTCCGTGAACGGCATGGCCGGCAACCTCACCGCCCAGGTGCGCAACATCGCCCAGGTCGCCACCGCCGTGGCCCGCGGTGACCTCTCGCAGAAGATCACCGTGGACGCGCGCGGGGAGATCCTGGAGCTGAAGAACACCCTGAACACGATGGTGGACCAGCTCTCCTCGTTCGCCCAGGAGGTCACGAGGGTGGCCCGTGAGGTGGGTACGGAGGGCATCCTCGGCGGACAGGCCGAGGTCCAGGGTGTCTCCGGCACCTGGAAGGACCTCACCCAGTCCGTGAACTTCATGGCGAACAACCTGACCAGCCAGGTGCGCAACATCGCCGAGGTCACGACCGCCGTCGCCAAGGGCGACCTGTCGAAGAAGATCACCGTCGACGCCAAGGGCGAGATCCTCGAACTCGTCACCACCGTCAACACGATGGTGGACCAGCTGTCGTCCTTCGCCGAGCAGGTCACGCGGGTGGCGCGCGAGGTGGGCACGGAGGGCATCCTCGGCGGCCAGGCGCACGTGGCCGGCGCCGTGGGCATCTGGAAGGACCTCAGCGACAACGTCAACCTGATGGCCAACAACCTGACCATGCAGGTGCGCAACATCTCCCAGGTGGCGGCCGCGGTCGCCAACGGCGATCTGACGCGGACGGTGACCATCGAGGCGCGCGGTGAGGTCGCGCAGCTCGCGGACACGTTCAACACCATGGTGAAGACGCTGAGTTCGTTCGCCGACCAGGTCACCAAGGTGGCCCGCGAGGTGGGCACGGACGGTATCCTCGGCGGCCAGGCGTACGTCCCGGGAGTGGCCGGCACCTGGAAGGACCTCACCGAGTCCGTGAACCAGATGGCGTCCAACCTGACCGGTCAGGTGCGCAACATCGCCATGGTCACCACCGCCATCGCCAAGGGCGATCTGACCAAGAAGATCGACATCGACGCGCGCGGGGAGATCCTGGAGCTGAAGACGACCATCAACACGATGGTCGACCAGCTGTCCAGCTTCGCCGAGGAGGTCACCCGGGTCGCCCGAGAGGTGGGCACCGAGGGTCAGCTCGGTGGGCAGGCACGCGTGCGTGACGTCGACGGCACCTGGCGGGACCTGACCGAGTCCGTGAACGAGATGGCCGGTAACCTCACCCGGCAGGTGCGTGCCATCGCGCGCGTGGCCACCGCGGTCACCCGCGGCGACCTGAACCTGAAGATCGACGTGGATGCCTCCGGCGAGATCCAGGAGCTCCAGGACTACATCAACAAGATGATCGCCAACCTGCGCGACACCACGATCGCCAACAAGGAGCAGGACTGGCTCAAGGGCAACCTCGCCCGGATCTCCGCGCTGATGCAGGGCCGTCGCGATCTCCAGGACGTGGCCTCGCTGATCATGAGCGAGCTGACGCCGGTGGTCTCGGCACAGCACGGTGCCTTCTTCGTAGCCATGCCGCTCGCCGACGACACGGACCTCGGGGGCGAGGGCGGGGACCCCTACGAGCTGCGGATGCTGGGTTCCTACGGCTACTCGCTGGGCTCGATGCCGACGTCGTTCCGGCCGGGCGAGGCACTGATCGGGACCGCCGCGGAGGAGAAGCGGACCATCCTCGTCGACAACGCGCCCAGCGGCTATCTGAAGATCTCCTCCGGGCTCGGTGAGGCGCCGCCCGCGCAGGTGATCGTGCTGCCGGTGCTGTTCGAGGGGACGGTGCTCGGCGTCATCGAGCTGGCCTCGTTCACGCCGTTCACGCACATCCAGAAGGACTTCCTGAACCAGATCGCGGAGATGATCGCCACCAGCGTCAACACCATCTCCGTCAACACCAAGACCGAGCTGCTGCTGAAGCAGTCCCAGGAGCTGACCGAGCAACTGCGTCTGCGGTCCGAGGAGTTGGAGCAGCGGCAGAAGGCGCTTCAGGCGTCCAACGCCGAACTGGAGGAGAAGGCCGAGCTGCTGGCCCAGCAGAACCGCGACATCGAGGCGAAGAACTCGGAGATCGAGGAGGCGCGGCAGGTCCTGGAGGAGCGTGCCGAACAGCTCGCCGTGTCCATGCGCTATCGCAGCGAGTTCCTGGCCAACATGTCGCACGAGCTGCGTACGCCGCTCAACTCCCTGCTGATTCTGGCCAAACTGCTCGCCGACAACGCCGAGGGCAACCTCTCCCCGAAGCAGGTCGAGTTCGCCGAGACGATCCACGGCGCGGGCTCCGACCTGCTCCAGCTGATCAACGACATCCTGGACCTGTCGAAGGTCGAGGCGGGCAAGATGGACGTCTCCCCGACACGCATCGCGCTCGTCCAGCTCATCGACTACGTGGAGGCCACCTTCCGCCCGTTGACCGCGGAGAAGGGCCTCGACCTGTCCGTACGGGTGTCGCCGGAGCTGCCCGCGACGCTGCACACCGACGAGCAGCGGCTGCTCCAGGTGCTGCGCAACCTGCTGTCCAACGCGGTGAAGTTCACCGACTCCGGGTCGGTGGAGCTGGTCATCCGTCCCGCCCGGGACGACGTTCCGCAGCCGATCCGCGAGCAGCTGCTGGAGGCCGGCTCGCTGGCCGACCCGGACGCGGGCATGATCGCCTTCTCCGTCACCGACACCGGAATCGGCATCGCGGCCAGCAAGATGCGGGTGATCTTCGAGGCGTTCAAGCAGGCCGACGGCACCACCAGCCGCAAGTACGGCGGTACCGGACTCGGGCTGTCCATCTCCCGGGAGATCGCGCAACTGCTCGGCGGTGAGATCCACGCGCAGAGCGAGCCGGGCCGCGGCTCGACGTTCACCCTGTATCTGCCGCTGCACCCGGGGGAGCTGCCGCCGCAGGGTTACCAGCAGCCCGGCTCCGTGCTGGACGCCGGCGATCTGGTCGCCGCCCCCGGGCCGGACCCGTCCGGGCAGGCCGACGCGCAGGTCGAGACGCCGGCGGAGGTGAAGTCGTACCGGGAGACGCAGAACGGTCCCGCCGCGCTCTTCCGGCGCCGCCGCAAGGTACTGCCCGCCGCCGACCGCAGGCAGGCGCGGCACGGGCGGCCGTTCCAGGACCAGTGGGTGGTGGCGTCGGCGGGCCCGGCGGAGCCGGAGACCGTCCCGCAGGGGCACCGCGACATCCGGTTCGGCGGCGAGAAGGTGCTCATCGTCGACGACGACATCCGCAACGTCTTCGCCCTGACCAGTGTCCTGGAGCAGCACGGCCTGTCCGTGCTGTACGCCGAGAACGGGCGCGAGGGCATCGAGGTGCTGGAGCAGCACGACGACGTGGCGGTCGTCCTGATGGACATCATGATGCCCGAGATGGACGGTTATGCGACGACCACGGCGATCCGGCGCATGCCGCAGTTCGCGGGGCTGCCGATCATCGCGCTGACCGCGAAGGCGATGAAGGGCGACCGGGAGAAGGCGATCGAGTCGGGCGCCTCCGACTACGTGACCAAGCCGGTGGACCCCGATCATCTGCTGAGCGTGATGGCGCAGTGGATGAGCGGGGAGTGACGACGGACCGGTGACCGGAACGTTCGGAGGGTGTGGGACGTTGTCGACTCGGAGGCCGGGAAGCCGTGTAGAAGTGCGGAATCCGGGGAACCTTCTGGTCTCCCGCGACGTTTCTGCCAGGTGCACAGTGACATCACGGTGACAGGGTGTGGCGACGGGCGGGGTGCGGCTACGATGACCGGCACAAGGACGGGCGGCGCAAGGGAGTCGTCCCCTGGGGCGGCACCCGCCGGTGCCTCCCCGGTTCCTGCGGACAGGGGCGGCCCCAAGCCGGGGCGAGGAGGGCGGGCCATGGTGCAGAAGGCCAAGATCCTCCTGGTCGATGACCGGCCGGAGAATCTGCTGGCGCTGGAGGCCATCCTCTCCGCGCTCGATCAGACGCTGGTGCGGGCATCGTCCGGGGAGGAAGCGCTCAAAGCACTGCTCACGGACGACTTCGCGGTCATCCTGCTGGACGTCCAGATGCCGGGTATGGACGGCTTCGAGACGGCCGCGCACATCAAGCGGAGGGAGAGGACCCGGGACATCCCGATCATCTTCCTCACCGCGATCAACCACGGCCCCCACCACACCTTCCGCGGCTACGCGGCGGGCGCGGTGGACTACATCTCCAAGCCGTTCGATCCGTGGGTGCTGCGCGCGAAGGTCTCGGTCTTCGTGGATCTGTACATGAAGAACTGCCAGCTGAAGGAGCAGGCGGCCCTGCTGCGGCTTCAGTTGGAGGGCGGCGGCAAGGGCGCGGTGGGCGACGGCAAGGAGTCGGCCGGTCTGCTCGCCGAACTCTCCGCCCGCCTCGCGGCCGTCGAGGAGCAGGCGGAGGCCCTGTCCAAGCAGTTGGACGACGAGTCCGCCGACGCGGCGGCGGTGGCCACTGCGGCTCATCTGGAGCGCAAGCTGACGGGCCTGCGACGCGCCCTGGACGCGCTGGAGCCGGGTGCGGGGAGCACGTCCTCGGTGCCTTCGCAGGGCTGAGTCCGAATCCGAGGCGCGGGGCCGGCCCGCTCGGCGAGCGGCGGGATCGGGCCACGCTTCCCGTGATGTACGGCTCTTGAGGGCGTGTCAGCCCGGCTCCTCTCCGGACCCGACACGAACGGGTGAAGCAACGGGCGCACGTGTCCACTGTCGTCTCCACCGGTAACCTCACACCCATGGCCTCACGTCCCTCCGCAGCCAAGAAGCAGCCCGCGAAGAAGGCCGCCGCTTCCGGGGCGGCTCCGGCGAAGAAGGCCGCCGCGAAGAAGTCGCCCGCCAGGAAGGCGCCCGCCAAAAAGGCCGCGGGCAAACCCGCGGCCCGGCCGGCGCCCAGTCCGACGGGAGGTGTGTACCGGGTCGTGCGCGCCCTCTGGCTCGGGCTCGCGCACGCCGTCGGCGCCGTCTTCCGCGGAGTGGGGCGGGGCGCCAAGAACCTCCACCCCGCGCACCGCAAGGACGGCGTCGCCCTGCTGCTGCTCGCCGTGGCCCTGATCGTCGCCGCCGGCACCTGGGCCGATCTGCGGGGGCCCGTCGGCGACCTGGTCGAGATCCTGGTGACCGGTGCCTTCGGCCGGCTGGACCTGCTGGTGCCGATCCTGGTCGCGGTCATCGCCGTCCGCCTCATCCGGCATCCCGAGAAGCCCGAGGCCAACGGCCGGATCGTCATCGGACTGTCCGCCCTGGTGATCGGCGTGCTGGGGCAGGTCCACATCGCCTGCGGCTCGCCCGCCCGCAGCGACGGCATGCAGGCGATAAGGGACGCCGGCGGGCTCATCGGCTGGGGCGCGGCGACGCCGCTGACCTACGCGGTGGGCGAGGTCCTCGCCGTACCGCTGCTCGTGCTGCTCACGGTGTTCGGCCTGCTGGTCGTCACCGCGACCCCGGTCAACGCGATCCCGCAGCGGCTGCGGCTGCTCGGGGTGCGGCTCGGCATCGTGCACGACCCGGAGTCCGACGAGTACGGCGACGACGACGCGCGCTACGAGGAGCAGTGGCGCGAGGCGCTGCCCGCGCGCTCCCGCAAGCGGCCGAGCGCCCCCCAGGACTACGACCCCGGCACCGCGGAGCAGGAGGCCCTCTCCAAGCGGCGTTCCCGTCCCCGTCGCTCGGCGGCACCGCAGCCGGACATGGAACGGCGGATGGACGCCGTGGACGTCGCCGCCGCTGCCGCCGCCGCGCTCGACGGCGCGGTGCTGCACGGCATGCCGCCCTCGCCGATCGTCGCGGACCTCACCCAGGGCGTCGGCGTCGGCGACCGCGGGGAGAGCACCACCCCGACGCCCGTGCCCGCCGCACGCCCCGGCCAGGACGGCCGGACCGGGCGGTCCCAGCAGGACCCGCCCGCCCCGCGTCCCGCCGACCAGAAGCAGTCCGGGGTCCCCGACCTCACGAAGACCCCGCCGCCCCAGCCCCGCGACCTTCCGGCGCGCGCCGAGCAGCTCCAGCTGTCCGGCGACATCACCTACTCCCTGCCCTCCCTCGACCTGCTCGAGCGGGGCGGTCCGGGCAAGGCGCGCAGCGCGGCCAACGACGCCATCGTCGACTCGCTCACCAACGTCTTCACCGAGTTCAAGGTCGACGCCCGGGTCACCGGGTTCACCCGCGGCCCGACGGTCACGCGCTACGAGGTCGAACTCGGGCCCGCCGTGAAGGTCGAGCGGATCACCGCGCTGACCAAGAACATCGCGTACGCCGTCGCCAGCCCGGACGTGCGGATCATCAGCCCGATCCCCGGCAAGTCCGCGGTCGGCATCGAGATCCCCAACACCGACCGGGAGATGGTGAACCTCGGGGACGTGCTGCGCCTCGCGGCCGCCGCCGAGGACGACCACCCGATGCTCGTCGCGCTCGGCAAGGACGTCGAGGGCGGCTACGTGATGGCCAACATCGCGAAGATGCCGCACATCCTCGTCGCCGGCGCCACCGGCTCCGGCAAGTCCTCCTGCATCAACTGCCTGATCACGTCGATCATGATGCGCGCGTCCCCGGAGGACGTGCGCATGGTCCTCGTCGACCCCAAGCGCGTCGAACTGACCGCGTACGAGGGCATTCCGCACCTGATCACGCCGATCATCACCAACCCCAAGCGGGCCGCCGAGGCCCTGCAGTGGGTCGTGCGCGAGATGGATCTGCGCTACGATGACCTGGCGGCGTACGGGTTCCGGCACATCGACGACTTCAACGAGGCCGTGCGCAACGGCAAGGTCAAGGCGGCGGAGGGCAGCGAACGGGAGCTGAAGCCGTACCCGTACCTGCTGGTGATCGTGGACGAGCTCGCCGACCTGATGATGGTCGCGCCGCGCGACGTGGAGGACGCGATCGTCCGCATCACCCAGCTCGCGCGCGCCGCCGGCATCCATCTGGTGCTCGCCACCCAGCGCCCCTCGGTCGACGTGGTCACCGGTCTGATCAAGGCGAACGTGCCCTCGCGGCTCGCGTTCGCCACCTCCTCGCTGGCCGACTCGCGCGTCATCCTCGACCAGCCGGGCGCGGAGAAGCTGATCGGCAAGGGCGACGGGCTGTTCCTGCCGATGGGCGCGAGCAAGCCGACCCGTCTTCAGGGCGCGTTCGTGACCGAGGCGGAGGTCCAGGAGGTCGTCCAGCACTGCAAGGACCAGATGGCGCCGGTCTTCCGGGACGACGTCGTCGTCGGCACCAAACAGAAGAAGGAGATCGACGAGGACATCGGCGACGACCTCGACCTGCTGTGCCAGGCGGCCGAGCTGGTCGTCTCCACGCAGTTCGGCTCGACGTCCATGCTCCAGCGCAAGCTGCGCGTCGGCTTCGCCAAGGCGGGGCGGCTGATGGACCTCATGGAGTCCCGCGGCGTCGTCGGACCCAGTGAGGGATCCAAGGCGCGTGACGTTCTTGTGAAGCCCGACGACCTGGACGGCGTGCTGGCCGTGATTCGTGGGGAGTCTGAGGGGTAGCAGGAGGACACCGTCCGGCGGATGTGCTCGCCGCGGGTGGACGCGTGGACCGTGATCCACCCGTTAGCGAGCGACGGGCAACCGTTTCGCCTGGGCGTACGTCAAGTTGAGCGAGAGGACCGGTGCGGGTCCCGCCCTGGGCGCCACATCTGTCCCACCATCGGATTGTCCGGCCATTCCGATGGCGTACAAAGTCCACCGCCGGGTCGCTTCACCCTTTGGCACCTCCCTAGACTGAACCTCCAGCACAGGCGGCTACACGCTCGAAAGGCGCCCCCGTGTCCATCGGCAACTCCCCTGAAGACGAGCGTCCCTTCGAAGACGTTTCCGAGGAAGCCCGCCCCTCCGTCGGCCGTGCCCTGAAGGAGGCGCGGAGGGCCGCCGGGCTGACCGTCGACGACGTCAGCAGCGCCACCCGGGTCCGCGTCGCCATCGTGCACGCCATCGAGGCCGACGACTTCGCGCCCTGCGGCGGCGACGTCTACGCCCGCGGCCACATCCGGAACCTGGCGAAGGCCGTGCGCCTCGACCCGGCCCCGCTGATCGAGCGCTTCGACGCCGAGCACGGCGGCCGCCCCGCCCCGACCCCGGCCGCCCCCCTGTTCGAGGCGGAACGCATCCGCCCGGAACGGCGCGGGCCCAATTGGACCGCGGCCATGGTCGCGGCGATCGTCGTCGTGATCGGCTTCGTCGGCTTCACGGCCGTCAAGGGCGGCGGCGACGACACGAGCGCCAAGGGACAGATCGGCGAGGGCGCCACGCCCACGGCCGGTACGTCGGCCTCGCCCACGCCGAAGGACAGCAAGCCCGCCCACCCGGCACCGGCGCCGTCCGACAGCGCCATCGCGGCCGCGCCGCAGGACAAGGTGACCGTGCAGGTCAGCGCCGACAACGGGCGCAGCTGGATCTCGGCCAAGGACCACAACGGCCGGATGCTCTTCGACGGGCTCCTGCAGAAGGGCGAGTCCAAGACCTTCCAGGACAGCTCCAAGATCAACCTGATCCTCGGCGACGCCGGCGCGATCCAGCTGTACGTCAACGGCAAGAAGATCGAGGACCAGTTCCAGCCGGGCGCCGTGGAGCGCCTCACGTACACCAAGGGCGACCCGCAGGTCGGGTAGCGGTAGACGGGCGGCCCGTACACAAAGGGCCGGACAGACAGGCGAGTACGGGGTTGGCCAAGATCGGCCAACCCCGTCGACTTGGGCGGTCGGAGAGACAAAGTAGTCTTGAGCCCATGCCTGAACGCCGTACCGTCGCACTCGTCACTCTCGGCTGCGCCCGTAACGAGGTGGACTCGGAGGAGCTCGCAGGCCGTTTGGAGGCGGACGGCTGGCAGCTCGTGGAGGACGCCGCGGAAGCGGACGTCGCCGTGGTCAACACCTGTGGCTTCGTGGAGGCCGCCAAGAAGGACTCCGTCGACGCCCTCCTCGAGGCAAACGACCTCAAGGACCACGGCAGAACCCAGGCGGTGGTTGCGGTCGGCTGCATGGCCGAGCGGTACGGCAAGGAACTCGCCGAGGCCCTCCCGGAGGCCGACGGCGTGCTCGGCTTCGACGACTACGCGGACATCTCCGACCGCCTCCAGACGATCCTGAGCGGCGGCATCCACGCCGCGCACACCCCGCGCGACCGCCGCAAGCTCCTGCCGATCAGCCCGGCCGAGCGGCAGGACGCCGGCACGGAGGTGGCCATTCCGGGGCACGGCCCCACGGACCTCCCGGAAGGTGTCGCCCCGGCCTCCGGCCCGCGCGCGCCGTTGCGCCGCCGCCTGGACGGCGCCCCGGTCGCCTCGGTCAAGCTCGCCTCCGGCTGCGACCGGCGCTGCTCGTTCTGCGCCATCCCGTCCTTCCGCGGCTCGTTCATCTCCCGCCGCCCGAGCGATGTGCTGAACGAGACGCGGTGGCTGGCCGAGCAGGGCGTCAAGGAGATCATGCTGGTCTCCGAGAACAACACCTCCTACGGCAAGGACCTCGGCGACATCCGCCTCCTGGAGTCCCTGCTGCCCGAGCTCGCTGAGGTCGAGGGCGTCGAGCGGGTGCGGGTGAGCTACCTCCAGCCGGCCGAGATGCGTCCCGGGCTGATCGACGTCCTGACCTCCACCCCGAAGGTCGTCCCCTACTTCGACCTGTCGTTCCAGCACTCCGCGCCCGGCGTGCTGCGCGCCATGCGCCGCTTCGGCGACACCGACCGCTTCCTGGAACTGCTCGACACCATCCGCTCCAAGGCCCCCGAGGCCGGCGTGCGGTCCAACTTCATCGTCGGCTTCCCCGGCGAGAGCGATGCCGACCTGGCCGAGCTCGAGCGGTTCCTGAACGGCGCGCGCCTGGACGCCATCGGCGTCTTCGGCTACTCCGACGAGGAGGGCACGGAGGCGGCGACGTACGACGGCAAGCTCGACGAGGACGTCGTCGCCGAGCGGCTGGCGCGCGTCTCCCGGCTGGCCGAGGAACTCGTCTCCCAGCGGGCCGAGGAGCGCGTCGGTCAGACGGTGCACGTGCTGGTCGAGTCCGTGGACGCCGAGGAGGGCGTCCGCGGCCGGGCGGCGCACCAGGCACCGGAGACGGACGGCCAGGTGCTGCTCGTCGGCGGCGAGGGCCTGGACGTCGGTCGTATGGTCGAGGCGAAGGTGGTCGGCACGGAAGGTGTCGACCTGGTGGCCGAGCCGCTGGCGGGCACGTTCGCGTGGAGCGAGGAGGCGGGCAGATGACGGGAGTCCCGGCATCCGCCGCGGGCGGCTCCTCGGGCGCGCAGGGGAGGGCCGCGGGGGCGGCCTCGCGCCGCGCCGGTGCAGACGGGGCTTCGGGCGCTTCCCGCGCCTCCCAGGCTTCCCGACCTGCCGCTTCCGCCGCTCCTGCCGGTTCCGGTGCGACGGGTGCGGCTGATGAGACCGCGCGGGCGCAGGGCTCCGGCAAGGCACCGCGGGGCGGGAAGATCGCGGCCGCCGCCGTGAACCAGGCGAGTGTGTGGAACGTCGCCAATCTGCTGACCATGCTCCGGCTGCTCCTCGTGCCCTGCTTCGTGGCGCTGATGCTGGCCGAGGGCGGGTACGACCCGGCGTGGCGGTCGCTGGCCTGGGCGGCCTTCGCCATCGCCATGATCACCGACCTGTTCGACGGCCATCTGGCGCGGACGTACAACCTCGTCACCGACTTCGGGAAGATCGCCGATCCCATAGCCGACAAGGCGATCATGGGGGCGGCGTTGATCTGCCTCTCGGGGCTCGGCGATCTGCCCTGGTGGGTGACCGGGGTGATCCTCGGCCGGGAACTGGGGATCACGCTCCTGCGCTTCCTGGTCATCCGGTACGGAGTCATCCCCGCGAGCCGTGGCGGCAAGCTGAAGACGCTCACGCAGGGCGTGGCCGTCGGGATGTACGTGCTGGCGCTGACGGGCTGGCTGGCCACATTGAGGTTCTGGGTGATGGCCGCGGCTGTCGTGCTGACCGTGGTCACGGGCCTCGACTATGTGAGACAGGCCATCGTGCTGCGCAGGCGGGGAATCGCCGAGCAGCGTGCCGCGTTGGAGGAGTCGCAAGCGTGAGTTCGCCGGCCGTCGACGTAGTGACACTACTCACGGCGAGGGGCGAGACGGTCGCCGTGGCCGAGTCGCTGACCGGTGGCCTGGTCGCGGCGGAGATCACCGCGGTGCCGGGGGCGTCGAAGGTGTTCCGGGGCTCGGTCACCGCCTACGCCACCGAGCTCAAGCACCGGCTCCTCGGCGTCGACGCCACCCTGCTGGCCGAGCGGGGAGCGGTGGATCCGCAGGTCGCGGCCCAGATGGCGGCCGGGGTGCGGAAAGCCCTGGAAGCCGACTGGGGCATCGCGACCACCGGAGTCGCCGGCCCCGACCCCCAGGACGGGCAGCCGGTCGGGACGGTCTTCGTGGCCGTGGCCGGGCCGCGCGTGACGGAAACCGGCGTCGATCGCTGCGGGAAAACGGCCGCGCTGCGGTTGAACGGCGACCGGGCGGAAATTCGTATGGAGAGTGTACGGAGCGTGCTTGCACTGCTTTTGGAGCAGATTGCGGGCGAACAGACCGGAAATGAGCGGGCACAGGATACGGAACGGAACGGGGGGTTTTGATGTTTGCAGCCCTGAGTGAACACGACATCGCTCCCCGCACGGCCGCGGCGCAAGGCGGTACGGTGGGGCGTGAAGGATGCGGCTACGCGGTCCGAGGAGGGAGCCACCGATGATTCTGCTCCGTCGCCTGCTGGGTGACGTGCTGCGTCGGCAGCGCCAGCGCCAGGGCCGTACTCTGCGCGAAGTCTCCTCGTCCGCCCGAGTCTCGCTCGGCTATCTATCCGAGGTGGAGCGGGGGCAGAAGGAGGCTTCCTCCGAGCTGCTCGCCGCCATCTGCGACGCGCTGGACGTACGGATGTCCGAGCTCATGCGGGAAGTGAGCGACGAGCTCGCCCTCGCCGAGCTGGCCCAGTCTGCTGCGGCCACCGAGCCCGTGCCCACGCCGGTTCGCCCGATGCTGGGTTCCGTGTCGGTGACCGGTGTGCCACCGGAACGGGTGACCATCAAGGCGCCCGCCGCCGAGGCGGTGGACGTGGTCGCCGCGTGACCTGTCGCACGCGCGCGTGAACCTGCGCACACGTGAGTGAGGCCCCGGCCGGGGCTCTCTCCGGGGAGACCTGGAGGAGCGCGGCCGGGGCCTTCACCTTGTCCGGGGGTTTACGCCGGGTTTCGCCGCGCCCGTTTGCCGGTGCCGAGCGGTGCCGCCATCGTGGAGGCCAGTGCGGCGGTCCGGCGTCGGCTGGAGGTGGTGGTGGGTGCGATGGCGGGGCCGATAGTGCGCTGGGGGGCCGCTCTGGGGCTCGGTGCGGCGTGGTGGTGGGCGGTGCTGCGACTGCTGCTGTCGGGCGAGGCGGGGGTGCTGGAGGGGGCTGTCGCGGCCGGGGGATGGGGTCTGAGCCTGCTGCCCGTGCACTGCGTGCCCAAGGAGGCCCGCAAGGAGGGGCCGGCGCAAGTACCGGACGAGGGGCCGGACGTGGGGCCGGAGGCGGGGGAGGACAAGGGGCTTGAGGCGCCGGCGCTCGCGGAGGGCGGTGGGGCGCCGTTTCCCGCCTCCGGAGGGTGGCCGTACGGCGTCTTCGGCGGGCCGCCGTCCGCCGGCGGGGGATGGCCGTTCGGCGCCGCGACGGCATCGCCGCCTCACCGCTCGAACGAGGAATCCGGGACGTAGCGGAGGGCGGGACGGTCAAGCGGTGGTGCGGGGACATCAGCCGGTCGTGCGGGGATGGCGGTCCCGCCACTTCTGCGCGGTGCCCGGCTGTGGTGCGGGGCCTGCCTGGCAGTTCGGACACCAGTACGTGGGCCGCTCCTGGGAGCCGTCGCCCTGGTCGGCCACCCGGACGGAGATGCCGCAGCGCAGACAGGGGCGGGGTGCCCGGCCGTACACGAACAGGTCCTGGCCCCGCAGGCCGGTGGTCCGGCGGACGACGCGGTCGCGGTTGGCCTCCAGGAGCTTCTTGGCCAGGGCGGGCAGCTGCGCGGCGCGGTCGGCGGGCAGGGTGCCGACCGGCAGCCACGGGGTCACGCCGAGCAGGAAGCACAGCTCGCTCTTGTAGACGTTGCCGATGCCGGCGAGATTGCGCTGGTCGAGCAGGGCCTCGCCGATTGGGCGGCCCGGCTCGGCCAGGAGGTTGGCCAGGGCCAGGTCGGGGTCCCAGTCGGGGCCGAGGAGGTCCGGGCCGAGGTGGGCGACGGTGCGGTCCTCCTCCGAGGTGCGCAGCAGCTCCAGGACCTGGAGGCGGTAGCCGACGGCCGCGCGGTCGGCGGCGCCGAGAATGGCGCGGATCTGGTGGCCGGGGCCGCCCTTCCAGCGCTCGCCGGTGCCGTACACCCTCCAGGCGCCCTCCATCAGCAGGTGCGAGTGCAGCGTGAGGCCGCCCTCGAAACGGGTGAGCAGGTGCTTGCCGCGGGAGACGGTGTCCAGGACGGTGCGGCCGGTGAGGTCGACCGTGGCGTACTTCGGCACCCGGAAGTCGCTGCGGGTCAGCACCTTGCCCGCGAGGGCGTCGTGCAACCGCCTCGCGGTCTGCCAGACCGTGTCGCCTTCGGGCATGGGTCAAGGGTGACACGTGCGGGAGGGCGACACGTACGAGTGCGCGTGTGGGTGGCTCCCGCTGTCCCGGATCAGGCGCGCAGGCGCAGTCCGCGCGGGGTCGCGATGAACCCCGCTCCTTCCAGGAGGGCGCCGAGGGGGGAGGTCAGGGCCGAGGCGCCGTTGACCCGCTCCACCGTCACCGTGCCCAGCGAGCCCGCGCGGGCGGCCTCGGCGAGCGCCTCGGCGGCCGCACGCAGGCGCGGGTCGTCACCGGCCGCGCCGTCCGGGTCGGCCGGCCAGGCCAGCAGCGTCTTGCCGCCGCGCTCCATGTACAGCGCCAGTTCGCCGTCGACGAGCACCACCAGGGAGCCGGCCTTGCGGCCCGGCTTGTGTCCCGCGCCGGTCGGCGGCTCGGGCCAGGAGAGTGCGGCGCCGTAGGCGTTCGCGGGGTCGGCGGCGGCGAGGACGACCCCCCGGGGTCCGGTGTCGGCGGTACGGGCACGGCGGTCGCCGAAGCCGTTGCCGTACGGGAGGGCCTGCCCGCCGCCCCTCGGGCCACCGTGACCCGGTGAGGCGAGGTCCCTCGGCGGGACGTAGTCACCGGGGGTCGGGCGGCCCGAGTCCAGCCAGTCGACGTCGCCGCCGAGGTCACCGCCGAAGTCACGGCTGAGTTCGGCGGCGGGGAAGCCGGAGTCGATGACACCGGGGCCCCGGGAGCCGTCGGGGGAACCGAAGCCGTCGGGACCACCGCCCCCGGAGATCGCGCCGGGCAGGCCCTCGCCCCGCTCACGGGCGTTCGCCACCGCCCGCAGCCGGTCCACCGCGCCGTCCATCGCGAACTGCGCGGCACCCAGGCCCTCCACCACGTAGCCCCGCCGGGCCTGGCCGCTGTCCTCGAAGGCGGACAGGACCCGGTACACCGCCGAGAAGCCGCCCTCGACGCCCTCCGCCCCCACCGCGCCCCGCGTGACCACGCCGTGCCGGTCGAGGAGGGTACGGGCCAGGGCGTGGGCGCGCACGGTGGGGTCGGGGTCGTGAACCGGCAGCAGCGACCAGCGGCCGGCGACGGTCGGCGGGCCGCTGCGGGACGCGGTGCGGGCGGCGGCCGTCAGCGATCCGTAACGCCCGCGCGGGACCGCGCGCTTGGCCCGGTGCGCGGTGGAACCCGCGGTGCGGCCCGAGCCCAGCAGGGAGCGCATCGGGGCGAGGGTGTCGTTGGTGAGCCGTCCGGACCACGCCAGGTCCCACAGCGCGTCGGCCAGTTGGGGATCCGTGGCCTCGGGGTGGGTGGTCGCGCGGACCTGGTCGGCGATCTGACGGAAGAACAGACCGTATCCGCCGGAGAGGGCGTCCAGGACCGACTGGTGGAGCGCGGTCGGCTCCAGCGGGTGCGGGGGCGGCAGGATCAGCGGGGCCGTGTCCGCCAGGTACAGGGAGACCCAGCCGTCCTTTCCGGGCAGCGCGCCCGCGCCCGCCCACACCACCTCGCCGGCCGCGGTGAGTTCGTCCAGCATCGACGGGGTGTAGTTCGCCACGCGGGACGGCAGGACCAGCTTCTCCAGCGCGGAGGCGGGCACGGACGCGCCCTGCAACTGCTCGACGGCGCGCACCAGTCCGTCGATGCCGCGCAGTCCGTGCCCCCTGCCGATGTGCTGCCACTGCGGCAGGAACTGCGCGAGCGCGGCCGGCGGCACCGGCTCCAGCTCGTGCCGCAGCGCGGCCAGTGAACGCCGGCGCAGCCGACGCAGCACGCCCGCGTCGCACCACTCCTGGCCGATGCCCGCCGGATGGAACTCGCCCTGCACGACGCGGCCGCCCGCGGCGAGCCGCTGGAGCGCGCCCTCGGTGACCGCCACGCCCAGGCCGAAGCGGGCCGCGGCCGACGCCGACGTGAACGGGCCGTGGGTGCGGGCATAGCGCGCCAGGAGGTCGCCCAACGGGTCCTTCACCGGCTCGGTGAACGCCTCCGGGACGCCCACCGGCAGCGCGGTGCCGAGCGCGTCGCGCAGCCGGCCCGCGTCCTCGATCGCGGCCCAGTGGTCGGCTCCGGCGATCCGGACCTGGATGGCCCGGCGCGCCCCGGCCAGTTCGCGCGCCCAGCCGGGCTCGGCGCCCCGCTCGGCCAGCTCGGCCTCCGAGAGCGGACCGAGCAGCCGCAGTACGTCGGCTACGCCTTCGACGTCCTTCACACGGCGGTCCTCGGTCAGCCACTGCAGCTCGCGCTCCAGCTCCACCAGCACTTCGGCGTCGAGCAGTTCGCGCAGTTCCGCCTGGCCCAGCAGCTCGGACAGCAGCCGCGAGTCCAGGGACAGCGCGGCGGCGCGGCGCTCGGCGAGCGGCGAGTCACCCTCGTAAAGGAACTGGGCGACGTACCCGAACAGCAGCGAACGTGCGAACGGGGACGGCTCCGGGGTGGTGACCTCGACCAGGCGCACCTTGCGGGACTCGACGTCGCCCATCAGCTCGACCAGGCCCGGCACGTCGAAGACGTCCTGGAGGCATTCGCGGACCGCCTCCAGGACGATCGGGAACGAGCCGAACTCACTTGCCACCTGCAGCAGTTGGGCGGCGCGCTGGCGCTGCTGCCACAACGGGGTGCGCCTGCCGGGGTTGCGGCGCGGCAGCAGCAGCGCGCGGGCGGCGCACTCGCGGAAGCGGGAGGCGAACAGGGCCGAGCCGCCGACCTGGTCGGTGACGGTCTGGTCGATCTCGCCCTTGTCGAAGGTGACGTCCGCGGCCCCGACGGGCGCCTGCTCCGCGTCGTACTCCAGGCCGGCCTTCACCGGCTCCTGGTCGAGCAGGTCCAGGCCCATCAGATCGGCGTCGGGCAGGCGCAGCACGATGCCGTCGTCGGCGTGCATGACCTGCGCGTCCATGCCGTACCGCTCGGACAGACGGGCGCCCAGCGCCAGCGCCCAGGGGGCGTGCACCTGGGCGCCGAAGGGGGAGTGCACCACGACCCGCCAGTCGCCCAGTTCGTCGCGGAACCGCTCCACGACGATCGTCCGGTCGTCGGGGACGTGCCCGCAGGCGGCGCGCTGCTCCTCCAGGTACGACAGGACGTTGTCCGCGGCCCACGCGTCGAGGCCGGCGGCCAGCAGGCGCAGCCGCGCGTCCTCCTTCGGCAGGGAGCCCACCTCGCGCAGGAACGCGCCCACCGCGCGACCCAACTCCAGCGGGCGGCCCAGCTGGTCGCCCTTCCAGAACGGCAGCCGGCCCGGCACGCCCGGCGCGGGCGAGACCAGGACCCGGTCGCGCGTGATGTCCTCGATGCGCCAGGAGCTCGTGCCGAGCGTGAAGACGTCGCCGACCCGGGACTCGTAGACCATCTCCTCGTCCAGCTCGCCGACCCGGCCGCCGCCCTTCTTGGGGTCCGAGCCGGCGAGGAACACCCCGAACAGGCCGCGGTCGGGGATCGTGCCCCCGGAGGTGACGGCGAGGCGCTGCGCGCCGGGGCGGCCGGTGATCGTGCCCGCGACGCGGTCCCACACCACGCGCGGGCGCAGCTCCGCGAACGCGTCGGACGGGTAGCGGCCGGCGAGCATGTCCAGGACGGCGGTGAACGCCGACTCCGGCAGTGAGGCGAACGGCGCCGCCCGGCGGACCAGGGCGAGCAGGTCGTCCAGCTGCCAGGTGTCCATCGCCGTCATCGCCACGAGCTGCTGGGCGAGGACGTCCAGCGGGTTGGCGGGCACCTTGAGGGACTCGATGGCACCGGAGCGCATCCGCTCGGTGACCACCGCGGCCTGGACCAGGTCGCCGCGGTACTTCGGGAAGACCACGCCGGTGGAGACCGCGCCGACCTGGTGTCCCGCGCGGCCGACCCGTTGGAGTCCGGAGGCCACCGAGGGCGGGGACTCGACCTGGACGACGAGGTCGACGGCGCCCATGTCGATGCCCAGCTCCAGGCTGGAGGTGGCGACCACCGCGGGGAGCCGGCCCGCCTTGAGGTCCTCCTCGACCAGGGCGCGCTGTTCCTTGGAGACCGAGCCGTGGTGCGCGCGGGCGATGACCGGCGGCGCGCCGTGCGCCGCGCCGGAGCCGCCCATCAGCTCGGCGGGGGAGTGGTGTTCGTCCAGGGACTCGCCGGTCGCCCGCTCGTAGGCGATCTCGTTGAGCCGGTTGCACAGGCGCTCGGCGAGCCGGCGGGAGTTGGCGAACACGATCGTCGAGCGGTGCGCCTGGACCAGGTCGGTGATCCGTTCTTCGACATGCGGCCAGATCGAGGGCCGCTCCGCCCCGTCGCCGCCGTCGGCGACCGGGGATCCGCCCAGCTCGCCCAGGTCCTCGACGGGGACGACCACCGACAGGTCGAACTCCTTGCCGGACTCCGGCTGGACGATTTCCACCTTGCGGCGGGGCGACAGATAGCGGGCGATCTCGTCGACCGGGCGGACCGTCGCGGACAGGCCGATGCGGCGGGCGGGCCTCGGCAGCAGCTCGTCCAGGCGCTCGAGGGACAGCGCGAGGTGCGCGCCGCGCTTGGTGCCGGCCACCGCGTGCACCTCGTCCAGGATCACCGTCTCCACACCGGTCAGAGCGTCCCGCGTGGCCGAGGTCAGCATCAGGAAGAGCGACTCGGGCGTGGTGATCAGGATGTCCGGCGGGCGGGTGGACAGGGCGCGGCGCTCGGCCGCCGGGGTGTCGCCGGAGCGGATGCCGACCCTCACCTCCGGCTCGGGCAGGCCGCGGCGGACGGACTCCTGGCGGATACCGGTCAGCGGGCTGCGCAGGTTGCGCTCCACGTCCACGGCGAGGGCCTTGAGCGGGGAGACGTACAGCACCCGGCAGCGCTTCTTCGGATCGGCCGGGGGCGGGGTGGAGGCGAGCTGGTCGAGCGCGGCGAGGAAGGCGGCGAGGGTCTTGCCGGAGCCGGTCGGGGCGACCACCAGCACGTCCGAGCCCTCGCCGATGGCCTGCCACGCCCCCGCCTGGGCGGCGGTGGGCGCGGAGAAAGCCCCCGTGAACCAGCCGCGGGTCGCGGGGGAGAAGCCGTCGAGGGCCCGGTGTGCGTCGCTGACCATGTGTCCATCGTGCACCCGGCCACTGACAACGCCCTCCGGCCTGGGCGTGCCCGGGGTCGCCCGAGGTGGCCCCCACACTGGTGGAGCCGCGCCGACGACGGAGAATCGGGGGTATGGCGGCAGCGGGTGAGGAACGGGCGCGGCACTGGCGGTACGAGGAACTGCCCGGTGTCGATCTGCTGCGGGCCCGCTACGTCCGCAAGGAGTTCGTGCGGCACACCCACGAGCACTTCGTGATCGCCGCCATCGTCGAGGGCGTGGAGGTGTTCCACCACGGGGGGTCCGACCAGTACGCGGGCCCGGGGACGCTGGCGCTGGTCAATCCCGACACACCGCACACCGGGCGGGCGGCGGTGCCCGAGGGGTGGCGGTACGGCGCGGTGTATCCGTCGCCGGAGCTCGTCGCCGGGATCGCCGGGGAGACCACGGGCATTCGCGGGACGCCGGGCTTCGTCCGTCCCGTGCTCGACGATCCGTACGCCGTCGGCCTGGTGCACCAGGTGCTGCGGGCCGCGGACGAGGGTAACGCGCTGGCGGCCGACACCCTGCTGCGGGTCGCCGTGACGCGGTTGCTGCGGCTCAACGGCGGGGCGCTGCCGCAGCGGGAGATACGGACGGCGGGGGCGCGGACCGCGGCACGCGCGCGTGCCGTCCTGGAGGAACGGATGGCCGAGCCGCCGAGCCTGGAGAGACTGGCGGCCGACCTGGGCAGCAGCCCGTTCGCGCTGCTGCGGGCCTTCCGCAACGCCTACGGAATGCCGCCGCACACCTGGCTGACCGACGCCCGGGTGCGCCGGGCCAGGCGGTTGCTGGACGCGGGCACCGCGCCCTCCCAGGCCGCCGTGGCCGTCGGCTTCACCGACCAGTCGCATCTGAGCCGGCACTTCTCCCGGATCGTGGGCGTGCCCCCGGGGGCCTACCAGCGCGAGCGCAAGAACGTACAAGACTCCAGGTCCCGGCTCTTCCTACCCTCGACGCCGTGGCAGAACAGACAGCTCTCGCAGACATACGCGCCGACGACGGAGGAAAGCCCGACGCCGCCGTCGTACGAGACGCCCTGGGGGTCGGGGTCGCCGTAGGACTGTCCGGGTTCGCCTTCGGGGTGACCTCGGCGGGCAGCGGGCTCACGCTCTGGCAGACGTGCGCGCTCAGCCTGCTGGTGTTCACCGGGGCCTCCCAGTTCGCGCTGGTGGGGGCGCTGGCGGCCGGAGGCAACCCGTTCACGGCGGCCGCGGGCGCCTTCTTCCTGGGCGTGCGCAACGCCTTCTACGGGCTGCGCCTGTCGCAGTTGCTGGCCCTCCCGCGCGCGGTGCGGCCGTTCGCGGCCCAATGGGTCATCGACGAGACCACCGCGGTGACGCTGGCCCAGCCCACGCGGCGCAGCGCGCGGATCGGCTTCACCGTCACCGGGGTCACCCTCTACGTGCTGTGGAACCTCACCACGCTGCTGGGCGCGCTGGGCGCCAAGGCCCTCGGCGACACCGACGCCTGGGGTCTGGACGCGGCCGGGCCGGCCGTGTTCCTGGCGCTGCTGGCGCCCATGCTGAAGACCGCCACCGAGCGGGCCGTCGCCGCTCTGGCCGTACTGCTCGGGCTCGGTCTGCTGCCCGTGCTGCCGGCCGGGGTGCCGGTCCTGGCGGCCGCGTTCGCCGCGCCGGCCGTGCTGTACCTGCGGGGCCGTCGCGGCAGCGGCGCCCGTGACGACGTACGAGAGGGAGATCGTTGAACATCTGGATCGCGGTGGCAGTGACCGCTGTCGGCTGCTATGCCGTCAAGCTGGCCGGCTTGCTCGTCCCCGCGGGTGCCCTGGAACGGCCGCTGGTGAAGCGGCTCGCCGCGCTGCTGCCCGTCGCCCTGCTGGCCGCGCTCACCGCCCAGCAGACGTTCGCCGACGGGCACACGCTCGTGCTGGACGCGCGGGCGGCCGGCCTCGCGGCCGCCGCCGTGGCGCTGCTGCTGCGGGCGCCGTTCCTGGTGGTGGTCGGGGCGGCCGTGGTGGTGACGGCCGGGGTGCGGGCCCTGACGGGGTGAGCCGGGGCGCGTACCGGCGGCGGTTCAGCCGATGGGCCGGCCGTATGCCCTGAGGGTGCGCAGCGCCTCGATCGTGACCATGGGGCGTGCCTCCAGCGCGGTGCCCGGAGCCCACTGGTGCCACGTGACCGGCCAGCCGCCGTCCTCCTCCTGACGGCCGGCCAGGTGGTCCAGGGAGCGCTTCATCTCCTCGTCCGTGAACCACGCGCGCGCGAGGGAGCCGGGTGTCCGCGCGTAGTCGTGCGGGAAGTGGTGCTCCCCGGGGGCGTAGCCCGGTGCGACCGGGTAGGCCTCCGGCCGCTCCGGGTCCAGCAGCGCCAGGCGCCCGTCGCGCACGAGACGGCCGAGCCGGTCGGCGGCCGCACGCGCGCGTGTGCGGTCGGGTGCCGAGTCCAGGAAGGTGACGGCCGCCTCGATCTCGTACGGATGGGAGGTCGCCAGGGACTCGACCCGCTGCCAGCAGAAGTCGGTGGCCCGGAACAGCCAGGCGTGCCACACCTCGTTGCGGTGCAGCAGGCCCACCACCGGTCCGGTGGCCAGGAGGTCGCTCGGCGGGTCGTCCACGACCGGCACGAAGGGGGCCGCCGGATAGCCGCGCTGGCCGGGGTGGACCGCGGGCAGCGCGCCGTCGGGGGTGGAGACGGAGGTCAGATAGCGGCAGACGCGCTCCACCCGCTGTCCGCCGCAGCGGTCGACGGTGTCCAGCACACGCAGCGCGTGCGCGGTGTGCAGCGGCTGGCTGACGGGGCCGCGCAGATCGGGCTCCAGCGCGTGACCGTATCCGCCGTCCTCGTTGCGGTAGGCGTCCAGCGCGGTCTCCACCGGATCCGCGCCGCCGTTCAGGAAGTGGTATGCGAACAGCCGCTGCTCCAGCACGCGCGCGGTGAGCCACACGAAGTGCTCGGCGCGGAACAGCGGAGAGGACGCCGGAGGCGGCGGGGAAGGAGCCGAGGGCGGCGGGGGAGAAGGGGGAGGAGGGGGAGAAAGGGGAGGAGGGGGAAGAGGGGGAGGAGGGGGAGCTCCGGTCTCGGCCATGCGTCAGACCGTAGGGCGGAAAGCGGTCTCCCCAGGTGGCCCCGGAACGAGGTCACCCGCAGGGGCGGGATACTGGGATCATGCGGTTGACGGTCTTCTGGGAGCGGATGGCGGAGCACTTCGGCACGGGGTACGCCGACACCTTCGCGCGCGACCACGTGATGTCGGAGCTCGGCGGGCGCACGGTGCACGAGGCGCTGGCGGCCGGCTGGGACGCGAAGGACGTGTGGCGCGTGGTGTGCCAGGTCATGCACGTCCCGCGGGAGAGGCACTGACCGGACCCGAGGATCGCGGGCCGGTGCCGGGTTGTCGGCAGCGTCGGCGAGACTTGCACCGTGGCACCCACTGACGAGACCGGGCAGACGGCCCCGCACGCATCCCCGTTCGCTACGACACCGCCTCCCCGGTCTCCGGTACCGGCCGAGGGCGCAGCCGGGCCGGGCGCCCGCATGCCCCGCTGGCTGCCGCGGGCCATGGTGCTCGCGATCGGCCTCGTCGCCGCCTTCCAGCTCGGCAGCTGGGCCTTCCACCAGTTGACCGGCCTGCTCCTCAACGTCCTCATCGCGTTCTTCCTGGCCCTCGCCATCGAGCCCGCGGTCAGCCGCATGGCCTCCCGCGGGATGCGGCGGGGGTTCGCGACCTTCCTGGTCTTCCTCGGTCTGACGATCGCGTCGGCGGGCTTCGTGACGCTGCTCGGCTCGATGCTCGCCGGGCAGATCATCAAGATGGTCGAGGGCTTCCCGGAGTACCTCGACTCCGTCATCAACTGGGTCAACACCACGTTCCACACCGAGCTCAGACGGGTGGACGTGCAGGAGGGGCTGCTCCACTCCGACTGGCTGCGCAAGTACGCGCAGAACAGCGCCGCGGGCGTGCTCGACGTGTCCGCTCAGGTGCTCGGAGGCCTGTTCCGGCTGCTGACGATCACGCTGTTCTCGTTCTACTTCGCCGCCGACGGTCCGCGGCTGCGCCGCACCATCTGCTCCCTGCTGCCGCCCGCCCGCCAGGCGGAGGTGCTGCGCGCGTGGGAGATAGCGGTCGACAAAACCGGCGGCTATCTGTACTCGCGCGGCCTGATGGCACTCGTCTCGGGGATCGCCCACTACGTCCTGCTCCAGGCCCTGGGAGTGCCGTACGCGCTCGTGCTCGCTGTCTGGGTGGGCCTGGTCTCGCAGTTCATCCCCACCATAGGGACCTATCTCGCGGGCGCCCTGCCGATGCTGATCGCCTTCACGGTCGACCCCTGGTACGCGCTGTGGGTGCTGGTCTTCGTGGTGGTCTACCAGCAGTTCGAGAACTACATGCTGCAACCCAAGCTGACCGCGAGGACCGTGGACATCCACCCCGCGGTCGCCTTCGGCTCGGTCATCGCCGGCACCGCCCTGCTCGGCGCCGTGGGCGCGCTGATCGCCATTCCCGCGGTCGCCACCCTCCAGGCCTTCCTGGGCGCCTATGTGAAGCGGTACGCCGTCACGGACGACCCCCGCGTCCACGGCCACCGCGGACGCGGCCCGGTCCCGGGCCTGCTCGCCCGCGCGCGCCGCCTGTGGCGGGCACGGTAGGGCGTACTCGACAGGACGTGCTCGGTAGGGCGTACTCGGCGGGGCGTGTTCGGTAGCGCGTACTCGGCGGGGCGCCGTCGGGTGCGCTTGACACGAAAATCGAACATCTATTCTCATGGAAGCTCCGGCGAGGCTCAACGGAAGGGATTTCGCCCCGGTTCGGGGGGAGAAGTGCCTGAGTTATCCACAGGCCGGACGTGCGTCGGGGCGCATTGTCAGTGGCAGGCGTTAGCGTCTTTGACGTGAAGCGATCGACTCAAGCAAACCGGGTGGAACCCATGGCAGGAACCGACCGCGAGAAGGCGCTCGACGCCGCGCTCGCACAGATTGAACGACAATTCGGCAAGGGCGCGGTCATGCGCATGGGCGAGCGGTCGAGGGAGCCGATCGAGGTCATCCCGACCGGGTCGACCGCGCTCGACGTGGCCCTCGGCGTCGGTGGCCTGCCGCGCGGCCGAGTCGTGGAGATCTACGGACCGGAGTCCTCCGGTAAGACGACCCTGACCCTGCACGCGGTGGCGAACGCGCAGAAGGCGGGCGGCCAGGTCGCGTTCGTGGACGCGGAGCACGCCCTCGACCCCGAGTACGCGAAGAAGCTCGGAGTCGACATCGACAACCTCATCCTGTCCCAGCCGGACAACGGCGAGCAGGCCCTGGAGATCGTGGACATGCTGGTCCGCTCCGGCGCCCTCGACCTCATCGTCATCGACTCCGTCGCCGCGCTCGTCCCGCGTGCGGAGATCGAGGGCGAGATGGGCGACAGCCACGTGGGTCTCCAGGCCCGGCTGATGAGCCAGGCCCTGCGCAAGATCACCAGCGCGCTCAACCAGTCCAAGACCACCGCGATCTTCATCAACCAGCTCCGCGAGAAGATCGGCGTGATGTTCGGCTCCCCGGAGACCACGACCGGTGGCCGGGCCCTGAAGTTCTACGCCTCGGTGCGCATCGACATCCGCCGTATCGAGACCCTGAAGGACGGCACGGAGGCGGTCGGCAACCGGACCCGCTGCAAGGTCGTCAAGAACAAGGTCGCGCCGCCCTTCAAGCAGGCCGAGTTCGACATCCTCTACGGCCAGGGCATCAGCCGCGAGGGCGGTCTGATCGACATGGGCGTGGAGCACGGCTTCGTCCGCAAGGCCGGCGCCTGGTACACGTACGAGGGCGACCAGCTCGGCCAGGGCAAGGAGAACGCGCGCAACTTCCTCAAGGACAACCCCGACCTGGCCAACGAGATCGAGAAGAAGATCAAGGAGAAGCTGGGCGTCGGCGTACGGCCGCAGGAGCCGGCCGCGGAGCCGGGCGCGGACGCCGCGGTCACCACCGCCGCGGACGACGCGGCCAAGACGGCGCCCGCCAAGGCCACCAAGCCCAAGGCCTCCTCGGCCAAGAGCTGACCCGTGACACGGCGAACCGACTGGGCCGAGTACGAGCACGAGCAGGCGTACGAGCACGCCGCCTTCGGTGCCCCACGGGGGAGGGGCACCGGGGACGCGCTCGGCTCGGGCACGGACGGAGACGGCATGCACGGGGATGCCGAGCCGGACGCTGGTGTGCCTTGGGGCGACGACGGACAGCGGCGCGCGGGTGGCCCACCCATGGGTGGTGCGCGCCGGGGCGGCTCGCGTGACGGCGGGTCGCACGGTGGACGCGGACGCCGTCGGCGCGGCTTCGGCGAGGCGTCCGCCGAGGACGGGGGCACCTACTCCTTGCCGAGGGCTGAGCAGGGGGAGCCTCAGGGGGACCCGGTGGAGCGGGCGCGCGCCATCTGCCTGCGCCTGCTCACCGGGACCCCGCGCACCCGCAAGCAGCTCGCGGACGCCCTGCGCAAGCGGGAGATCCCGGACGAGGCGGCGGACGAGGTCCTGTCCAGGTTCGAGGAGGTCGGGCTGATCGACGACAGCGCGTTCGCGGACGCCTGGGTGGAGTCCCGGCACCACGGGCGCGGACTGGCCCGGCGTGCGCTCGCCCGGGAGCTGCGGACCAAGGGCGTCGACGCGGCACTGATCGACGAGGCGGTCGGCCGGCTCGACGCCGATCAGGAGGAGGCCACCGCGCGCGAACTCGTCGCCCGCAAACTGCGCTCCACCCACGGCCTCGACCGCGACAAACGGCTGCGCCGCCTCGCCGGGATGCTCGCCCGCAAGGGCTACTCCGAGGGCCTGGCCCTGCGCGTGGTCCGGCAGGCGCTGGAGGAGGAGGGCGAGGACACGGACTTCCTGGCCGACGAGGGCTACTGAGCCGGCGCCCGCCGGGCGGCCGGCGCCGGGAGGCGCGGACCACCACGGGGAGCGCGCGGGCTTGGCGTGCGATTCCCTCTACGACGACTGAACGCTGCCGTCCCACGGCGTCACCGGCAGCCCGGCCGAGCGCCATGCCTGGAAGCCGCCCACCAGGTCGGTCGCCCGGAGCAGCCCCAGCTGGTGCAGGGAAGCGGCCGCGAGACTCGACGCGTAGCCCTCGTTGCAGACGACGACCACGCGCAGATCGTGGCCGGTGGCCTCGGGGACACGGTGGCTGCCCAGCGGGTCCAGCCGCCACTCCAGTTCGTTGCGCTCCACGACGAGGGCGCCCGGTATCAGGCCGTCCCTCGAACGCAGGGCGGCGTAGCGGATGTCCACCAGGAGCGCGTCGCCGGCGCGGGCGGCCGTGTACGCCTCGCGCGCCTCGACGCGCTCGTAGCCCTGACGGATCCGCTCCAGCAACTCGTCGATTCCGACGGGTGGTTGGGGTGTGCTCACTGCCAGTCCTCCGGGCGCTCGACCTGTTCCAGGCGCAGTGTCTGCCCGGTGCGGCTGTAGCGGCGGATGCGGGGCAGCGGCGGATGGTAGGCGTGCACGGAGACGGCGTGCCGGTCGGTGGACTCGTTGAGCACCTCGTGCACGTGGTGGCGGCCGAAGGAGCGGCCCCGCCCCGCCGGGAGCCGCCGTTCGCGGTCCACCCCCTCGGTGAGTTCGAGGGTCTTCCAGCCGTCGGTGGGCAGCCGGGCCGCGAGCGAGTTCTCCTTCAGTTCGCCCGCCGCGGTGACGAAGGCGCCCGCCGAGTCGGCGTGGTCGTGCCAGCCCGTGCCGGTGCCGGGCGGCCAGCCGATCAGCCAGGCCTCGCTGCCGCCGGGCCCCTCCAGGCGCACCCAGGTGCGGCCCTCCGGGTCGAGCGGAAGCGAGGTGATCAGCGCGGTGTCGGCGGCGGTGCGCCGTACGAAGTCGAGGAGTTCCGCCTGCGTCGGCTCCCGTACGGAGGGCGCGGACACGGCGGGTGGGGAGGCGTCAGGGGAGAGATCGGGAGCCGAGGGGCCGAGGGGCGAGACAGACACGTGCACCGTCCTGAGGAGCGTTCGCGAAAGGCGCGCGGCGGCACAGGGTACGGACGAAGGACGTACGGGAGTGTGCGAATGAGGCGGCGCGCCGGGGGAGGGAAGGCGAGTTCAACAGGCGGGACGACACACGCAGCCCGCATAGCGGACGAGGTCCATGTGGACCCTCCGCCACAGGCGCACATCGGTGTCGGTCACGTTCCGGAGTAGACCATGGCGGTACCGACCGGTCAACTCGCCGCCACCCAGTGGACCGCACGGCGCGTACGGTCCACAGGGCTCCGCGGTCAGCGTGCGCCCGCCTCGGCACGGTCCTCGGCATGTCCGGCGCCGCCCAGCGCCGTCTCCGCCGCGGTGTACAGGTCGGCCGGGCGCACCCCGCTCAGCGCGGTGACCAGGTGTCCGTCGGGCCGTACCAGGAGGACGGTGTGGGGAGCGGCACCCGGGTAGCTCTCGGTGACCAGCAGCTCGGCGGGGTGCGGCAGCGCGGTCACCGCGGCGGCCAGCCGGGGCATGATGCCGGCGCCCACCCAGTGCCGGCGCTCCCACACACCCGTGCCCGGCGCGATCAGCACCACGAGCAGCGCGCCGTGGCCCAGCCGGTCCCTCAGCGGCACGCAGGAACCGTCCTCCGCGGTGACCACCACGTCGGCGACCGGGGCGCCGGCCGGCGTGTCCACGAGCACCTCCCCGTCGAGGGGCGGGGGCGTGAGAGGTGAGTCCGCGTACGCCCCCGGCGCGCCCAGCGGCCCGCGCCCCAGATGGCCGTCCATCAGCAGGGCGTCGTGTCCACGGCCGGACCCGGGCACGAAGGACCGCAATCCGCCGCCCCCGCGCAGCACCGGCAGCAGCTGGTCGGCGGCGCGCAGCCGGGCGGCGACGATCGCGCGCCGTTCGGTCTGGTAGCTGTCCAGCAGCCCCTCGTGCGGCCCGTGGTGCCAGGCCGGCGCCAGCTTCCAGGCGAGGTTGTCGGCGTCCCGCAGGCCCTCGTCGAGACCCTGGGTGCCGAGCGCGCCCAGCAGGTGGGCCGCGTCCCCGGCGAGGAAGACCCGCCCGGCGCGCCAGCGGCGGGCCACCCGGTGGTGGACCGTGTGGACTCCGGTGTCCAGGAGCTCGTACGACGGCGAGGTTTCGCCGGTCCAGCCGGCGAGGGTCTCCCGGATGCGGGCGAGCAGCAGTTCGGGTGTGACCAGGTCCTTGCCGGGCGGCAGCAGCCAGTCCAGCCGCCACACGTCGTCCGGGAGCGGACGGGCGGCGATCTCCCCGGCGAAGGGGCCGGTCGTCCGCCACGGCGGCAGCCGGTGGAGGAACGCTTCGCCGGGCCGGGGCAGTTCGGTGCGCACCGCGGCGACGGCGTGCCGCTCGACGGCCGTACGACCGGGGAAGCGGATGTCCTGGAGCTTGCGCACGGTCGAGCGCGGGCCGTCGCAGCCGACCAGGTAACTGCCGCGCCACCATGTGCCGCCCGGGCCGCGGGTGTGGACGGTGACCCCCGTGGACTCCTGCTCCATACTGTCGAGGCGGCTGTCCACGGCGAGTTCGACCAGCGGTTCGCGGGCGACGGCCGTGCGCAGGGCGTCGGTCAGCACGTGCTGGGCGATGTGCAGCGGTGCGGGTTCGGCGTCGTCGAAGGTGATCTCGCGCATCACCTGTTTGCGCCGCAGCGACCGCCATCCGGCCCAACGGAGCCCGGCCCCGCCGAGCGGCGCACCGGCCAGACGCTCCACGAGCGCGGCGGTGTCCTCGCGCAGGACGACCGTGCGCGCGGCACGCGGCGTGTCCGCGCCGGGTCCCTCGTCGAGCACGACGGACGGCACCTCCTGACGCGCCAGCGCCAGGGCGAGCGTGAGCCCGACGGGCCCCGCTCCGACAACGATCACCGGGTCCACGGCGCGGCGCCCCCTGCCAGCAGTGGTGTCCTGGGGGTCACAGGTGAACAGGAAGCCGGAGCACGGTGCACGATCACAGAACGTATGCAACAGACTGGGCGCCAGCCGGTCAAGCGGGACGCACGTCGGTGCTCCAGGTGCGCGGTGGCGTGCGCCGTGCGGCGACTCGTGAGCGCTGCCGACCGCCGTGCTCCTTGCTCGGCTCCGAACGCCGACGGGGGTGCGGCGGCATCGGCCACCACACCCCCGTCGGGTTCCTCCGAGCCGCCTGAGCGGCCGTCAGATCGAGCCGCCCGTACCCGTTCCGTAGGTGCCGCCGACCTGGGCGGGGTTGACCTCCTCGTCGTCCGCGGCGAGGACGACGCCGGTGCTCCGCTTGCTCCGGCGCAGCCTGCGCTCGAGCCAGCTCGCGAAGCTGGTGAGGGCGAAGTTGAGCAGGATGAAGATGACGGCCACCACGATGAAGCTGGCGATGACGTTGGCGTAGTTGGCCGCGAGCGTGCTGCGGGAGTTCAGCAGTTCGGTGAAGCCGAGCATCACGCCGCCCAGCGCGGTGTCCTTCACGATGACGACCAGCTGGCTGACGATGGCCGGCAGCATGACGGTGACCGCCTGCGGGAGCAGGATGCCGCTCATCGTCTGGCCCTTGCGCAGACCGATCGCGTAGGCGGCCTCCGTCTGCCCCTTGGGGAGGGCCAGGATGCCGGCCCGTACGACCTCGGCAAGAACCGAGGCGTTGTAGAGCACCAGGCCGGTGACGACCGCGTAGAGGGGGCGCTCGTCGCTGGCGATGCCCGTGGAGCGGACGTAGAACTCGTTGGCGAACAGCATCAGCAGCAGTACCGGGATCGCCCGGAAGACCTCGACCACCACACCGGCCGGAACCCGGATCCACCGGTGGTCGGACAGCCGGGCTATGCCGAAGAGCGCGCCCAGCGGAAGGGCGATGACCATGGCGAGCGCCGCGGCCTTCAGGGTGTTGCCGAGGCCGGGCAGCAGGTACGTCGTCCAGGCCGCGGAGGTGGAGAAGGGTTGCCACAGGGCCCACTTGAGCTGGCCCTTGTCGTTCATCGTCGACCAGATCCACCACACGAGCAGTGCGAGCAGGGCGACGAAGACGACGGAGAGGATCACATTGCGCCGCTTGGCCCGGGGGCCGGGGGCGTCGTAGAGCACGGAACTCATCGCTTCACCGCCAGTCGCTTGCCGAGCCAGCCGAGGAAGAGGCCGACGGGCAGGGTCAGGACCACGAACCCGAGGGCGAAGACGGCGCCGATGGCGAGCGTCTGGGCCTCGTTCTCGATCATCTTCTTCATCAGGTAGGCGGCCTCGGCCACACCGATCGCGGCCGCCACGGTCGTGTTCTTGGTCAGTGCGATCAGTACGTTGGCCAGCGGTCCGATCACCGCGCGGAACGCCTGCGGCAGCACGATGAGGCGCAGGGTCTGGCTGAAGTTGAGCCCGATCGCGCGTGCCGCCTCCGCCTGTCCGACCGGCACGGTGTTGATGCCGGAGCGCAGCGCCTCGCAGACGAAGGCCGCGTGGTAGGCGACGAGCCCGAGCACCGCCAGCCGGAAGCCCTGGACTTTGAAGTCGGACGCGCCCATCGTCACCCCGAAGGTGTCGGCGAGGCCGATGGAGGTGAAGACGATGAGCACCGTCAAGGGGATGTTCCGGAAGATGTTGACGTATGCGGTGCCGAAGCCGCGCATCACCGGAACCGGACTGACCCGCATCGCGGCCAGCAGGGTGCCCCAGACCAGCGAGCCCAGGGCGGAGAGGACGGTGAGTTTCACCGTCATCCAGAACGCCCCTAGGACGTCGTAACCTTGAAGAAAGTCGAACACGATCTCCCGCGCTTCCGGGTGTGTGGCGTACGAGGAGGGCGTGGCGCGCCGCCGCCGTGAGCGCGGCGGGCGGCGGCGCGCCCAGGGAACCCTGCGAGGCCTGCGGACCCCTGCTTACCGGACGAACCGGGTCACTTGACGATGTCGCCGATCTTCGGGGCGGGCTCGTTGTTGTAGTTCGCCGGGCCGAGGTTCTTCTTGATCGCGGAATCCCACGAGCCGTCGCCGACCATCTTCTCCAGCGCGGAGTTGATCTTGTCCACGGTCGCGGTGTCGCCCTTCTTGACACCGATGCCGTAGTTCTCGTTGCTCAGCTTGAGCCCGGCGAGCTTGAACTGGCCCTTGTACTTGTCCTGGGAGGCGAAGCCCGCGAGGATCGAGTCGTCGGTGGTCAGCGCGTCGACGGCACCGCTCTGCAGGCCGGCGACGCACTCCGAGTAGCCGCCGTACTCACGCAGGTTGGCCTTCGGGGCGATCGACTTCTGCACGTTCTGCGCCGAGGTGGAGCCGGTCACGGAACACAGCTTCCGCTTCTTGTCGTTGAGGTCCGTGCCCTTGGAGATGTCCGAGTCCGCCTTGACCAGAAGGTCCTGGTGGGCCAGCAGGTACGGCCCGGCGAAGTCGACCTTCTGCTTGCGCTCGTCGTTGATCGAGTACGTGGCCACGATGAACTTCACGTCGCCGCGGGCCAGCGCGTTCTCACGGTCGGCGCTCTTGGTCTCGACCCACTCGATCTGGTCGGGCTTGTAGCCGAGTTCCTTGGCCACGTAGGTGGCCACGTCCACGTCGAAACCGGAGAACGAGCCGTCGGGCTGCTTCAGACCGAGGCCGGGCTGGTCGAACTTGATGCCGACCTTGATCTTGCCGCCACCGCCCGACGATCCCTCGTCCTTCTTGTCGTTCGAGCCGCACGCCGTCGCCGAGAGGGCGAGGGCGAGGACGACGGCCGAGGCGGCGGTGGCCTTGCGGAGCTTCATGTGAACTTCCTTCGGTGTTGAGGAGATGCGGAGCCGTCGGGACGGCGACGGCACGATCACGGGCCGGCGGCGCACGGCGTCACCGGCGGGGCCGTCGCGTCAGTGGTGCAGGATCTTCGAAAGGAAGTCCCTGGCCCGGTCGCTGCGCGGGTTGCTGAAGAACTGGTCGGGCGCAGCCTGTTCGATGATCCGGCCGTCGGCCATGAAGACCACCCGGTTTGCAGCCGATCGGGCGAAGCCCATCTCGTGGGTGACGACGACCATCGTCATGCCGTCCCGGGCGAGTTGCTGCATGACCTCCAGCACCTCGTTGATCATCTCCGGGTCGAGCGCGGAGGTCGGCTCGTCGAACAGCATGACCTTCGGGTCCATGGCCAGCGCCCGCGCGATGGCCACGCGCTGCTGCTGGCCACCGGAGAGCTGCGCGGGGTACTTGTCGGCCTGCGCGCCCACTCCGACCCGGTCGAGCAGCTCGCGGGCCCGCTCCTCGGCCTTCTTCCTGTCCGTGCGGCGGACCTTGACCTGGCCGAGCATCACGTTCTCGAGCACGGTCTTGTGCGCGAAGAGGTTGAAGGACTGGAACACCATGCCGACGTCGGCGCGCAGCCGGGCCAGCTCCCTGCCCTCCTGGGGCAGCGGCTTGCCGTCGATCGTGATGGTGCCCGAATCGATGGTCTCCAGGCGGTTGATGGTGCGGCACAGGGTGGACTTCCCGGACCCGGAGGGCCCGATGACCACGACGACCTCGCCGCGGGTGATCGTCAACTCGATGTCCTGGAGTACGTGCAACGCGCCGAAGTGCTTGTTGACGCTCTTCAGGACGACCAGATCGGCGGTCGAGGCCACGTCTTCCTTGGCCATCGATACTTCGGTCATCGCTTTCAGGCTCCGTCCTCCTCGGTTTCGGGGGACAGTAACGACCTGTGCGACCTGCGTCATTACATCTGAGGGAGATCTGAGCATCACGATCCGGTAGCGGGCGCACACATGTCGTAGCGTGACCGGCCGGGGCACGTACCGGCTGGATAACGACACACGGTGCGCAACCGGAACCCTCTTGACGCCGTCCTCGTCCATCGGCGTCACTTCCATGGTGCACGCGCGCGTGCACCACGTTTACACGCCGTGACCGTATGACACATGAACCGGAGGGGGCCGGAATGCGACTGCTCCTCGTCGAGGACGACAACCACGTCGCCGCCGCCCTGTCCGCGGTCCTGGCGCGGCACGGGTACGACGTCACGCACGCCCGCAGCGGCGAGGAGGCCCTCCAGGCGCTCGTCCCCGAGAGCGCCTCCTTCGGCGTGGTCCTGCTCGACCTGGGCCTGCCCGACCAGGACGGCTACGAGGTCTGCGCCAGGATCCGCAAGCGCACCAGCATCCCCGTGATCATGGTCACCGCCCGCTCCGACGTCCGCTCCCGCATCCACGGCCTGAACCTCGGCGCCGACGACTACGTGGTGAAGCCCTACGACACCGGCGAACTGCTCGCCCGTATCCACGCCGTCAGCCGCCGCACCGCCCACGAGGACGCGAACGCCGGCGGCGAGAGCACGCTGCGCCTGGGCGCCGTGCACATCGAACTGCCCACCCGGCAGGTCAGCGTGGACGGCGTGGTCGTCCAGCTCACCCGCAAGGAGTTCGACCTGCTCGCGCTGCTCGCCCAGCGCCCCGGGGTGGTCTTCCGGCGGGAGCAGATCATCAGCGAGGTGTGGCAGACCAGTTGGGAGGGCACCGGACGGACCCTGGAGGTGCATGTCGCCTCCCTGCGCTCCAAGCTGCGCACACCGGCGCTCATCGAGACCGTACGCGGCGTCGGTTACCGCCTCGTCGCCCCGGCCGCCTAGCGGGGACGGGTGAGTTCACGTCTGCTGCCGCTGCTCATCGTCCTGATGGCGGCCGTCCTGCTCGCCCTCGGCGTCCCGCTCGCCGTCAGCGTCGCCGGAGCCGAGCAGCAGAAGGCGGTCGTGGACCGCATCGACGACGCCGCGCGTTTCGCCGCCCTGGCCCAGTTCGTCACCGACGGGACCAGCGGTCCCCGACGCACGGTCCCGGACGAGCGGTTGGAGACCCTCCGCCGCGAACTCGGCAGCTACCACGGGGTCTACGGCATCCGGGCCGGCGTCTTCTACCGGACCGGCATCCCGATGGCCAACGCCCCGGCCGACTGGTCGCTGCCCGCGTTCGGCGAGGTCCGCGACGCCTTCGACGAGGCACTGCTGAGCCGGCGCAGCCACGACCCGGAACAGGTCTGGCCCTGGCAGCGCCACCGGCTCGTCGTCGCCTCCCCCGTGATCCGGGACGGTGACGTCGTCGCGGTCGTCGTCACCGACTCGCCGACCGGGCAGATGCGTTCGCGGACCGTGCACGGCTGGCTGCTCATCGGCACCGGCGAGATCGCCGCGATGCTGCTCGCCGTCGGCGCGGCACTGCGGCTGACCGGATGGGTGCTCAGACCCGTGCGGATCCTCGACGCCACCACCCACGACATCGCCACAGGGCGGCTGAAGTCCCGGGTGGCGGCCGCCGGCGGTCCGCCCGAACTGCGGCGGCTCGCCCGGTCGTTCAACGAGATGGCGGACAACGTCGAGGACGTGCTGGAACAGCAGCGCGCCTTCGTCGCCGACGCCTCGCACCAGTTGCGCAATCCGCTCTCCGCGCTGCTGCTGCGCATCGAACTGCTCGCGATCGAACTGCCCGAGGACAACGAGGAGATCGCCTCCGTGCGCACCGAGGGCAAACGCCTCGCCCAGGTCCTGGACGACCTGCTCGACCTGGCGCTCGCCGAGCACGCGGAACCGGATCTGAAGCTCATCGACATCGGGGAGCTGGCCGCCGAGCGGGTGGCGGCCTGGGCGCCGGCCGCCGAGGCCAAGGGGGTGCGGCTGGTCGGCGACTGCCCGGCCACCACGGGCTGGGCCGACCCCGTGGCACTGTCGTCCGCGCTGGACGCGGTGATCGACAACGCGGTGAAGTTCACGCCGGGCGGCGAGCGCGTGGAGGTGACGGTCTCCTTCGACCGCGACACGTCGACGATCGTGGTCGCCGACCACGGCCCCGGCCTGACCGACGAGGAGATCGCCCGCGTCGGCGACCGCTTCTGGCGCAGCGGACGCCACCAGAACATCAACGGCTCCGGCCTCGGCCTGTCCATCTCCCGCGCGCTGCTCGCGGCGGGCGGCGGCTCGATCTCCTACGTCCGGCACCGGGAGGAGGAGCCGCGCGGACTGCGGGTGACGGTGGCCGTGCCGAGGTCGGTGCCTACGGCTTGACCGAACGGTAGTAGCGCCGCGCGCCCTCGTGCAGGGCCAGTGGGTCGGTGTAGATCGCGGTGCGCAGGTCGACCAGTTGGGCGGAGTGGACGTGCGCGCCGATGCCGTCGCGGCTCTTGATGACGGTGCGGGTCACCCATTCCGTCAGCCTCGGGTCCATGTCCTTGCGCGTCATCAGCACGTTGGACACGGCGATCGTCGGCACGGTCGCGCCCTTCTGGACCGACGGGTACGCCGACTCCGGCATGTTGGTGGCGCGGTAGTAGCGTGTGGCGCCGCCCTCGGCGTGCAGCCTGGCCACCAGCTCGGCCTCGATCGGCACGAAACGGAACGCGAACTTCTCGGCCAGCCGCCGCAGACCGTCCGTCGGCAGCCCGCCCGACCAGAAGAACGCGTCGAGCTCGCCCCGCCGCAGCCGGTCCGGAGCGGTGCCGATGCCGTCGCCCATCGGGCGGATGTCCGTCTCCGGGTCGATCCCGGCCGTCCTGAGCACCCGCTCGGCTATCAGCCGGACACCGGACTCCGGCGGCCCGACCGACACCCGCTTGCCGCGCAGGTCCGACACGGAGCGGATGTGCGAGTCGCTGGGGACGACGAGCTGCACGTAGTCGTCGTAGAGGCGGGCCACACCGCGCAGCCCCGCGGCGCCCGGGCCGTGGTTCACCTCGTACGTCTCCACCGCGTCCGCCGCGGCGATGGTGAAGTCGGCCCGGCCGGTCGCCACCCGCGCGACGTTCTCCTGCGAGCCGTCGCTGGTCAGCAGCCGCACCTTCAGATCGGGCATGTCCTTGGCGAACGCGGTGCGCAGCCGCACGCCGTACTCCTGGTAGACCCCGCGCAGGGTCCCCGTGCTGAAGGTGATCGTCCCGCTCGGCGGGGCTTCGCCCAGGGGCAGCAGCCACCACAGCAGCAGCCCGAGGACCACGACCCCGGCGGCCGTGCCCTGGAGGCCACGACGTCGTCCGATGCGGGGGAACGGCTTTGGCATGCGCGCGATCCTGCCAGCGGGACGGCGTGCTGACCAGGGGCGGGCGGCCCGGCGGGCGGCCGGTGCCGTCCCGGCCGGCGGCTAACCTCGCGGGTATGAGTTCCTCGCCCGCCGATCTGGTCCGTGAGTTCCACCGTGCCTTCGGGCTCGACGCCCGCCCCACGCCCACCCGGGTGCCGCCGGAGCTCGCCGCGCACCGCGGGGAACTGCTCGCGGAGGAGGCGGCCGAGGTCGCGGAGGTCTCGGTCGGCGGCCCGCTCGACCGGCTCGCGCACGAGCTGGCGGACGTCGTGTACGTGGCGTACGGCACCGCCCTGGTGCACGGCATCGACCTCGACGAGGTGATCGCCGAGATCCACCGCGCCAACATGACCAAGCTCGGCCCGGACGGCCGGGTCGCCCGCCGCGCCGACGGCAAGGTGCTCAAGGGAGAGCACTACGTGGCGCCCGACGTGTCGGCCGTGCTGCGCCGGCAGGGCTGGGTCCCCGACGGCGCCTGACGCGGGCTGCCTACGTCCGAGCCGGCGGGCCACCGCGGTGAGGACCGGGCGCACCGCACGGCGAGCACCAGCGCGAGCGCGGACAGCGTGGCCGCGTCCTTGAACGCCCTGCGGGTCGAGGCGTCCAGGTACGGGAAGGTGAACTGGGGCACCTGCGGGACGAGCGCGACCCAGAACCACGGCGAACGCGTCACCGAGTCCGCCTCCAGCGCCCCGGCGACCAGCAGCGGCACCACGGCGACCAGGTAGTGGTCGTAGGACGGCCGGGACACCAGGTAGGAGGCCAGCATCAGCAGCGCGGCCGTGTCCGCGAGCCGTGCCGGACCGGGATCGGCGCGCAGCCAGCGCAGCCGGGCGCAGAGCACACCGGCCGCCGCCGCGGCCAGGGCCACGGCCTCGGCCGGGACGGGCGGCAGCCCCAGCCGCGGCAGCACGGCCGGCAGGGAGGAGTCGAACGGCCGCATCAGACCGTCCCCGCCCTTGAGCAGGAAGGGCAGGGTGCGGGTGAAGAAGCCGCCCGGGTCCGGCATGATCAGGGCCGCGCCCAGCGACAGGGCCAGGGGCACCGCCACCATCCAGGCCAGCGCCCGCCACCGCCGGGCCAGCACCAGCAGGACGACCACGGGCAGCAGCAGCGGCTTCACCGCCACCGAGAGGCCCAGGACCACCCCGGCCAGGTCCCAGCGGCCCCGGTCGGCCAGCAGCAGCGCCAGCGGCAACGCCAGGGCGCTGACCGCCGTCCAGTTCCCCAGGTTCACCAGGTGGCCGACGGGCGCCCAGCACAGCACCAGCCCCAGCAGTCCCAGCACCGCGAACCGGCTGCACGCCGGCACCCGGAACAGGCGCACCGCACACCACCAGCCGCCCGTGATCAGGACCACGCAGGCCAGCGGCGCGGCGACGCGCACCACGGCAACCGGCAGCGCGGCCTGCCCGGCGGCGAACAGCACGGCACTCGGCAGGTACAGGAAGCGCCGGTCGGCGTACGGAGCGCCACCGCCCAGCCAGATCTGCCCGGCATGGACGACGAAGGCGTTGTCCATGCCTCCCCGGGCGAACACGACGGCCACGCGCGCGGCGCGGGCGAACAGGACGACGGCGAGGAGGGCGACCGGGACGGGTCCGGCCGGCCGCAGCAGCCATGCGCGCAGCACCGCGGTCGGGGGCACGTCCGGCGCGGGTGCCCGCAGGGCGTCACGAAGCTCCGTCACGCGTGTCATTTTGGGCCAGTTGACCCCATGCGGGAGGAAGCGGCCGGCCGTGTCGCCGTCACGAGGGCGCAAAGCCCTCCGCCGGGCCGTCGCCCCCCGGGATCCGCGCCGTGCCCGGCCTGGAAGGGCGTGACGCTCCGCCGTCCCGGGGCCGTCCGGGAACCACCTACCCTTGACGCATGACCAGCAGCAGCGACCGGAGCCCCGCAGTGGATGTTCAAGGACCCAAGAGCTACGAGATCCGCACCTACGGGTGTCAGATGAACGTCCACGACTCCGAGCGGCTGGCGGGCCTGCTCGAGGACGCCGGCTACGTGCGGGCGCCGGAAGGGGCGGACGGCGACGCGGACGTCGTCGTCTTCAACACCTGCGCCGTCCGGGAGAACGCCGACAACCGGCTGTACGGCAACCTGGGGCACCTCGCGCCGCAGAAGGCGAAGCGGCCCGGGATGCAGATCGCGGTCGGCGGCTGCCTGGCGCAGAAGGACCGGGACACCATCGTGAAGAGGGCGCCCTGGGTGGACGTCGTCTTCGGCACGCACAACATCGGCAAGCTGCCCGTCCTGCTGGAGCGCGCCCGCGTGCAGCAGGAGGCGCAGGTCGAGATCGCCGAGTCCCTGGAGGCGTTCCCCTCCACGCTGCCGACGCGGCGCGAGAGCGCGTACGCGGCCTGGGTCTCGATCTCCGTCGGCTGCAACAACACCTGCACGTTCTGCATCGTCCCCGCGCTGCGCGGCAAGGAGAAGGACCGCCGTCCCGGCGACATCCTCGCCGAGGTCGAGGCCCTGGTCGCCGAGGGCGTCTCCGAGATCACGCTGCTCGGCCAGAACGTCAACGCCTACGGTTCCGACATCGGGGACCGCGAGGCGTTCAGCAAGCTGCTGCGGGCCTGCGGGAACATCGACGGCCTGGAGCGGGTCCGCTTCACCTCGCCGCACCCGCGCGACTTCACCGACGACGTGATCGCCGCGATGGCCGCGACCCCGAACGTCATGCCGCAGCTGCACATGCCGCTCCAGTCCGGCTCCGACACGGTGCTGAAGGCGATGCGCCGCTCCTACCGGCAGGAGCGCTACCTCGGGATCATCGAGAAGGTCCGCGCCGCCATCCCGCACGCCGCGATCACCACCGACATCATCGTGGGCTTCCCCGGCGAGACCGAGGAGGACTTCGAACAGACGCTGCACGTCGTGCGCGAGGCGCGCTTCGCGCAGGCGTTCACCTTCCAGTACTCCAAGCGTCCGGGCACCCCGGCCGCCGAGATGGAGAACCAGATCCCCAAGGAGGTCGTCCAGGCGCGCTACGAGCGGCTGGTCGCGCTCCAGGAGGAGATCTCCTGGGAGGAGAACAAGCAGCAGGTCGGCCGCACGCTGGAGCTCATGGTCGCCGAGGGCGAGGGCCGCAAGGACGGTGCCACCCACCGTCTCTCCGGCCGCGCCCCCGACAACCGCCTGGTCCACTTCACCAAGCCCGAGCAGGACGTGCGCCCCGGCGACGTGGTCACGGTCGAGATCACCTACGCCGCCCCGCACCACCTCCTCGCCGAGGGCCCGGTGCTCGACGTGCGGCGCACGCGCGCGGGTGACGCGTGGGAGAAGCGCAACGCCGCCGAGGCCGCCCAGCCGGCCGGTGTCATGCTCGGCCTGCCGAAGGTGGGGGTGCCCGAGCCGCTGCCGGCCGCCGCCAACAGCGGCTGCGGCTGCGACTGACCCGTCGGGCGAGCGGCCGCCCGACGACCGGCCGTCCGGCGGCGTTACCCTGCGGATCATGCTTGTCGCCGCCGCTGTCTGCCCCTGCCCGCCCCTCCTCGTGCCCGAGCTCGCCGCGGGAGCCGCACCCGAGCTGGACTCCGCCCGGGCCGCCTGCACGGACGCGCTGGGCGTGCTCGCCGCCGCCCGGCCCGACCTGCTGGTGGTCGTCGGACCCGCCGAGGCCTCCGGGCACGGCGTTTTCCCGGAGGGCACCCGGGGCTCGTTCCGCGGCTTCGGCGTGGACCTGGAGGTACGGCTCGGCCGGGACACGGGCACCGGGGCCGGGGGCGAGTTGCCGCCCTCGCTCTCCGTCGCCGCCTGGCTGCTGGAGCGCACCGGCTGGTCCGACGCCCCGGTCGAGGGACTCGGTGTGGGGGAGTCGTCGGCACCCGAGCGGTGTGCGGCGGCCGGCCGGGGCCTCGCCGCGCGGGCAGGCCGCGTGGCGCTGCTGGTGATGGGCGACGCCAGCGCGCGGCGCACGCTCAAGGCGCCGGGCTATCTCGACGAACGGGCCGAACCCTTCGACGCGGGCATCGCCCGCGCACTGGGGGAGGCCGACACGCCGGCTCTCCTGGCGCTCGGCCTGGAGCCGGCGCACGAACTGAAGGCCTCGGGCCGGGCCCCGTGGCAGGTGCTGGCCGGCGCGGCCGAGGGTGCCGGTCTCTCCGGCACGCTGCTCCACGACGACGCGCCGTACGGAGTGGGGTACCTGGTCGCGGCCTGGTCGTGAGCGAAACGCGGCGGACACGGCGGACGGCCGGGACGCAACGCGCCTCCCGGCCGTCCGCCGACGCCTCTCAGGACGTGGGCGGCGGTCCCTCCGTCGGAGCGGAAGCGCCACCCGGCGCCGTGCCGGTGCCCTGGTCCGGGCTCGTGCCCGCCTCCGGCGCCGTACGGGTCTCCGGGCTCGTCCCGCCCTTGTGGGCGAGCCGGTCCATGGCGTCCTTGGCCTTGTCCGTACCCGCGTGGATCTTGTCGCTGTACTTGCCCTTGGTCTTCTCGTCGACCACCTTCGCGGCCTTGTCGAGACTCTGCCCGATCGAGCCCCCGTGGCGCTGGGCAAGGTCCGACACCTTCTCCTTCGCCGGGCCGATCCTGGCCTTCATGTTGTCCAGCAGACCCATGGTTCACCTTCCCTGACGGGGCGGATTCCTTCTCCCCGGCGGTCGAGTTCCCCCTCCGGCCTCTCGACTACCGAAGGAGTCACGCAAAAACGCCCATACTCACTCGATACCCTACTCGTCCTACCCCGTCACCCGCCGTCACACGACTCGTGCGAGGCACCTCCTGCGGGGTTTGGGAGACTGGTGCGGTGAGCAGCGCACCCCCCGCCCCCCGCGTCATCGCCGTCGTCGGCCCCACTGCGGCCGGAAAGTCCGATCTGGGCGTCTTTCTGGCCCAGCGCCTCGGCGGCGAGGTCGTCAACGCCGATTCCATGCAGCTCTACCGAGGGATGGACATCGGCACCGCGAAGCTGACGCCCGAGGAGCGCGGTGGCGTGCCGCACCACCTGCTCGACATCTGGGACGTGACGGTCACGGCCTCCGTCGCCGAGTACCAACGGCTCGCCCGGGAGCGGATCGACGCGCTGCTCGCCGAGGGGCGCTGGCCGGTCCTGGTCGGCGGCTCCGGTCTGTACGTCCGCGGGGCCGTGGACAACCTGGAGTTCCCCGGCACCGATCCCGAGGTGCGTGCCCGGCTGGAGGACGAGCTCACGCTGCGCGGCTCCGGCGCTCTGCACGCCCGCCTCGCCGCCGCCGACCCCGAGGCCGCGCGGGCGATCCTGCCCAGCAACGGCCGCCGGATCGTCCGGGCCCTCGAGGTGATCGAGATCACCGGCCGCCCCTTCACCGCGAACCTCCCGGGCCACGACTCGGTCTACGAGACCGTCCAGATCGGCGTCGACGTCGCCCGCCCCGAACTCGACGAACGCATCGCGCGCCGGGTCGACCGCATGTGGGAGGCGGGGCTCGTGGACGAGGTGCGCGCGCTGGAGGCGCGGGGCCTGCGCGAGGGGCGTACGGCATCGCGTGCGCTCGGCTACCAGCAGGTGCTCGCGGCGCTCGCGGGGGAGTGCACGCTCGACGAGGCGCGCGCGGAGACCGTACGCGCCACGAAACGCTTCGCGCGGCGTCAGGACTCGTGGTTCCGGCGGGACCCCCGTGTGCACTGGCTGAGCGGGGCTGCGGCGGATCTCACAGAACTTCCGCATCTCGCCCTGGCGTTGGTCGAACGACCGGTTACAGCCTGATCACGTCATGGCATCGGGACGCCCAGGCCGTCATCCAGGCCTCCGGCGCCGTGCCATCATCAAGCTCGGATCGACCGAGTGAAGTCCTAGTTGGGAGGGCGCGTGGCGATGGAGGCCGGCCCTCGCGACACCGCACAAGACACCGACCGCATCACCGTGGAGCGCGGCGGCGCGGAACCGGACGACGACTCGTTGAGCCCCGACGGGCCCGACGAGACGCAGGGCGGCGTGACCGCGGACGGACCCGGGCCCGAGGAGATGTTCGCCGGGCCCGAGGTGGAGGTCGAGCTGCGCCCGCAGCGGCGGCTGCGTCTCTGGCAGCTGGCCCCGATCGTGGGCCTGGCCGTCGTCGGCTCCCTGATGTTCGCCTTCCCGCTGGCCTTCGACGGCGACAACGGCGCCGTGATCGCCATGCTGGGCCTGCTGATCTGCTCCTGCTCGGCGGGCTGGGGCATGATGGCCGCCCGTCGCGTCGGCCACACCTGGCCGGGCCTGCCGCCGCGCGGTTCCGGGCGGCGCCCGGACTGGCGGGTGATCGGCGCGTACGTCCTCGTCGTCGCCGTGGTCGTGGTCCTCGCCGTCTGGCGGGTCGCCCGGCTCCGCTAGTGCCGTGCCGGGCGTCGCGAGCCGGTGAACCTTTCCGGTCACAGCACTGGGCCGCGCTCCGGGCCCCTGGCTTCACCGGCAGCGCGCCCGGACCCCGGCTCCGCCAGGACCCGGGCACCGCGCTCACCGCGGACCGGCCCCTGCTGCCGCCGGACATGATCACCGGGTTGCCGGAGCGACCCCGTACGATCGAGCCATGAGCACGCGCATCCCCTTCCTCAAGGGCCACGGCACGGAGAACGACTTCGTGATCGTCCCGGACCCGGAGAACGCCGTCGAGCTGCCCCCGGCGGCCGTCGCCGCCCTGTGCGACCGCCGCGCGGGCATCGGCGGGGACGGGGTGCTGCACGTCGTGCGCTCCGCCGCGCACCCCGAGGCCCGCGGCGTGGCGGCCGAGGCGGAGTGGTTCATGGACTACCGCAATGCCGACGGCTCCGTCGCGGAGATGTGCGGCAACGGCGTGCGGGTGTTCGCGCGCTACCTCCAGCACGCCGGACACACGACGGAGGGCGACCTCGCGATCGCCACGCGCGGGGGCGTGAAGACGGTGCACATCGCCAAGGACGGTGACATCACCGTCGGCATGGGCCGGGCGAGGCTCCCCGAAGGGGACGTCACCGTGAGCGTCGGCGGGCGCAGCTGGCCCGCGCGCAACGTGAACATGGGCAACCCGCACGCGGTCGCCTTCGTCGACGACCTCGCCGACGCCGGCGATCTGCTCTCCCCGCCGCCCTTCAGCCCGGCCTCCGCCTACCCGGACGGCGTGAACGTCGAGTTCGTCGTCGACCGCGGTCCCCGCCACGTTGCCCTGCGCGTGCACGAGCGCGGCTCGGGCGAGACCCGCTCGTGCGGCACGGGCGCGTGTGCCGTCGCCGTGGCGGCCGCCCGGCGCGACGGCGCCGACCCGACGGCCACCGGGACCCCGGCGACGTACACGGTGGACCTCCCCGGCGGAACGCTGGTGATCACCGAGGGGCCGGACGGCGAGATCGAGATGACCGGCCCCGCCGTGATCGTCGCCGAGGGCGAGATCGACGCGAAGTGGCTGGAAACAGCGGTCGGCTGATGGTCGGTCGGCTGGATATCGCAGCCCCGGCGACCCATGGGAAGGTCATACGTATGCCCGGGGGTGGGAACGGGCGGCGAATCCACGGCTGACCGCCTGTCAGGTGACTCAAAGTCGTAAACCTCCTGGCCATCGCTCGAATGGGTGATCCGTTTCACGCTCGTCGAGAGACGGCCGGTCGGGCGTGCTGGGCTCGGTAGCATCAATCACCGGCCCGGACGGGGGATCCGTAGCCAACCCCTGTGCCGAGTACGCCCTGGGGCGCCCCGTCCGCCGGTCCACGCAGCCGGAGGTGCCCATGAGTGCGGATGCCACGAATCCTGCGGCCCCGGGCCCGGTGGTTCCCGTGGGGCCACGGCGCAGGGCCCGTCCGCGGATCGACCTGCGCCGGCTCGGCCGTGCCGCACTGCTCGGGACGACCGCCCGCGACCGGCTGCCGGACGCCATCGGCCATGTGGCCGAGGCCCATCGCGCGCACTTCCCGGAAACGGACCTCGAACCGCTGCGCCGCGCCTACGTCCTGGCCGAGTCCTCGCACCGCGGCCAGATGCGCAAGAGCGGCGAGCCCTACATCACGCATCCGCTCGCCGTGACCCTCATCCTGGCCGAACTCGGTGCCGAGACCACGACGTTGACCGCGTCCTTGCTGCACGACACCGTCGAGGACACCGATGTGACGCTGGACCAGGTCCGCGAGCAGTTCGGCGAGGAGGTCCGCTACCTCGTCGACGGCGTCACCAAGCTGGAGAAGGTCGACTACGGCGCGGCCGCCGAGCCCGAGACCTTCCGCAAGATGCTCGTCGCCACCGGCAACGACGTCCGCGTGATGTCGATCAAACTCGCCGACCGGCTGCACAACATGCGCACCCTCGGCGTGATGCGCCCGGAGAAACAGGCCCGAATCGCGAAAGTGACCCGGGACGTCCTCATCCCGCTCGCCGAACGGCTCGGCGTGCAGGCGCTCAAGACCGAGCTGGAGGACCTCGTCTTCGCGATCCTGCACCCCGAGGAGTACGCGCACACGCGGGAGTTGATCGCGGAGAACGCGGGCCGCCCGGGCGACCCGCTCACCGAGGTCGCCGAGCAGGTGCGCGGGGTGCTGCGCGAGGCGGACGTTCCCGCCGAAGCGCTCGTCAGACCACGGCACTTCGTCTCCGTGCACCGGGTCTCGCGCAAACGCGGCCGGCTGCGCGGCTGCGACTTCGGGCGGCTGCTGGTGCTGGTGAACGAGGACGCCGACTGCTACGCCGTCCTCGGCGAGCTGCACACCTGCATGACGCCCGTCGTCTCGGAGTTCAAGGACTTCATCGCCGTACCCAAGTTCAACCTCTACCAGTCGCTGCACACCGCCGTGGCCCGCGAGGACGGACAGGTCGTCGAAGTCCTCATCCGCACCCACCAGATGCACAAGGTCGCCGAGGCAGGGGTCGTCGCACTCGGCAACCCCTACGCCCCTCCGGGGGAGGAGCACGCCGCGAGTGACGGCGAGCGCGCCGACCCCACCCGCCCCGGCTGGCTCTCCCGCCTCCTCGATTGGCAGCGGGCCGCACCGGACCCCGACACCTTCTGGTCCACCCTGCGCGAAGACCTCGCTCAGGACCGCGAGATCACCGTCTTCCGGCCCGACGGGGGCACCCTGGGCCTGCCCGAGGGCGCCACGTGCGTGGACGCCGCGTACGCCCAGTACGGCGAGGACGCGCACGCGTGCATCGGCGCCCGTGTCAACGGCCGTCTGGCGACGCTGAGCACCGTCCTGAAGGACGGCGACACCGTCCAGCTGCTGATGGGCCAGGACCCGGCTTCCGAGCCCTCCCGGGAATGGCTGGACCACGCCCACACCCCGGCCGCCCGCATCGCCATCCAACGCCGCCTGGCCACCCGTCAGTCGGCCGCGGACCGAGTCCAGGACGCCGGCGGGGACGCCGCACCGGCCGCGGGCAGCTCCGCGCGCGCCGACTCCGCCGCGGCTGCGCGGGCCGGTGCGGACCCCGGCCCGTCGCCGGTTCCGGTGCCCGCCGGAGCGGTCCCGTCGGTCGGGCTCGACGTGCCGGGCGCCTTCGGGCCGGACACGGCGAGCGTCGTGGTCGTCGGCCGGCCCGAGGCGGCCGCACGGCTCGCGGGCTGCTGCACGCCCGTGCCGCCCGACGAGATCACCGGCTTCGCCGTGCGTGGGGGAATGGTGACCGTGCACCGCGTGGAATGCGCCGCGGTCGCGCGGATGAGGAACGCGGGGCGCGCGGAGTTCGGCGTGCACTGGGGGGAGACCGCCGCGTGCCGTGTCACCCTGCTCGCGGAATCGTTCGGCCGCCCCCACCTGCTGGCCGACCTCACCGAGGCCATCGCCCTCGAGGGCGTCGAGATCGTCTCCGCGACCGTGGCCCCGCCGGCCCAGCAGCGTGTCCGCCACACGTACACCCTCCAACTCCCCGACGCGGCCGGGCTCCCGGCCCTGATGCGCGCGATGCGCAACGTCCCGGGCGTCTACGACGTGAGCCGCACCCAGCCCCAGCCACCAGGGGTGTGAGCGGGAGGACCCCGCGCCTTCGCTGTCCTCGGCGTGCTCCCGTGGTGCTCTTTCGGGTGGGTTGGGCGCGCGTCGGCGCGGTGGGGCGGGTGGGCGCTGGTAGCGGTGGTCCATGCCGCTCAGCCTTGGATCACGTGTCCCGCGTCGCCTGAAGGCGACCCTCCTCGCGTCCGCCGTCTCCGTCTGTCTCGTCGCCGCGAGTGCTCCGGCCGAGCCGCTGGGCGTCGGTGACCGGCTCTTCCCGTACCTGGGCAACCCCGGGTACGACGTGTCGTCGTACGACCTGTCGTTCACCTATGCCGGAGACAACGGCAAGCCGCTCCAGGCCGTCACCACGATCGACGCGTGGGCCACCGAGGACCTGGAGCGCGTGAACCTCGACTTCGCGCACGGCACGGTCGACGCCGTGGAAGTCGACGGACTGCCGGCCGAGTTCACCACCGCGGGCGAGGATCTCGTGGTCACCCCGAAGATCCCGCTGCCGCGGGGCAGTTGGATGCGTATCACCGTGCACCACACCAGCGATCCCGTGTCCAAGAAGGGACGCGACGGCGGCTGGGTCCGCACCACGGACGGTCTCGCCATGGCCAACCAGGCCGACGCCGCCCACCTGGTGTTCCCGTGCGACGACCACCCCTCCGACAAGGCGATGTTCACCTTCCACGTCACCGCGCCCGACGGGTACACGGCCGTCGCCAACGGCCTCCCGGCCGGCGTCACCCGGACCGGCGGGACGACGACCTGGACGTACCGCACCCGGCACCCCATGGCCACCGAACTGGCTCAGGTGTCCATCGGCCGCTCCACCGTGGTGCACCGCACCGGCCCGCACGGCCTGCCCCTGCGCGACGTCGTCCCCACCGAGGACCGCCAGGTGCTCGAACCCTGGCTGGCCAGGACCCCCGACCAGATCGCCTGGATGGAGAGCAAGGTCGGGACGTACCCCTTCGAGACGTACGGCGTGCTCATGGCCTCCGCCGCCACCGGCTTCGAACTCGAGACGCAGACCCTGTCCCTCTTCGAGAAGAAGCTGTTCACCGAACCCGCCTACCCCCGGTGGTACGTCGAGTCGATCATGGTGCACGAGCTGTCCCACCAGTGGTTCGGCGACAGCGTCAGCCCCCGCACCTGGTCCGACCTGTGGCTCAACGAGGGCCACGCCACCTGGTACGAGGCCCTGTACGCCGACGAGAAGGCGAAGAAGCCGCTGGAGACCCGTATGAAGGCCGCCTACGGCGCCTCGGACCGCTGGCGCGAGGCCGGCGGACCGCCCGCGCTGCCCAAGCCGCCGAAGCCCGGCCGGAAGATCGGGGTCTTCCGCGCGAACGTCTACGACGGCGCCGCGCTCGTCCTGTACGCGCTGCGCCAGGAGCTCGGCAAGCCGGACTTCGAGCGCCTGGAGCGGGCCTGGGTGCGGGCCCACCGGGACGGCACGGCCACCACCGCCGACTTCGAGCGCCTGGCCTCGGGCATCGCCGGACGTGACCTGAGCGGCTTCTTCCAGGCCTGGCTGTACGGCGAGAAGACCCCGCCGATGCCCGGCCACCCCGACTGGAAGCCCGCCCCGCCGCCGAAGACGGCGAAGAAGTGAGTGGACGTGAACGGACGTGGGGAACGCGAATGGAGGAACCCGGTGGTGGCACCCGGAGGAATATCGCAGTGACGAGACGGGCCGTACCGTGCGACCATCTTCAGACCGGCGCCGCACGGGGCCACGGGAATCTCCCGGGGCGCCCGTACGTTGTGACCGGTGACGGACTCTCCCACCACGTAAGGACCAAATGACCTCCTCTTCTTCCTCTTCCCAGTCGTTTGAGGCGTCCCAGGACAGCAAGCGCCTCGCGCACTCCTACCCCGAAGGTCTCCGGGCCGATGCCCTGATGGAAGAGGACGTCACCTGGAGCCACGAGTTCGACGGAGAGCGGGACGGCGATCAGTTCGACCGCTCCGAGCGGGCGGCGCTGCGCCGTGTCGCGGGTCTGTCCACCGAGCTCGAGGACGTCACCGAGGTCGAGTACCGCCAGCTCCGCCTGGAGCAAGTCGTGCTCGTCGGCGTATGGACCTCGGGGACCGCGCGGGACGCGGAGAACTCCCTGGCCGAGCTGGCCGCCCTCGCGGAGACCGCGGGCGCGGTCGTGCTCGACGGCGTCATCCAGCGCCGCGACAAGCCCGACGCGGCCACCTACATCGGCTCCGGCAAGGCGAACGAGCTGCGCGACATCGTCCTGGAGACCGGCGCGGACACCGTCATCTGCGACGGTGAGCTCAGCCCGGGCCAGCTGATCCACCTCGAGGACGTCGTCAAGGTCAAGGTCATCGACCGTACGGCCCTGATCCTGGACATCTTCGCCCAGCACGCCAAGTCCCGAGAGGGCAAGGCGCAGGTCGCGCTCGCCCAGATGCAGTACATGCTGCCGAGGCTGCGCGGCTGGGGTCAGTCGCTGTCCCGGCAGATGGGCGGCGGCAGCGGCGGCGGCCTCGCCACACGCGGTCCCGGTGAGACCAAGATCGAGACGGACCGTCGCCGGATCCGCGAGAAGATGGCGAAGATGCGCCGGGAGATCGCGGAGATGAAGACCGGCCGCGAGATCAAGCGCCAGGAGCGGCGCCGCAACAAGGTGCCCTCCGTCGCCATCGCCGGCTACACCAACGCCGGCAAGTCCTCCCTGCTCAACCGGCTCACCGGCGCGGGTGTCCTGGTCGAGAACGCGCTGTTCGCGACCCTGGACCCGACCGTGCGCCGGGCCGAGACCCCGAGCGGGCGGCTCTACACCCTGGCGGACACCGTCGGCTTCGTCCGGCACCTGCCGCACCACCTGGTCGAGGCCTTCCGCTCCACCATGGAGGAGGTCGGCGACTCCGACCTGATCCTGCACGTGGTGGACGGCTCCCATCCCGACCCGGAGGAGCAGCTGGCCGCGGTGCGCGAGGTGATCAGGGACGTCGGCGCCACCGACGTACCCGAGATCGTCGTGGTCAACAAGGCGGACGCGGCGGACCCGCTGGTGCTCCAGCGGCTGCTGCGGATCGAGAAGCGCTCGATCGTCGTCTCGGCCCGCTCCGGGCAGGGCATCACCGAGCTGCTCGCGCTGATCGACAGCGAGCTGCCCCGGCCGTCCGTCGAGATCGAGGCGCTGGTGCCGTACACCCACGGCAAGCTGATCGCCCGTGCCCACACCGAGGGCGAGGTGATCTCCGAGGAGCACACCGCGGAGGGCACCCTGCTCAAGGCCCGGGTGCACGAGGAGCTCGCGGCGGAACTGGCGCCGTACGTGCCCGCCCCCGCACTCTGACCCACAGCAGCACGGCCCGAGGGCCCGCCCCCTGTCGAAGGGGGCGGGCCCTCGGCGTCGTCACCGGCTCACCGGCCGCCGTAGGTCCTGCTCATGTTCTGGTACAGCGCCTCCGCGCCCCGCCCCAGCTGCGGACCCGCCAGCCAGGTGTGGTCCGCCGGGCCGATCGAGGTGTTGGACACCAGCTTCGTCCTGCCGTCCACCACGCGGAACCAGCCGCCGCCGGAGGAGCCGCCGGTCATGGTGCAGCCGATGCGGTACATCGTCGGGAGCGACGGGCTGAGCGACAGCCGGCCCGGCCGGTCGACGCAGCGGAACATGTTCAGACCGCTGTACGGAGGCGCGGCCGGGTAGCCCCAGGCGCCCATCGTGGCGACCCGCGTCGTCGGCGGCGCGGAGAAGTCCACGTCCAGCGCCGCCCCGACGGTCTCCTCCAGCGACCGGGAACCGGACTCCGGCTTCACGTGCAGCACGGCGTAGTCGTACGTCGCGCCCGCGCCGCCCGTCTCCGCACCGCCCTGGATCCACTGGTGGGAGGTGGACGCCCAGTCCGCCCACCAGGCGCCGTACGGGGCGACCTCGGAGGCCTTCGCGTTGCTCAGCTGCGCCGCGGACTTGCCGAGGTCGTTGTAGGCCGGCACGAACGCGATGTTGCGGTACCAGCCGCCCTTCTTGCCTGCGTGTACGCAGTGGCCGGCGGTCCACACCAGGTTGGACTTGCCCGGGTGGTTGACGTCCTTGACGACCGTGCCCGAGCAGACCATCGAGCCCTGGGGCGAGTCGAAGAAGACCTTGCCGACCGGAGCGGCGTTCTCGTGGTACGGCGTCTTCTCCGCCCGCGCCCGGACCGGCTGCGGCGCCGGGTCGCTGACGCCCTGGTCTGCGACGGCGTCCTGGGTGGAGACCGTCTTGTTCGCCTCCTGGGCGGACTTCATCCGCTCGGGCTGCCACAGGCCCTTGATCACCGGGTTGACGAAGTCCTTGGCCTGACTGAGCCACTTGTCCTTGTCCCAGTCCTTCCAGGCGCCGCGCTGCCACTTGTCGACATCGATCCCGTGCTCCTTGAGCTTGTCCGCGATGTCGGCCGGAATCCTGACCTTGCCGTCGCCGCTGCCGCCGTCCGCGGACTGCGAGGCGGCGGTGTCCGGTGTGCCGGCGGCGTCGGCCTTGCCCGATCCGTCGCAGGCGGTGGCGGTGAGCGCCAGGGCCGCGACGAGCCCGGTGGTGGCCAGGACGGTGCGCCGGCGCGCGCGCCGGGGCGTGGCGGAACCAGGTATGAACTGCATGGTGCGATGAACCCCCGTCGGTTGGTGTGAGATGCCGTGGGCCCGGACCGAGCGCCGTGCGCCCTTGGTGTCATGCGCTTGTCATCCGGGCGCTTCCCTGTGGAGCCGTCCGGAGCGGCACCCCACTATGCCCGGGGAGTCGAGTGCGAACGGCGGCGGGATGGTGAAGGTTCCCGTGAGACACCCCGCCGCCTTCGGCCTGCCTACTGTGCTGCGAACTTCCCGCTGACCGAGTCGTACACGCTCTTGGCGGCCGGGCCCAGCCGCGGACCCGCCAGCCAGCCGGCCGTCACCGGACCGATCGAGGTGTTGGAGACGAGAGCGGGCTTGCCGTCCGAGCCGGTCGCGACCCAGCCGCCGCCGGAGGAGCCGCCGGTCATGGTGCAGCCGATGCGGTACATCGTCGGGTCCGAGGCGTTCAGCGACAGCCGGCCCGGCTTGTCCTGGCACTGGTACAGCCGCTGTCCGTCGTACGGCGGCGCGGCCGGATAACCGGTCGCGGTCAGGCTCCGCACCTGCGGTACGGCCGGGGCGGCGAAGTCCACGGGCAGCGCCGCGCCGACGGTCTCCTCCAGCGACTTGCCGGCGCCGCCCTGCTCGGGCGTCACATGGATGACGGCGAAGTCGTGGGCGGCACCCTGCCCGCCGGTCGGACCGCCCTGCTCGATCCACTGCTCCGAGGTCTGCGCCCAGTCCCCCCACCACACGCCGTACGGCGCGACCTCGTCCTTGGCGGCGTTCTCCAGCTCCGCGGTGCTGCGGCCCGCGTCGTTGTACGACGGCACGAAGGCGATGTTGCGGTACCAGCCGCCCTTCTTGCCTGCGTGCACGCAGTGGCCGGCCGTCCACACGAGGTTGGACTTGCCCGGGTGGGCCGGGTCCTGAACGACCGTCGCCGAACAGACCATCGTGCCCTCGGGGGAGTCGAAGAACACCTTCCCCGCCGTCGCCGCGTTCGCGTGGTACGTCGGCTGGACCGCAGCCGCCTTCACCGGGGCCGGGGTCGGGTCGGTGACACCCTGGTCGCCGGCGAGGTCGTTGTCGTCCACGCCCTTGTCCGGGTCCTTGGCGCGGCGCATCCGGTCGGGATCCCACAGGTCCTTGATGATCGGGTTGACGAAGTCCTTCGCCTCACGGAGCCAGTCGTCCTCGTTCCAGTCCTTCCAGGCGCCGTTCTTCCACTTGTCGATGTCGATCCCGTGTTCCTTGAGCTTCTTCCTGAGGTCGTCCGGGATCTTGATCTTTCCGTCGCCGGTTGCGCCCGTGTCGTCGGCGGTCGCGACGGCGGTGGGCCGGTTGTCGGCCTCGCTGTCGCCCGAGTCGCAGCCGGTGGCGAAGAGGGCGAGCACCGAGGCCAGGGCCACGGAGGTCAGCACGGGTGAGGTTGTGCGGCGGGCGCCCCCTCCTCGACGAGCGTTGAAGAACGGGCGTATGGGTCGCATGCTCTGACTCCCCCTGCTGTGAACGGACTTGCTCCTTGCCGTCGCGTTCTCACCGTGAAATCAGGCCCAGTTCACCCTGGTCTCACGGTGGGCGCGAACGGCACCAAACACTATGCGCTCGGCGTGGGGGACCGCCGACGGATCGGCAACGGTTTCGCTACGGGCAGCGGTTTCGTCACAGGCTGTCTGGTCTGGCAGTTCGTCCGGGTCCTGCCCCTCAGCGCGCCCGTGGGGCGTGCGCCACGGCACCGTCGTCACCGCAGAGGCGGCTCAGCGTCTCGACCGCGTCCCGTAGGCCGACGCAGCGCGGGAAGCCCCCGCAGGTCCGCCGCTCCCAGCCCGGACCGGCGGGCAGGACGGCAGGCCGCCTGCGCGCACCCGGCGCCCCCCATTCCAGGGCCGCGACGTGCCGCGCCAGCGGCACCGACGCGGTGGAGCGGGCCTGCGACCACAGGACCACGGCGGTCGGACCGGTGCGCCGCACGCAGGCGGTCAGTGCGTCCACCGGCACGGCGGCGCCCAGCATCCGGGTCGGCACCCCGCGCTCGCCCAGCGCCGCGTTCAGCGCCTCCAGGGGGAGGGAGTGCTGCTCACCGGGCGCGCAGGCCAGGACCACCGGCGGAATGTCCACCCGCACCGCTGCGCGCGGCAGCAGCAGCGGCGAGCTGCGCAGTGTGCTCGACACCTGCCAGGACAGCAGGTGCTCCACCTCCACGTACCGGTCGCCGGACGACTCCCACTTGCGGCCCACCGCGCGCAGGGTCGGCACCATCACCTCCTCCCACGTCACCGTCAGCCCGTACCGCCCGACCGCCTCCAGCAGCCGGCTCTCCAGCTCCGGCGAGTCCAGGCGCACCGCGGCGCGGGCCAGGCCCCGGCACTCCTGCCGCACGTCGCCCAGCGGCAGCCCGCCGCCGGCGCCCCCGCGGCGGGGCGGCTCCCCCGCTCCGGACGACGGCGCGGGCCGGTCGGAGGGCACGGCGGCGGCCGGTTCGGCACGCCCGGCCGGGTCGCGCCCGAGGCGGGTCACCCGGGCGGCCTCGGCGGGTGGCGCGCCCGCCGCCGTCAGCCGGCACATCCCCTCCATCATCGCGACGTCCTCGGGACTCCAGCGGCGGTGTCGTCCCCGCGCCCGCACGGCGGGCCCCAGACCGTACCGGCGGTCCCAGGAGCGCAGGGTGGTCGGGGAGACGCCCAGGCGGCGGGCCAGAGCGCCCGTGGTCAGCCCCGCCACGGGCAGTGTTTCGTCGCTCATGTCCCCGCACCTCGCTCGGCCGGCTTCCCCTGCGATCCCCATTGTCCGATGCGAGACCGATGCGAGTTGTCTCCCGCCGCATGGTGATGTACCTGCCGCCTCACGGTGCGGTGCCTCCCGCGGCATGGTGATGTACCTGCCGCCTCACGGTGCCTCCCGGCGTCTGTTGTTTGGCCTTCCGCCCTCTGCCGTCGCACGTCGGCCTTGTGCGGCCGCGGGCCGTGAGTGGTCCCGTGGTCTCGCCGGGTCCGGTCGAGGACGCCGGTGAGCAACGCTCCACGAGCGCAAGGATCTTGAGAGCACCCGTAACCGTGCGGACCGTCCGGGGTTGTAGCGGTGAGGGTCCTGATGTCTGCGTCCGGGACCCCCTGCCGCGGGCGGCCACTCGCCCCGGCGGCGTGAGGCCGGCGCCTTGCACCAGTGGCAGGCCGACGCTCTGGGACAGCGGGAGGACAAGGACCGTGACCGTGACGGAGTCTGCGCCCGGAGGCTGTGCGTCGGCGGGGGCGCTCGCCTCGTTCGAGGGGATCCTGCGGCGGCAGTCGGCGCGTGAGTCGGCGGCGCGCACCTATGCGCGCGCCCTGCCGATCGTGCCCGTCCGGGCCCGCGGGCTCACCATCGAGGGCGCGGACGGCCGCCGCTACCTGGACTGCCTCTCGGGCGCGGGCACCCTCGCCCTCGGCCACAACCACCCCGTCGTCCTGGAGGCCATCCGCGACGTACTCGACTCGGGCGCGCCCCTGCACGCCCTGGATCTCGCCACACCCGTCAAGGACGCCTTCGTCACCGAGCTGTTCCACACTCTGCCGCCCGGACTCGCCGACCGGGCGCGCGTGCAGTTCTGCGGCCCGGCCGGCACGGACGCGGTGGAGGCCGCCTTCAAACTCGTCCGGGCCGCCACCGGCCGCACCGGACTCCTGGCCTTCTCCGGTGCCTACCACGGGATGACCGAGGGAGCGCTCGCCGCCTCGGGCCACGCCACCGACGTACGGGTCGCGCGCCTGCCCTACCCGCAGGACTACCGCTGCCCCTTCGGCATCGGCGGCGCACGCGGGGCCGAACTCTCCGCCCGCTGGACCGAGTCGGTCCTGGACGACCCGAAGTCGGGCGTACCGCTGCCCGCCGGGATGATCCTCGAACCCGTCCAGGGCGAGGGCGGGGTGATTCCCGCCCCGGACGACTGGATGCGGCGCATGCGCCGCATCACCGAGGACCGGTCCGTCCCGCTGATCGCCGACGAGATCCAGACGGGGGTGGGCCGCACGGGCACCTTCTGGGCGGTGGAGCACAGCGGTGTGACACCGGACGTGATGGTGCTGTCCAAGGCCATCGGCGGCAGCCTTCCGCTGGCCGTCGTGGTCTACCGCGACGACCTCGACGTCTGGCAACCCGGCGCCCACGCGGGAACGTTCCGCGGCAACCAGCTCGCCATGGCCGCGGGCACTGCCACCCTGGCCCACGTCCGGGAGAACCGCCTCGCCGAACGCGCGGCATCCCTCGGCCTCCACATGCTGACCCAACTCCGCGACCTGGCCGGCCACTTCCCCTGCGTCGGCGAGGTACGGGGACGGGGGCTGATGATCGGCCTCGAAGTGGTGAACCCAGATGGGGAACCCGAGGGCGACAGCGGAGCCGGCGCCGGCTCGGACCTGATCTGCCCCAGGAGCGGCGGGGGTGGCGCCGGGGGCGTCGACGGGGATGGCGGCGGGAGTGGCGGTGTCGCGAACAGCCCGGGTGCCGGGCCGACGTTGCCCCGCGTCCGGGACCCCCTTCCCGCCGCACCCGAACTCGCCGCCGCCGTCCAACGGGAATGCCTGCGGCGGGGCCTGATCGTCGAACTCGGCGGCCGCCACGCAAGCGTCGTACGGCTCCTTCCCCCGCTGACGATCAGCGACGAGCAGGCCGCCGCGGTACTCGGTCGCCTGGCCGACGCGGTCGAGGCGGCGGCCCGGAGCCACACCGGCCGAGACGGTCAGGAGCGCGGGGCCCCACGGAGACGGCCGCAACCCACCGGCCACTCGGCAGGCGCGGGGTAGCGCCCCGCGGCCGCGGTTGTCGGCGGGCGCCCCGGGGCGAGCAGGTCCGAGCCGACGCCGGCCCGGCTCGGCCGACCTGGACCGTGCCACCGGGGCGGACTCGGACGGCTGAGCTGATCGCCTCGTCCGGCCCCGCCGCCCCCACCCCGCCAGACCCTGAACTCTGAACTCTGAACCCTGGAGCCCGGAGCCCGGAGCCCGGAGCCCGGAGCCCGGAGTCTGGAGACGGACGGACCACCGAAGGCGACCGCCCCGCACCCCGGCCGCCCCACCGGCACCCTTCGAAACACCCAGATCCTCACCCCTTCCGAGCCCTCACCGCTTGGTCCGCCCCGCCCCACCGTCGCCCGGCCGACCCGCCATCTGCCCGGACGCATCGCCCCGAACGTCACCTGAGGAGCCGTCTTGAACCTCACCTCCGCCCCCCACGGCCGCTCCCACACCCACGATCCGGCCGAGAAAGTCCCCCGTCAGCCGAGAAGGACATCGGCCGCCCTGCGGCCCGACGGCACGGCCACCGACCTCCTCGAACACCCCGACCCGCACACCGCCGCCCAGGCCGCGGCCGTGGAGAACCTCCTGCGCTGCTGGGTACGCGAGACCGGCACGGCGGCTCCCTGCTACGGCACCCTCCGCATCCCCCTCCGGGCCAGCGGGACGGCCCTGCTCGTCCCCGTTCACCACTGGTCCCCAACCGGCTGGCACCGCTTCGGCCTTCCGTATCTGGCCGACGCTCCGGAAGACGCCCCGCCGGCCGACGCCGTCACGGTCGCCACCCTGCTGGCCCGGGAAGCACGTACCAGGAACCGCGCTCCGAGGGCCCCGCAGATGCCCACAGCCGCCGCTCCGTCACCGAACCGGGCCGTGACCGAGCCCACCGGCACCACCGCCCTCGACCTCGTCACCCGTGTCGCCGACTCCGTTCGTGGCACCACCCTCTTCCTTCGCGACCGCCGGCACCGTCCCACCGACGGAACCGACCGCTTCCTCTCCGCCGAGCAGGCCCTCCTGCTCGGACACCCGCTGCACCCGACCCCCAAGAGCCGCGAGGGCCTGTCGGAGGCCGAAGTCCGCCACTACTCGCCCGAATTGCGAGGCTCCTTCCCGTTGCACTGGATGGCGGTCGCCCGCTCCGTCCTGGCCACCGACTCGGCCTGGACCGAATGCGGCCGGACCGTACCCGCCGACCTGCTCACCGCCCGGCTCGCGGGAGCGGGGCTGCCCCTGCCCGACGGATACGCCGCCCTGCCGCTGCATCCATGGCAGTTGCGCGAGGTGCGCCACCGCGCGGGTACGGCGGCCCTGCTCGACGCGGGACTGCTGCGCGATCTGGGTCCCTACGGACCGCCCTGGCACCCCACCTCCTCCGTACGCACCGTCCACCGCACCGGCGCGGCCGCCATGCTCAAGCTGTCACTGGGCCTGTACATCACCAACTCCCGTCGTGAGAACCTCCGCAAGGAACTGCACCGGGGTGTAGAGGTCCACCGGCTGCTGCGCAGCGGGCTCTCCCAGCAGTGGCGTGCGGCGCACCCCGGCTTCGACATCGTCCGGGACCCGGCCTGGCTTGCCGTGGACGACCAGGACGGGACACCCGTGCCGGGCCTGGACGTGATGATCCGGCACAACCCGTTCAACCCGTCGGACGACGTCTCCTGCGTCGCCGGACTCGTGGCACCCCGGCCCTACCCCCGGGCCGGCGCCCCCCTCACCCTGCGGTCCCGCCTGGCTGAAGTCGTCACCAGCCTCGCCGTCCGCACCGGCCGCCCGTCGAGAGCCGTCGCCACCGAGTGGTTCCTGCGCTACCTCGAGCAGGTGGTCCGCCCCGTGCTGTGGCTGGACGGCGAGGCCGGAGTCGCCCTGGAGGCCCACCAGCAGAACACGCTGCTCCTGCTGGACGACGAAGGCTGGCCCGCGGGCGGTCGCTACCGCGACAACCAGGGCTATTACTTCCGCGTCTCCCGGCACGCGGAACTCGACGCCCGGCTGCCCGGCATCGGCGAGCACAGTGACACCTTCGTCTCCGACGACGTCACCGACGAACGCTTCGCCTACTACCTCGCCATCAACAACGTGTTCGGTCTCATCGGCGCCTTCGGCTCCCAACGGCTCGCCGACGAGCGGCTGTTGCTGGCCGCCTTCCGTCGCTTCCTCGCCGACGCGGCCTCCGGCCCCGCCCGTACGCGCTCCACCCTGCCCTTCCGCCTGCTCGACTCCCCGGTCCTGCGCTGCAAGGCCAACCTGCTGACCCGGCTGCACGGCCTCGACGAACTCGTCGGCCCGGTCGACACCCAGTCCGTCTACGTCACCATCGCCAACCCCCTGTACCTCTGATCCGCACCCCTACCTCTGACCCGCACCCCGACTCGCGTCTGCCGTAAACCCTCCGTCCCCCGTAAACCCGTTTTCCGAGAGGAGCGCGCCATGTCTCCCACCGATGCCGGCGCCGACACCGGTCAAGCGCAGGCAACCGCTCCCCCCCGCCGTCCCGCCAAGGCGGGCGCCGACGGCGAGGACACGCTCGACCTGCGTCTGCCGGACGACTTCGTCGCGCTCTTCCGGCAGACGACCGGGACGGACGCCCCGGCCACGGCCGACCTGCTCGACGGCGTGGGCGATTGGGGCTCCGTCCTCACACCCGCCGGCACCTTCCAGCTGGTCCCCGTCCGGCTCGGGCGGGATCTACCGCTGATCAGCCGCTGGATGAACGACCCCGCCGTCGCGGAGTTCTGGCAGCTGGCCGGGCCGCGGGAGGTGACCGAGGCCCATCTGCTCGCGCAACTCGACGGCGACGGTCGCAGCGTCCCCTGTATCGGCCTGCTCGAAGGCACTCCGATGAGCTACTGGGAGATCTACCGGGCCGACCTCGATCCGCTGGCCCGGCACTACCCGGCCCGACCGCACGACACCGGTATCCATCTCCTCATCGGCTGCGTCGCCGACCGTGGGCGGGGGCTCGGCGGCACCCTGCTCAGAGCCGTGGCCGACCTGGTACTCGGCCAACGCGTCACCTGTGCCCGCGTCCTGGCGGAACCCGACCTTCGCAACGCACCCTCCCTGGCCGCTTTTCTGAGCGCCGGTTTCCGGTTCGCCGCCGAGGTCGACCTGCCCGCCAAGCGGGCCGCCCTCATGATCCGCGACCGGTCCCTGCGTGATCTGCTGTGACAGCGCGCCACAGTGTCATCACTTCTGGTACACCCCTCGGGCCGATCCGGTTCCCGCTCCGCCGGATCCGCATGAGAGATACCCAGCCACCGGTCCCCGCCTTGATCGCCCGATTGTCGGTCCCGAGCCGTAGGGTGGTCGCGCTATGACGAAGCCCTCCCTCCCCGAACTCCTGCATGCCGCCGTCACCGCCGTCGGCGGTACGGAGCGCCCCGGCCAGGTGACCATGGCCCAAGCCGTCGCGGACGCGATCGACGACAGCTCGCATCTGCTGGTCCAGGCCGGCACCGGCACCGGTAAGTCCCTCGGCTATCTCGTGCCCGCCCTCGCCCACGGGGAGAGAGTGGTCGTGGCCACCGCCACTCTCGCCCTCCAGCGCCAGCTCGTCGAGCGGGACCTGCCGCGCACCGTCGACGCGCTGCACCCGCTGCTGCGCCGCCGCCCGGAGTTCGCCATGCTCAAGGGCCGGTCGAACTATCTGTGCCTGCACCGCCTGCACGAGGGCATGCCGCAGGACGAGGAGGAGGGACTGTTCGACCAGTTCGAGGCGGCCGCGCCCACCAGCAAGCTGGGCCAGGACCTGCTGCGGCTGCGCGACTGGGCCGACGAGACCGAGTCCGGCGACCGCGACGACCTGGCGCCCGGAGTGTCCGATCGGGCCTGGGCGCAGGTGTCGGTCTCGTCGCGGGAGTGCCTGGGCGCCTCCAAGTGCGCCTACGGCGCGGAATGCTTCGCCGAGATGGCCCGTGAGCACGCCAAGCTCGCCGAGGTCGTCGTCACCAACCACGCGCTGCTCGCGATCGACGCCATCGAGGGCGCGCCGGTCCTCCCGCAGCACGAGGTGCTCATCGTCGACGAGGCACACGAACTCGTCTCCCGGGTCACGGGCGTCGCGACCGGTGAGCTCACTCCCGGTCAGGTCAATCGCGCGGTGCGCCGTGCCGCCAAGCTGGTGAACGAGAAGGCCGCCGATCAGTTGCAGACCGCGGCCGAGGGCTTCGAGCGCCTGATGGAGCTCGCCCTGCCCGGCCGCCTGGAGGAGATCCCCGAGGACCTCGGCTATGTGCTGCTGGCACTGCGGGACGCCTCGCGCAACGTCATCTCCGCACTCGGGGCGACCCGGGACAGGTCGGTCCAGGACGAGGACGCCGTCCGCAAACAGGCGCTGGCCTCGGTGGAGAACGTGCACGACGTGGCGGAGCGCATCACCAACGGTTCCGAGTGGGACGTCGTCTGGTACGAACGCCACGACCGCTTCGGCGCCTCTCTGCGCGTCGCCCCCATGTCCGTCTCGGGCCTGCTGCGGGAGAAGCTCTTCACGGACCGCTCCGTCGTCCTGACCTCAGCGACCCTCAAACTCGGCGGCGACTTCAACGGCGTCGGCGCCTCCCTCGGTCTCGCGCCGGAGGGCACTGAGGGCGACGACGTTCCGCAGTGGAAGGGCGTCGACGTCGGCTCCCCGTTCGACTACCCCAAGCAGGGCATCCTGTACATCGCCAAGCACCTGTCGCGTCCCGCGCGGGACGGTGACCGGGGTGACATGCTCGACGAGCTGACGGAGCTGATCCAGGCGGCGGGCGGACGCACGCTCGGCCTGTTCTCCTCCATGCGGGCCGCCCAGCTGGCCGCGGAGGAGCTGCGCAGCCGTATCCCCGAGTTCCCGATCCTCCTCCAGGGCGAGGAGACGCTGGGCGAACTGATCAAGAACTTCGCGGCGGATCCGAAGTCCTGCCTCTTCGGCACGTTGTCGCTCTGGCAGGGCGTGGACGTCCCCGGGCCCAGCTGCCAGCTGGTTGTCATGGACAAGATCCCGTTCCCGCGCCCCGACGACCCGGTGATGAGCGCCCGCCAGAAGGCCGTGGAGGACGCCGGCGGCAACGGCTTCATGGCGGTGGCCGCCACCCACGCGGCGCTCCTCATGGCCCAGGGCGCCGGACGTCTCGTACGGGCCTCGGGGGACCGGGGTGTGGTCGCCGTACTGGATCCGCGTCTGGCGACGGCCCGGTACGGCAGCTATCTGAAGGCGTCGCTGCCCGACTTCTGGAACACCACGGACCGCAACCAGGTGCGCAAGTCACTGGCGGCCATCAACGCGATGGCCGAGCAGGAGGGGAAGTGATCGCGGGGGTAGCCTGACCGGCGCCGGTCAGGCTACCCCCGCGATCCGAAAGCGCGTTGACCAGGGCCGTTCAGAACGGGGGCGACGCGCAGCACGGAGCCCCGGAACCGGCGCAGGGGTCCCGGGGCCCGATCAGGGGGCAGGTGGGCGAGCCCGCCCGGCGCGGTTCTCACACGCGCCGCAGCACCGCCACCACCTTGCCGAGGATGGTCGCGTCGTCGCCCGGGATCGGCTCGTACGCCGCGTTGTGCGGGAGGAGCCAGACGTGCCCGTCCTCGCGCTTGAAGCGCTTGACGGTGGCCTCGCCGTCGATCATCGCGGCCACGATGTCGCCGTTCTCGGCGACCTGCTGGCGGCGGACGGTGACCCAGTCGCCGTCGCAGATCGCGGCCTCGATCATCGAGTCACCGACGACCTTGAGGACGAACAGCTCTCCGTCACCCACCAGCTGGCGGGGGAGGGGGAAGACGTCCTCGACCGACTCCTCGGCGAGGATGGGACCACCGGCCGCGATCCGGCCGACCAGAGGGACGTAGGAGGCGGCCGGCTTGCCCACCGTGTCCGTCGGCTGCAACGCGGTGGCCTGGTCCGAACCGCGGACCTCGTACGCGCGCGGACGGTGCGGATCACGCCGCAGGAAACCCTTGCGCTCGAGGGCCATCAGCTGGTGTGCGACCGAGGAAGTGCTGGAGAGGCCGACCGCCTGCCCGATCTCTCGCATGGACGGCGGGTAGCCGCGCCGCTGCACGGAGTCCCTGATGACCTCGATCACCCGGCGCTGACGGTCGGTGAGGCCCGAGCTGTCGGCCCGGATGCCCGGAGGTCGGCCCGGCAGGGAGCGCTTGTGCCCCTCGGGATTCGTGGCTTCGTTCATCGCATGCACCGGCTCGAGTCGGCCCTGGGAGCGGTCCTGGGCAGTGATGGTGGCACTGTCTGCGGTGGTGGTCACGTCGGCCCCTCTCGATGGTCTCCCTCCGGCACAACGGTAGTTGCTTTCGAAAGGTTGCGCCAAACACACGTTCGAGTGAAAAAACGCCGTCAGCCGGACTTGATCGCGTTTCTGGGTGTATGGGCAACGCGGTGTCCGGCTGGCAAAAGGGCTCATTGTTGTACTCTTCACCGCCGGGATGGCGACCTCGTGGGTTGCCGCCCCAGTCTGCCATCCGGGGTCCCGCCGGCCGGGCGCCGCCTCCCGTCTGCCCGGGAGTCCCACGCGTCCTCCGTGCGGCGCTCACGGTATCTCCGTAAGCTCCCCGGCGGGCGCGGGCGCCACCGACGTGTTGCCCGCGGCGGCTCCGGCGCACGGCGCGCCGCCGTATCCGTGCGACACGCGCGCCTCGCCTGCCTGTATGGAGTCAATCCCCACATGTAGTGGTTGGATAGCTACAGCGGCCCACAGATTGTGTTCCCCCCGGTCTTCGAGTCGCCGTTCATCGCCTATGCTGGTGGCTGCTTCGCGGGGCCCATGGGTCTGGTGAGGCCATTGAGCCTGCTGTGAGGAGGGTTGGAGTCCATGCACTGCCCCTTCTGCAGGCACCCCGACAGCCGCGTGGTCGACAGTCGTACGACGGACGACGGCACGTCCATCCGCAGGCGCCGCCAGTGCCCTGACTGCTCCCGTCGGTTCACGACAGTGGAGACGTGCTCGCTCATGGTGGTCAAGCGGTCCGGAGTCACCGAGGCCTTCAGCCGGATCAAGGTCATCAACGGTGTGCGCAAGGCATGCCAGGGGCGGCCCGTCACCGAGGACGCGCTCGCCCAGTTGGGCCAGCGGGTCGAGGAGGCGGTGCGCGCCAGTGGGAGCGCCGAGGTGGCCGCTCATGACGTGGGGCTCGCCATACTCGGCCCCCTGAAGGAGCTCGACCTCGTCGCCTACCTGCGGTTCGCGTCGGTCTACCGGGCGTTCGACTCGCTCGAGGACTTCGAGTCCGCCATCGCGGAACTCAGGGAAGGAACGGGACACCCCGCCGCGCAGAACGGCGACGGCGCTTGTGAGGGGTGCCAGGAAGACGGCCGCGGGCGCGGCGGGCCGGCTGAGGTCCCCCTGCCCGCAGGCACCGCCGACTGAGCAGCGGGCCGGTCCGGACGGTGCGTCCTGACCCGGCTCAGCGGCGGTGAGGAAGACCTGTCGCGGGTGGCAGCGAGGGTTGCCCGCGACACCAGACAGAACACCGTGCTCCGGAACACAGGGGCACTTCAGGGCGTTTACGCCCGTACAGGGAGGCGGCATGACAGAGACGGCGAGCGGTCCGGCACGAGGTTCCCGAGCCAAGGGCACCAAGGCCAGCAAGGGGCTGCGTATCGAGCGCATCCACACCACCCCCGACGTGCACCCGTACGACGAGGTGGCCTGGGAGCGCCGTGACGTCGTCATGACCAACTGGCGCGACGGCTCGGTCAACTTCGAGCAGCGTGGCGTCGAGTTCCCCGACTTCTGGTCGGTGAACGCGGTCAACATCGTCACCAGCAAGTACTTCCGCGGTGCCGTCGGCACCCCGCAGCGCGAGACCAGCCTCAGGCAGCTGATCGACCGCATCGTGAAGACGTACCGGAAGGCCGGCGAGGACTACAAGTACTTCGCCTCGCCCGCCGACGCCGAGATCTTCGAGCACGAGCTGGCCTACGCCCTCCTGCACCAGATCTTCAGCTTCAACAGCCCCGTCTGGTTCAACGTCGGGACCAAGCAGCCCCAGCAGGTCTCCGCCTGCTTCATCCTGTCCGTCGACGACTCCATGGAGTCGATCCTCGACTGGTACAAGGAAGAGGGCATGATCTTCAAGGGCGGCTCCGGCGCCGGCCTGAACCTCTCCCGCATCCGTTCCTCCAAGGAGCTGCTCTCCTCCGGCGGAAACGCCTCCGGGCCCGTCTCCTTCATGCGCGGTGCCGACGCCTCCGCGGGCACCATCAAGTCCGGCGGTGCCACCCGCCGCGCGGCCAAGATGGTCATCCTCGACGTCGACCACCCCGACATCGAGGACTTCATCCAGACCAAGGTCAAGGAGGAGGAGAAGATCCGCGCCCTGCGCGACGCGGGCTTCGACATGGACCTCGGCGGCGAGGACATCACCTCCGTCCAGTACCAGAACGCCAACAACTCGGTCCGCGTGAACGACACGTTCATGAAGGCGGTCGAGCAGGACGGCACGTTCGGTCTGCGCGCGCGGATGACCGGCGAGGTCATCGAGCAGGTCGACGCCAAGGACCTGTTCCGGAAGATGGCCGAGGCCGCCTGGGCCTGTGCCGACCCGGGGATCCAGTACGACGACACGATCAACCACTGGCACACCTGCCCGGAGTCCGGCCGCATCAACGGCTCGAACCCCTGCAGCGAGTACATGCACCTGGACAACACGTCCTGCAACCTCGCCTCGCTGAACCTGATGAAGTTCCTCAAGGACGACGGCAAGGGCAACCAGTCCTTCCAGGTCGAGCGCTTCGCCCAGGTCGTCGAGCTGGTCATCACGGCGATGGACATCTCCATCTGCTTCGCGGACTTCCCGACCCAGAAGATCGGCGAGAACACGCGCGCGTACCGCCAGCTCGGCATCGGCTACGCCAACCTCGGCGCGCTGCTGATGGCGACGGGCCACGCCTACGACTCCGACGGCGGCCGTGCCCTCGCCGGTGCCATCACCTCCCTGATGACCGGTACCGCCTACAAGCGCTCAGCCGAGCTCGCCGCGGTCGTCGGCCCGTACGACGGCTACGCCCGCAACGCCCAGCCGCACCTGCGGGTGATGCAGCAGCACGCCGACGCCAACACCACGGCCGTCCGCATGGACGACCTGGACACGCCGGTCTGGGCCGCCGCCACGGAGGCCTGGCAGGACGTGCTGCGGCTCGGCGAGAAGAACGGCTTCCGCAACTCCCAGGCGTCCGTCCTGGCGCCCACCGGCACCATCGGCCTGGCCATGTCCTGCGACACCACGGGTGTCGAGCCCGACCTCGCGCTGGTCAAGTTCAAGAAGCTGGTCGGCGGCGGCTCGATGCAGATCGTCAACGGCACCGTCCCGCAGGCCCTGCGCCGCCTGGGCTACCAGGAGGAGCAGATCGAGGCGGTCGTCGCCCACATCGCCGAGCACGGCAACGTGATCGACGCCCCCGGCCTCAAGCACGAGCACTACGAGGTGTTCGACTGCGCCATGGGCGAGCGCGCCATCTCCCCGATGGGCCACGTCCGCATGATGGCCGCGATCCAGCCGTGGATCTCCGGCGCCATCTCCAAGACGGTCAACATGCCGGAGTCGGCGACCGTCGAGGAGGTCCAGGAGATCTACTTCGAGGCGTGGAAGCTGGGCGTCAAGGCGCTCGCCATCTACCGCGACAACTGCAAGGTCGGCCAGCCGCTCTCCGCCAAGAAGAAGGAGGACGAGAAGGCCGAGATCACCGAGAAGGCCGAGGGCACGATCCGCAGCGCGGTCGAGAAGGTCGTCGAGTACCGCCCGGTCCGCAAGCGCCTGCCCAAGGGCCGGCCCGGCATCACCACCTCCTTCACGGTCGGCGGTGCCGAGGGCTACATGACCGCCAATTCGTACCCGGACGACGGTCTTGGCGAGGTCTTCCTGAAGATGTCCAAGCAGGGCTCGACGCTCGCGGGAATGATGGACGCCTTCTCGATCGCCGTGTCGGTGGGCCTTCAGTACGGCGTGCCGCTGGAGACGTACGTCTCGAAGTTCACCAACATGCGCTTCGAGCCGGCCGGTATGACCGACGACCCGGACGTGCGGATGGCGCAGTCGATCGTCGACTACATCTTCCGCCGCCTGGCGCTGGACTTCCTGCCCTTCGAGACGCGCTCCGCGCTCGGTATCCACTCCGCCGAGGAGCGTCAGCGCCACCTCGAGACCGGCTCCTACGAGCCGACCGACGACGAGCTCGACGTCGAGGGCCTGGCCCAGTCGGCGCCCCGGCAGACCGACCTGAAGGCGGTCGCCACGCCGAAGGCCGAGGTCGAGGCGGCCAAGCCCGCCCCCAAGCAGGCGCACACCAGCGCCGAGCTGGTGGAGATGCAGCTGGGCATCCAGGCCGACGCCCCGCTGTGCTTCTCCTGCGGTACGAAGATGCAGCGGGCCGGCTCCTGCTACATCTGCGAGGGCTGCGGCTCGACCAGCGGTTGCAGCTGACCTGACGGTAACGCCGTGAAGTAAGGGGCGTCGGCCATGGGCCGCGCCCCTTACGCGTTTCGGCTACGACGGGCGCGCCCGGCCCATGACGCGGGTGAAGGTCTCCGGATCGTCCTCGAAGCCGAGGACGCCGGGGCGGAACTCCCAGTTGCCCGCCCCGTTCCGCGCGAACTCCGCGACCGTGGCCGCCGTCGCGCCGAGCACACCGCCGAAGTCGTCCTCCGCCAGGACGGTGTATCCCTCGCGGACGCGCATTCCGGGACCGAGCACGCCGGCGAAGGTGCGGTGCGCCGGACGCTGCTGGATGACGACGCCGACCACCACGCGCGCGTACCCGTCGTCGAGCCGGTCGAGTTCGAGGGTCATGACCTCGTCCCACCCGAAGCCCTGGCCGTCCCTGCTGTCCCGGTTGAGATAGATGGTTCCGTCGGGGGAACGGCTCTCGAAATGCACCACATAGGCCGGATCGCCATGCGGGTCGCCGGCCCTGTAGACCGCGGTGACCAGATCCAGATCAGTGGGTGGCTGCCCCGCGGGACTGGGATCCCACTTGACCGCGACCTCGACCTTGCCGATCCCCTTGCTGAGTCCGCTCATCTGACTCCCCCTTGACCGACACCGTGCGCCCCTCTGCCCCAACTTCCATTTCAGGGGCGCTTGTTGTCCATCGTGCCACGCGCGCGGGGGCGCTTGCGCGGGCGCTGTCCCCACAGGAGTGACCGATGCCACGTCGCAGGGCCTTACGATGGCGCGGTGCTGGTCAAGTGGATTCGCTGCACCGTGGTGGACCGCCGGGGCTTCGAGCGGGGGCAGCGGAAGTGGGCGGGGCTTCTGGGGGAGCCGGGGTTTCGGGGACAGGGGGGCGGGTGGAGCCGGGGACGGCCGGGTGTCGCGCACATCTTCGCCTTCTGGGAGAGCCGTGCCTTCTACGACTCCTTCATGGCTCGCTCCCACGACCGGCTGGCGGCGGCGCAGGCCGGCACCTTCAAGGACGCCCAGGTCCGGCTGTTCGACTACCGGTTCGACGTGAAGACGGGCTTCGAACCCCGCTTCGCGGACGCCGATCTGCTGCGGGTCGCCCTCTGCCGGGTCCACGAGGAGCGCGCCGAGCACTTCACGCTGATGCAGGAGAAGGTCTGGAACCCGGCGATGGCCGGCTCGCCCGGCATGGTGCGCGGCCTGTTCGGTGAGGCTCCCGGCAACGAGTTCCTCGTGCTGTCCATGTGGCAGTCCTCCGCCGAGCACGGCAAGTACCGCACGGAGCGTGTGGAGCGCCTGGCGCTGCGCGCCCAGACGGAGGCCGACATGGCCTCGCTCACGGGTGACATCGTGGAACTCGAGAGCACCTGGACGGTCTGACGGCGGACGGTTGCCCACGGGCTTGTGTGGCGCGGGCCGCACGGTTTGTGTGATCTGCGCCGTACGAGGCCCGCTGGAGTCCTCGATCGGCGCCGACCCGATCTACTGTTCTGGCATGGCACGACCACGGCGCATCATCCTTGTCCGGCACGGCGAGTCAACGGGCAACGTCGATGACACCGTGTACGAGCGCGAACCCGACCACGCGCTGGCACTCACCGAGCGGGGCCGACGACAGGCCGAGGAGACCGGCAAGGAACTGCGGGACCTGTTCGGGCGCGAACGCGTGAGCGTCTACGTCTCCCCCTACCGGCGCACCCACGAGACCCTCCACTCCTTCCACCTGGACCCCGACCTCATACGCGTGCGCGAAGAGCCGCGGCTGCGCGAGCAGGACTGGGGGAACTGGCAGGAGTGCGACGACGTGCGCCTCCAGAAGACCTACCGGGACGCCTACGGGCACTTCTTCTACCGCTTCGCCCAGGGCGAGTCCGGAGCCGACGTCTACGACCGGGTCGGCGGCTTCCTGGAGAGCCTCTTCCGTAGTTTCGAGGACCCCGACCACCCGCCCAACGTCCTCCTGGTGACCCACGGCCTGGCCATGCGGCTCTTCTGCATGCGCTGGTTCCACTGGACCGTCGCCGAGTTCGAGAGCCTTTCGAACCCGGGGAACGCCGAGATGCGGATGCTCGTTCTCGGGGGCGACGGCAAGTACACGCTCGACCGTCCGTTCGAGCAGTGGTGTGAGCCGGAATCGTACGGGACCACTGGATGGAGCGGCTGAGCGATGACCCCTGACTCCTCTCCGGGCGTGCGCCTGGAGCGTGCCCTGGCCAGCACGCGCGGGCTCGCGGTGGGGGACGCGCTGGGCTCGCAGTTCTTCGCCCCGGTGAACTACCCGCTGCTCAGGCGTCGCGAGCTGCCGTCCGGCCCGTGGCAGTGGACGGACGACACCGAGATGGCCTGTTCCGTCGTCACCGTCCTGGCCGCCCATCACCGCGTCGACCAGGACGCCCTGGCCGAGTCCTTCGCCCGGCGCCACGCACCGGAGCGCGGGTATGGCGCGGGGACGGCCGGTCTGCTGCGGCGGATCAGTGAGGGCGGCGACTGGCGCACGCTGGCGCCCGCGCTGTTCAAGGGGCACGGGTCGTGGGGGAGCGGCGCCGCGATGCGCACGGCGCCCCTGGGTGCCTGGTACGCGGACGACCCGGAGCAGGCCACCCACCAGGCCGAGATCTCCGCCTACCCCACCCACCAGCACCGTGAGGCCGTCGTGGGCGCCATGGCCGTGGCCGCGGCCGCCGCGCTGGCCGCCGCACCCGGCGGACCGCCGAGCGCGGAGGCGCTGCTCGGCGGTGTCATCGACCTCGTACCGGCCAGGAGCGCCGTCGGCGCCGGTCTGCGGCGTGCCCGCGACATGCTCGACTACGGCGACGTGGCCACCGTCGCCGCGGTCCTCGGCAGCGGACGGCGCACGACGGCGCACGACACGGTGCCCTTCGCTCTGTGGTCCGCCGCCAGGTGCCTGGCCGACTTCGAGGACGCGTTCTGGACGACCGCCCGGGCCGGCGGAGACGTGGACACCACCTGCGCCATCGTGGGTGGCGTGCTCGCCTCGGGGAAGGCCGGGGCCCCGCCCGCCGAGTGGGTGCGGCGCACGGAGGCGCTGCCCGACTGGGTCCCGATGTCCGTGTGACCTCCGGCTCGCGGTCGTTGCCGGCGCGGGGGGCGAGCGCCCGGGGCGTCCCCGCTCCGTGTTTCGCATGTCGATTCACGAATGCGATCAAGCGTGAGCGGAGTGCCTCCAGATGTGATCTCCGAAGGGGCGATCGAGTCGACGATCAGGCTTCTTCTGGAGGTCGTCACCCCTGGAACGCGGCCGGGTGGAGCGGGGTCCGACGCTGCGAACAGCCTTGTGTGCGCAGTTGTCCGGGTGGCGATGACCCACCACGCCAGGATGTGCACGAGCGAATGAGCGGGCCGTGATCGTCAAGGGATGACCGGTCGGCCGATGGTTCCGTCGCCGCCCCGACCGACCGCTGACCGTCCGGGTGCGGGGCGTCGCGGTTCTCCGGGAAACCGGGGTGTCGCAGCGGGATCCGCGCAGCGTAGGCTAAGGGCGCCATGCCGTACGAACCACCCACTCACACCGTCGAGCGCTCTCTCAGGGCCACGACCGGAGCGAAGGTCATTGCCGGTGTCGACGAGGTGGGGCGCGGCGCTTGGGCCGGTCCCGTCACCGTCTGCGCGGCGGTCACCGGACTGCGCCGGCCGCCCGTCGGGCTCACCGACTCGAAACTGCTGACCGTCAAGCGACGCACCGAACTCGCGGCGGAACTGCAGACGTGGGTGACCGCGTACGCCCTCGGGAACTCCTCTCCGGAGGAGATCGACAGCCTGGGGATGACGGCGGCGCTGCGGCTCGCGGCCGTGCGCGCCCTGGAGGCACTGCCCATCCCCCCGGACGCGGTCATCCTCGACGGGAAGCACGACTACCTCGGCGCCCCCTGGAGGGTCCGTACGGTCATCAAGGGGGACCAGTCGTGCGTGGCCGTCGCGGCGGCTTCGGTGATCGCCAAGGTTCACCGCGACAAAATGATGGCCGAACTGGGTATCGAGCATGCAGACTTCGGCTTTGCGGCCAATGCCGGATATCCGTCGCCCGTGCACAAGGCCGCGCTGGAGGAGCGGGGACCCACCCCGTACCACCGGCTGTCGTGGGCGTATCTTGATGCGCTGCCCCGGTGGCGGCATCTCAAGAAGGTCCGCGTCTGGGCAGACGGAGGCGTTCCGGAGGTCGAAGGTCAGCTCGGCTTCGACTTCTGATCGTTCCGCTCGGCCCGAAGTGCCACCCGCCCACGCGAGCCGCACCAACGTTTGATAAATATCAGCCCATGCCTCTCATTCCCGAGGAGCCTCAGATTCACGAGAGTGCCCAGGGTCCCCGCGTCACGCCGTCCGCCGGCCGTACCGCGCCGACCCCCCGCCCCGTTCCCGGCCCCCGTCCCGCGACTCCGCCGCGCCCCGGTCGTCCAGGTCCCGCACGGCCCGCGCCGCCGACGCAGCGCGTGTCGCGGGAGTCGGCCCCGGCCAAGCCCGCGCCGTCGCGGGCGACGGCCCCCGCCGCCTCGGCGACCCCTCAGATCCAACTCGTTCCGGCTTCCGCGGACGGCGCGCTCGACGCCGCCGAGGAAGCGGTCGACCTGCTCCTGGAGTCGGGCCGTGCCCCCGGCGACGTACTGGTGATCACCACCGGTGAGTCGCATCCGTGGGCCGTGCACGAACTGTCCTTCGGTGAGGTGTCCTACTGGGCGCAGCACGAGGCGCGCGACGACGTGTTCTACACGGACGCAGCCGTGGCCTCGCGTGCCGCGTCCCGCCCCGTGGTCGTGGTCGCGGTCAACGGCGGCCCCGAGGCCGCTGGTGCCAAGGCCCTGTCCCTGGCGCACACCAAGGCCGGCGCGCTGCTGGTCGTCTGCGGCGACCCACAGCAGATCAACTCGGTGCTGGGCGCGGCTGTCTGAGCCGCGTCCGGCCCGTCCGGCGGTCCTGCGCCCGTACGGCTTCCAGTCCGTGCGGCCTTCAGTCCGTCCGGCGGTCCTGCGCTCGTCCGGGGGGTTCTGAGCCCGTCCGGGGCCGAGAGAAGGTGACGTCGTGCCCGCCGCGCCGCAAGACCGGCGGCGGGGCCTTCGGCGTGCGTACTCCGGTTGCCCGTCAGGCATGAGCGGACGACGGGGGCGTGCCGTCCTCAGCGGGCCGCCGCGCGGCGCAGCACCTCGGAGGCCGCGCCGCCGGTGCGTGGCAGCGGGGACGGAGCCTCGGCGGTGCCGAAGGGCTCGGGTGGCGAGTACGCGTGCGGCCGTCGGCCCCCGCGGCCCTCGCCGAGGACCTGCCAGCCGTCCCGGGTCAGCGTGATGTACGCCCCGCAGCGCAGCCCATGCAGTGTGCAGGCGTCACGCAGTCCCCACATCCAGGCTCCGTCCTCCTCGGTCCAACGCGCGTCCCCGTCACGGCAGTAGAGCAGTACGGCGGTGCGCACCGGGGTACGGCGCCGCAGGTCGTGCGGGATGACCTGGCGCAGTTGGGCCAGCAGCGCGTTGCGGAACATCCAGCCGTCGGCGGGCGCCGACCGGCGGGCGAAGGAGGCGCTCGCCCGCAGCCGCTCGTCCAGGTCGAGGACCGCGACCACGGCGGTGGCGGGCCTGGGGTGGTGCCGGGCGTGCAGTCCGCTGACGACCTCCCGCGGATTGCGCAGCAGCGGGATGCCCGCGGCCGCCCACTCCGCGGGTTCGAGCACACGGTGGACGGAGGTGGCGGACGTCGACAACGATGCCGCCGAGGACGGAGCGAATCCGAAGGTCACGTTCCTCCCTTCGGCTACGCGCCCACACTGCGGGCGGGATCGGATTCGGGGGAGCGCACACCGCAGGAAAGCCCTACCGGCCAACGGCTGAGCCGTGCGGGGAGCGGACTTCAATTCTTCCTGTCGAACTGGGATGCGGCAACGAGCAATTGAGGGCACCGGCCGTTATCGGGCGACGCACGGCTTATATCCCTACCCGGCGCTCGCCCCGCGACTCCTGGGACCGCCCGCGTCGTGCACGTGGGACGCAGACGTGTCCCATCAGCCCTGCACCGCCAGGACCAGTGGCATCACCGCCTTCGCGCCGGCCCTTCTGAGCAGGCGGGCGGCGACCGCGAGGGTCCAGCCGGTCTCGGTGAAGTCGTCCACGAGCAGCACCGGGCCGGGATGGGCGGCCAGGGCGGAGACCAGGTCGGGGGGTACGGTCAGTGCCCCGTCCAGGGCCTTCAGACGCTGGGCGCTGTTGCTCCGCGGCACCCGCCGCGCGTCCGGCGTGTACTCCACGCCGCCCAGCAGCGGCAGACGGCCGACCTCCGAGATGTGCGTGCCCAGGGAGTGGATCAGCCGGGGCCGGGTGCGAGAGGGCATGGTGACGACGCCGACCGGGCGCGGTCCCGCGTCCGCCGCGCCCGGGGCCCAGCCGCCGGGTCCTTTCGCCCAGTCGGCCAGTGCGCCCACCACCGCACGCGCCACGTCCTCCGGCAGGGGAGCGTCGGGGGTCCGGGACGCGAGCATCGGCCGCAGCCGGTTGCCCCAGCCGATGTCCGAGAGACGTCCCAAAGCCCGCCCCTCAGTGGCCTGTTCACCGGCCGGGATACGCCCCCTGAGGTCGACGCCGACCGCAGGCAGGCCAGTTGGCCACATGCGTCGGGGCTGCACCTCCACACCGGCCCGGCCGAGGTCCACGCGCGCGGCGTCCAGCGCCGCGGTGGAGGTGTCCGCGGTGAAGCGGGCGCCCGCGCAGTTGTCGCAGCGACCGCAGGGCCTGGCGCTGTCGTCGTCGAGCCGGCGTTGCAGGAACTCCATCCGGCAGCCCGTCGCCGCCGCGTACTCGCGCATCGCCTGCTGCTCGGCCTCCCGCTGCCGCGCGACCCACTCGTACCGCTGCGCGTCGTACGTCCACGGCCCGCCGGTCGCGATCCAGCCGCCCTTGACCCGCTTGACCGCTCCGTCCACGTCGAGCACCTTGAGCATCGCCTCCAGCCGGGAACGGCGCAGCTCCACCAGGGGCTCCAGGGCGGGCAGCGACAGGGACCCCTCAGCACGGGCGAGCACGTCGAGGGTCCGGCGCACCAGATCCTCGGAGGGGAAGGCGAGCGACGCGAAGTACTCCCAGATCGCCTCGTCCTCCTTCCCGGGAAGGAGGAGTACCTCGGCGTGCTCCACGCCACGGCCCGCGCGGCCCACCTGCTGATAGTAGGCGATGGGGGAGGACGGCGACCCCAGGTGCACGACGAAACCGAGGTCGGGCTTGTCGAAGCCCATGCCCAGCGCCGAGGTGGCGACCAGGGCCTTGACCTTGTTCGCGAGCAGGTCCTCCTCGGCCTGCTGCCGGTCGGCGTTCTCCGTCTTGCCGGTGTAGGACGCGACCGTGTGGCCGCGCTGCCGCAGGAAGGCGGTGACCTCCTCGGCCGCTGCGACCGTGAGCGTGTAGACGATTCCGGAACCCGGCAGTTCGCCGAGGTGGTCGGCGAGCCAGGCCATCCGGTGCACGGCGTCCGGCAGCCGCAGCACGTTCAGGCTGAGGCTCTCCCGGTCCAGCGGACCACGCAGTACCAGGGTGTCGAAGGAGTCTCCTGTCCCCAGTTGCTCCGCGACGTCCGCGGTCACGCGCGCGTTGGCGGTGGCGGTGGTGGCGAGGACGGGGACGCCGGGCGGGAGCTCGGTGAGCATGGTGCGCAGCCGCCGGTAGTCCGGGCGGAAGTCGTGGCCCCAGTCGGAGATGCAGTGCGCCTCGTCCACCACGAGCAGTCCCGTCGCCGCGGCGAGCTTGGGCAGGACCTGGTCGCGGAAGTCCGGGTTGTTCAGCCGCTCGGGGCTGACCAGCAGGACGTCGACCGTCCCTTCGGCGATCTCGCCCTGAACGGTGTCCCACTCCTCGGTGTTCGCCGAGTTGATCGTCCGGGCGTGGATGCCGGCGCGGGCCGCGGCCTCGACCTGGTTGCGCATGAGGGCGAGCAGCGGGGAGACGATCACGGTGGGGCCGCTTCCGCGCGCCCGGAGCAGGGAGGTGGCCACGAAGTAGACCGCGGACTTGCCCCAGCCGGTGCGCTGCACGACCAGGGCCCGGCGCCGGTCTGCGACCAGGGCCTCGATGGCCTTCCACTGGTCCTCGCGCAGTCGGGCCGTGCCCGTGCCGTCGCCGACCAGACGGGCGAGGACCGCGTCGGCCGCCTTCCTGAGGTCCGCGTTGTTCGTGTGCTCCATGCATCCCATACAACAGGACGGCACTGACAACCGGGAAAGACCTGAGGTGGGCGGCAGTCGGGCCGGAGCCGGAACGCGGGCTGCGGCTGACGTGTCCTCGTCCAGAGTTGTCCACAGGCCCAAGCGGACTTTTGCGATCCGCGAGATCGTCGGCACATGACGAATCACAGCGAAACGACAGGATCCTTCGAAAACGGTGACATCGCGTACGACGGATCCGCCCCCGAACACCAGGTCACCCTCCGCACTCCCGCCGAGCTCGCCGACGCCCTGCCGTATCTCCTCGGGTACCGCCCCGAGGACAGCATCGTCCTGGTCGCGCTGAACGGCCGGGGCGGGCGCGGCCGGTTCGGTGGCCGTGCCCGGCTCGGCATTCCCGCCAGCAAGGACGACTGGCCCTTCGCCGCCCGTCAGCTGGCCCACGGCCTGATCACGGGCAGCGAGCGCAGGGGTGCCAAGCCCGAGCAGATGGTGGCCTTCCTCTGCCAGGAGCCGGCGGCGGACGAGTCGGGCCGGGACGTCGTGCGGCGGCTGGAGCCGCTGGCCCAGAAACTGCGTACGGAATGCGGTCACCTCGACGTCCCCGTGATCGAGGCGCTGTGCATCTCCGACGGGCGCTTCTGGTCGTACTGCTGCCCGACCGACGGCTGCTGCCCCGACGACGGACTGCCCATGGGACTGCCCGGCACCTCCGTGCTGGCCGCCGCGGCGGCGTACGCGGGCGTCCAGGTCAGAGGAAGCCTGAAGGAGCTGCGGGCCAGGCTGCTCCCCTGGGAGACCGCCGCGGCCCTGGAACAGGAGATCGCCCTGGACACCGCCGGACTGTCCCTGGTGCCCAGGATCCTCGACGAGGTCGAGCGCGCGTCGGTGGTCGAGGAGACCCTGAAGCTCGCCGAGCGCGTCATGACCCGGTTCGCCGAGACGCCTTCCCTGCCCGGTGACGCCCGTGCGGACCTCCGCGACGACCAGCTGCTCGACCATGAGGAAGCGGCAGCGCTGATCCTGGGCCTCCAGGACCGTACGACACGGGACCGCGCCGCCGAGTGGATGGAGGGAGACGAGGAAGGTCCGGCGCTGCGGCTGTGGCGGGCGCTCGCCCGACGTTGCGTCGGCCCGTACGGAGAACACGCCGCGGCGCCCCTGACCCTCGCGGGCTGGGTGGCCTGGTCCGCCGGGGACCAGCTGGAGGCCCGGGAGGCCCTGGCCATGGCGCTGGGAGCGGACCCCGACTACCTCTTCGCCCGCCTCCTGCACCAGGCCTGCAACGAGGGGCTCGACCCCGAGTCGGTCCGGCGCTGCCTGCGCGCCGAGCGACAGGGACGCGCTCGGTCGAAAACCGCGGACGCCGGTGCGGTGGCGGCTGCGGTCGGGACCGAGACGCCGCAGGACGGACCGATCACCAGGGACGACGCGGCCGCAGGGGCCGACGCGGTCGCCACGGTGCCGCGCGAGGCGATCGGAACTGACGGAGGCGCTGCCCCGACGGCGCCGGAACCGCCGTCCCGCCCTTGCCGCCGGAGGCGCGTGGACGGACCCGTCCCGGTCGGGTCGCGCCCCGCGACCTCGCGGACCGACGGCCCATGCGCGGGTCCTTCCAGGACGCCGGGTCGTCCGCGTACGCGCACCTCGGGACGGGGTGGTCCGCGTCGCCGAGGCGCCGACAAGTCGGGTGCCGACCGGGGGAGCGGCGCCGCCGGGAAGCGTCCGTGAACGAACGCCCGCGGGGCCCGCGGGAGAGCGGAGGACCGATGTGGATCAGCCATCGATGCGACCGGCGAAGGGAGTGTTTATCGTCAGGCAGACGACTATGATCGCGGCATGCCCTACGACCCGTCAGCCTTTCCGCCTTTCGCCGTCACTGTAGACCTGGTCGTGCTGACCGTGCGTCGTCATTCCCTGTGCGCGTTGGCGGTGCGCAGGGGTGAGCCGCCGTTCCAGGGCCGGTGGGCGCTTCCCGGAGGCTTCGTACGGGCCGACGAGGATCTGGCGCAGGCGGCGGCGCGGGAACTGGTGGAGGAGACCGGGCTGTGCGTGCACGACCCGTTGGCCCCGGTCCAGGACAACGGCGCGCACCTGGAGCAGCTCGCGACCTACGGCGACCCCAAGCGTGACCCGCGGATGAGGGTCGTCAGCGTCGCTCACCTCGCCCTGGCTCCCGATCTGCCCGCGCCTCGGGCGGGCGGCGACGCCGAACACGCCCGTTGGGCGCCCGTGGAGGAACTGCTGCAACAGGGCGGCTACGGCCGTGACGGAGAGCCGGTGGCGCCGCTGGCCTTCGATCACGCCCAGATCCTCGCGGACGGAGTGGAACGGGCCCGCTCGAAGATCGAGTACTCCTCGCTGGCGACCGCGTTCTGCCCGCCCGAGTTCACCGTCGGTGAACTGCGCCGTGTGTACGAGGGGGTGTGGGGCGTGGCCCTCGACCCGCGCAACTTCCACCGCAAGGTGACGGGCACCCCGGGCTTCCTCGTGCCGACCGGAGGGACGACCACCCGCCAGGGCGGCCGGCCGGCCCAGCTCTTCCGGGCCGGGGGAGCCACCCTGCTCAACCCGCCGATGCTGCGCCCGGAGGTCTGACCCTCGTCCGCCCGTCGCCGTCGTGAGTCGGCGCGTTCGCCAAGTCGGATGCCGGGCCCGCCGAACCGATCCTGTCGCCCCATCGGAGAAGGGAGCCGAGTAACGCCGGCGGTTGTCGAATGCGAGGCGTGATACCCGGAAAAACCGGACATGACGCGCTATCTTGCTGCGGGTGATCCAGGCCTTCGGACTGACCAGCGATTCCCGTAAGGACCTTCCGCCCTCCGTCGACGACGTTTCCTTCGAAGCGGACGCGGGTCGTGTCACCGCCCTCCTCGGAACGGCGGGCTCGGGTAAGACGACGACGCTCAGACTCATGCTCGAGCTCCAACAGGGCTGCGGCATCACCTACTTCAGGGGTCGTCCCCTGCACCGTGTCGCCCATCCCCCGCGCGAGGTCGGCGTTCTCCTGGGCGGCGTCCCAGGACACCCCGCACGCACGGTTCGTGGCCATCTGCGCATGCTCTGTGCCGTGGCGGGTCTTCCGGCGCGGCGCGCCGACCAAGTCCTCGAGGCCGTTGGCCTCGTCAGCTTCCGAGAGGAGCGTCTGGGCACACTGTCCCGGGGGGTGGACCGCCGACTGGGCCTGGCCTGCGTCCTGCTGGCCGACCCGCACACGCTGGTGCTCGACGCCCCCACCGACGGACTGCCGGCGCGGGAATGCCGTTGGCTGCACGGTGTGCTGCGGGCCCATGCGAACCAGGGCGGTACGGTCCTGTTCACCACGGCCGACCCCAAAGAGGCGGCCCACGCCGCCGACCGCGTCGTCACGCTCGAACGCGGCAGGCTCGTCGCGGATCAGGAGGCCGCGGACTTCGCCCGCCACCGGCTGCGTCCCCGAGTCACCGTGCGCAGCCCGTACGCCTCCCGCCTAGGAGCCCTCCTGACCAAGGAAGCCCGTACCGCCCGCCGCTCCGTCGAGGTCGTAGGCGAGAGCGGCAACCGTCTGTACGTCTACGGCAGTACGTGCGCCGATGTCGGCGAGGCGGCGTTCCGTCACGGCATCCTCATCCATCAACTCGCCGACGAGATCGGTGACATGGGCGCCGGTGCGGGTTCAACGCCTTCGGTGGCGGCCCCGGTCGAGGAGTCCGGGGCCGAGGGCACGGTGGCGGCGCCCGACGGGCGGCAGCGGTCCGCTGTCGTACCGGCCGCCGGGAAGAGGCAGTCGGCCGCGGCCGCGGCGAGCGCCGCAGGCGTCCCGTGCTCCGAGCGGGCCCGGCTCGCGGGGGGTGAACAGGGCATCCACGTCGCCTCGGCCAGAGGCGGCGGCTCCATCAGCCCGAGCTTGGAGGAACTGTCCGTCACCACGTGCCCAGGGGAGCCGTCCGTCGCCACGCGCGAGACGTCGTCGGTCAGTCCCCGTCCCGACAATGCGTCAGGCACCGCGCACGGTCTCGGCGTACCCCCGGAGCCGCGGGCGAAGATGGCTTCCCCCGCGGTTCACACGGGAAGCGGAGTCTTGGTGGCCGACCCCGGCGAAGGGGTGCCCACCACCCGTTCCGACGGCCCGAATCTCACAACCCGTTCCGACGGCCCGGATCTCACACCCGGTTCCGACGGCCCGGACGTCACCACTCACCCCGACGACTCGGTCGCTCTAACCGGTGCCGGTGCCGGTGCTTCGTGGCCCACCACCCACCCCGGCGGTGCGGCCCACACCAAGGGTTCCCAGCCGCCGGGACCGGCTGCCATCCCCGGGGCCAGCACCCCGGCCACCGCTTCCCTGACCCTCGACTGCACTGCCGACTTCGAAACCCGCGACTCGACCAGCGGGTCCGAAGCCCTCGGCCCCGCCACCACCCCCGAACCCGGCGACTCGACCGCCGGCTCCGAGGCCAGGGCCGCCACCGCCACCGGCGCCGTCCGCGTCTCCTCGCCCTCCCGGGAGCCGTCTGCGCCTGCGGAAGCCCCGGACGGAGCCGCCGCGGCAACCACGCGCCCCGACCAACCCCCCGCCGAGCAGCGGGCGGCCGCACATCCCGCGACTGGGCACCTCGTGGCCGCGCACCCCACGAGCGGGCATCCCGCGGCCGGGCACCTTGTGGTCGGGCACTCTGCGGTTAGCCACGCCACGACCGGGCAGCCCGCGGCCGCGCACCCCACGAGCGGGCAGCCCGTGGCCGCGCACTCCGCGACCGTCCACCCCTCGGCCGGGCACCCCGCGACCGGGCAGCCCGCGCCCGCCCACGCCACGCCCGGCCTCCCCGCGACCGGCTTCCCCGCACCCGGCCACCCCACGACCGGGCAGTCCTCGATCCCACAGTCCTCGATCCCGACTCCGCGTCCCGCCGAGGTCGTCGCACTCGATGCCTCGTCCGCTCTCCCACCCCCGATCTCCGTCCGCCCCGGGCCCAGCCCCCTGCGTCCCCTGCGGTACGAACTGCGCCGGGCCGCCGGTGTCCGCACCGGCTTCCTCGTCAGTGCCGCCGTCCTCGTCTGCTCCGCCGTCACGGCCCTGGTCATGGGGCGGATCGGGCACGCCCCCCAGCCCCGGCTGCTGGCGGCATGGCCGCGACAACTGCCCCTGCCGCCGGCGGCGCTCGGCGCCGGGCTGCTCGGCGCGCTCGCCTTCGGCGACGAGTTCCGCCACCCCGCGCTGGCGGCGGACCGGGGCACCGTCCCGCGCCGGCTCGGGCTGCTCACCGCGAAGCTGATCGTGGCCACCGCGACCGCGCTGCTGCTCGCCTTCCTCACGGTCGGCTGCAACGCCGAAGTGCTCTATGCCGTGTACGGGCAGGAAATCACCCAGGTTCCCAGCGACTGGCCCTCGCTGAGCGTGAGTTGGATCGGCCTCGTGGTGGGATGCGCCTGGGCCGGCGTGCTGGCCGGGGGAGTGTTCCGGTCCACCACGGGAGGTCTCGCGGCCGTGCTCTCCGTACCGGTGCTCGTCGTACCCCTGGTGCGGTGGGCGATGGGAGGGAAGGCGTGGAACGCCACCGGTCTGCCCGCCCGGCTGCGCCACGTCCTCCTGCTCCAGTGGCCCTTCGGCGGTGGCCGCTGCCTGGCCGCCGCGGCGCGGATGATCGCCCAACCCGTTGGCGGCGCCCTGGCGTTGACGCTCATCGCGCTGCTCTGCGCCTACCTGCTGACAGCCCTGCGGAGCCGGACTCGATGACGGGGGTTCGCTCCCTTTCGGTCGGGCTCTGCACGCAACTTCCCAGGGAGAGCCCATTTCTTTCCGATAAGGCGTCAATTGAGGCGAAGTGAGCGATCACCCTTTCGTGTGCTTTTCACCAAAGACCTCAAGGGAGTTGGAGGCGACGCCGACAAAGGATCCGTGAGTACCCTTGCGCACACCATGATGACCGCCGCCCGCTCCACAGACTCAGGTCTCGTCGGCCCGGGCGAACTCGACCGTTACCCCTACACCGAGGCGACCGCCCCCGACCGCGTCGCGAGCCCCGCCTGGGAGGGCGCCGACCCGGAACTGGGGCGCGTGGGCCGGCGTACCGCGGGCAGCCGCGGCCGCGGACTGCACGGCCAACTCGTCCAGCAGCTGGGTCAGATGATCGTCTCCGGGGACCTGGGCGCGGACCGTCCGCTGGTGCCCGAGGAGATCGGCCAGCGCTTCGAGGTCTCCCGTACCGTCGTCCGCGAGTCGCTTCGCGTCCTGGAGGCCAAGGGCCTGGTCAGCGCTCGCCCGAACGTCGGCACGCGGGTGCGCCCGGTCAGCGACTGGAATCTCCTCGACCCCGACATCATCGAGTGGCGGGCCTTCGGGCCGCAGCGCGACGACCAGCGCCGCGAGCTCAGCGAACTGCGCTGGACGATCGAGCCGCTCGCCGCGCGTCTCGCCGCCGGACACGCGCGCGAGGACATCCAGCAGCGCCTGTCCGACATGGTCGAGATCATGGGGCACGCCCTGGGGCAGGGCGACGCGCTCACCTTCTCCCGCGCGGATGCCGAGTTCCACTCGCTGCTCATCCAGATCGCGGGCAATCGGATGCTGGAGCACCTCTCCGGCATCGTCTCGGCCGCCCTCCAGGTGTCCGGCGGCCCCGTCACGGGCTGCGACCGGCCGAACGAGGCCTCCCTGGCGCAGCACGCCCGGATCGTCGACGCGGTCGCGGGCGGCGACGGCACCGCGGCGGAGAACGCCATGCGCCAACTGCTCACGGTGCACCCGGAGGTCGAGCGGGTGGTCCCCGCGCCGCGCGAGCACTGAACCGCTCGGGCGTCGATCCCTGCGTGGGCGGCACGGCTGTGGCCCTGCCGTCCTCCGGCGGGGTCCGGTGAGAGGCGGTTCGCCGGCCGACCGCGGACGCGGATCCCTCCGCGAGTCGGCGGGGGCCACAAGTGACCGGGGCGAGCCGCCGGTGGGGTCGTATGTGCGTGGCGACCAGCCCACTCCATCTGCCCACGTCTGGCCGTTTTTACGCACTTACGGGGTGTGACTGGGGCCACGCAGATTGGGCGTAACACTCCTGGGTACAACGCGATGACCTAAGAGGTGACAGCCGCGGAGGGAATACGGACGCCGTACACGGCGCTGTGCAACTTCCCGGCCCCCGCCCGCGCCGTCGGCCCAATCCCCAGGCCGGTGGTCGGCTCCTGTCCACGATGGACGGGGCCGGAAGCCGTTTTCCAACGTTCCGAGAGGTTGTTCGTGTCGGCCAGCACATCCCGTACGCTCCCGCCGGAGATCGCCGAGTCCGTCTCTGTCATGGCGCTCATTGAGCGGGGAAAGGCTGAGGGGCAGATCGCCGGCGACGATGTGCGTCGGGCCTTCGAAGCTGACCAGATTCCGGCCACTCAGTGGAAGAACGTACTGCGCAGCCTCAACCAGATCCTCGAGGAAGAGGGTGTGACGCTGATGGTCAGTGCCGCGGAGCCCAACAAGCGCACCCGAAAGAGCGTCGCAGCGAAGAGTCCGGCCAAGCGCACCGCCACCAAGACGGTCGCGGCGAAGACGGTGACCACCAGGAAGGCCACCGCCGCCGCTCCGGCGGCGCCCGCCGCCAGCGCGTCCGTCGAGGAAGAGGCCCCCGCGAAGAAGGCCGCTGCCAAGAAGACGACCGCCGCCAAGAAGACGGTGGCCAAGAAGACGACGGCCGCCAAGAAGACGGTGGCCAAGAAGACCACCTCCGCCAAGAAGGACGACGCCGAGCTTCTCGAGGACGAGGTGCTCGAGGAGGCCAAGGGCGCGGAGGAGCCCGAGGGCGCCGAGAGTGCCGGCTTCGTGCTCTCCGACGAGGACGAGGACGACGCGCCCGCCCAGCAGGTCGCCGCGGCCGGTGCCACCGCCGACCCGGTGAAGGACTACCTCAAGCAGATCGGCAAGGTCCCCCTGCTCAACGCCGAGCAGGAGGTGGAGCTGGCCAAGCGCATCGAGGCGGGTCTCTTCGCCGAGGACAAGCTGGCGAACTCGGACAAGCTCGCCCCCAAGCTCAAGCGCGAGCTGGAGATCATCGCCGAGGACGGCCGCCGCGCCAAGAACCACCTCCTGGAGGCCAACCTCCGTCTGGTGGTCTCCCTGGCCAAGCGCTACACCGGCCGCGGCATGCTCTTCCTGGACCTCATCCAGGAGGGCAACCTCGGTCTGATCCGCGCGGTGGAGAAGTTCGACTACACCAAGGGCTACAAGTTCTCCACGTACGCCACCTGGTGGATCCGTCAGGCGATCACCCGCGCGATGGCCGACCAGGCCCGCACCATCCGTATCCCGGTGCACATGGTCGAGGTCATCAACAAGCTCGCGCGCGTGCAGCGCCAGATGCTCCAGGACCTGGGCCGCGAGCCCACCCCGGAGGAGCTGGCCAAGGAACTCGACATGACCCCGGAGAAGGTCATCGAGGTCCAGAAGTACGGCCGCGAGCCCATCTCGCTGCACACCCCGCTGGGCGAGGACGGCGACAGCGAGTTCGGTGACCTCATCGAGGACTCCGAGGCGGTCGTCCCGGCCGACGCGGTCAGCTTCACGCTGCTCCAGGAGCAGTTGCACTCGGTCCTCGACACCCTGTCCGAGCGTGAGGCGGGCGTCGTCTCCATGCGCTTCGGTCTCACCGACGGTCAGCCGAAGACCCTCGACGAGATCGGCAAGGTCTACGGCGTCACGCGTGAGCGGATCCGTCAGATCGAGTCCAAGACCATGTCGAAGCTGCGCCACCCGTCGCGTTCGCAGGTGCTGCGCGACTACCTCGACTAGTCCGGACCTGTGACACCGAGGGCCCGGTCCCCCCTGCGGGGACCGGGCCCTCGTGCTGCGCGTCGCGCCACCGTGCATGACTCTGGGTGTTCCGTGATCACCTGAGAGTGAGGAGCATCCATGCGACGCCGTATTGCCCGTGCCCTGATCGGGCCGCTGGTCATGGCGGCCGCCGGAGGCGTGATACCGCTGGCCGCGGCGGCGCCCGTCGCCGCCGACAGCGTTGTCATCGGCGGTTTCCCCGTCGATGTCTCGCAGAGCCCGTGGACGGTGGCGCTCTCCAGCCGTGACCGGTTCGGAGGCACCCGTGCGGGGCAGTTCTGCGGGGGCGTGGCCATCGGCCGCACCGCGGTGCTCACCGCGGCCCACTGTCTGTCCGGAGAGGCCGTGGGCGCGCCACCGACGCCGGATCTGAAGGTGATCACGGGACGTACGGATCTGCTCTCACAGCAGGGCAAGGAGGTCTCCGTGCGTGGCACCTGGGTCAATCCGCACTACGATTCCACCACCAATGCCGGTGACTTCGCCGTGCTCACTCTTGCCGAGTCCTTGCCGCAGAGTGCCGTCATCCCCATGGCGAGGGCGGGCGACCCGGCGTACTCGCCGGGCACGAGTGCCACGGTCTACGGATGGGGGGACACCACCGGTACCGGCGCCTATGCCCACAGCCTGTATGCCGCGCCTCTCCATATCCTGCCCGACGCCGAGTGCAAGAAGGCCTATCCGGGCGGCGGCGAGGGCACATACCTGCCCCAGAGCATGCTGTGCGCGGGGGAGACCGCCGGGGGCCGTGACGCATGCCAGGGGGACAGCGGGGGGCCCCTGGTCGCGCAGGGGCGGCTGATCGGGCTTGTGTCGTGGGGCAGCGGCTGCGGGCGCGCCGGGAGCCCCGGCGTCTACACGCGTGTGTCCGAGGTGGTCCGGGCGCTGAGCCGGGCCCACACGAAAGCGCCCCGCCCGTCGTCCGGCGAGTCCTGACCGGCGTCGCGGGTCACGAGGACGGGCGGCCGCTCCTGGGTGCCAGAAGCGACCGCCCGTTCGCCGGCCTGCGCCGGAGGCTCGTCGGGCGGGGAGGTCAGCGCTCTTCCTCGGAGGCGTTCGCCGGAACGGAGGTCAGGCGCTCGGTCTCGTCCTGTATCTCAGCGGCGATCTTCTTGAGTTCTGGCTCGAACTTGCGACCGTGGTGGGCGCAGAAGAGCAGTTCTCCGCCGCTCAGCAGGACGACGCGCAGGTATGCCTGGGCGCCGCAGCGGTCGCAGCGATCAGCGGCCGTCAGTGGGCTCGCGGGGGTCAGAACAGTAGTCACGTCGCCTCTTCTCTAGCTCGACGAGCTGTCGTACCAGGGTCAACATCCAACCAGCCCCAAACGTTCCCGATCGTGGCTTTTCCTCGAAGATTCTGCTTCGGGGCGGTCGGCTGCTGCCGGTTTGGCGGCGAATGTGCCGTATTGCGTGTCTATGTGTCGTACGGGTTCGCGCTATCGGTCATGGTCGGTCCTCCCCGGCCGGGTTGCCGGTTGTTCATGAGGACGTGCCCGGAGCCTAAATGGTTCATGCCTCGAAGGGAACGTGATATGTGCTTCACTCGGCTGAAGGATCGAACGTGCATGCGACTCTCTACTAGTCTGTGTTTCTGCCGAGGGTTGCGTTACAAGGGCTCTACCAGGCCTCGGTACTCTCTGAGCGGCTACCCGAGCCGTGCCCTTACCCATCAGGGCCCCAACTGAAATTCAGCGAGGAGCGAACCGCGTGACCGCCGAGACGTCCGTGCCGTCCACAGCGCTGCTGGCAGGAGCAGACCGCGACGGTTCCAACTACACCGCTCGGCACCTGCTCGTCCTCGAGGGACTGGAAGCCGTGCGCAAGCGCCCGGGCATGTACATCGGCTCGACCGACAGCCGCGGTCTGATGCACTGCCTGTGGGAGATCATCGACAACTCCGTCGACGAGGCCCTCGGCGGCTACTGCGACCACATCGAGGTCGTCCTGCACGACGACGGCTCGGTGGAGGTGCGGGACAACGGCCGCGGCATCCCGGTCGACGTCGAGCCCAAGACCGGCCTGTCCGGCGTCGAGGTCGTGATGACCAAGCTGCACGCGGGCGGCAAGTTCGGCGGCGGCTCGTACGCCGCCTCCGGCGGTCTGCACGGCGTCGGCGCCTCCGTGGTCAACGCCCTGTCCGCCCGGCTGGACGTGGAGGTGGACCGCGGCGGCCACACCCACGCCATCAGCTTCCGGCGCGGCGTGCCCGGCGCGTTCACGGCGGGCGGCCCCGACGCCAGGTTCGAGGCCGGGAGCGGGCTGCGCAAGGCCAAGAAGATCCCCAAGAGCCGCAGCGGCACCCGCGTGCGCTACTGGGCCGACCGCCAGATCTTCCTCAAGGACGCCAAGCTCTCCCTGGAGACCCTGCACCAGCGCGCCCGCCAGACGGCGTTCCTGGTGCCGGGGCTGACCATCGTCGTCCGTGACGAGTACGGTCTCGGCGACGGCGGCAGCAAGGGTGAGGAGTCCTTCCGCTACGACGGTGGCATCAGCGAGTTCTGCGAGTACCTGGCGAGCGACAGGGCGGTCTGCGACGTCCTCCGCTTCACCGGGCACGGGATCTTCAAGGAGACGGTCCCGGTCCTCGACGACCACGGCCAGATGACGCCCACCGAGGTCACCCGCGAGCTCGGCGTCGACGTCGCCATGCGCTGGGGGACCGGCTACGACACCACGCTGCGGTCCTTCGTCAACATCATCGCCACACCCAAGGGCGGCACGCACGTGGCCGGCTTCGAGCAGGCCGTCGCCAAGACGATGAACGAGGTGCTGCGGGCCAAGAAGATGCTGCGCGTCGCCGAGGACGACATCGTCAAGGACGACGCCCTGGAGGGCCTCACCGCGGTCGTCACGGTCCGCCTGGCCGAGCCCCAGTTCGAGGGCCAGACCAAGGAGGTCCTCGGCACCTCGGCGGCCCGCCGCATCGTGAACAACGTCATCACCAAGGAACTCAAGGCGTTCCTGACCTCCACCAAGCGCGACGCCGCACAACAGGCGCGCGTGGTGCTGGAGAAGGCGGTCGCCGCGGCCCGCACGCGCATCGCCGCCCGCCAGCACAAGGACGCGCAGCGCCGGAAGACGGCCCTGGAGTCCTCCTCGCTGCCGGCCAAGCTCGCCGACTGCCGCAGTGACGACGTCGACCGCAGCGAGCTGTTCATCGTCGAGGGCGACTCCGCGCTCGGCACGGCGAAGCTGGCGCGGAACTCCGAGTTCCAGGCGCTGCTGCCGATCCGCGGCAAGATCCTCAACGTGCAGAAGTCGTCCGTCACGGACATGCTGAAGAACGCCGAGTGCGGCGCGATCATCCAGGTGATAGGAGCCGGCTCGGGCCGTACCTTCGACCTGGACACGGCCCGCTACGGCAAGATCATCATGATGACCGACGCCGACGTGGACGGCTCCCACATCCGGACCCTGCTGCTGACGCTGTTCCACCGCTACATGCGCCCCATGGTGGAGGCGGGCCGGGTGTTCGCCGCGGTGCCGCCGCTGCACCGCATCGAGCTGGTCCAGCCGAAGAGGGGCCAGGACAAGTACGTGTACACCTACTCGGACCGCGAACTGCGCGACAAGCTGCTCGAGTTCCAGAGCAAGGGCGTGCGGTACAAGGACTCGATCCAGCGCTACAAGGGCCTCGGTGAGATGGACGCCGACCAGCTCGCCGAGACCACCATGGATCCGCGCCACCGCACCCTGCGCCGGATCAACCTCTCCGACCTGGAGGCCGCCGAGCAGGTCTTCGACCTCCTGATGGGCAACGACGTGGCACCCCGCAAGGAGTTCATCGCCAGCTCGGCCGCGACCCTGGACCGCTCGCGCATCGACGCCTAGGGCACCGGCCCTTCCGGTCCTTTCCGGTCCCTTCCGGCGCGGGCCTTCCCTTCCGGGGGAGGCCCGCGCCGACTTGTCGGTGCCGGCGCGTCCACCGACAGGGGTGCGTCACCTGATGGGGTGAAGAGCGGGGGGAAGAGAAGTCAGGGAACTTCCGGTTCTGTCCATCCTTGGGCATGCAGTCAAGCAACGACCGCTTCCATGCTGGCGGTGACGATCCCGGGAACGTGCCCGGGACCGACGAAGGCCAGGACCCGGAGCCCGAGGACATCAGGTACCGCGACCCCTGGTACGACGCGCTGGCCTCCGGCTGGGGCGACGGCAACGGCACGGGAGCTCCCGCCGCACCGGTACCGGCGGCTCGCCGGGAGGGGCGGACCGGGCCGGAGGCCGGTGCGGCGGCCGAGGCGTACCTCGAGGTGCAGCGCAGCGCGGCGTTCCAGGAGGTGCGCAGCCGCTACCGGAGGTTCGTGATGCCGGCGGTCGCCCTCTTCCTCGTCTGGTACGTGAGCTACGTCGTGACCGCCACGACCGCGCCGGGGTTCATGGCGCGACCGGTGGCAGGCGCGGTGAACGTGGGGATGCTGGCGGGCCTCGGGCAGTTCCTCAGCACCTTCCTCCTCGCCTGGGCCTACGCCCGGCACGCACGGCTGCGCAGGGACCGCGTGGCGCTCGAACTGCGCTGGGACACCCAGGAGCTGACGCGCGGCGCGCGCGGAGGTGCCTCGTGACGGGCAACCACCAGACGCTGGCACTGGTGCTGTTCAGCGTGATCGTTGCGGTCACCCTGGGGATCACCACCTGGGTGAGCCGCAACCGGCACGGATCGGCGGAGGAGTTCTACGCGGGCGGGCGGCTGTTCACGCCCATGGAGAACGGTTTTGCCGTCGCGGGCGACTACGCCTCGGCCGCCTCCTTCCTCGGAGTTCCCGGGCTGATCGCCCTGTTCGGCTACGACGGGGTGCTGTACGTGGTGGGCTTCCTGGTGGCCTGGCTGGTCGTGCTCTTCCTCGTTGCCGAACTGGTCCGCAACTGCGGGCGGTTCACGCTCGCCGACGTGGTCGCCGCGCGGATGAGCGAGCGGCCGGCGCGGATCGCGGCGGGAACTTCCTCGGTCACCGTGTCCGTTCTGTATCTGGTGGCGCAGATGGTGGGCGCGGGCAGCCTGGTGGCGCTGCTCCTGGGCCGGACCGGCGCAGGGGTGCAGACCTGGACCGTCATCGGCGTCGGCGCGCTGATGGTGATCTACGTGTCGTTGGGAGGGATGCGGGCCACCACCTGGATCCAGATCGTCAAGGCGGTCCTGATGCTGGGCGGCACCGTCGTGCTGACCGTGCTCGTCCTGGTCAGGTTCCACGGCGACCTGGACCGGCTGCTGCTCACCGCGGCCGAGCGCAGCGGCCACGGGGACGCCTTCCTGGTGCCCGGACTGAAGTACGGCGGGGACCTGACCGCGCGCCTGGACTTCATCAGTCTCGGACTGGCGCTGGTGCTCGGCACGGCGGGGCTGCCGCACATCCTGTCCCGCTTCTACACCGTGCCGACCGCGCGGGCCGCCCGGCGCTCGGTGATCTGGTCCATCGGACTGATCGGCGGCTTCTACCTGATGGCGATCGTCCTCGGCTTCGGTGCGGCCGCGATCGTCGGACCGGACGCCCTGCGCGGGTCCAACGCGTCCGGGAACACGGCGGTCCCGCTGCTGGCCCTCGACCTCGGCGGCGGCGCCGACTCCACGGCGGGCACGGTCCTGTTCGCGGTGGTGGCCGCGGTCGCCTTCGCCACGATCCTCGCGGTGGTCGCCGGGATCACGCTCGCCTCCTCGGCGTCGGTGGCCCACGACCTGTACGCGTCGCTGCGGCGCCGCGGTGCCCGGCAGCGCGGCGAGGTGGCCGTGGCGCGCGTCGCCGCGGTCGGCATCGGCGTGGTCGCGATCGCCCTCGGCCTGCTCGCCCGCAACCTCAACGTGGCCTTCCTGGTGGGCCTCGCGTTCGCCGTCGCCGCCTCGGCGAACCTGCCAGTGCTGCTCTACTCCCTGTTCTGGCGCGGCTTCACGACCCGCGGCGCGGTGTGGGCCGTGTACGGCGGGCTGGTTCCCGCGCTCGGGCTCGTCGTGTTCTCCCCGGTGGTCTCCGGCAGCCCCGACGCGCTGTTCCCGGGTGTCGACTTCCAGCTCTTCCCGCTGGAGAACCCCGGCATCGTCTCCGTCCCGCTGGGATTCCTCGCCGGCTGGCTGGGCACCGTCACCTCCACCGAGGCGCCGGACGAGGCCAAACACGCCGAGACGGAGGTGCGGTCGCTGACGGGCGCGGGAGCCGTGTAGCGCCGCGCGGCGGCGTACTGCCGTGCGTCCGTCCCGGCCCCTTGGGCCTGTCGTTTGGATCATGCCGGGCTCGCTGGCCCTGGCACCGCTCCCCCAAGCTCTTCGAGCAGGGTGACCCCCAGCCGCGTTGTCGTCGGTCGGCAGGGCTCCGCCCTGCCGCCCTCCTCCGCCGTGCGATGCACGGCACCAGACCCGCTCCCTGATCCGGCCTGATCCAAACGAAAGACCCTAGGGGGCCACCCAGGCGTAGCGGTGCTCCGGGCGTCCCGTGTCGCCGTACTTCAGGGACAGGCGCAGGCGTCCGGCCTGTTCCAGGTGGCGCAGGTAGCGCTGGGCGGTGGAGCGGCTCAGGCCGGTGCGGGCGGCCACCTCGTGGGCGGACATGGGCTGGTCGGCGCGGTGCAGCACACCGCAGATGAGGTCCGTCGTCGGCTCCGAGTGGCCGCTGGGCAGCCCCGGGGACGGGGGCGCGGGCGCGGCGCGCAGGGCGCCGAAGATGCGGTCCACCTGCTCCTGCCCGGTGACACCGTGTCCGCCGACGCGGTCGACGGTGCGGCGCAGGGCGGCGTAGGACTCCAGGCGGGTACGCAGCGCGACGAAGGTGAACGGTTTGACCAGGTAGTGCAGCGCGCCCAGCCGCATCGCCTGCTGGACGGTCGCCACGTCCCCGGCTGCCGTGATCATGATGACGTCGGTGCCGATGCCCTGTTCCCGCATGCGGTGGACGAGTTGCAGACCCGTGCGGTCGGGCAGGTAGTGGTCGAGCAGGACCAGGTCGATGCTTCCGTGCTGCACGGTGGTCAGGGCCTGTGCGGCACTGTGCGCGCGGGCGGCGACCCGGAAGCCGGGAACCTTTCCCACGTACTTGGCGTTTATCTCAGCGACACGGTAGTCGTCGTCGACCACCAGGACGTCGATCATCGGGCCTCTCTCCCTCAAGGCCATGCGGGCAATGTTGCGCCCGTGTTTCGGCTCCGCTGTTGTAGCGCGCGCAAAACGAGCACAACAGGTGCTTGCGAGCAAAACAACGGGTTGCGCACAGAAGACTGCTGCTGTGGCCGGGGCCACATCTACCGTCCCGGCCATGAGCACAGACACCAGCCCCGCCATCGAACTGCGGGGCGCCAGTAAGACGTTCAGGACCCCGTCAGGGGGCCTGCACACGGCCGTGAGGGACCTCGACCTCACTGTGCGGCGCGGCGAGTTCGTGGCCGTGGTCGGCCCCACCGGCTGCGGCAAGTCGACCACCCTGACCCTGGTCAGCGGGCTGGAGGAGCCCACCGAGGGTGACGTGCTGGTGGCCGGCCGGCCGGTGCAGGGCGTCGGCGGCAAGGTCGGCTTCGTCTTCCAGCAGGACGCCACCTTCCCCTGGCGCTCGGTGCTGTCCAACGTGATGGCCGGGCCGCGGTTCCGCGGCGTGCCGAAGGCCGAGGCGAAGGAGAAGGCCCGCGCCTGGCTGGCCAGGGTCGGACTCGCCGCCTTCGAGGACCGCTACCCGCACCAGCTCTCCGGCGGCCAGCGCAAGCGCGTCGCCCTCGCCGCCACCTTCGTCAACGACCCCGAGATCCTGCTGATGGACGAGCCCTTCTCGGCGCTCGACGTGCAGACCCGGGCGCTGATGTCGGACGAGCTCCTGGAGCTGTGGGAGGGCACGGGCGCCTCGGTCGTCTTCGTCACCCACGACCTGGAGGAGGCCATCGCCCTGGCCGACAAGGTCGTCGTCATGACCGCCGGACCCGCGACCGTGAAGCAGGTCTTCGACATCGGCCTGCCCAGGCCGCGCAAGGTCGAACAGGTGCGCCTGCAGACGGAGTTCATCGACATCTACCGCGAGATCTGGGAGTCGCTCGGCGAAGAGGTCCGCATCACCCGTGAAAGAGGTGCCGCCCATGTCGCCTGAGGTCCTCAGCACTCCGGTCGTCGACACGGTCAAGACGACCGACCGCGCCCACTCCCGGGCCCGCGCCGCCCGCAAGCGCAAGGTGGTCGTCACCTGCGCCCGCGTCCTGGTGCTGGTGGCCGTGCTCGGCCTCTGGGAGGCGCTCTCCCGGGCCGCGGTCATCGACCCGTTCAACTTCTCGATGCCCTCGAAGATCTGGGACCAGATCTGGACCTGGATCACGCACGGCACCGCGCAGGGCTCGCTGGGCGAGCAGATCTGGTACACGCTCTACGAGGCCCTGATCGGCTGGGTGTTCGGCGTGGTGGCCGGTGTGATCCTCGGTATCGCGCTCGGCCGCATCCCCTTCCTCGCCGACGTCCTCGGCCCCTACATCAAGGTGCTCAACTCGCTCCCCAGGATCGTGCTCGCCCCGATCTTCGTGATCTGGTTCGGGCTCGGACCGGTCTCCAAGATCGCCTCGGCCGTGGTCCTCGTGTTCTTCCCGGTGTTCTTCAACGCCTTCCAGGGCGCCCGGGAGGTCGACCGCAACCTGGTGGCCAACGCGCGGATCCTCGGCGCGAGCGACCGCAGGGTCACCTTCCAGGTGGTCATCCCGTCCGCGACCTCGTGGATCTTCACCAGCCTGCACGTCAGCTTCGGCTTCGCGCTCATCGGCGCCATCGTCGGCGAGTACATCGGAGCCACCAAGGGCATCGGCCTGCTCGTCGCGGCGTCCCAGGGCAACTTCAACGCGGCCGGTGTGTACGCCGCGATGGTCATCCTCGCCGCCGTCGCGCTCGTCGCCGAAGGACTGCTCACCTTCGCCGAGCGCCGCATCTTCCGCTGGAAGCCGACGGGCTCCGGGGACTGACGGCCCGACCGCACCGGCTTTCCCCCAGGCTCCCCGCTTCCCGTACCGCTTTTCTCACAAGGACGTGACCCTCATGCGCAAGACCGCCAGATTCACCGCGTCGGCCGCCGCCGGCCTGCTCGCTCTGTCCTCCCTCACCGCCTGCGCCAACGACGCGGCGAGCTCGACGTCCACCGGCAACGGCAAGGGCGAGCACGTCAAGATCATGGTGGGTGGCCTGGACAAGGTCATCTACATGCCCGCGATGCTCACCCAGCGCCTCGGCTACTTCGCCGACGAGGGCCTGGACGTCGAGCTGCTGAGCGAGCCCGCCGGTGTCCAGGCCGAGACCGCGCTCGTCTCCGGCCAGGTCCAGGGCGCCGTCGGCTTCTACGACCACACCCTGGACCTCCAGACCAAGGGCAAGTACGTCGAGTCCGTGGTGCAGTTCTCGCACGCGCCCGGCGAGGTGGAGGTCGTCTCCAACAAGGCGGCGGACAAGATCAAGTCGCCGAAGGACTTCAAGGGCAAGAAGCTCGGTGTCACCGGCCTCGGCTCCTCCACCGACTTCCTCACCAAGTACCTGGCGGTCAAGAACGGTGTGAAGGTCAGCGAGTTCAGCCCGGTCGCCGTCGGCGCGGGACCGACCTTCATCGCCGCGCTCGAGAAGGGCTCCATCGACGGCGGCATGACGACCGATCCCACCGTCGCGACGATCCTGGACAAGAAGGCGGGCAAGGTCCTCATCGACATGCGGACGCCCGAGGGTTCGCAGGAGGCGCTCGGCGGCCCGTACCCGTCGTCCAGCCTGTACATGCAGACGGACTGGGTCAACAGCCACAAGGAGACCACCCAGAAGCTGGCCAACGCGTTCGTCAAGACGCTCAAGTGGATGTCCACCCACAGCGCCGACGAGATCGCCGCCAAGATGCCCGCCGACTACTCCCAGGGCAACAAGGCGGTCTACGTGGAGGCGATCAAGAGCACGCTGCCGATGTTCACCACCGACGGCGTCATGCCTCAGAACGGTCCGGAGACCGTGGAGAAGGTGCTCAAGGCGTTCAACCCCAACATCCAGAACGCCGACGTGGACCTGAGCAAGACGTTCACCACCGAGTTCGTTGAGAAGGCCGCGGGCTGACATCCGTATGCAAGGGGGCCACGGCCTCTTCCCCTCCCCCCCCGAGCCGTGGCCTCAGGCGCGGGCCGCCCACACGTAACGGTGTTCCGGGCGGCCCGCGCCGCCGTACCTCAGCGTCAGCCGGGCCCGCCCGGTGCGCTCCAGGAACTTCAGACAGCGCTGGGCGGTCTGCCGGCTCACCCCGGTCCGCTCGGCGACCTCCTGGGCCGACAGGGGTCCGTCGGCCCGCATCAGGGTCCGGCGGACGAGTTCGGTGGTGGCGGGGGAGTGCCCCTTGGGCAGCCCGGGTTCCGGCGCCGCCGACAGCGCCCCGAAGAGCCGGTCGACCTCGGCCTGTTCGGCCTCGCCGCCACCGTCCAGGACACGGCGCAGCGCCGCGTACGCCTCCAGTCTGGACCCCAGCCCGGCGAAGGTGAACGGCTTGATCAGGTACTGCAGCGCACCGTGCCGCATCGCCGCCTGCACGGTCGACACGTCCCGGGCCGCCGTCACCATGATCACGTCGGTACGGAGGCCGCGGCTGCGCATCTCCCGGACGACCGACAGGCCCGTGTCGTCGGGCAGGTAGTGATCCATGAGGACCAGGTCGAGCCGCGGCAGCGTATCGAGCCGGTGCAGCGCCTCGGCCGCGCTGTGCGCCTCACCTGCGACGCGGAAGCCCGGCACCTTCTCCACATAGGCGGCGTTGACGCGCGCGACCCGGAGGTCGTCGTCCACGATCAGGACCTCGATCACCGCTCCTCCTCGTCCGCGCCGGTCCCGACGGCGCCGAGGACGGCGCCGAGGAGGGGGGCCGGCTCCGCCTCGGCCAGCGCCTCGGGCAGGACGACCGTGAACTCCGCGCCGCCGCCGTGTGCCTCGCCCACCGCTACGGTTCCGCCCTGCCGCTCGGCGAGCCTGCGCACCAGGGACAGACCGATACCGCGCCTGCCGTGCGCCGGCGGCTGCTTGGTGGACCATCCCTCCGTGAAGATCAGGTCACGCCGGCCCGCCGGGACCCCGGGCCCGGTGTCGCGCACCCGGAGCACGGCGGCACGTGCCTCCGCGCGCAGTTCGACCTCCACGCGCGCGTGCGGGGTCGCCGCGACGGCGTCGAGCGCGTTGTCGACCAGGTTGCCGACGATCGTCACCAGCCCCCTGGGGTCGACGACCCGGTCCGGCAGGTGCGTGCGGTCGGACAGCCACAGCGCGACCCCACGCTCGGCAGCGACGGTCGCCTTGCCGACGAGCAGGGCGGCGATCAGTGGGTCCTGGATCTTCTCGGTGACCTGTTCGGCGGTGGCCCGGTGGTCGCCGACCACCTCTCCGACGAACTCCACGGCGTCGTCGTACATCTCCAGCTCCAGCAGCCCGAGCAGCGTGTGCATGCGGTTGGCGTGCTCGTGGTCCTGGGCGCGCAGGGCGTCGATCAGGCCGCGTGTCGAGTCCAGCTCCCGGCCCAGCTCCTCCAGTTCGGTGCGGTCGCGCAGGGTGGCGACGGCACCCCCGTCGTCGGTCGGCATCCGGTTGGCGACCAGGACGCGCTGCCCGCGCACGGTGAGCAGGTCCGTGCCCGTCACCCGCCCGGCCAGGACGTCGGTCGTACGGCCCTCCCCGAGCGCCTCGTCGAGCGACCGGCCGACCGCCTCGTCGCCGAGGCCGAGCAGCCGCTGTGCCTCGTCGTTGAGCAGCCGGATCCGCCCGCCGCGGTCCAGGGCCACCACCCCCTCCCGGATGCCGTGCAGCATGGCCTCGCGCTCGGCGAGCAGGGCCGCGATGTCCGAGAAGGCCAGGTCCCTCGTCTGCCGCTGGACCCGCCGGGAGATCAGCCACGCGGCCAGCGCGCCCGCGGCCAGCGCGCCGCCGGCGTAGGCGAACAGGCCCGGTATGGCGTCGATGAGCTTGGCCCGCACGCTGTCGTAGGCGATGCCGACCGACACCGCGCCCACGATGTGGTGGCCGACGTCGTACAGGGGCACCTTTCCGCGTGCCGAGCGGCCCAGCGTGCCGGTGTCGATCTCCATGACCTTCCGGCCGGCCAGGGCCGTCCCGGGATCCGTGGACACGGGCCTGCCGATCTGCTCCGGATCCGTGTGCGACCAGCGCGTGCCGTGCATGTCCATCACCACGACGTACTCGGCGCCGGTGGACTTCCGGATCCGCTCCGCCTCCCGCTGCACGGGCCCGTCGACGCTCGGGGCGGTGTGCTGGAGGTCCCGTGCGATCTGCCGGTTCTGGGCGGTGGTCTCGGCGATCGCGAGCGCCCGGCGCATCGCCTGCTCGTCCAGCTGGTCGCCCAGCGGCGCGAGGAACAGGCCGGTCGCGAGCACGGCGACTCCGGCGGCGATCGCCAGCTGCATCAACAGCACCTGCGAGAACATGCGTCGCGGCAGGCCCAGCCGCCGGCGGCGTGCGGGAGGAGAGACGCTCATGACCATGACAGTACGTCGGGGTGCGCGCTGTGCTCCCGGGGTGTGGTGCGGATCTCCCGCCGTGCGCCTCAGCGGTCGGCCCGGACGGTGAGCCGTCAGCCGTGAGGCCGTCAGGCGGTGGCGGTCAGCCGTGAGCCGTCTGGCGGTCAGCCGTGAGGCCGTCAGCTGTCAGCCGGCGAGCCGCGCGGTCGCCGGCTCGCGGACGGCGACCACCTCCATGCGCGTCGGCCCGCCCAGCAGCGAGGCGCCGCAGCTCTCCGGGCGCGGCGGCAGGGCGGCCCCCTGGGCCACGGTCACGTGCCAGCGGCGTCCGTCGGTATGGGCGACGGTGACCTCCCAGCACGGCGCCGGGCCGTCGGTGGGCACGTCGTCGGTGCGCACGACGCTCAGCGCGTCCGCCCGGTACTCGCCCGCCGTCTCCCGTACCGCCAGTTCCGCGGCCTGTCCGGGCCGTTCCCAGGCCGTGCGGCCCCGGCAGCCGTCGAGGACGACCCGGCCTTCGCCCACGCTGTGCAGGACCTCCTTGACGGCGTGGGCCTCGGCCCGGCCGTAGGCGTATCCGAACGGCAGCACGAGCAGGGTCGGCGAGAAGCGGTGGCCGCCCAGGTGGGTGACCTCCCAGACGTCCTGGACCCCGGAGGCGGCGAGTTCGGCCGCGAGGGGGCGGCCGAGCAGGGCACAGCACTGGTCCCGCTTGCCGTTGGTGCACACCAGCGCGAGCGGATCGCCTGTGTGGGGCCCGCCCTGGAGCGCGGCGTCGAAGGTGTGGTGGTCACCCTTGCCCAGGGCGGCGAAGTCGAGCTCCAGCAGGTGCTCCGGGTCGGCGGTCATGGCGCTGCGTAGCCATACGTTCCCCGGGACGGTGTGTGCCGCGTACACATGCCGTACGGACTGGGTGCGGCGGTCGGCGTGCCGCCCCGGTCGGCGGATGAGCGCGATCCGGACGCCGGTGCCACGCGCCGCGCGCTCCAGCGCACGCCCGAGTGCGGGGTCCAGGTGGCTCGAAGTGAGTGCCTTGGCACCCCAGGGGCCGGGCTGTTCCAGCAGCAGCCATGTCGTCGCCGTGGCCGCGGTGGCGGCCATCGGCTCGTCGAGCTGCCTGGAGGCGGTCGAGCACGTACTCACACAGGTGAGCCTAACCTGACTCGAGCCGGATCGAGTTCCAGCCGTCGGAGTGTTCTCCTCCGGCAGTCGCCGGAGCGGCGGTTCCGGCAGCCGTGACGCGCACGGCTCGTATCCTTGGTCGGCATTCCATCCTCGTACGTGCGCCGGGTCCTGAGCCGGTGCACGCGTCGGCGTGAGAGAGGTCGCACGGTGAGTCAGCCGAGCCGTTACCCGAGTCCGAGTCGCAGCGCGGCGCAGATCCCGGTCGTGGTGCTCGCCGGATTTCTCGGCTCGGGGAAGACCACGCTCCTCAACCATCTGCTGCACCGCGGCGGCGGCAGCCGCATCGGCGCGATCGTCAACGACTTCGGGGCCGTCGAGATCGACGCCATGGCGGTCGCGGGAGCCCTCGGGGACTCCACCGTCTCCCTCGGCAACGGGTGCCTGTGCTGCGCGGTCGACGCCAGTGAACTCGACGTGTACCTCGACCGGTTGACGAGCCCGGCCGCCGGTGTCGACGTCGTCGTCATCGAGGCCAGCGGACTGGCCGAACCCCAGGAACTCGTCCGCATGGTGCTGGCGAGCGAGAACCCCAGGGTCGTCTACGGCGGGCTCGTCGAGGTCGTCGACGCCGCCGAGTTCGGCGACACCCGCGCGAGACATCCCGAGATCGACCGGCATCTGGCGCTCGCCGACCTCGTCGTGGTCAACAAGACCGACCGGGCCGCCGACGGCGAGGAGGTGCTCGGACTCGTGCGGTCCCTGGCCGACGGGGCCGCCGTCGTCCCGGCCTCGTACGGCAGGGTGGACCCCGAGTTCCTCTTCGACTGCCGGCCGAGCGAGGAGCGGGTGGGGCAGCTCTCCTTCGACGACCTGCACGTGCCCGACGCGGACGACGCCCACGACCACCACGCCGGGCATCTGCACGCCGGCTACGACAGCCTCTCCTTCGTCTCCGACGTGCCGCTCGATCCCCGCCGGCTGATGCGGTTCCTGGACAGCCGCCCCGACGGGCTCTACCGGATCAAGGGATACGTCGGCTTCGGCCCGTACGACGCGCGCAACCGCTACGCCGTGCACGCCGTCGGGCGCTTCCTGCGCTTCTACCCCGAACCCTGGCCGGACGGCGGGCCCCGCCTCACCCAGCTCGTGCTCATCGGTTCCGGCATCGACGCGGGCGCCCTCGGCGAGGAACTGGAGGCGTGCAAGCAGGACGCCCCGCACGCCGACGAGCACGGCATGTGGGGCGTCCTGCGCTACGTACGGGATCCCGAGGGACACGACCCCGAGGACCCGGACCTCCCGGGCCCGGATCCGGCGGACCCGGGCCCGGACCCTGCGGAACTGCCGGCCTAGTGCCGTGCCGGGCGTCGCGAGCCGGTGAACCTTTCCGGTCACAGCACTAGACGGGCCCGGCGACCACCGCCACCGTCTTCGGCAGCGACACGCCCGAGCCGTCACGGCGCGGGTCGACCTCCGGGAGTTCGGCCGGGCCGCCGTTCTTCTGGGCGGCCACGACCGGGGTGGGACCCGCCCAGGCGAAGGCCAGGCAGTCCTCGCCCTTCAGGAACCGCTGGCAGCGCACGCCGCCGGTGGCGCGGCCCTTGCGCGGGTACTGGTCGAACGGCGTGACCTTGCCCGTCGTCTGCACGGAGTCGTCCAGCGTGCCGCGCGAGCCGGCCACGGTGAAGACGATCGCGTCCGCGGCCGGATCGACGGCCGTGAACGAGATGACCTTGGCGCCGTCCGCGAGCTTGATGCCGGCCATGCCGCCGGCCGCGCGGCCCTGCGGGCGGACCTGGGAGGCCTGGTAGCGCAGGAGCTGGGCGTCGTCCGTGATGAAGACCAGGTCCTCCTCGCCGGTGCGCAGCTCGGCGGCGCCGACGATCCGGTCACCCTCCTTGAGCGTGATGACCTCCAACTCCTCCTTGCTGGAGGGGTAGTCGGGGACGACCCGCTTGACGACGCCCTGTTCGGTGCCGAGCGCCAGGCCCGGCGACGACTCGTCCAGCGTGGTCAGGCAGACCGCGGTCTCGTCGTCCTCCAGGGAGACGAACTCCGCCAGCGGCGCGCCGCCGGCGAGGTTCGGCGCCGACGTCGTCTCCGGCAACTGCGGCAGGTCGACGACGTTCACGCGGAGCAGGCGGCCCCCCGACGTCACCACGCCCACCTCGCCCCGGGCGGTCGCCGGGACCGCCGAGACGATCACGTCGTGCTTCTGCCGCTTGCCGCCCCCGCCCCGCGCGAACGGGTCGCCGTTCGCCGTGCGGGCCATCAGGCCGGTCGAGGACAGCAGGACGCGGCACGGGTCGTCCGCCACCTGCAACGGCACCACGGCGGCCGGGGTGCCGCTCGCCTCCAGCAGCATCGTGCGCCGCGGAGTGCCGAACTTCTTGGCGACCGCGGCCAGTTCGGTCGAGACCAGCTTGCGCAGCTCCGCGTCGGACTCCAGGATCCGGGTCAGCTCCTGGATCTCCGCGACGAGCTTGTCCTTCTCCGCCTCCAGCTCGATGCGGTCGAACCTGGTCAGACGGCGCAGCGGGGTGTCGAGGATGTACTGGGTCTGGACCTCGCTCAGCGAGAAGCGCCGCATCAGGCGCTCCTTGGCCTGCGCGGAGTTGTCGCTGGAGCGGATCAGACGGATGACCTCGTCGATGTCCACCAGCGCGGTGAGCAGGCCCTCGACCAGGTGCAGCCGGTCGCGCCGCTTGGTACGGCGGTACTCACTGCGGCGCCGTACGACGTCGAAGCGGTGGTCGAGGTAGACCTCCAGCAGCTCCTTCAGGCCGAGCGTGAGGGGCTGGCCGTCGACCAGGGCGACGTTGTTGATGCCGAAGGACTCCTCCATCGGCGTCAGCTTGTAGAGCTGCTCCAGGACGGCCTCCGGCACGAAGCCGTTCTTGATCTCGATGACCAGGCGCAATCCGTGCTCGCGGTCGGTGAGGTCCTTGACGTCGGCGATCCCCTGGACCTTCTTCGAACCGACCAGGTCCTTGATCTTGGCGATCACCTTCTCCGGGCCCACGGAGAAGGGCAGCTCGGTGACCACCAGCCCCTTGCGGCGCGCCGTCACGGTCTCCACCGAGACCGTCGCGCGGATCTTGAAGGTGCCGCGGCCGGTCTCGTAGGCGTCCCTGATCCCGGACAGGCCGACGATCCGGCCGCCCGTGGGCAGGTCCGGACCCGGGACGTGCCGCATCAGGGCGTCCAGGTCCGCGTTGGGGTGGCGGATCAGGTGGCGGGCGGCCGCGATGACCTCGTTGAGGTTGTGCGGGGGCATGTTCGTGGCCATGCCGACGGCGATGCCCGAGGAGCCGTTCACCAGCAGGTTCGGGAAGGCGGCCGGCAGAGCCACCGGCTCCTGCTCCTGGCCGTCGTAGTTGGGGGAGAAGTCGACGGTGTCCTCGTCGATGGACTCCGTCATCAGACTCGTGGCCTCGGCCATCCGGCACTCGGTGTACCGCATGGCGGCCGGCGGGTCGTCGTTGCCCAGCGAGCCGAAGTTGCCGTGGCCGTCGACGAGCGGGACACGCATCGAGAAGGGCTGGGTCAGGCGTACCAGGGCGTCGTAGATCGACGCGTCGCCGTGCGGGTGCAGCTTGCCCATGACCTCGCCGACGACGCGCGCGCACTTCACGTAGCCGCGGTCGGGGCGAAGCCCCATCTCGTTCATCTGGTAGACGATGCGGCGGTGCACCGGCTTGAGTCCGTCCCGGGCGTCCGGCAGGGCGCGGGAGTAGATGACCGAGTACGCGTACTCGAGGAAGGAGCCCTGCATCTCGTCGACGACGTCGATGTCGAGGATCCTCTCCTCGTACGAGTCGTCGGGCGGCGGGGTCTTCGTGCTGCGGCGGGCCATCGCTGCCGGCTCCTTGCTGAAGCGTGACGGGATCTGACGCGGACCATTGTGGACCGCGCGACCGACAACGCGGACCACGCCCCGTCCCCACAGGGCCGTTCCGCGATCCCGTCCCGCCTCCGGGGGCCCTCCCGCCGTCGGCTGCCGCGCCCTTGTCCGTCCCGTGGTCCCTGAGGGCGGTGGTGCTTCTGTGGCGCGTGCGAAGCCCCTTCACATCCCGCTCTGCTGCCGTGCCGCCGTGGCGCGTGGCTTTCCGTCTCGCTCTCGGCGTACGGGTCGTGGGAACTTCGCCAGGGATCCACACGCTTGCATACAGTGGCAGGACCGGTAGGAAAAGGGCGGTTCGCAGACCGCCAACGCGATCGAAGGGACGTACATGCCCATGGGTCACACGGCCGCAGCCGAGGCAGACTCCGGCGGCCTGACAGCGACCGAGCACCGCCTGGCCAACGGCCTGCGCGTGGTGCTCTCCGAGGACCACCTGACCCCGGTCGCGGCGGTGTGCCTCTGGTACGACGTCGGCTCGCGCCACGAGGTCAAGGGGCGTACAGGCCTGGCTCACCTTTTCGAGCACCTGATGTTCCAGGGCTCCGCCCAGGTCAAGGGCAACGGCCACTTCGAGCTGGTGCAGGGCGCGGGCGGTTCGCTCAACGGCACCACCAGCTTCGAGCGCACCAACTACTTCGAGACCATGCCCGCCCACCAGCTGGAGCTCGCCCTCTGGCTGGAGGCCGACCGCATGGGCTCGCTGCTCGCGGCCCTGGACGACGAGTCCATGGAGAACCAGCGGGACGTCGTCAAGAACGAGCGCCGCCAGCGTTACGACAACGTCCCCTACGGCACCGCCTTCGAGCGGCTGACCGCCCTCGCCTACCCGGAGGGCCACCCGTACCATCACACGCCGATCGGGTCGATGGCGGACCTGGACGCGGCCACCCTGGAGGACGCGCGCGCGTTCTTCCGCACGTACTACGCGCCCAACAACGCCGTCCTGTCGGTCGTCGGTGACATCGACCCGCAGCAGACGCTCGCCTGGATCGAGAAGTACTTCGGCTCCATCCCGTCCCACGACGGCAAGCCCGAGCCCCGCGACGGCTCCCTGCCCGAGGTCATCGGCGGGCAGCTGCGCGAGGTCGTCGAGGAGGAGGTCCCGGCCCGCGCCCTGATGGCCGCCTACCGGCTCCCGCACGACGGCACGCGCGCGTGCGACGCGGCCGACCTGGCGCTCACCATCCTCGGCGGCGGCGAGTCCTCCCGGCTCTACAACCGGCTGGTGCGCCGCGACCGTACGGCCGTCGCGGCCGGCTTCGGACTGCTGCGGCTGTCCGGCGCGCCCTCCTTGGGCTGGCTGGACGTGAAGACCTCCGGCGACGTCGAGGTCCCCGTCATCGAGTCGGCCATCGACGAGGAGCTCGCCCGGTTCGCCGAACAGGGCCCGACGGCCGAGGAGATGGAGCGCGCCCAGGCCCAACTGGAGCGCGAGTGGCTGGACCGTCTCGGCACGGTCGCCGGCCGCGCCGACGAACTGTGCCGCTACGCCGTCCTGTTCGGCGACCCGCAGCTCGCCCTGACCGCGGTCAAGCGCGTCCTGGAGGTGACGCCCGAGGAGGTCCAGGAGGCCGCCGAGTCCCGCCTGCGCCCCGACAACCGCGCGGTGCTCGTCTACGAGCCGACCGCCGCCGACGTGCAGGACGACGACCGGGACGCGGACGCCGCGGCCACCGACGAGACCGAGGAGGCGGCGAAGTGACCGAGCTCGCCACGATGGAGTTCCACCCCCAGCCCCGGGCCGGCGCGGCCAAGCCGTGGGCGTTCCCCGCGCCCGAGCGCGGGACGCTGGACAACGGCCTGACGGTGCTGCGCTGTCACCGCCCCGGCCAGCAGGTCGTCGCCGTGGAGGTGCTGCTGGACGCGCCCCTGGAGGCGGAGCCGGCCGGCCTGGACGGCGTCGCCACGATCATGGCGCGGGGCTTCTCCGAGGGCACCGACAAGCACTCCGCCGAGGAGTTCGCCGCCGAGCTGGAGCGCGCGGGCGCCACCCTCGACGCGCACGCCGACCACCCCGGCGTACGGCTGAGCCTGGAGGTCCCGGCCTCCCGTCTGGCCAAGGGGCTCGGCCTGCTGTCCGACGCCCTCAGGGCGCCCGCGTTCGCCGACTCCGAGGTCGAGCGGCTGGTGCGCAACCGGCTCGACGAGATCCCGCACGAGCTGGCCAACCCGGCCCGCCGCGCCGCCAAAGAGCTGTCCAAGGAGCTCTTCCCGGCCGGCTCGCGCATGTCGCGTCCGCGCCAGGGCACCGAGGAGACGGTCGTCACCATCGACTCCGCGGCCGTCCGCTCCTTCTACGCCCGGCACGTGCGCCCGGCCACGGCCACCGCCGTGGTCGTCGGCGACCTCACCGGCGTCGACCTCGACGAGCTGCTGGACCGGACCCTGGGCGCCTGGACCGGTTCGCCCGCCAAGCCGCGGCCCGTGCCGCCGGTGACCGCCGACGACACCGGCCGCGTGGTCATCGTGGACCGGCCCGGCGCCGTGCAGACGCAGCTGCTCATCGGCCGGATCGGCCCCGACCGGCACGACCGCGTGTGGAGCGCCCAGGTGCTCGGCACCTACTGCCTCGGCGGCACCCTCACCTCCCGCCTGGACCGCGTCCTGCGCGAGGAGAAGGGCTACACCTACGGGGTGCGGGCGTTCGGCCAGGTGCTGCGCTCGGCCCCCGACGGGTCGGGCGCCGCGATGCTCGCCATCAGCGGCTCGGTCGACACCCCGAACACCGGCCCGGCCCTGGACGACCTGTTCACGGTGCTGCGCAAGCTCGCCGCCGAGGGCCTCACCGACGCCGAGCGGGACGTCGCCGTGCAGAACCTCGTCGGCGTGGCGCCGCTGAAGTACGAGACGGCCGCCGCCGTGGCCGGCACGCTCGCCGACCAGGTCGAGCAGCACCTGCCCGACGACTACCAGGCGACGCTCTATCAGCAGCTCGCCGCGACCGGCACGGTGGAGGCGACCGCGGCCGTCGTCAACGCGTTCCCGGTGGACCGGCTGGTGACGGTCCTCGTCGGTGACGCGGCGCAGATCAGGGAGCCGGTCGAGGCCCTGGGTGCCGGCCGGGTCACCGTCGTCGCGGCCGAGTAGAGGTACCACCTCGTTGCCGCCGCCGTCGCACGCGCGACGAACGGCACACGCGCACGTGGGGCCCTGGTGACCGAAGCGTCACCAGGGCCCCACGATGTCCGAATTGAGGGGGAGGTTGCCTGTCTGCCCTGTGGTATGCGCTACAAAACTTCTGATCCGTTTGGGAATTGAAAGCGGCCCCGTTTAGCGTCGGTGCGGCTGTTCGTCGGGCAGTGCGCCGCGTCCGCGGCACCGGACAGTCATCGCCGAGTCCCCGTACGGCGTGAGCCAGGGGAGCCGGGGACCCACCGTCCCTGGGGTGAATCGGACACCCGCGCATGCCGCGAGGGGGCCGTAGGAGACCTTCCTGCTCCGAACCCGTCAGCTAACCCGGTAGGCGACAGGGAAGGAAAGGACCCACGTCTCCATGGCGTTCACCCGCGCCGCCGGGAAGCACCGCCGGCCGAGCCGGATGCACCGCACCACCGCCCGCGCGGCGGGCGTCGCGGCCCTGGCCACCACCGGCGTCATCGGCACCCTCGCCGCCCCGGCCCTCGCCGCGGAGGCCCCCGCGCCCGAGGACACCGGCCTCACCCCGGTCGTCACCATCGGCGACAGTGTCGCCGAGAAGATCGACGCCCAGGCCGTCGCCCAGCACAGGGCCGCCGCGCGCAAGCAGGCCGAGGAGGCCGCGCGCAAGAAGGCCGCGGAGGAGCGCGAGGCCAAGGCGCGCGCCGCCCGTGAGGCAGAGCGCGAGCGTCTCAACGCCTTCGTGACGCCGATCCTCGACTCCTACATATCGACCGGCTACCGCACCGGCGGCTCCCTGTGGTCCTCCGGCACCCACACCGGCATCGACTTCCACGCCGCGAGCGGCACCACCGTCCACGCGGTCGGCATCGGCACCGTCGTCGAGACCGGCTGGGGCGGGGCGTACGGCAACCAGGTCGTGATCAGGATGGCCGACGGCATGTACACCCAGTACGGGCACCTGTCGTCCATCGGGGTCTCGGTGGGCCAGCAGGTCATCCCGGGCCAGCGGATCGGCCTGTCCGGCGCGACCGGCAACGTCACCGGACCGCACCTGCACTTCGAGGCCCGTACGTCCCCGGACTACGGCTCCGACGTCGACCCCGTGGCCTACCTCCGCAAGCACGGCGTCAACGTCTGACCCGCCGCGTCGGCGCACCGCGCGGCGCGCCACGCGACACTCCCGAAGCCCCGGCTCCCGAGCCGGGGCTTCGGGTGTTCCCGGCCGTGTTCCGTCCGGTGTTCCGGGGGCCCGCCGGGCACGGCGAAGCCGTGCCACCCGGACCGGGCGGCACGGCTTGGGCGCTGGACCGGACCTGCCGGTCAGACGGTCTCGGGAAGCTCCCCGAGCCCCTCGGCGACCAGCTTGGCCAGCCGGTCCAGCGCGGCGTCCGCGCCATCGGCGTCGGAGGCCAGGACGACCTCTTCGCCGCCCTCGGCGCCGAGGCCGAGCACGGCCAGCATGGAGGCCGCGTTGACGGGCGTCCCGTCGGCCTTGGCGATCGTCACGGGGATGCCTGCGGCCGTGGCGGCCCGGACGAAGATGGAGGCGGGGCGGGCGTGGAGGCCCTCGGCCCAGCCGACGTTGACGCGGCGCTCAGCCATGTGTTGCTGCCCTTCGGGTGATCAGGGTTGTCTAGACCAGTTTTCCACACGTGGAGCGAGCCCGGAGCGGGGGTGTGCCCCGCTCCGGGTGGCGTCGGACCGCGGCCTCGGTCCGACGTGTGTCCTCCACAGACTGCCTCGCGCCGGTGTCGGACGCGAGCCGTACGCTGGGCCCCATGCAGACCTCGCCGGACCGGCACGAGTACCCCGCCCACTGGGAGGCCGACGTGGTGCTGCGCGACGGCGGCACCGCACGGATCCGCCCCATCACCGCCGATGACGCCGGCCGTCTGGTCAGCTTCTACGAACAGGTGTCGGACGAATCCAAGTATTACCGCTTCTTCGCGCCCTACCCGCGCCTCTCCGCGAAGGACGTCCACCGCTTCACGCACCACGACTTCGTGGATCGGGTGGGACTCGCGGCCACGGTCGGCGGCGAGTTCATCGCCACCGTACGCTACGACCGCATCGGCGCGGACGGCATGCCCGCCTCGGCGCCCTCCGACGAGGCCGAGGTCGCCTTCCTGGTGCAGGACGCCCACCAGGGACGCGGGGTCGCCTCCGCGCTCCTGGAGCACATCGCGGCCGTCGCCCGTGAGCGCGGCATCCGGCGCTTCACCGCCGAGGTGCTTCCGGCCAACACCAAGATGATCAAGGTGTTCACGGACGCCGGGTACATCCAGAAGCGCAGCTTCGAGGACGGCGTCGTACACCTGGAGTTCGACATCGAGCCGACCGACCGCTCGCTGGCCGTGCAGCGCGCACGGGAGCAGCGGGCCGAGGGGCGGTCGGTACGGCGGCTCCTGGTGCCCGGCTCGGTCGCCGTCATCGGAGTGGGCCGCACGCGCGGCGGCGTGGGCCGCAGCATCCTCGACAACATCCGCGACGCCGGGTTCACGGGCCGGCTCCACGCCGTGAACCGGGCCTTCGGCGAGGACTGCCAGGAGATCGACGGGGTGCCCGCCCACCGCTCGGTGCGGGACATCGACGGGCCCGTGGACCTCGCCGTCGTCGCCGTGCCGGCCGAGCGCGTCCCGGACGCCGTCACCGAGTGCGGCGAGCACGGGGTGCAGGGGCTCGTCGTGATCTCCGCGGGCTACGCGGAGAGCGGCCCCGAGGGACGTGAGCGGCAGCGCGCCCTCGTGCGGCAGGCGCGCACGTACGGCATGCGGATCATCGGGCCCAACACCTTCGGGATCATCAACACCTCGCCGGACGTCCGGCTGAACGCCTCGCTCGCCCCCGAGCTGCCCCGGCCCGGCCGCATCGGGCTGTTCGCCCAGTCCGGGGCCATCGGCATCGCCCTGCTGTCCCGGCTGCACCGGCGCGGCGGCGGGGTCACCGGGGTCACGGGCGTGTCGACCTTCGTGTCGGCCGGCAACAGGGCGGACGTCTCCGGCAACGACGTCATGCAGTTCTGGTACGACGACCCCGACACCGACGTCGCCCTGATGTACCTGGAGTCCATCGGCAATCCGCGCAAGTTCACCCGCCTGGCCCGGCGTACGGCGGCGGTGAAGCCGCTGGTCGTGGTGCAGAGCGCGGGCTCCGCCCCGCAGGGGCACGCGGTACGGGCGACGCGGCTGCCGCACGCGACGGTGTCCGCGCTGCTCCGGCAGGCCGGCGTGATCCGGGTCGACACCATCACCGAACTGGTCGACACCGGCCTGCTGCTCGCCCGGCAGCCGCTGCCGCCGGGGCCGCGGGTGGCGATCCTCGGCAACTCCGAGTCGCTGGGAGTGCTGACCTACGACCGCTGTCTCGCGGAGGGGCTGCGCCCCCAGCCGCCGCGGGACCTGACGACGGGGGCCTCGGCGGAGGACTTCCGGGTCGCGCTGTCCCGGGCGCTCGCCGACGAGACCACCGACACGGTGGTCGTCACGCTGATACCGGCGCTGGGGGAGGGGGCCGCCGAGAACGCGGCCCTGGCCGAGGCACTGCGCTCGGCCGCGCAGGAGGTCCCCGGCAAGCCGGTCCTGGTCGTGCACGTCGAGTTCGGCGGCCTGGCGGAAGCCCTCTCCGCCGCCACCAGCACGGCCCCGCCACCCGGCCCGGGTCCCCATCCGGGGGCGACCCCGCTGCTGCCCCCTCCCACGACGCCCCGGCCCGCCCCGGCGGGTCCGGGTCACCAGGCGGTCGGGGCTTCCCCCGCTGGTGCGGGCGGGGCTTCGCTGGCCGATCCGAACCCGGAGACCGGCACCGGTCCGAAGGCGTGCACAGGACCCGGGCGAGGTCCGGGTCACGCCCCAGGTCCGGCTTACGCCCCCGGCCAGGGGCACGCCGGCGCTCCTGGGCATGCCCCCGGTCCTGGCCACGCCACCGGCCCGGCGCCGGCATCGGCATCGGCTCCCGGCCATACCCCTCGCCCGGGCCAGGCATCGGGACCGGGCCAAGCTCCCGCCACGGGCTCGCAGCCCGGCCCCGGCCCCCGGAGGTCGTTCCCCGACGCGCCTGAAAGGGCAGCGGCCGGGGGCGTGGGCCCCGCGGGCGTGACGGCGGGCGGTGCCGGTCCCGAGCCGGCCCCCACCGGGCCGCGGCTGATCACCGCCTATCCCGCCGCCGAGCGCGCCGTCCGGGCCCTCGCCGAAGCGGTCCGGTACGGCCAGTGGCGGCGGGAGGCCGCGGAGCCGGGCAAGGTGCCGGAGTACGAGGACATCGACGAGAAGGGCGCCGCCGCCTTCATCGGCGGACTGCTCGAGCGCGGGCAGGGCCTCACACTCGGCACGGAGGAGACCTGCGAGCTGCTCGGCCGGTACGGCATCCACGTGCGCCGGGCCCTGCCCGCCCCCACCCCCGACGCCGCCGCGGAAGCCGCCCGCGCCCTCGGCTACCCCGTCGCCCTGAAGGCCACCGCCCCGCACCTGCGGCACCGCGCCGACCTCGGCGGCGTACGCCTCGACCTCACCGACGAGGATCAACTCCGCTGGGCCTACGCCGAGTTGACCGACCTCTTCGGCAAGCCCGAGGAGCTGCGGCCGGTGGTGCAGGCGATGGCACCCCGAGGGGTCGACACCGTCGTGCGCGCGGTCATCGACCCGGCGGCCGGCGCGGTGCTCTCCTTCGGGCTCGCCGGAGTCGCCTCCCAGCTGCTCGGCGACATGGCGCACCGGCTGATCCCGGTCACCGACCGCGAGGCCACCTCCCTGATCCGCTCCATCCGCACGGCACCCCTGCTCTTCGGCTGGCGCGGCTCGGCACCGGTCGACACGCCCGCGTTGCAGGAACTGCTGCTGCGCGTGTCACGGCTGGTCCACGACCACCCGGAGGTCGTCGCCGTCACCCTGGAGCCGGTCGTCGTCGCCCCGCGCGGGCTGACCGTCCTCGACGCCACCGTGCGCCTGGCACCCCCGCCCGCCCGCGACGACCTCGGCCCGCGCACGCTCCCGGTGTACTGAATCGGCTACCGGGGCCCGTCCGGGCTCGGACCCGGTGCGTGCCCTACCAGGGCCGTATGGGCCGCGTTCCCGTGCGTCGTCCGTCCCCGTCGAGCAGGTGCCCCATCCGCTTGACCGTCCGCACTCCGACGATCCGGTCGACGACCGTGAGGGAGGGGAGCCGGGCGCACATCGCCGTCTCGCGGCGCTGGACGTCCCCGATGTCGCGCAGCCAGAACGTGGCGAGGACGTTCGAGGTCCCGGTGACGGCGGCGACCAGACGGCATTCGGGCAGTGTGGCCGGCGTTCGGTGCAGGGTGTTCAGATCGCGGGTGGGAACCTGGCCGCGAAAGGTGACCGACACGGGCAGTCCGGTCAGGCGCGGGGCCATGTCGCAGCGGAAGGCGATCATCTCGGAGTCGATGAGCCGGTGCACCCTGCGGCGGACGGTCGCGGCACTGGTGCCGATGCGCTCGCCGAGCGCCGCGAGCCCCAGACGGCCGTCGCGGACCAGGGCGTCGAGGAGAGCACGGTCGAGGTCGTCCAGTGCGCCGGAGGAAGCCGCCCCGCGGGGTCCGGCACCAGGAGGGCCGAGCGCGCCCCGCTGGGCCGAGTCGAGGGAGTGCAGCCGCCAACGGCTGCCCTCCGTGTAGAGGGAGGTGGCGAAGAGGCACTCCACCGCGCTCACCCCGGGGAGTCCGGCGAGGCGCTCCGTGAGGGAGTGTGTCAGTGAGGCCACGTCCGGGACCAGCACGTCCAGCAGGAGATCCGCCGTGCCGGGTGCGGTGAGTTCGACGGTGACGACCTCCTCGAAAGCCGACACCTGCTCGGCGAGTCGTTGCCGTGCGCCTGGACGGCAGCGCAGCAGCACGAACGCGGTGCAACGGGTGCGGGAGAACGCACGGCCCGGCGCCGCGTACACCCAGGCGAGCCCCTCCGCGGTCAGCCGCTCCCAACGCCGCGCGAGCGTGCCCGAGGTCACCCCCAGCAGGGGTGCCAGTTCCGACCAGGACGCCCGGGGCTGCAACTGCAGCGCGTGCACGAGGGCGAGGTCGAACTCGCTCGGAATGCTCGTTTCCCGCATCGAGCGTGCCCTCCTCGCACGATTTCCACGAAGTTCCGGGCCGCTTCGGCCGGCGCCCGCACAGTAGCGCCCACGTCGGGTTCCAGCCACCAGAAGAGGTGAGACAACGGTGATCAGAGGCATCGGCTCTGGCCGCGGACTGCTCGCGACCATGACGGTGATCGTGGTGTGCAGTGGCGTCGTGCAGGGGTATCTGACCCCGCTCCTGCCGAAAGTCGGCCATCACGTCGGCATCGGCAGCGTCGGTCAGAACAACCTCTACCTTCTGTCCCAGGTCGCGTTCGCGGTCATGACGCCACTGCTGTCGCGACTGGGGGACATCCACGGGCACCGCACGCTCCTGCGCGCCTGTGTCGGCATGGTGGCCGGCGGCTCCCTGCTGATCGCGGTGTGGCCGACGACCGCGACCCTCGCGGTCGGCATGGCCCTGCAAGGAGCCGTCGTCGGCTTCTTTCCGCTGCTCGCGGGCATTCTGCGGTCCCGCGCACCGGAACACGGACGGGTCGGCATGTCGGTCCTGGTCGGCGCTCTGCTCCTCTCGATCGGTGTCGGCGGCCTCGTCGCGGGCGCGCTCAGCGAGGCACACGCCGTCGCCGGACTGTGGACGGCCGTGCCCTTCGGCGGGCTCGCGGTGACCGCCGCCCTGGTCCTGCCGGACAGCACCGCTCCGCGCGGCGGGGAGTTCAACTTCCGGGCGGCGACGCTGCTCACCCTGGGCCTGGTGGCACTCGTCCTCGTTCTGGCCCAGGGCGAGACCTGGGGCTGGACGTCGTCGGAATCCCTGGTCACCGCCGTCCTCGCGGTACTCCTGCTGGCGGCCTGGGTGACGGTCGAGCGACGCTCCACGCATCCTCTGGTCAACGTGCGGCTGCTGCGCGACCCACGCCTGGCGGTGATCAGCGCCCACACCTTCTGCGCAGCCTTCGGCACCATCGGGTTCCTGGCCGCGAACGCCGTGTTCCTCGGGACCGACCCGGACGGGACGGGCTACGGCATGGGCCTGGGATCCCAGACCATCGCGCTCGTCTCCCTCGCCATGGTCGTCGCCGGATGCCTCGGGTCCACGGCGACCCCGCGGCTGGCACGGCGCATCGGCGACCGCGCGGTGCTCGCCGCGGTGGGCGTCATCGGCGCGGCGGGCTTCCTCTCCCTGATCGTCTTCCACGGTTCCCTGTCCCAGTACCTCGTCGGCGCCCTTGTCGTGGGCCTGGCCACCGGCATGTTCGAGTCGATCACGCGCACCCTGTCGGCGGAGGTCGTCGCCGAGACCGAGACCGCGCTCTCCGTCGGCCTCAACGAACTGGCGCTCTCCCTGGGCGCGGCCATCGGAGCGGCCGTGATCGGCGCGCTGTTCGTCGGCCACCAGCTGGCCGACGGCCACATCGCGCTCGCGGGCCACCTGTGGTCCTGGGGGGTGTGCGCCGGCGTCGCCCTGCTGGGCGCGGTGCTGGGCCTGGCCTTCCGCGGTGTGCCCGCCACCGCGACCGGGCGAGTGGGTCAGCCCCTCGCACAGAGCGGAGAGCCGGCATGACGCGAACGCAGCAGGGAACGCACCGGCGGGAGGTTCGGGAACAGGCGCTGGCCGAGGTGACCGAAACCGTACGCGGCCGGCGGGAACGCCTCGTCGCCCTGAGTCACAGTCTGCACGACGAGCCGGAGACGGCTCTGCAGGAGTACCGGTCGGCCGCCAAGATCGCCGGGCTCCTCGCCGATGCCGGCTTCACCGTCACCCAGGGCGTCGCGGACCTGCCCACCGCGGTGGTCGCCACCCACGGAACCGGCGACCTGGTCGTGGCCCTGTGCGCGGAGTACGACGCGCTGCCGGGCATCGGACACGCCTGCGGTCACAACGTGAACGGGGCCGCCGCGGTCGGCGCCGCGCTCGGCCTCGCGGCCGTCGCGGATCGGCTCGGCATCAGGGTGAAGCTCGTCGGCACGCCGGCGGAGGAGGACATCGGCGGCAAGGCGCTGCTCCTCGAAGCCGGAGTGTTCGACGACGTGGCGGCGGCCATGATGGTGCACGCGGCGGCGCAGGACACGGTCGGCGCCTCGTCGCTGGCCGTCGGCGCCTGGGACGTCACCTACCGGGGCAGGCCCTCCCACGCCGCTCTGGCCCCCTGGGAGGGAGTCAACGCGCTCGACGCGATGACGCTCGCGCACACGGCGATCGGGTTGCTGCGCCAGCAACTCCCGCCCGGCACCCTGGTGCACGGCGTCGTCTACGAGGCCGGGCAGGCCGTGAACGTGATCCCGGCACTCGCCCGGGCCCGCTACGAGCTGCGGGCCCCCACGTCCGAACAGCTCGCGTACGCCCGGCGCCGGGTCCGGGCCTGCTTTGAGGCGGGCGCCCTCGCAACCGGCGCGGAGCTCGAACTCGTCCCACACGGCCACGATTTCGCCGATCTGCGACAGGACGCCTCCATGACGGAGTCCTACGTGCGGGCGCTCAGGGAGCTGGGCCGCACTCCGGTGCCGCAGCACGGTGAACTGATGGCCTCGACCGACATGGGCAACATCTCGCACGTGGTGCCGACGCTCCACCCGACCATCGGGTACGACACCGGGGGCGCGAAACAGCACACGGCCGAGTTCGCCCGGTACGGCAAGAGCCAGGGCGCCGACCGGGCCGTCGTCGACGGGGCGACGGCCCTCGCACACGTGGGGGTGGAACTGGCCACCGACGCCGTGCGGCGGCGCCGGCTCCTGGAGGGTGTCGCCGACCGCCGCCTCCACCCCGGTGGTTCGGCTGCCGCTCGACCGCCCTGTTGAAAACGTTCGTATCACTCTCCGTGCAGGCCTGCCGACCTCGTTGTCGGCAGGCCGCCCCCGCGCGTCCCCGCCCGATTCGGCACGTGCGTGACGGCCCGGCTGTCCGAAGGGACCGGGTTGCCCTTGACTGGCCCGGACCGCCCTCACCCACGGATTAGGATGGACGGCATGGCCAAGACCAGTACGACGACCCAGGGGCTGCGTTCGGCGATCGAACGCAGCGGCTACTACCCGGCTCTCGTGGCCGAGGCGGTGGAGGCCGCCGTGGGCGGTGAGCCCATCCGGTCGTACCTGGTCCACCAGGAGACCACGTTCGACCAGAACGAGGTGCGGCGGCACGTGACGGTGCTCGTCCTCACCGGCAACCGCTTCATCGTCAGCCACACCGACGAGCAGGCCGCCGACAGCACCTCCCCGACGCCGTACGCCACCACGTCCACGGAGTCGGTGAAGCTCGACCGGATCTCGTCGGTCGTGGTCAGCCGCGTGGTTGCCAACCCGGAGCAGTACACGCCGGGCACGCTGCCGCGCGAGGTCGTGCTGACCATCGGCTGGGGCGCCGTGTCCCGGATCGACCTGGAGCCCGCCGCCTGCGGCGACCCCAACTGCGAGGCCGACCACGGCTACACGGGCAACTCGACGGCGGACGACCTCAGCCTGCGCGTCAGCGAGGCCGGCGACGGCCCCGAGACGGTGCGGCAGGCCCTCGCGTTCGCGCAGTCCATCTCCGAGGCCACCGCGGACCCGACCCGCTGATGACCCGTCCCTTCTCCCCCGACGACGCCGCCACCGCCTGGGGCCACCCGGAGCCGCTGGCCGTCGAGACCGCACCCGTTCCCGAGTACGGAACCGGCTCACTCGCCGACCTGCTGCCCACGCTGGCCGCCGGCATGGGCGTACCGCGGATGACGGCCGCGATCGGCGAACTGGCCCCCGCCGACCGCGCCTGCGTCTTCCTGATCGACGGCCTCGGCTGGGAGCAGCTGAAGGCGCACCCCGCGGAGGCGCCCTACCTGACCTCCCTGCTCGGCAGCTCGCGCGGCGGAACCGGCCGCCCGATCACCGCCGGGTACCCGGCGACCACGGCGACCTCGCTCGCCTCCGTCGGCACCGGCCTGCCCCCGGGCGCGCACGGACTGCCCGGCTACACCGTGCGCAACCCGGCCACCGGTGAGCTGATGAACCAGCTCCGCTGGCAGCCGTACAGCGATCCGCGCGCCTGGCAGCCCCACCCCACGGTCTTCCAGCTCGCCCAGCAGGCGGGCGTGCACGCCGCCCAGGTGTCCTCCCCGGCCTTCCAGAACACCCCGCTGACCAAGGTCGCACTCAGCGGCGGCACGTTCCTGGGGCGGCTGACCGGCGAGGAGCGCATGGACGTCGCGGCCGAGCAGCTCGCCGCCGCCGACCGGGCGCTGGTCTACACGTACTACTCCGAACTCGACGGCGCCGGCCACCGCTACGGCGTCGACTCCGACACCTGGCGCGGACAGCTGATGCACGTCGACCGGCTCGTCCAGCGCCTGGCCGAGCAGCTGCCGCCGCACAGCGCGCTCTACGTCACGGCCGACCACGGCATGGTCGACGTCCCCTTCGACGAGCAGCACCGCATCGACTTCGACGAGGACTGGGAGCTGCGCGCGGGCGTCGCCCTGCTCGGCGGCGAGGGACGCGCGCGCCACGTGTACGCGGTGCCGGGCGCCGGGGGCGACGTGCTCACCTGCTGGCGCGAGGTGCTCGGCGAGCAGTTCTGGGTCGCCTCCCGGGACGAGGCCCTCGCGGCGGGCTGGTTCGGGCCGCGCGTCGACGAGCGGGTGTACGCGCGGATCGGCGACGTGGTCGCCGCCGCCCGCGACGACGTCCTGCTCATCGCCTCCGAGCAGGAGCCGAAGGAGTCGCTGATGGTCGGCAACCACGGTTCGATGACCCCTGCCGAGCAGCTGGTCCCGCTGCTGGAAGTACGCTCCTGAGGCCCCTTCCCGCCCTACTCGCTGTACACCACCGTCCTCCTCACTCGCCGAAAGGTGCCCAACTGCTCATGCCCGAGCTGGTGTTCTTCTCCGGAACCATGGACTGCGGGAAGTCGACACTGGCTCTCCAGATCGAGCACAACCGCTCCGCACGCGGACTGACGGGCATGATCTTCACCCGTGACGACCGGGCCGGGGAGGGCAAGCTGTCCTCGCGCCTCGGCCTGGTGACGGACGCGGTGGAGGTCGAGGACGGCGTGGACCTGTACGCCTACATCGTCGACCACCTCTCGCAGGGCCGGCGCGCGGACTACGTGATCGCGGACGAGGCGCAGTTCCTCGCGCCCGAGCAGATCGACCAGCTCGCGCGTGTGGTCGACGACCTGGAGATGGACGTCTACGCCTTCGGCATCACGACGGACTTCCGCTCCAAGCTGTTCCCCGGCTCGCAGCGCCTGGTCGAACTGGCCGACCGCGTCGAGGTCCTCCAGGTCGAGGCCCTGTGCTGGTGCGGCGCCCGCGCCACCCACAACGCCCGTACCGTGGGCGGCGTCATGGTGCTCGAAGGCGCCCAGGTCTTCGTCGGCGACGTGACCCGCTCGGCGGACGAGATCGGCTACGAGGTGCTGTGCCGCCGGCACCACCGCCGCCGCATGACGGCCTCCTCGGCGCGGGCGGCGGCGCTGTCCCCGGACGTCCTGCCCGTGACCGCGGACTGACCGAGCACCCGCACCTGCGTCAGACGCGCCGCTCCGACCAGGCCGGCCCGATCGATCGTCCGGGGCGTCGGGATCCGTCGCCCCTGCTCGAACGACCCGGTCGTGGAGGCCGAGCACCCGAGCGGCCTCCCGAACTCCTCGCGCTCCGGACCCTCTCGCACCCGCAGCGTCTTCATGGTCTGGCCGAACGCGACGACGACACCCCGCCCGGCCTCGTCCTCCGGTCGTCGCCCGGCGGCCCCGTCGTCGTTCTCCCAGCTGTCCCCGAGACTCACGAGCGCCCCCGCCCCCGCCCCCGCCCCGCCCCCGCGCCCTCGCGCTCAGCCCGCCCGCGCGAACGCCGGGGCCCGGTTGGGGCGGCAGTGATCTCCTGCCATTCTTCTTCCCCATGTCCGCACGAAACCGAAGACTGCCCCGGCACCGCGCCTGGCCACTGACCACCAGCGACATCAACGCGTGTCTCGGCCCTGACATGTCACGCGTCAAGGACCTGCAGTTCCTCACCGGACATGACAGCGGGACGATCGTCCTGGGAGCAGCATGGGTCGCTCCGAACCCCCGCAACTACGGCCGCGGTATCCACCCGGACATGGTCGGTCTCCACATGGACGTCCACCCGGTCGATGCCACTCGACGTGCAGCCATCCGCGCCGTTCTACGGGCACAGGCCCTCCCGCAACTGCACGATTGGATCACGCGGGCCATCGCTGCCGACGAGACCTGGCAACTGACCCCTCACCAGCGCTACTGGCACCTCTCCGACGGCCACCTCACCCACCGCGACGAAGAGTGAACCGAGTCCGGACGGAGGCGCGCATCGAGGCACCGCCGCCGTGGCCGCTGCCGAGGCCCACGCCGCGGCGCTGTCACCGAATGTCCTGCCGATATCGCTCTTCTGAGCGACACCCGCCGTCAACACGGCTTGACGGAATCAACGCGAACCCTGGATCAGGGCGAACCGTGCCCCCTCGGGATCAGCCACGATGGCCATGCGGCCGCGGGCGGTGTTCCGCGCGGGGGTGAGGACCCGGCCGCCCAGGGCGACGAGGCGTTCGGTCGCCTCGTCGGTGTCGGTGACCTCGAAGTACGTCATCCAGTGCGAGCCCCGGTCGTGGGGCAGGGCCCGGCCCACCCCGTGCACTGCGGCGACCGGGCGGCCGTCGAGGTGCAGGGTCACGCGGTCGACGCCGGCGGAGCCGTCCGGCTTCCGTTCGTAGCCGAACAGCCTGCTGTAGAACGTGGCGACGCCCGCGGTCTCGTAGGTCAGCAGCTCGTGCCACACGGGTGTGCCGGGCAGCCCGGTGGTCTCCGCGCCCGGGTGCGGCCGGGCCCGCAACAGGCCGAAAACCGCACCCCACGGGTCCGAACCGATCGTCAGCCGCCCGATGCCGCCCGCGTCCAGCGGACCCACCCCGATCGTGCCGCCGCACAGCCGTACCGTTTCGGCCGTCAGATCCACGTCGTCCGAAGCGAGATAGGGCGTCCACGCCACGGGCAGGCGCCGGCCGGGCGGCAGTTGCCCGATGCCGCCCACCTCACGGCCGTTCAGCAGGGCCCGCACACAGGGGTCGAGCCGGCTCGGCCCGGGCTGGAACTCCCAGCCGAAGAGCTCCCCGTAGAAGGCCTGGGCGGCGGCCATCCCGTGCGCCATCAGGCTCACCCGGCACGGTGTGCCGGGCCTGTTCCGGGCGGGTGCCCGGCCGTTCGGGACGCCCGGCTCCGGTGCCTCGGTCATCGTCACCTTCTCCTCGGCCTCCAGGGCCTCTCGACGGCCGCCTCGATTCCGTTCTCCGGACCCCGAGCCGATGCGCCGCCCCCGGTGCCGGGCGCGCTTCCGCGGCGCCGGCGGGGCAGGGTCCCGTCCGGAGGGTGCCCGGTGTGCGGTGTCCCGCCCGTTTCATCACGCTTACCGACGGATGTCGATCGGCTGTACAGTATGTGGCCGATCCCGTACGCATCGTGATCGGACCTGTCCGGCCGAGCAGAGTAGCCGGACCTGGACGCCGTGGCCACCCCGTGCGCAAGGATGGTGGCCATGAACGCCATCATCTCCGCATCCGATCTCGCGAGCGCCCTCGCGGAGCCCCGGCCGCCGGTGCTGCTCGACGTCCGCTGGCAGCTCAGTCTGGCGACGGCGGCCGGCGCGGCGCCCTTCGACGGGCGCGCCGCCCACGCGGCCGGGCACATCCCCGGTGCCGTCTTCGTCGACCTGGACCGCGAACTGGCCTCGGCGCCGGGCGGAAACGGCCGCCATCCCCTGCCGGACATGGAGGTGTTCGGCGCCGCGATGCGCCGTGCCGGGGTGTCCGCGGACCGGCCGGTCGTCGTCCACGACGGCGGCCAGGGCTGGGCGGCGGCCCGCGCGTGGTGGCTGCTGCGCTGGACCGGGCACCCCGACGTGCGGGTCCTGGACGGCGGCCTCGCGGCCTGGGAGGGCCCCCTGGAGACCGACGTGCCCGAACCGGCCGAGGGCGACTTCGTACCGAAGCCCGGCGCGCTGCCGCTGCTCGACGCCGACGGGGCCGCGGCACTGGCCCGGTCCGGAGTGCTGTTCGACGCGCGCGCGGGGGAGCGGTACCGGGGCGAAGTGGAGCCGATCGACCCGGTGGGCGGCCACATCCCGGGCGCGGTGTCCGCGCCGACCACCGAGAACGCGGGCCCGGACGGCAGGTTCCTGCCGGCCGCGCAACTCAGGGCGCGGTTCACGGCGTTGGGCGCGGCCGACGGGCGAGACGTCGGCGTCTACTGCGGCTCCGGCGTCTCCGCCGCGCACGAGGTGCTGGCGCTGGCCGTCGCCGGGATCCCGGCGGCCCTGTACGTCGGCTCGTGGTCGGAGTGGTCCTCGGACCCGTCCCGGCCGGTCGCGGTGGGGCCGGACCCGCAGTGACCGGACGCCGGTCGCCGGTCACTCATAGGGGGTGACAGCCGGCCGGCCGGTCACTCACAGGGGTTGACGGCCGGTCGGCCGGTACGGCCACAAGGAGCGCGCACGAGGAAGGGCCGCACCCGACGGGCGCGGCCCTCCAGCCTCGTACGGCCTTGCTAATCCTGCTTCTTGCGGCGCGTGCCGAACACGATCTCGTCCCAGCTCGGCACCGCGGCCCGGCGGCCGGGCCGCACCCCGTCCGCCTCGGCCTGGCGGTCGGTGGCGCCGGTGAGGCGGTCGCGGTGGCTGGTGACGGAGCGCGGCATGAGGACGTCCGCGTAGGCGGACCCGGCCGAGGCCGCGGGGGCCGGGGGCTCCTCGGCCACCAGGTCCTCCTCGGGCTCCTCCACGGGTTCCGGCGCGCGCTCGGGCACCACCAGGTCGCCGCGGAAGCTCGGCACCGCCTCCAGCAGGCTGGTCAGCGTGTCGCGCTCGCCCACGCTCTCCTCGGCGGGTTCGGGCGCCTGTCCCGGCAGCGCCGGACGGTCGCGGTCCCGGTCGAAGGAACGCTCGCGCGGCAGACGCGCGATGCGCGGCACGAACGGGAAGCTGGGTTCCGGGGCGCCGAGGTCGTCGGACTCCCCGATCAGGGCGCGGGCCTCGTCGTCGACGGCCTGTACCAGGCGCCGCGGCGGGTCGTACGTCCAGCTGGCCGAGTGCGGTTCGCCCGCGACCCGGTAGACCAGCAGGACCTCCCAGGTGCCGTCGTCGCGGCGCCAGGAGTCCCACTGGGCGGTCTCCTTCTCGGCGCCGCGCAGCAGCAGCCGCTCCTGGACGGTCTCGCCGAGCAGCGGGCCGGAGTTCTCACCGGGGCGGCGGACGGGAGTCTTGCGGGCGCGCTCGGCCATGAAGGCGCGCTCTGCGAGCACGGGGCCCTCGAAGCGCCGTACCCGGTCGACGGGGATGCCGGCGAGCTGGGCCACCTCTTCCGCGGTCGCTCCGGCTCGTATCCGGGCCTGGATGTCGCGGGGGCGGAGATGGCTCTCCACCTCGATCTCGATCTGGCCGAGGCGGGGACGGTCGCCGCGCACGGCGGCGCGGAGCCGTTCGTCGATCGGAAGCGTGTACTCCGTGCTGTCCGCAGCCTTGAGCACCAGCCGTGTGCCGTCATTGGAGACGGCCACGACACGCAGTTCGGGCATGGGGACCTCCCGGGTGGTGCCTGCCGACGTCACGTGCGTCGCTGCTTCCGCTAGTCGAGTGTGGCCTGCCCGGGTGCAGCCTGCCACAACCTTGCCGAGTTGCCCGGCGTGTCGGGCACGGGCCCTGGAACGCCGTTATGGCACGGTTACCTGTTTGCAACGCTAAGTGACCAATTCTGTCACCCTGTGCAACCAGCCCCCTCCCGGCGGTCCAGCCAGGTCCCGGACACCCCGAAGGGAGGCCGGGCCCAGGGCTCATTACGGTACTCCATTCGGGCCACGTGCGTGGATTGGCACGCCGCCCAACTTCTCGCCAGAGGCGGTACTCGGCCGCCCTCGACCGGTTTTTCGATCATGCCCGTGGCGAACTTCACTTATTCACCGCAAACGGAACTAACGGTTTCGTCCGTACGTCCCTTTCTCGTGCAGTCGGCCGATCACATACGAAAGATGCGGCTGTGTCCGACAGAGGCAGGCAAGGTCCGGTCATGCGTGAAAGGTTCGATGGCGGTGGTGAGCCGAGTGCCGGGGAGGAGGTGAGGAGGAGGCGGATCGAGCTGAGCGTCGCTCAGGTCGCGGGCAGCGCCGTGGCGGCGGTGGTGGCCGCGAAGCTCGCCTCGTACTTCGGTGTCTACGGCACGATCCTCGGGGCCGGTGTCGTCAGCGTCCTGGCCACCTGCGGCGGCTCGGTCTTCCAGCACTTCTTCCGGCGTACCGGCGAGCAGTTGCGCGGAGTGGCCGCCTCCCCGGGACCGGTACCGGCCCCGGCGACCGCCCCCGCCGGGCGGACCCCGCCGCCGGTGGGCGAGTTCACCGAGGGGACCGTCTACCGGGCCCGGATCAAGAGCTGGAAGCGGCCCGTGCTCGCCGCCGCCCTGGTCTTCGGGGTCACCATGGCCGGAATCACCGCCTACGAGCTGGTGTCGGGCGACAGTTTCAGCGGCGGCAGGGGGACGACGGTCGGCTACGCCGTGACCGGCCACCGCACCCCGTCCGTGACGCCCGACGGGCCGGCTCCCACCTCCTCGCCCACGGCGACGCCGGGGACCGGGACCGGGGCACCGCCGGGCGATGCCGCCTCCGGCCGCCCCGACCGGGGCACCGGGGTGAGCCCGGCGCCCACCCCCGAGGTCACGGGGAACAGCGGGAGCAGCGGCGGCACGGGGGACACCGGGAGCGCGGGCGCCGACGGCACCGGGCCGGGCAAGCCGTCCGACGCCGGCACCTCCGCCCCGGCACCCGGCGCGAGCGCTACGGCCCCAGCACCCTCCGCAAGTAGTCGTTCTGGAACAGCCGCTGGGGATCCAGCCGGTCCCGCAGCGCCGTGAACTCCCCGAAGCGCGGGTAGACCGCGGCGAGTCGGCCGGCGTCCCCGGTGTGGATCTTGCCCCAGTGCGGCCGGCCCTCGTACGCGGTGAAGATGTTCTCCGCGGCCGTGAAGTACCGCTGGTAGGGGGTGCCCCGGAACATGTGGACCGCGATGTACGCGCTGTCCCGGCCCGAGGCGGTGGACAGGGTGATGTCGTCGGCGGGCGCGGTGCGCACCTCCACCGGGAAGCTCACCCGCAGTCCGGAGCGGTCGACCATCGCCTTCACCTCGCGCAGGGCGTCGGCCAGGGCCTCGCGCGGCACGGCGTACTCCATCTCCACGAAGCGCACCCGGCGCGGCGAGGTGAAGACCTTGTAGGGGATGTCGGTGTACGTCCGCGCGGACAGCGCGCGGCTGGAGATCCCGGCGATCGACGGGATGGTGGCGGGCACCGCGCGGCCGACCCAGTTGGCCACCTGGAAGACGCCGTTGGAGAGGAACTCGTCCTCGAACCAGCCGGACAGCCGCCCCACCGGCTGCTCCGGTCCGGCGCTGCGGTTGTTGCGCTTGGTGTTGGTGCTGCCGGTGTGCGGGAACCAGTAGAACTCGAAGTGCTCGTTCTCCGCCCAGAGTTGGTCGAACTCCGCGAGTACCCGGTCCAGGCTCATCGGTTCCTCGCGGGCGGTGAGCAGGAAGATCGGCTCCACCGCGAAGGTGAGGGCCGTGACGATCCCCAGCGCGCCCAGGCCGACGCGGGCGGCCGCGAAGACGTCCGGATTCTCCTTCGCGGAGCAGGTGAGTACCGAGCCGTCCGCCGTGACCAGCTCCAGCCCCCTGATCTGGGCGGCGATCGAGGCCGACTCGCGGCCCGTGCCGTGGGTGCCGGTGCTGGTCGCCCCGGACACCGTCTGCTCCATGATGTCGCCCATGTTGGTGAGCGAGAGGCCCTCGCGCGCGAGAGCGGCGTTGAGCCGCTTGAGCGGAGTGCCGGCCTCGACGGTGACCGTCATGGCCTCGCGGTCGATCTCGCGTATGCCGGTCAGCAGTTGGGGGCGGATCATGACGCCGTCCGTCGCGGCGATGCTCGTGAAGGAGTGACCGGTGCCGACGGCCTTCACCCTCAGGCCGTCCTCGGCGGCCCTCCGCACGGCGGCGGCGACGTCCTCCACCGTCGCCGGCGTGACCTCCCGTGCGGGGCGCGCGCCGACAGTGCCGCCCCAGTTACGCCATGTGCCGTTCTTCGCGCTCGTCGTGCTGCTCAACGAAGCCTCCCCGCCGCGGAGCCGGCCTGCTGAGCCGGCGGTACCCGAGGAAACCGACCGCGACCGCGACGGCCCCGGACACCGCCGGAACCCCGTACCCGGCCCGCGCCCCGGCCGCGTCGATCACCCAGCCGGCCACGGAGGAGCCCAGTGCCACCCCGACCGCGAGCCCGGTGCTCACCCAGGTCATGCCCTCGGTCAGGTGCGAGCGTGGTACGTGCTCTTCGACGAGGGCCATCGTCGTGATCATCGTGGGAGCGACGGACAGGCCCGCAACGAACAGCGCCACGGCCAGAAACGGCAAGTTTCCGACCAGTAGGAGGGGGATCATACTCACGGCCATCGCACAGATGCCCAGCAGCCAGCGCCGGGCGGGCGGTCCCGCGAAGCGCAGCAGGCCGAACACGACGCCCGCGATGCAGGAGCCCGCCGCGTACACGGCGAGCACGACGCTCGCGGCGCCCTTGTGTCCCTGCTGGTCGGCGAAGGCGACGGTGACCACGTCGACCGCCCCGAAGATCGTCCCGGTCGCCACGAAGGTCGACACCAGCACCTGGAGCCCGCGCGCACGCAGGGCCGAACCGCCGCCGTGGTGCTCGCGCGGGTGCGGCGCGGGCTCGGTGGCGCGCTGCGCGGTCAGCCAGAACACGCCCACCGCCAGGAAGCAGGCGGCCAGCAGCGGCCCCGCCTCCGGGAACCAGGCCGTGGACAGTCCGATGGAGACGATCGGCCCGAAGATGAAGCACGCCTCGTCCATCACCGACTCGAACGAGTAGGCGGTGTGCAGCTGCGGCGTCCCCCGGTACAGGGCCGCCCAGCGCGCGCGGACCATGGCGCCCAGACTGGGCACGGAGCCGATCCCGGCGGCGCAGACGAACAGCACCCAGTCCGGCCACCGGAAGTGCGCCGCGAACAACAGGACCGCCGAGGCGGTCAGCGCGACGAGCGTCGCGGGGCGCAGCACCCGGCGCTGCCCGTGCCGGTCGACCAGCCGGGAGATCTGCGGGCCGAGGACCGCGGCGGCCAGCGCGATGGTGGCCGACAGCGCGCCCGCGAGCCCGTAGCGCCCGGTCAGCTGGGAGATCATCGTGACCACGCCGATGCCCATCATCGACAGGGGCATCCGGCCGAGGAACCCCGCGGCGGAGAAACCCTTGGAGCCTGGAGCGGTGAACAGGGCACGGTACGGGCTGGGCACAGGGACTCCGCGATCCGGTAAGGCGTGAAGGAAGCTGATACAGCTTACGGACCGGACGACTCCGGCGCACCACCCCCCTACGGGCTCCGGCGCACCTTTCCCCCCCCCCACGGGCCGGGATCCCTCCCGTGGGTGCGGGGTGGCAGGATCGAGGCATGCCTGACGTGCTCGACGCCACCCCGTACGACGCCCTGCTCCTGCTCTCGTTCGGCGGCCCCGAGGGCCCGGACGACGTGATCCCGTTCCTGGAGAACGTGACGCGCGGGCGCGGCATCCCCACCGAGCGCCTGAAGGAAGTGGGCGAACACTACTTCCAGTTCGGCGGGGTCAGCCCGATCAACGACCAGAACCGCGCCCTGCTCGACGCCCTGCGCAAGGACTTCGCCGACCACGGCCTCGACCTGCCGGTCCACTGGGGCAACCGCAACTGGGCCCCGTACCTGACGGACACCCTGCGGGACATGGTCCGCGACGGCCGCCGCCGCATCCTGGTCCTGGCCACCAGCGCCTACGCCTCCTACTCCGGCTGCCGTCAGTACCGCGAGAACCTCGCGGACTCGCTCGCCGCCCTCGAGGCCGAGGGCCTGGACCTGCCGAAGGTCGACAAGCTGCGGCACTACTTCAACCACCCCGGCTTCCTCCAGCCCATGATCGACGGAGTGCTGGAGTCGCTCGCCGACCTCCCCGAGGACGTCCGCGACGGCGCGCACATCGCCTTCTGCACCCACTCGATCCCGATCTCCGCCGCGGACACCTCCGGCCCGGTCCCCGGCCACGGGGACGGCGGGGCGTACGTCCGCCAGCACCTGGACGTGGCGCGGCTGATCGCCGAAGCGGTCCGCGAGCGCACCGGCGCCGACCACCCCTGGCAGCTCGTCTACCAGTCGCGCTCCGGTGCCCCGCACATCCCGTGGCTGGAGCCCGACATCTGCGACCACATCGAGGAGCGGCACGCCGCGGGGGCCCCGGCCGTCGTCATGGCGCCCATCGGCTTCGTCTCCGACCACATGGAGGTCCTGTACGACCTCGACACCGAGGCCACGGCCAAGGCCGCGGAACTGGGCCTTCCGGTACGCCGCTCCGCCACCGTCGGCGCCGACCCGCGGTTCGCCGCCGCCGTCCGCGACCTGATCGTGGAGCGTGCCGCCACCGAGCGCGGACAGCAGGTCACGCCGTGCGCCCTGGGCTCGCTCGGCGCGGACCACAACCTCTGTCCGGTGGGCTGCTGCCCGGCCCGCACGCCCCGGCCCGCCGCCGCGGGCGCCGACAGCCCCTACGCGTGAGGAACCCCGTGACCGACACCCTGCCCGCCGAACTGCTGCAACTGGCCCGCCAGGCGGCCGCACGCGCCGGAGAGCTGCTGCGGGACGGCCGCCCGGCGGACCTGGTGGTGGCCGCCACCAAGTCCAGCCCGATCGACGTCGTCACCGAGATGGACATCGCCGCCGAGAAGCTGATCACCGGCCTGATCTCCGACCGGCGCCCCGACGACGGCTTCCTCGGCGAGGAGGGCGCCTCCGTCGAGGGCACGAGCGGCGTCCGGTGGGTGATCGACCCGCTCGACGGCACCGTGAACTACCTGTACGGACTGCCGACCTGGGCCGTCTCCATCGCGGCCGAGGTGGACGGCGAGGCCGTCGTCGGGGTGGTGGCCACACCGATGCGCGACGAGGCGTTCCACGCCGTGCGCGGCCGCGGGGCCTGGGCCACCGGGGCCTGGGCCGGCGAGCGCAAGCTGGCCTGCCGCGCCGCGCCGCCCCTGGACCAGGCCCTGGTCGCCACCGGCTTCAACTACGTCGCGGAGGTGCGCGCCCACCAGGCCGACGTGGCCCGCCGGCTGATCCCGCTGCTGCGCGACATCCGCCGCAGCGGCTCGGCCGCGGTGGACCTGTGCGACGTGGCGATGGGCCGCCTGGACGGCTACTACGAGCGCGGTCTGAACGCGTGGGACTTCGCCGCGGGCGACCTGATCGCCAGGGAGTCGGGCGTCGTGACGGGTGGCCGCCCGGGAGAGCGTCCGTCCCGCGAGCTGACGGTCGCGGCCACCCCGGGCGTCTTCGAGCCCCTCCAGAGCCTTCTGGAGGAGTACGGCGCCTGGCACGACTGAGGGCACGGCGGGAGCACCACGCACAGCGGGACCCCGGCGCTGGATTCGCCGGGGTCCCGCTGTGCGCGTGCAGGCTGGTCAGACGCCGGACACGCCGACCTCCACACCGTGTTCGGCGGCGAGGCGGCGCAGGTCGTCGAGTTCGGCCAGCTCGACCTCGACGAGGAAGTCGTCGCCCTCGTCACGAGCCCGCGTCAGATCGGACTCGGTCGCCTTTATGCGCTGCAGAAGTCCTGCGGTGAATGCGTCCATGCTTGCGCCCCCTCGTCCTGGGTCGGTGGGTCGGTGGCACGGGGGTGTGCCGTTCGGAAGGGGCGATCACGTCTCAGCAGGTGCCCGGCGCTGCCCGACCGGGCGGCGACGGCGCTGGACACCCACACCCACTCTGCGGAAGCGGATCGCGGAGTACCGCATGGTGCTGCGGCACATGCAGAGCGTGATCGCGGGGTGTAAACCCGTCCTCCCCCGACTCCTCGCGGCGGAAACCTCGACCGGACAAGAAAATTCGGGATTCGCGCCCCCTTCGCCCGCCGCTCGCCTCTTGTCCACCGGCCGCTTCCACGGCTTACCGCCGACTTACGGCCGAAAAGGGCAGGATGGAAGCACACACCCACGAGGACCCCTGCCGGCGTGCGCCCCGAGCGGCGCTACGCGGGTGGACACAGGAAGGACAAGACGTGCGCGTACTCGTCGTCGAGGACGAGCAGCTGCTCGCCGATGCGGTGGCCACCGGACTGCGCCGGGAGGCCATGGCCGTCGACGTCGTGTACGACGGTGCGGCCGCCCTGGAGCGCATCGGCGTCAACGACTACGACGTGGTCGTCCTCGACCGGGACCTTCCGCTGGTGCACGGCGACGACGTCTGCCGCAAGATCGTCGAGCTGGGCATGCCCACGCGCGTGCTGATGCTCACCGCCTCGGGCGACGTCAGCGACCGTGTCGAGGGCCTGGAGATCGGCGCCGACGACTACCTGCCCAAGCCCTTCGCGTTCAGCGAGCTGACGGCACGCGTGCGGGCCCTGGGCCGGCGTACCAGCGTGCCCCTGCCGCCCGTCCTGGAGCGCGCCGGGATCAAGCTCGATCCCAACCGCCGCGAGGTCTTCCGTGACGGCAGGGAGGTCCAGCTGGCGCCGAAGGAGTTCGCGGTCCTGGAGGTCCTCATGCGCAGCGAGGGCGCCGTGGTCTCCGCGGAGCAGCTGCTGGAGAAGGCCTGGGACGAGAACACCGACCCGTTCACCAACGTCGTGCGCGTCACGGTGATGACGCTGCGGCGCAAGCTCGGTGAGCCCCCGGTGATCGTCACCGTGCCCGGCTCCGGCTACCGGATCTGATCCGCCGTGGCCGCGACCCCGGCGCCGCCCCAGGCGCCCCCGAAACCCACCTGGGACCCCAGAAGGCCGGAGCCGGCCTTCCCGTGGCTGCGCCCGACCATCCGGATACGGCTGACGCTGCTGTACGGCGGCATGTTCCTGATCGCCGGCATCCTGCTGCTGTCGATCATCTACCTGCTCGCCGCGCAGGCCCTGCGCACCGGCAACCAACCGCTGTTCAAGATCGTCGACTTCAACGCCCTGAGGGTCACCAGCACCGACTGTCCGGGCGTCGACAACGGCAACCTGTCGCTGTCGGAGTTCAACGCCGCGATCAGCGCCTGCATCGACCACCAGCGCCAGGTCGCCCTGGACAGCCTGCTCAGCCGCTCGCTCCTCGCCCTGCTCGGCCTCGCCGTGATCGCCTTCGCGTTCGGCTACGCGATGGCGGGCCGCGTGCTGTCCCCGCTCGGCCGGATCACCCGCACCGCCCGCGCCGTGGCCGGCTCGGACCTGTCCCGGCGGATCGAGCTGGACGGCCCGGACGACGAGCTGAAGGAGCTCGCGGACACCTTCGACGACATGCTGGAGCGGCTGCAGCGGGCCTTCACCGCCCAGCAGCGCTTCGTCGGCAACGCCTCGCACGAGCTGCGCACACCGCTCGCGATCAACCGCACGCTCCTGGAGGTGCAGCTCTCGGACCCGCACGCGCCGATGGAGCTCCAGCAGCTCGGCAAGACCCTGCTGGCCACCAACGAGCGCAGCGAACAGCTCGTCGAGGGCCTGCTGCTGCTCGCCCGCAGCGACAACCAGATCGTCGAGCGCAAGCCGGTGGACCTCGCCGAGGTCGCCTCGCAGGCCATCGACCAGGTCCACGGGGAGGCGGAGGCCAAGGGGGTCAAGATCCGCGGTGAGCGCAAGCCTGCGGTCGTCCAGGGCAACGGCGTGCTGCTGGAGCGGATCGCCCTGAACCTGGTGCAGAACGCGGTGCGGTACAACGTGGCGGAGGAGGGATGGGTGGAGGTCGTCACGGACGTCCAGCACGGTCAGGCGATCCTCGTCGTCGCGAACACCGGACCGGTCGTCCCGGCGTACGAGATCGACAACCTCTTCGAGCCATTCAGACGGCTGCGTACCGAGCGCACCGGCAGCGACAAGGGCGTCGGCCTGGGCCTGTCCATCGCCCGCTCCGTGGCGAGGGCGCACGGCGGGCACATTTCGGCCCAGCCGCGTGAGGGGGGTGGGCTCGTGATGCGGGTGGCCCTGCCGATCTGAGATCATTGCGCCGACACGCGGGGATGTTCGCTTTGCGCGGAAATTCCCGGGGCCGTTCCCGGCCTCACCGTGTGTGATCAATCACATGGGCGGTTTTCCGGCCATCTACTCTCCGTGGCCACGCGAGCCTTGGAAATGCCGGAAAAATCCCGGTTTTCAGGGGGCATGATCACGGGAAGTACACGGTGAGACCGCTTTGGAGCGGGGCATTCGGACCGTGTACGGTCCCGATCGCCATCCAAGCCGATCACTCTTGAGGAGTGCGGTTGGGTGTCGATTGAGTAACAGACCTTGATGTGAGGCAAAATCTCCGCCTCAGGTCGGGCACAAGTCCGGCCTCTCACGCGTTACGTGCGCTGGAGACACCGCATACACCCAGAGGGGGAGAGCGACATGGCAACCGATTACGACACCCCACGCAAGACCGACGACGACGTCGACTCGGACAGCCTGGAAGAGCTGAAGGCCAGGCGGAATGACAAGTCGACCTCCTCCGTGGACGTCGACGAATTCGAGGCCGCCGAAGGCCTGGAGCTGCCCGGCGCGGACCTCTCGAACGAGGAACTGGCTGTCCGGGTACTGCCCAAGCAGCAGGACGAGTTCACCTGCATGAGCTGCTTCCTGGTGCACCACCGCAGCCAGCTGGCCCGCGAGAAGAACGGTCAGCCGATCTGCCGCGACTGCGACTGAGGCAGGGTCGGCCGTGACTGGCTCGACCCCTCCTTGGAAGCGCCGCACCCCCAGCGGGGGAGCGGACTCGGAGCCGTCCGACGGCTCCCACGGCGCGCGTGACGACGAGCGAGGGCCATCCCGTACATCCGACCCGAACGGATCGGCGGGATCGCCCGTGCTCGCATCGGTCTCCGGGCGCGGTGACCCCGCCGTCCCGGCGGGTGGATCCGCGCCCGTGGCCCGGCGGCAGGCCGCGGCGATCCGGCACCGGGCCCGGAAGGCCGGGCAGGCGGCCAGAGACGGCGCCCGCGTGAGCGGTGGCCACGCCAGGGCGGTCTTCTCGTACCTCACCGACCGCGTCATCGACATGGCCCCGCGGATCCCCGTACGGGACCTCACCACGCTGCGCCGGCAGTTCCCGGGCCTCGGGCCCGAACAGCTCGCGGACAAGCTGGTGGCGGGTGCGGCGGGCGCCTCCTCCACGGTCGGAGCGGGCGTCGGGGCCGCGGCGATGCTGCCGGTACCGCCCGCGATGCCGACCCAGCTGGCCGCGGAGGTCACCGGAGTCGCGGCGATCGAACTCAAGCTGATCGCGGAACTCCACGAGGTGTACGGGGTGCGGCCCCCCGGAAATCTGAAGGCCCGCAGTACCGCGTATCTGAACGTCTGGTCGCACGAGCGCCGGATCGACGTGCGGAATCCGTCGACGATCGACATCGCCCTCGGGGGCAAGGTGAGGCGCCAGCTGCGCCGGCAGATCATGAAGCGGACGGCGCGGGGCCTGCCCAAGCTGACGCCCTTCATGGTGGGCGCCGCGGCCGGTGCCGTCATGAACCGGCGCGAGACCAGGAGGCTCGCCGCCCGCATCCGCTCCGACCTGCGCAAGATCCAGGTCCCGTGGGACGAACTGCCCCCGCTGCCGCCCCTGGAGAAACCCGGGCGTCCACTGCCGCTCCAGGACCCCGGCGACGGCTCCGACGGCGTTGAAGGCCCCGACACCACCGGAGGCTCCGGAAACCCCGGGAGCTGACGAGCCCCGCCCAGGAACACCCCTACGGGGCCGTGCGGCCCCTGGCTACGCGGCCTCGGGCTCCACGGCCGCCCGCGCCGCGCTCAGCGCCTGGGCCAGCCGCTCCGGCTCCCGCGTCGACAGGTACAGGTAGGGCGTGGGGTCCTCCGGGTCGGTGACCATGACCCGCAGCGCCCCGGGAATGTAGGCGCGCAGCAGCAGGAAGGCGCGGGTGTCGGCCTTGTGGGTGCGCCAGGCGCGCGCCTCCTCCGCGTCCAGCACCTCCGCCTCGCCGAGCGCCGTGACCGGGATCTTCGCCTCGCCCGCGATCAGCAGACCGCCCACGACCCGGATGCGCGGTGAGCCGTAGGAGCTCACCACGACCGCCGCCGCCGCGGTGCCGCCGGCCAGACCGCCCAGCATCGGCAGGGTGCCGAAGGGAAGCAGGATCAGGGCGCAGGAGATGCCCATCAGAAGGCTGATCAGCCACCAGGAACGGGGCGCGGTGAGGCGTTCTTCGTACGGCTGGGCGGAAAGCTGCATGAACCCAGCTTGGCACGGTGTCGGGCGCACGCCGACGCGCGGGTAAGGTCTGCGCCTGTGAGTGGTAGTTCCGCAGCTCTTCAGCCCCCGCCCGACGCCGTTGATCCGGTCCGGCACCCCGACGCCCCCGCCCCCGGCGAACTCCTCGGCTCGCACTACGCGGCGTGTTTCGGCTGCGGCGGGGAGCAGCCGCACGGGCTGCACCTCGAGGCGCGGGCCGGCGAGGGTGTCCGCATCACCGCCGAGTTCACCGTGCAGCCCGCCCACCAGGGCGCGCCCGGCCTCGCCCACGGCGGGGTCCTCGCGACCGCCCTCGACGAGACCCTCGGCTCGCTGAACTGGCTGCTGCGGACGATCGCCGTGACCGGGCGGCTGGAGACGGACTTCGTGCGCCCGGTGCCGGTCGGCACCACCCTGCACCTGGAGGCCGAGGTCACCGCGGTGGCCGGACGGAAGATCTACTCCAGGGCCACCGGACGCGTCGGGGGCCCCGACGGCCCGGTCGCCGTCCGCGCCGAGGCCCTTTTCGTCGAGGTCAAGGTCGACCACTTCGTCGATCACGGCCGCGACCGGGAGATCCAGGCCGTCATGAACGACCCGGACCAGGTTCGTCGCGTCCGCGCCTTCGAGGTGAACCCGTGAGCCGTGAGCCCCTGAACGTCCTGATCCGGCGTGTCGACGCCGACGTGCCGCTTCCGGCGTACGCGCACCCCGGTGACGCGGGTGCCGATCTGCGCACCACCGTGGCGTGCGAACTGGCGCCGGGGGAGCGCGCCGTACTGCCCACGGGTGTGTCTGTCGCGCTCCCGGAGGGGTACGCGGCCTTCGTGCACCCGCGATCCGGACTCGCCGCCCGCTGCGGTGTCGCCCTCGTGAATGCCCCGGGGACGGTTGATGCCGGGTACCGTGGGGAGATCAAGGTGATCGTGGTGAATCTCGACCCGCGCGAGTCCGTGCGGTTCGAGCGCTTCGACCGGATTGCCCAACTGGTCGTCCAGCAGGTCGAGAGGGTCCGCTTCCAGGAGGTGGCGGAGCTTCCCGGCTCGGCGCGGGCCGAGGGGGGCTTCGGGTCCACCGGCGGCCACGCCGCCGTGGACGGCGCGAGCGGCACGAACGGTCGGGCCGCCGTTGGCGGACCGGCGGGTGGGAATCGATACGCTTCGGTCGTATCCGACCGGGAAGGACAGTGACGTGTTCGGACGTCGCAAGAAGAAGGGTGCCGCCGAGGACGCGGCCGGCGAGGCCGAGCAGGTCGTCGACAGCGTCGACACCGAGGCGGACGTAGACGTGGAGGGCGAGCGCGAGCGTGTGAGGCTCGAGCCCGAACCGCGGCCCGACGGGCCCTGGGACGGCTCCGAGGTGCGCGAGCCCGCCGAGGGCCGTGTGGACCTCGGCGGCATGTTCGTGCCCGGCGTCGAGGGCATGGAGCTGCGGGTCGAGGTCGCGGGCGACGCGATCGTCGCGGCGACCGTCGTCCTGCACGACAGCGCCATCCAGTTGCAGGCCTTCGCCGCGCCCAAGCGCGAGGGCATCTGGGGCGAGGTGCGCGAGGAGATCGGCAGCGGCATCACCCAGCAGGGCGGCATCGTCGACGAGGTCGAGGGGCCGCTGGGCTGGGAGCTGCGCGCGCAGGTGCCGGTGCAGCTCCCGGACGGCACGGGCGGTTACCAGGTCGTGCGGTTCGTCGGCGTGGACGGTCCCCGCTGGTTCCTGCGCGGGGTGATCTCCGGTCAGGGCGCGGTGCAGCCGCAGGCGGCCGGACTGCTCGAGCAGATCTTCCGGGACACGGTCGTGGTCCGCGGCGAGGGCCCGATGGCGCCCCGCGACCCGATCGTCCTGAAGCTGCCGAACGACGCGCAGATGGTGCCCGAGGGCGTCCAGCAGGACGAGGGCCAGTCCCGCTTCTCCGGCGGGATGGGCCAGCTCCAGCGCGGACCGGAGATCACCGAGGTCCGCTGAGAACGGTCATCGACAGGGCTCAGGGCCGTACCTTCCGGGTGCGGCCCTCCGTTGTGCGGGGCTTCTCGGCGGTCCCGGCCGGAAACCTTCGCGGACATCCGTCCGTTTGGATGGTGACCGGGTGTTGAAGGGACGGGCGCGGCTGGTGATACTGGCGCCCGGTCCGCGGGGGACGGGAACGGGGAGGGCACATGAGCCAGGTGATCACCGAGACCATGGTGCGCGTCGAGGACGTCCACAAGTCTTACGGACAGGGGGCGGCCGCCGTGCACGCCCTGCGCGGAGTCTCCTTCGAGGTGCCGCGGGGCGAACTGGTCGCCCTCAAGGGCCGCTCAGGCTCCGGCAAGACCACGCTGCTCAACATCGTCGGCGGGCTCGACGAGCCGGACCGGGGACGGGTCCACGTCGAAGGCCGCGATCTGTCCGAACTCGGCGAGGACGGCCTCCTCGCCCTGCGCCGGGACCGCATCGGGTTCGTCTTCCAGTCCTTCGGTCTCATCCCGATCCTCACCGCCGCGGAGAACGTCGGCGTCCCGATGCGGCTGCGCCGCGCCGATCCGCGCGCCCGGGAGGAGCGCGTCGAGCTGCTGCTGTCCCTGGTCGGCCTCGCCGACCACGCCCGGCAGCGGCCCGGTGAGCTCTCCGGCGGCCAGCAGCAGCGCGTGGCCATCGCTCGCGCCCTCGCCAACGAGCCGGCGCTCCTGATAGCCGACGAGCCGACCGGCCAGCTCGACGCGGAGACCGGCCACGCCGTGATGGAGCTGCTGCGTGCGGTCGTCCGCAGCGAGCGGGTCACCGCGCTGGTCGCGACCCACGACGCGACCCTCCTGGACCTCGCCGACCGGGTTCTGGAGCTGCGCGACGGCAAGATCGTCGAATCGTGACGCCCTGGCGCCGTACCGCTGTCGCGTCGTGACGTCGTGACGTCGTGACGTGATGCCGTGACGCCGCGCCTCGCGCCGTAACGCTGTGGCGCCCTCACGTCGTAAGCCGTGACGCCGTGCACGTCAGGGTTGCGTCAAAGACGGCCATCCGCCCCCGCGCGACCCCTTATGTCGCGAATATCGGCCGTAAGGTCGACGCGGCACACACACGGCATGCACAGCCGTGACGGGAAGACAATGGGGCCATGGGACGCGGCAAGCTACGGATCTACCTCGGTGCGGCACCGGGCGTCGGCAAGACGTACGCGATGCTGTCCGAGGCACACCGCCGGGTGGAGCGGGGCACCGACTGTGTCGTGGCGTTCGTCGAGCACCACGACCGGCCGCGCACCGAGGTGATGCTGCACGGCCTGGAGCAGGTCCCCCGCAAGGTACTGGAGTACCGCGGGACCACCTTCACCGAGATGGACGTCGACGCCGCGCTGCGCCGCGCCCCGGCCGTCGCCCTGGTGGACGAACTCGCCCACACCAACATCCCCGGCTCCCGCAACGCCAAGCGCTGGCAGGACGTGGAGGAACTGCTCGCGGCCGGCGTCGACGTCATCTCCACGGTCAACATCCAGCACCTGGAGTCCCTCGGCGACGTCGTCGAGTCGATCACGGGCATTCGGCAGCGCGAGACCGTCCCGGACGAGGTGGTGCGGCGGGCCGACCAGATCGAGCTGGTCGACATGTCGCCGGAGGCCCTGCGCCGCCGGATGGCGCACGGCAACATCTACAAGCCGGAGAAGGTCGACGCCGCCCTGTCCAACTACTTCCGGCCCGGCAACCTCACCGCGCTGCGCGAACTGGCCCTGCTGTGGGTGGCCGACCGGGTCGACGAATACCTCCAGCGCTACCGCAGCGAGCACCAGGTCTCCAAGATCTGGGGCTCGCGCGAGCGGATCGTGGTCGGCCTCACCGGCGGCCCCGAGGGGCGCACGCTGATCCGCCGGGCGGCCCGGCTGGCCGAGAAGGGTGCCGGAGGGGAGGTCATGGCCGTCTACATCGCCCGCAGCGACGGACTGACCTCCGCCTCCCCGAAGGAACTGACCGTCCAGCGCACCCTCGTGGAGGACCTGGGCGGCACCTTCCACCACGTCGTCGGCGACGACATACCGGCCGCGCTGCTCGACTTCGCCCGCGGGGTCAACGCCACCCAGATCGTGCTGGGCTCCTCGCGCCGCAAGACCTGGCAGTACGTGTTCGGACCGGGCGTGGGCGCCACGGTGGCCCGCGAGTCGGGCCCCGACCTCGACGTGCACATCGTCACCCACGGACAGGTCGCCAAGGGGCGGGGGCTGCCGGTGGCCCGCGGTGCCCGGCTCGGCCGCGCCCGGATCGTCTGGGGCTGGACGGTCGCGGTCGCCGGACCGGTGGCCCTCGCGCTGCTGCTGAACGCCGGGGACCTCGGCCTGGCCAACGACATGCTGCTGTTCCTGGCCCTGACGGTGGCCGCGGCCCTGCTGGGCGGGCTGCTGCCGGCGCTCGCCTCGGCAGCCGTCGGATCGTTTCTGCTGAACTACTACTACACCCCGCCCCTGCACCGGCTGACCATCGCCGACCCCAAGAACATCGTCGCCATCGCGATCTTCGTCGGGGTCGCCGTGTCCGTGGCCTCCGTGGTGGACCTCGCGGCCCGCCGCACCCACCAGGCCGCCCGGCTGCGCGCCGAGGCGGAGATACTGTCGTTCCTCGCGGGCAGCGTGCTGCGCGGCGAGACCAGCCTGGAAGCGCTCCTGGAGCGGGTCCGCGAGACCTTCGTCATGGAATCGGTGGCGCTGCTCGAACGGCAGAGCGACGTGGACCCCTGGACCTGCGCCGGCCGCGTGGGCACGGGCGGACCGCTCCAGCGCCCGGAGGACGCCGACGTGGACATGCCCGTCGGTGACCACATGGCGCTCGCGCTGACCGGACGGGTGCTGCCCGCCTCCGACCGCCGGGTGCTGGCCGCCTTCGCCGCCCAGGCCGCCGTCGTCCTGGAGCGCCGGCGCCTCCAGGAGGAGGCCGACCAGGCGCGCGCCCTCGCGGAGGGCAACCGCATCCGCACCGCCCTGCTCGCCGCCGTCAGCCACGATCTGCGCACGCCGCTCGCCGGGATCAAGGCGGCCGTCTCCTCGCTCAGGTCCGAGGACGTCGAGTGGTCCGAGGAGGACCGCGCGGAGCTGCTCCAGGGCATCGAGGAGGGCGCCGACCGGCTCGACCACCTCGTGGGCAACCTGCTGGACATGTCCCGCCTCCAGACCGGCACGGTCACCCCGCTGATTCGCGAGATCGACCTCGACGAGGTGGTGCCGATGGCACTGGGCGGGGTGCCCGAGGACAGCGCGCACCTGGACATCCCGGAGTCCCTGCCGATGGTCGCCGTCGACCCCGGGCTGCTGGAGCGCGCGGTCGCCAACCTGGTGGAGAACGCCGTGAAGTACAGTCCGCCGGACGAGCCGGTGCTGGTGTCCGCCAGCGCCATGGCCGACCGGGTCGAGGTCCGGGTCGTGGACCGCGGACCGGGCGTCCCGGACGAGGCCAAGGACCGTATCTTCGAGCCGTTCCAGCGGCACGGCGACGCCCCGCGCGGAGCCGGCGTCGGCCTCGGCCTCGCCGTGGCGCGCGGCTTCGCCGAGGCCATGAGCGGCACGCTCAACGCCGAGGACACACCCGGCGGCGGTCTGACGATGGTCCTCACCCTGCGGGCCGTGAAGAGCCTTCGCGTCCCCGCACGACTCGCCGAACCAGAAAGGCAAACCACATGACGCGGGTGCTGGTGGTCGACGACGAGCCGCAGATCGTGCGCGCCCTCGTGATCAACCTCAAGGCACGCAAGTACGAGGTCGACGCCGCCTCCGACGGCCGGACCGCCCTCGACCTCGCCGCCTCCCGCCACCCCGACGTGGTCGTCCTCGACCTCGGCCTGCCCGACATGGACGGCGTCGAGGTGATCAGGGGCCTGCGCGGCTGGACCCGGGTGCCGATCCTGGTGCTGTCCGCCCGCCACTCCTCCGACGAGAAGGTCCAGGCGCTGGACGCGGGCGCCGACGACTACGTCACCAAGCCCTTCGGCATGGACGAGCTGCTGGCCCGGCTGCGCGCCGCCGTCCGCCGCGCCGAGCCCGTCGGGAACGGCGAGGACGGCGTGCTGGTGGAGACCGAGGACTTCACCGTCGACCTGGCCGCGAAGAAGGTCAACCGGGGCGGCAAGGACGTACGGCTCACCCCGACCGAATGGCATCTGCTGGAGGTGCTGGTGCGCAACACCGGCCGGCTCGTCAGCCAGAAGCAGCTCCTCCAGGAGGTGTGGGGGCCGTCGTACGGCACGGAGACGAACTATCTGCGCGTGTACATGGCACAGCTGCGCAGGAAGCTGGAGGCCGACCCCTCGCACCCCAAGCACTTCGTCACGGAGCCGGGGATGGGCTACCGCTTCGAGAAGTGAGCGGGTCCGTCGCCCTCGGGGCGCCCCGGTACGCTTCAGACATGAGTGCTGTTCCTCGTTCCGAAAAGCCGGCGGGCCGCTTCCGGCGCATGCTCGACCGGCTCTCCTCGTCGCAGGAGGACCTGGAGTCCGAGGAACTGCGGGAGGACGCCGAGACCGCGGGCTGTACGCGGATCGGCGACTGCACCGACCGGCAGATCGTCACGGTTACTGGTACCTTGCGCACGGTCACCCTGCGTCCACGTGCCGGAGTCCCGGCCCTGGAGGCCGAGTTGTTCGACGGCACGGCCGCCCTGGACGTGGTGTGGCTCGGCAGGCGCTCCATCGTCGGTATAGAACCGGGGCGCAGGCTGATCGCATCGGGCCGGATCTCGATGAGCCGTGGCCGCCGGGTGCTGTTCAACCCCAAGTACGAACTGCGACCCCTCGGACGGGAGTAGCCGGTGACGTCACTCGACAAGCCGACCCAGGACACGACTGCCGAAGACGATGCCCGGGCGGTGACGGAGGCCGCGCTGTTCGAGGCGTTCGGCGGGGTGCGGGGCATGGTCGAGACGGTGCTGCCCGGCCTGCTCTTCGTCACCATCTTCACGATCAACAAGGACCTGCACTGGTCGGCGATCGCCGCGCTGGTCGTGTCGCTGCTGCTGGTCGTGGTCCGGCTGGCGATGCGGGACACCGTCAAGCACGCCTTCAGTGGTGTCTTCGGCGTCGCCTTCGGTGTCGTCTTCGCGATGATGACCGGCAACGCCAAGGACTTCTACCTGCCGGGCATGCTCTACACGCTGGGCCTGGCCGTGGCGTACATCGTGACCACGCTGGCCGGGGTCCCGCTGATCGGCCTGATGCTCGGACCGGTCTTCAAGGAGAACCTCTCCTGGCGCACCCGCAACCCGGGCCGCAAGAAGGCCTACGCCAAGGCGAGCTGGGCCTGGGGCCTGATCCTGCTCGCCAAGTGCGCGATCCTCTTCCCGCTGTACTGGTGGGCCGACACCACGAAGTTCGGCTGGGTCCTGATCACGCTCAAGATCCCGCCGTTCCTGCTGGCGGTCTGGCTGACCTGGGTCTTCCTGGCGAAGGCGCCCGCGCCCATCGACGTGTTCGCGGAGATGGAGGCGGAGGAGAAGGCCGAGGAGGAGCGCAAGGCGGCCCTGGCACAGGAGGAGCCCGGCGAGGCACCGGCCGCCGGCCGTCACCGCCGCCAGAGCTGAGCATCGCCGCCAGACCTGAGCACCGCCCGGTACGAACGGCGAGGGGCGCCCGGATCTCCGGGCGCCCCTCGCCGTTCGTACCGGGCGTCAGCGTTCCCGGCGGACCGACAGCAGGTCCTCCAGCTGCTCCTCACGGGCCTGAGCGGCCACGAACAGCAGCTCGTCACCCGGCTCCAGGGAGTCCTCCCGGGACGGCGTGAGCACCCGGGTGCCGCGGATGATGGTGACCAGCGAGGTGTCCTCGGGCCACTCCACGTCCCCGACCTGGGTGCCGGCCAGCGCCGACTCCTCCGGCAGGGTCAGCTCCACGAGGTTGGCGTCGCCGTGGCTGAAGCGCAGCAGCCGGACCAGGTCGCCGACGCTCACCGCCTCCTCGACCAGCGCGGACATCAGACGCGGGGTGGACACCGCCACGTCCACGCCCCAGGACTCGTTGAACAGCCACTCGTTCTTCGGGTTGTTCACGCGGGCCACCACCCGCGGCACGCCGTACTCCGTCCTCGCCAGCAGGGAGACGACCAGGTTCACCTTGTCGTCGCCCGTCGCGGCGATCACCACGTTGCAGCGCTGAAGCGCCGCCTCGTCCAGCGAGGTGATCTCGCAGGCGTCGGCCAGCAGCCACTCGGCCTGCGGCACACGCTCGACCGAGATGGCGGTCGGCGCCTTGTCGATGAGAAGGACCTCGTGGCCGTTCTCCAGCAGCTCGCCCGCGATCGAGCGACCGACCGCGCCGGCACCGGCAATGGCGACCCTCATCAGTGACCGCTCTCCTCTTCCGGGCCCTCGGCGAACGCCGCCTCGACCTTCTCCACATCGTCCGTCCGCATCATCACGTGCACCAGGTCGCCCTCCTGGAGCACCGTCTGCGAGCTCGGCAGGATCGCCTCGCCGAGGCGGGTCAGGAACGCCACCCGGACGCCCGTCTCCTCCTGGAGCCTGCTGATCTTGTGGCCCACCCACTTCGGGGAGGCGTGCACCTCGGCGAGCTGGACGCCGCCGGTGGGGTCGCGCCACAGCGGCTCGGCGCCCGAGGGCAGCAGCCGGCGGAGCATCTGGTCGGCCGTCCAGCGGACCGTGGCCACGGTCGGGATGCCCAGACGCTGGTACACCTCGGCGCGGCGGGGGTCGTAGATGCGGGCCGCGACGTTCTGCACGCCGAACATCTCGCGGGCCACCCGCGCGGAGATGATGTTCGAGTTGTCGCCGCTGGAGACGGCCGCGAAGGCACCGGCCTCCTCGATGCCCGCCTCGCGCAGGGTGTCCTGGTCGAAGCCGATCCCGGTGACCCGGCGGCCACCGAACCCGGGGCCCAGCCGGCGGAAGGCGGTGGGGTCCTGGTCGATCACGGCGACCGTGTGCCCCTGTTGCTCCAGGGTCTGGGCGAGAGCGGAGCCCACTCTCCCGCAGCCCATGATGACGATGTGCACGACCGTCCTTCCGATGTCAATAGCGACTGCTCAGTCCCATCAGGGTCTCAGACAGAGGGACAAGCTACACATGCCCGGTTCGGGGCGGGCACCCTCCTACCGCATCCTTAACGCCTCCGCCGTGGGCGGCGTCTCGCCCGGCCTCGAAGGGCCGGCGCCGAGTGATGCTGCGCACGCTGCGCAGGGTCAGGAATCCGAGGCCGAGCAACGCGGCGGCGGCATCGATCAGCTCCGCGGTCGAGGACATGGGGCCTCCGGGGGGTCGGCGGGGAGCGGGGTCCGGACATCTGGGCACGGCGCTCACCCCACCTGCGGAATCCGCAGGGTCCCGGGTACCGGAATTCACCCGTGAGGCAGATCCGGGACGGCAGGTGCACGACCCGGGGGGTTAAGGCCTACGATCCTCTGTTGTGTCCAAACTGACCGACGTGCCCAAACGTATTCTGATCGGGCGCGCACTGCGCAGTGACCGGCTGAGCGAAACGCTCCTGCCGAAGCGCATCGCCCTACCCGTCTTCGCCTCCGACTCGCTGTCCTCCGTCGCGTACGCGCCCGGCGAGGTCCTGCTGGTCCTGTCCGTCGCGGGCGTGTCGGCGTACCACTTCAGCCCCTGGATCGCGGTCGCAGTCGCCGTGCTGATGCTGACCGTGGTCGCCTCCTACCGGCAGAACGTGCACGCCTACCCGAGCGGCGGCGGCGACTACGAGGTGGCGACCACCAACCTCGGCCCCAAGGCGGGCCTGACCGTCGCCAGCGCTCTGCTCGTCGACTACGTCCTGACGGTCGCCGTCTCCATCTCCTCCGGCATCGAGAACCTCGGCTCCGCCGTCCCCTTCGTGGTCCAGCACAAGGTGCTGTGTGCGGTCGTCGTGATCGTGCTGCTGACACTGATGAACCTGCGCGGCGTGAAGGAGTCGGGCACGCTCTTCGCGATCCCCACGTATGTGTTCGTCACCGGTGTCTTCATCATGATCGCCTGGGGCGCCTTCCGCGGACTCGTCCTCGGCGACACCATGCGGGCGCCGACCGCCGACTTCCACATCAAGGCCGAACACCAGGGGCTCGCCGGGTTCGCCCTCGTCTTCCTGCTGCTGCGCGCCTTCTCCTCCGGCTGCGCCGCGCTCACCGGCGTCGAGGCCATCTCCAACGGCGTCCCCGCCTTCCGCAAGCCGAAGTCCAGGAACGCGGCGAGCACGCTGGCGATGATCGGCCTGCTGGCCGTGACGATGTTCTGCGGCATCATCACGCTGGCCATGACGACCGGCGTCCGCATGTCCGACAACCCGGCCGCCGACCTCCTGCGGGGCGGCGTCCCGGTCGGCCCGGACTATGTGCAGAATCCGGTGATCTCCCAGGTCGCCGAGGCCGTCTTCGGCAAGGGCAGCTTCCTGTTCCTCGTCCTGGCCGCGGCGACCGCGCTGGTCCTCTTCCTGGCCGCCAACACCGCCTACAACGGCTTCCCGGTGCTCGGCTCGATCCTCGCCCAGGACCGCTTCCTGCCCCGCCAGCTGCACACCCGCGGCGACCGGCTCGCCTTCTCCAACGGCATCGTGCTGCTCGCGGGCGCGGCCGCCCTGCTGACCGTCGTCTACGGCGCCGACTCCACCCGGCTGATCCAGCTCTACATCGTCGGCGTGTTCGTGTCCTTCACCCTCAGCCAGGTCGGCATGGTCAAGCACTGGAACCGCCACCTGGCCACCGAACGGGACCCGGCGAAGCGCAGCCACATGATCCGCTCCCGCGCCATCAACACCTTCGGGGCCTTCCTCACCAGCACGGTGCTGGTCGTCGTCCTCGTCACCAAGTTCACCCACGGCGCCTGGGTGGCCCTGCTCGGCATGTGCATCTTCTTCGCGACGATGACCGCGATCCGCAAGCACTACGACCGGGTCGCCGAGGAACTCACGGCCCCCGACGGTCCGGGCGACGACACCGTCCGGCCCTCCCGTGTCCACTCCGTGGTCCTCATCTCCAAGATCCACCGTCCCACCCTGCGCGCCCTGGCCTACGCCAAGCTGATGCGCTCGGACACCCTGGAGGGGCTCACCGTCAACGTGGACCCGGCCGAGACCCGGGCGCTGCGCGAGGAGTGGGAGCGGCGCGGCATCGACGTACCCCTGAAGGTGCTCGACTCGCCGTACCGCGAGGTCACCCGCCCGGTCATCGAGTACGTGAAGAGCCTGCGCAAGGAGTCTCCGCGCGACGCCGTCTCGGTGATCATCCCCGAGTACGTCGTCGGTCACTGGTACGAGCACCTGCTGCACAACCAGAGCGCGCTGCGTCTGAAGGGCCGGCTGCTGTTCACACCGGGCGTGATGGTCACCTCGGTGCCCTACCAGCTGGCCTCCTCCGAGGCGGCCAAGCAGCGTGCCCGCAGGCGCCAGGACTGGAACGCGCCCGGTGCGGTGCGGCGTGGCCCGGCCCAGGAGCGCCCGAAGGAGCCGAAGGAGTCGCCGGTCGCGAAGGGCTGACCGGCTTCCGCTCGGCACCGCACCTGATGGTGAACGGCCGGACGGCACCCACGTAGACTGGTGGGCTGTTGTCCGGCCGTACGCCTTTCCCGATCTGGAGTCACCCCACCATGCAGGAAGAACCGAAGAACTCGCAGGTGGGACCGGAGCCGGGCGGCTCGGGGGCGGGCCGGGAGCCTGGCGGCTCGCTGGTGGGGCGGGAGTACGAGGTCGAGATCGGCCCCGTCGCCCACGGCGGCCACTGCATCGCCCGTACCGCCGAGGGCCAGGTGCTGTTCGTACGGCACGCGCTGCCCGGCGAGCGGGTCGTGGCCCGGGTGACCGAGGGCGAGGAGGGCGCACGCTTCCTGCGCGCGGACGCGGTACGGATCATCGACGCCTCCAAGGACCGCGTCGAGGCCCCCTGCCCCTACGCCGGACCCGGCCGCTGCGGCGGCTGCGACTGGCAGCACGCCAAGCCGGGAGCCCAGCGCCGGCTCAAGGGCGAGGTGATTGCCGAGCAGCTGAAGCGGCTCGCGGGCCTCACGCCCGAGGAGGCCGGCTGGGACGGCACGGTCATGCCCGCCGAGGGCGACAAGCTGCCCGCGGGCGAGGTCCCGCAATGGCGCACCCGCGTGCAGTACGCGGTCGACCCCGCCACGGGGAAGGCCGGCCTGCGCCGCCACCGCTCCCATGAGGTCGAGCCGATCGATCACTGCATGATCGCGGCGCAGGGTGTCAGCGAGCTGGGCATCGAGCGGCGCGACTGGACCGGCATGGAGTCCGTCGAGGCGATCGCGGCCACGGGCTCCCAGGACCGCCAGGTGATCCTCACCCCGCGCCCGGGCGCCCGCCTGCCGCTGGTGGAACTGGACAAGCCGGTCTCCGTCCTCCGGATCGACGAGAAGACCGGCGGCGTCCACCGCGTGCACGGCCGCCCGTTCGTCCGCGAACGCGCCGACGGCCGCACCCACCGCGTGGGCGGGGGCGGCTTCTGGCAGGTCCACCCGAAGGCGGCGGACACCCTGGTCACGGCGGTCATGCAGGGCCTCCTGCCCCGCAAGGGCGACATGGCCCTCGACCTGTACTGCGGCGTCGGCCTCTTCGCCGGCGCCCTGGCCGACCGCGTCGGCGACAAGGGAGCGGTGCTCGGCATCGAGTCGGGCAAGCGCGCGGTGGAGGACGCCCGCCACAACCTCGCCGACTTCCCGCGCGTGCGCATCGAGCAGGGCAAGGTCGAGTCGGTCCTGCCGCGCACCGGCATCACCGAGGTCGACCTGATCGTCCTCGACCCGCCCCGCGCGGGCGCCGGCCGCACCACGGTCGCCCACCTCACCTCCCTCGCCGCCCGCCGCATCGCCTACGTGGCCTGCGACCCGGCCGCCCTGGCCCGAGACCTGGCGTACTTCCGCGAGGGCGGCTACCGGGTGCGGACGCTGCGGGCCTTCGACCTGTTTCCGATGACGCATCATGTGGAGTGCGTGGCGATCCTGGAGCCGGCGAAGTAACCGGCGTTGACCTGGGGATCTGCGTGCTGTGCGTGGTGAACCGGCACGGTCGCGATGTCGGCCATGGGTGCCGGGTTCTCGGTGGCGACATCGAGGTCCTGGCTCGGGTGGTTCACGAGGCGGTGCGCCCGCACGGCATACCCGCCGGTGAGAACCAGGGGGTACGGGGAGCCGAGCGCGATCACATCCGCCAGGAGCCGCGTGTGCAGCTCCGGCATGTCCGTCACGCCGCTGCCCGGGTGCGGGAGGCGAGCTGGGGGAACGCGTCCTCCCATACAGTGCGCACGGTGCGGCCGACGAGGGTGCGCAGCACCGGCCACAGTTGGAGGAGCAGGTCCCGGTTGAGATAGCGGGGCAGGTCGTCGCGCAGGCCCTCGTGCAGGACGGTGCGGTACAGGCCCATGCGCTGGCGAGGCTTGCCCAGGTCGTACGAGGTCATCCCCGACCAGGCCATGTGCAGTGGCAGCTCCACGCCCCCTGAGCCGGGCCGTGCAACTCGTCCAGCGACTCCGGCAGACGCCGCCGGAACTTCTCCCGGTACAGCGCGAGGTCCTCAGCGGCCGGGCCTGAGGGGTCCCTGAGCCGATATGGGGGGCGGCCGACTGCTGTGCCGGGCCGGCTCGGATCGGACAAGGTTTTGTATGTTGACATAGGTATCTCGGCATACCTATAGTCGATGCGTGCCCGACCCCAGCCCCTCCGGCTCGCAGAACGACCACGTGGCCTCTGTGCTCGTGGCGGTTCTGCCTGTGCTGAACAGGGTGCTCGAGCGGCGGGTGGCTCAGGACTTTCCGTATCCGACGTTGCCGGAGGGGCAGCTCACTCTGCTGCGGCTTGTCGAGGAGCGTGCGGGCATTACGGTCCGTGACGCGGCGGACGCCCTGCTGATGAAGTCGAACAACGTCAGCGCCCTCGTCTCCCAGCTCACCGAACTGGGGCTGCTGGAGCGCAGGCGGGACGCCGTCGACAAGCGGGTCGCTCATCTGCATCCCACGGCCCTGGCCGCGGAGCGGCTCGCCGAAGCGCGGGGGCTGAAGGAAGCCCACATGGCGCGCCTGCTGGAGACCCTCACCGACGGGGAGCAGGACGCCCTCGGCTCGGCCTGCGGCGCGCTGCTGGCGTTGACCCGGCGCTCCCGCTCCGCCGACTGACCTTCCGGCACCTGTTCGGAGGCGAGAACGCCCGGTCCCGTGCGCGGTGCGCACCTCGACCTGGCCGTTCTCCTGCCGCGATTCCCGCCTCGGTGGCCGAACCGCCGCCGTACCTCCGCCTGTGCCGAGGGCTCGGATCCATCTCATCGACTTGTCGATATTCGATATTCTCATCACAGACGAGGCACCCGCATGCCCTCCACCTCCGTGGACCACTCCACCCTGCACGCTCCGTCGCCCCCGGGCGCCGAGCGGGGCCCGCGCTCCCATCCGTGGCTGACGCTGATCGCCGTCGCGATCGGACTCTTCATGGTCAACCTCGATGGATCCGTGGTCTCGATCGCGAACCCGGAGATCGGCCGGGACCTGCACGCGTCCACCGCCGACCTCCAGTGGGTCACCAACTCGTACCTCATCGCCATGGCCGCCGCCCTGATCCTGGGCGGCAAGCTGGGTGACCGGTTCGGGCGGCGCACGTACTACACGGCCGGAGTCGCGGGCTTCGTCGTGACCTCCGTCATGATCGGCCTGATCGGCTCCGTCGAAGGCGTGATCGCCTTCCGCGCGCTGCAGGGACTCTGCGCCGCGCTGCTGATCCCCAACACGCTCGGCCTGCTGCGAGCGGTTTTCCCGCCGGAGAAGTTCGGCACGGCGGTGGGCCTGTGGGCCATGGTGGCTTCCTGCTCGACCGCGCTCGGACCGATCGTCGGCGGCCTGCTGGTCGAGCACGTCAACTGGGAGTCCGTGTTCTACATCAACGCGCCCATCGGTGTCGCGACCCTGGTCTTCAGCGCGTTCGTGCTGCCGGAGAGCAAGGACTCCACCGGCCGCCACCGCTTCGACATCCCCGGCGTGATCATGCTCGCGCTCGGTCTGGTGGCGGTGGTCTTCGGTGTGATCAAGGGCGAGACCTGGGGCTGGACCTCGGGAGGAACGCTGGGATCCCTCGCCGCCGGACTGGTCCTGCTGGTGCTCTTCGGCTGGTACGAGACCCGTGTCCGGCACCCGTTGCTGCCCATGCGGCTGTTCCGCAGCCCGGCGCTGACCATCGGCACCCTCGTCACCGCGATCAACTTCTTCGTGCTGCTCGGTGTCATCTTCTTCCTGATGCTGTACCTGCAGAACGTCCGGGGCCTGCCCCCGGTCGAGGTGGGCGTGCGCACCCTGCCGCTGAGTCTCGCCTCCGTGGTCGCGGCACCGCTGGGCGCGGCGCTGACCGAGCGGTTCGGCGCGCGTCTGTCCATGCCGCTGGGCGTGCTGCTGGAGGCGGTGGCGTCCCTGTGGATGCTGACCTGGGACGCGCACTCCTCGTACGCGGCCATGTGGCCGCCGTTCGTGCTGCTCGGTCTGGGTGTGGGCATGGTCATGTCGGCGTCCTCGGACGCGATCGTCGGCAACGCACCCGTCAGGGACGGCGGTGTGGCGAGCGGCCTGCAGTCCACCGCGCTGCAGATCGGCGGCGCCCTCGGCACGTCCGTACTGATCTCGCTGATCAGCAGCCGCGTGGGCGCGACGCTCGTCGGCGAGCTGACCGGCGCCGGGGTGCCGGCCTCCGCGGCACATGGCTTCGAGGAGGCGAAGGACGCCGTGGCGATGGGCGTGGCACCCGTCGCGGACGGCATGCCCGCGCAGCTGAGGGCCGCCGTCGTCGAGGGCAGCGGCCACGCCTTCATGAACGGTGTGCACGCCGCCGTTCTCGTCACCGCCGTCCTGTGCGTCGTGGGTGCCCTGCTCGCCGCCGTCGGCCTGCGCCGCGACGCCAACTCGCCTGCTATCGACGGCTGAAGGCGGGTCGGGCGGAGAAGCGGGCCCAGGCCGGGCGCACGGCCCCGTCCACCGCTCCCCAGTGTGCGGCGGACGAGGCCGTGGGCGTCGACCAGTGCCGGCGACGTCCAGAAGCGGCGCAGGTCAGGGATGGAGGACGGTGGGGGCCGATTCCGCCCTGCCGTTGCTTCCGGGGGCCGGCGGTACGGGCGCCCCGTCCTCGGCGGAACGGCGGGCGTGGACCCCGATCATGCCGAAGGCGGCCAGGGCCGCGGCGACGGCGGCTGCCACACCGCACACCAGGAACGCGGTGCTGAACCCGCTGCCCAGGGCATCCAGGGCCAGGCCGTGCGCCGCGGACCCCGGGGCGCCGGGCGGCACGCTGTTCACGGCGATGGGTCCGCCGGCCGCGGCGATCTCGCGTGCCGCGGCGAGCTGGCCGGCCGGCAGGTCCGCGCCGGACAGGTTCTGCGTGAACGCCGACCCCGCGCTGCTGAGGGCGACCGCGCCGACGACGACGGGGCCGAGCGCGAAGCCCAGGTCGCGGAGCATGTTGGTGGTGGCGCTGGCCATGCCCGCCAGGTTCAGGGGCACGCTGTTCAGTGCCACGGCCGTCACCGAGCTGACGGCGAGGGCGAAACCGATGCCGATCAGCAGGGCGGGCGTGACGAACGGGCCGAGTCGGGAGTCGGTCACATCCAGGCGGGTGAACAGCAGGCAGCCGATCGCCATCAGGACGAATCCAGAGGTCAGCAGCCAGGACGCGGCGACCCGGTGGAGCAGCCGCGAGACGACCGGGATGAGCAGGAAGGCGGGTCCCTGGAGGAACAGGAACAGGATCGCGACGCGGATCGGGTCCTGGTGCTGCACCGGGCCCATCCACATGCTCATCGCGAAGCAGGCGCCGAGGAAGGCGAGCATGCCGATGACCGCGACGACGGACGACACCGTGAAGGCCCGGTTGCGGAACAGCTTCAGGTCGAAGATCGGGGACTCGGCCCCCAGTTCCACCACGACGAAACCGGCGAGGAAGCAGGTGCCGAGGGCGAGGGCGAGTATGACGGGGAGGGCGGTCCAGCCCGACTCGGGCCCCTCGACGGCGCCGTACAGCACCAGGATGAGCCCCAGGGCGAAGGTGATCTGACCGGCTACGTCGAGCTTGCGGCCGTCGGGCGCCTTCGACTCCGTGACCAGCACCAGGGTGAGCACCATGCTCACGAGGGCGAGTCCGACGAGCACCCAGAAGGAACCGCGCCACGATCCGACCTTGGCGAACATGCCGCCGAGCAGAGGTGAGACGGCGGCGCCGGCGGACAGGAAGCCGCTCCAGAGTGCCACCGCGTGCGCCCGTTCCCGCATGCTGCGGGTGACGGCGGTGATCGCGGTGAGCGAGCCGGGGAACATGGCGCCGGCGCCCAGTCCGTTCAGGGCGGCGCCGATCCACAGCACCTGGACGGTGGGCGCGAGCGCGGCCACGGTGCTGCCCACGGCGACCAGGGCCGTGCCGGCCGCGACGAGTCTTCGTCGTCCGAAGAGATCACCGAGGACACCGAAGGTGAACTCGAAGCAGACGACGGCGATCATGAACGCGGCGGTGATCCACGTGAGTTGGGATCCGCGCGTGCGCAGGTCCTCCTGGAGGAGTCCGAGGAGCGAGGCCGGCAGCGCGTTCGCGACCTGGGCCACGAAGACCGCGCCGCAGGCGGCAGCCAGTGTTCCCGCGTAGCCCGGCGTCCGGGCGGCCCCCGCGGTTGGGCCCTGGGACGTCGTCGTCCCGTTGTTGAGCGTCATTGCTGTTCTCCCTGGCTGGGAAAGAAGGGCATCCCGGAAACGGGAGCCCGGAGAGCGTGGAAGGGCTCGGCTCTGCGTACGCGGTGGGGAGAGCGAAGCACGACGCGAGTCGGGCGCGGTTCCGTGGAGAATGACACTCGCTTTACGTCACGTCAATGATTTGTTCGTTAACTAAGATGAGCAGTATTGTCGTAAGGTAAGCGTTCGCTTTGTTGTCCGGTCGTGATTCAGTGCTGCGCGGCCAGGTCCTTCTCCAGCGCGTGCGCCGTGGCGTCCAGGGCGGCGACCAGGGACTGAAGGCGGTGCGGGTCGTAGCGCACGCTGGGCATCGACACCGACAGGCCGGCCAGCGCGGTGCCGTCCCGGTCGCGCACCGGTACGCCGACGGCGACCAGACCCCGCTCGGACCGTTCCCTGTTGACGGCGAACCCGTTGCGCCGCAGCCGTTTCAGTTCCGTGCGCAGGCGGGCGAGGTCCGGGCGGTCGGCCGGGCGGTCGCGGTAGCGCTCGGGGGCGTACACCTCGTCCAGTTCCTCATCGGCGAGGTCGGCGAGCAGGAGCAGTCCCGCGGTGGTGCGGTGCGCCGGGAAGACCATGCCCTCCCGGGAGCCGACCCGCAGAGCCTGCCGGCACTCGACGCTGGCGATGAACCGGGCCGTGTCCCCGGTGCGCACCGTCAGGTTCGCGGTCTCGTCGAGCAGGTCGACGACCCGGTGCAGGTGGGGCAGGGCCGCCGCGCGCAGCCGCGAGACCAGGGACTGGGAGTGCGCGGCGAGTTCCAGCACCGGTCCCGCGCGGTAGACGCGGTCCTCGTCCTGCACGGCGAAGTCCCGGTAGACCAGCATTGCCAGGATCCGGTGGGCGGTGGACCGGGCGACGCCGAGGCGCTCGGCGATCTGCGACACGGTCGCGCCGCCCTCCATCTGCAGGATGGTCGCCGCCCGCAGCGCGTGGTCCACGCTGGCGATCGGGTAGGGCGGCGGTGTCTTCAGCGGCTTGTCCATGGTGTCCCTCTGATTCTGCTGTCCAGAATCTCCATGTTCTCTCACCAGACGCGGCGCACGCTGATGGCGTGACTGAGACCTCCATAGCCCAAGACACCGCCACGGGTTCCCCGGTCCGGCTCCAGGCCGTCGCCGCGGAGGGACAGCCCGAGGTCACCCCGGCGCTCGAAGAGCTCTACCGGGGCTTCGAACAGGAGCTGCTGGTCCCGCTGTGGACCGAGATCGGCGACCTGATGCCGGCCCACCCGCGCTCGCGCGCCGTGCCGCACCTGTGGCGCTGGGAGCGGCTGCGGGAGCTGGCGGGCCGGGCCGGAGACCTGGTCCCCGTCGGTCGCGGCGGTGAGCGCCGGGCCATCGCGCTGGCCAACCCCTCCCTCGGCGGAAGGCCCTTCGCCACCCCGACGCTGTGGGCGGCCATCCAGTACCTCATGCCCGGCGAGGACGCTCCCGAGCACCGGCACACCCAGCACGCCTTCCGCTTCGTGGTCGAGGGTTCGGGTGTGTGGACGGTCGTCGGCGGTGACCCGGTGCCCATGAACCGCGGCGACTTCCTCCCGCAGGCGGGCTGGAACTGGCACGCCCACCACAACGCCACCTCCGAGCCCATGGCGTGGATCGACGGCCTGGACATCCCCTTCCAGTACGTCACCGAGGCGCAGTTCTTCGAGTTCGGCCGCGACGAGATCAGCGACGCCGAGCGCATCACCCCCGAGCGTTCGCGCTCCGAGCGCCTGTGGGGCCACCCCGGCCTGCGCCCGCTGTCGGCCGCCCCGGCCACGCCGGGCAGCCCGCTGCTGTCCTACAAGTGGGAGTACACCAACGCCGCTCTGCGCGACCAGCTCCTGCTGGAGAAGGAGGGCTTCGGCGGCACCGTCGAGCCCGGCCACGCCGCGGTGCGCTACTCCAACCCGTGTGACGGCGCCGACGTCCTGCCGACCGTCCGGGCCGAGTTCCACCGCATCGCCCGCGGCGCCGAGACCGCGCCGGTGCGCGAGACCGGTTCGTCGGTGTACCAGGTCTTCGACGGCTCCGGTGTGGTGACCGTCGGCGACAAGTCCTGGACGGTGACCCGCGGCGACCTGTTCGTCGTCCCGTCCTGGGAGCCGTTCGCCGCCCGGTCCGAGGCCGGCACGACCGACTCCGACGAGGGAGCCCTCGACCTCTTCCGCTTCTCCGACGCGCCCGTCTTCGAGGCGCTCCGGCTCAACCGCACCCAGAAGGACGCCTGATCATGAAGCTCGCCACCATCCGCACCGCCGACGGCACCAGGGCGGTCCGCCTCGACGGCGACCTCCTGACCGATCTCGGGTACGCCGACCTGGGTGAGCTGTTCGCCGCGGCCGACTGGCAGGCCAGGGCCGCCTCCGCCTCCGGCACCACCCACCCCGTCGAGGGTGCCGACTTCGCGCCGGTCGTACCCAACCCGTCCAAGATCATCTGCGTCGGGCACAACTACACCAACCACATCAAGGAGATGGGCCGGGAACTGCCGGACTACCCGACCCTCTTCCCGAAGTTCGCCGACACCCTGCTCGGCGCGGGCGACGACATCGTCAAGCCGGCCGAGACCGACGCGCTCGACTGGGAGGTCGAGCTGGCCGTCGTGATCGGCAAGGAGGTGCGCCGCGCCGACGAGCAGCAGGCCGTCGACGCCATCGCCGGCTTCACCGTCATGAACGACATCTCGGTGCGCGACTGGCAGTTCCGCACCATCGAGTGGACCCAGGGCAAGATCTGGGAAGCCTCCACCCCGGTCGGCCCCTACGTCGTCACCCCCGACGAGATCGGCGGCGTCCGCCCCTCGCTCAAGGTGAAGACGGTCGTCGACGGACAGGTCATGCAGCAGGACGACACCGGCACGCTGCTGTTCGACCCGGTGTTCCTGGTGCAGTACATCTCCACCGTCATCACCCTGCGCCCCGGCGACATCATCGCCACCGGCACCCCGGCCGGCGTGGGCAACGCCCGCGACCCCAAGGTGTTCCTGCTCCCCGGCCAGACCGTCGTCACCGAGATCGCCGGCCTGGGCGCCTGCACCAACAAGGTGGTCGCGGAATGACCGAGGTCACGCGGACCTTCGCCCACGCGCGCGCGTGGGCCCGCACGGGCACCGAGCTGATGCTCGACGCCGTCGCGGGCCTCGACGAGGCAGGCTTCTCGGCCCCGAGCGTGCTGCCGGAGTGGACCCGGGGGCACCTCGTGGCGCACGTCGCCGCCAACGCCGACGCCCTGTGCAACCTGGTGCACTGGGCGGCCACCGGCGAGGAGACGCCGATGTACGCCTCCGCCGAGGAGCGCGTCGCCGGTATCGCCAAGGGCTCCACCCTGTCGGCCGAGGAGCTGCGATCCTGGCTGACCGGCTCCGCGCACCGGCTCGCGGAGGGACTGGACGGGCTCACCGACGAGCGGTGGCAGCACAAGGTCGTCACCGCCCAGGGCCGTACCGTCCCCGCCACCGAGCTCCCGTGGATGCGCGCCCGCGAGGTGTGCGTCCACGCCGTCGACCTCGGCACCGGCGTCGTCACCTTCGACGACCTCCCGAAGGGCTTCCTGACCGCCCTGGTCGCCGAGATCAGCGCCAAACGCGGGCTGACCGAGCTCCCCGACGGCCCGCTGCCCGAGGTCGCCGCCTGGCTGGCCGGCCGTCCCCACTCGCTCGCCGACGCCCCCGAGCTCGGCCCGTGGCTGTAGAGGAGTGCACCCCATGTCCCACCCTGATGTGATCGTCGTCGGCGGCGGCATCGGCGGCCTCGGCGCGGCGTTCTCGCTGTACCGCCAGGGCCTGAGCGTCCGCCTGCTGGAACGCGCCCCCGCCTTCGGCGAGGTCGGCGCCGGCATCCAGCTCGCGCCGAACTGCACCCGCATACTCGACGACTACGGCCTCCTGGAGGAGGCCAAGAGCCTCGGCGTCGTCCCGGACGCGATGGTGATGCGCGACGCGGTCGACGGCGACGAGCTGACCCGGCTCGACCTGCGCGACCTGGAGAAGCGCTACGGCTACCCGTACCTGGTCATCCACCGCAGCGACCTGCACGGCCTGCTTCTGCGCGCGTGCGAGCGGGCCGGCGTCGAGCTGATCACCGACGCGCAGGTGGTCTCGTACGAGAACACCGGCGGCGGCGCCCGCGTGACCCTCGCCTCCGGCGAGACGCACGAGGCCGGCGTCGTGATCGCGGCCGACGGGCTGCACTCCCTCGCCCGCACACTGCTCGTCGACGACGAGCCCGTCTCCTCGGCGTACGTCGCCTACCGCGGCACCGTGCCCGCCGAGCTGCCGCGGGTGCGGTCCGTCGACCTCAGCGAGGTCGTGGTGTACGTCGGTCCCGCCTGCCACTTCGTGCACTACGGCCTGCGCGGCGGCGAGCTGCTCAACCAGGTCGCCGTCTTCGAGTCGCCCAAGGCGCTGGCCGGCCAGGAGGACTGGGGCACACCCGACGAACTGGACGCCGCGTTCGCCAAGACCTGCGGCTTCGTCCAGGACGGCCTGCCGTTCATGTGGCGGGACAAGTGGTGGCGGATGTTCGACCGCGACCCGATCATGAACTGGGTGCACGGCCGGATCGTGCTGCTCGGCGACTCCGCGCACCCGCCGCTGCAGTACATCGCACAGGGCGCGATCATGGCGATCGAGGACGGCTGGGTGCTGGGCGAGCACGTCGCCCGCAACCGCGCCGAGAGCGGCACGGTCGACTGGGACGCCGCCCTCGCCGCCTACGAGGCGGTCCGCCCCGAGCACTGCCGCCGTGTGCTGAGCACCTCCCGCAAGTGGGGCGAGCTGTGGCACCTCGACGGGATGGCCCGCGATCAGCGCAACGTGCTGCTGCGCACACGCGACACCTACGACTACTCGTTCGTGGACTGGTTGTACGGCCCGACCGCGCTGACGCCGGACGAGGAGCCGGCGATGTTCGCCCCGATCCCGCTGTCCTCGGCGGCCGTCGAGGATCCGGTGCCCGTCGGGGGTGGCGGCGCACTGTGAGCGACGCCTATCTCTACGCGGCGGCCCGCACCCCGTTCGGCCGGTTCAACGGTGCCCTCGCCGGGGTGCGGCCCGACGACCTCGCCGCCACCGCGCTGAGCGGACTGCTGGACAGGGCCCCGGACCTGGACCACGCCGCCGTCGGCGACGTGGTGTGGGGCAACGCCAACGGCGCCGGCGAGGACAACCGCGACGTCGGCCGGATGGCGGTGCTGCTGGCCGGGCTGCCGGTGAGCGTGCCCGCCACGACCGTCAACCGGCTGTGCGGCTCCAGCCTGGACGCGGCGATCGCCGCCTCACGCACCCTGGAGTCCGGCGACGCGGACGTCGTCGTCGCCGGCGGAGTGGAGTCCATGACCCGGGCGCCCTGGGTGCTGCCCAAGCCGGACCGGGCCTTCCCCGCCGGTCATGTCACGGCGGTCTCCACGACGCTGGGCTGGCGGCTGGTCAACCCCGTGATGCCGAAGGAGTGGACGGTCTCGCTGGGGGAGTGCAACGAACTGCTCCAGGAGAAGTTCTCCATCTCCCGGGAGCGGCAGGACGCTTTCGCGGTGCGCTCCCACCGGCTCGCCGCGCGCGCCTGGGACGAGGGCTTCTACGACGACCTGGTCCTGCCCGTGGACGGGCTCGCCCGCGACGAGGGCATCCGCCCCGACACCGACCCCGGGAAGCTGGCGGCTCTGAAGCCGTCGTTCCGCCCGGACGGGACGATCACCGCGGGCAACGCCTCCCCGCTCAGCGACGGCGCGTCGGCCGTGCTGCTGGGTACCGCCGCGGCCGCCGACCGGATCGGCCTGGACCCCGTGGCCCGCATCGCCGGGCGCGGCGTGCACGCCGTCGAGCCGCAGATGTTCGGCTACGCGCCCGTGGAGGCCGCCGAGAAGGCGCTGCGCCGGGCCGGCATCGGCTGGAGCGACGTCGGCGCCGTGGAGCTGAACGAGGCGTTCGCGGTGCAGTCCCTGGCCTGTGTCGACGCCTGGGGCATCGACCCGGAGATCGTCAACACCCGGGGCGGCGCCATCGCGATCGGCCATCCGCTGGGCGCCTCGGGCGGCCGGCTCCTCGCCACCCTGGCGAAGGTGCTGCGCGAGCGGCGGGAGCGCTGGGGCGTCGCGGCCATCTGCATCGGCGTGGGCCAGGCCCTCGCCGTCGTGCTGGAGAACGTCACCGGCGAGGTGAGCGGACGATGAGCGCGACGACCGTCGCCGCCACGCCCGACGAGGCCGTGGCCGGCGTCGAGGACGGCTCCACGGTCCTGGTGGGCGGGTTCGGCCTGGCGGGCATGCCGTTCGACCTGATCGACGCCCTCATCCGGCAGGGCGCCGGCGACCTGACCGTGGTGTCCAACAACGCCGGCAACGGGGACGTGGGCCTGGCCGCGCTGCTCAAGGCCGGACGGGTGCGCAAGATGATCTGCACCTTCCCCCGGCAGAGCGACTCCTACGTCTTCGACGACCTGTACCGGGCCGGCCGGGTGGAGCTGGAGGTGGTGCCGCAGGGCACCCTGGCGGAGCGGATGCGGGCCGCCGGTGCGGGCATCGGCGGCTTCTACAGCCCCGTCGGCGTGGGCACCCCGCTCGCCGAGGGCAGGGAGACCCGGGAGATCGACGGGCGCGCCCACGTCCTGGAGCACCCGATCAAGGGGGACGTGGCCCTGATCTCCGCGCATCGCGCGGACACCATGGGCAACCTCGTCTACCGCAAGACGGCCCGGAACTTCGGACCCGTGATGGCCACCGCGGCCGGCACCGTGGTCGCCCAGGTCACCGAGATCGTCCCCGCGGGGGAGATCGACCCGGAGGCCGTGGTCACCCCGGGCATCTACGTCGACCGTCTGGTCCGGGCCGAGGCCCGCCGGCTCACCGTGCAAGGAGCCCGCTGATGACGACGACCCACGCCGCAGCCCCCGTGGAGCACGCCGACCGGGGGCCGCTCACCACCGACGAGCTCGCGGCCCGCATCGCCCGCGACATCCCGCCCGGCTCGTACGTCAACCTGGGCATCGGGCAGCCGACCCGGATCGCCGAGCACCTGCCGGCCGACGCCGGGATCGTGCTGCACACCGAGAACGGCATGCTCGGCATGGGGCCGGCCGCGGTGGGCGACGAGGTGGACACCGACCTGACCAACGCCGGGAAGGTGCCGGTCACCGAGCTGCCCGGGGCGGCGTACTTCCACCACGCGGACTCCTTCGCGATGATGCGCGGCGGTCACCTGGACGTGTGCGTCCTCGGGGCGTTCCAGGTCTCGCGCCACGGCGACCTGGCCAACTGGCACACCGGCGACCCGGACGCCATCCCGGCCGTGGGCGGAGCGATGGACCTCGCCGTCGGGGCGCGGCGGGTGCTGGTGATGATGAGGCTGTTCACCCGGGACGGTGCCCCCAAGCTGGTGCCCGCGTGCACGTATCCGCTCACCGGCGCCGCCTGCGTGAGCCTCGTCTACACCGACCACGGTGTTTTCGAGCCCGGCCCGGACGGGGTCCGCGTGCGGGAGACGTACGGCATCACGGTGGCCGAGTTGCGCGAGCGGCTCTCCGTCGGCCTGCTCGACTGAGCAGCGGCCGGTGCCGTGCGCCGCCCGGCACCGGCCGCCCCCACCTGCTTTACAGTCCGTCAAGGGATTGTGCGGGCTATGTAGCGCGGAGCCGGTGTGTACGGTCGCCGTGCGGCGGCGCGTTAGGATCCCGGCATGGCGAACCTTCGACAGGCGCAGAAGCAGATGACGCGCCGCTTGCTGCTGGAGTCGGGACTCGAGCTGTTCAAGACGAAGGGGTACGCCGCCACCACGGTCGACGACATCGCGACCGCGGCGGGCACCACCCGGGTGACGTTCTACGCGTACTTCCCCTCCCGCAGTGAGCTGATGAAGGCGCTCATCGACGAGCAGCTCAACGAGGCGTTGCAGCGCGTCAGTTCCCCCGAGCACGGCTCCACGGCCCAGGGCCTGGTCGCGACCGTGGCCGACGGGACGCCGGAGGCGTTCACCGCCTGGCTGCGGCGCACCGCCGACAGCTGGCCGGCGATCCGGCCGATCATCCGCGTGGGCCGGGATGCCGCGGCGGTCGATCCGGAACTTGTCGACCTGGTGGAGCGATGGCTGGAGGAGGCCATCAGCGACATCGAGGACGGACTGACGGCGGCCGGGCGCTTCGCCCCCCATCAGCGCCGCTTCCGGGGTGTACTGGCGATGGCCGAGCTGGACTACGTCGCCCAGCACTGGGACGGTGCGGACTGGAAGCTCACGCGCGAGCAGATGCTCGACGAGCTCAGCACCAGCTGGGTGCGCTTGCTGACCTGACCTGACCTGACCTGACCTGACCTGACCTGACCTGACCGCCGCCGCGAGCCGGGCCGGTCTCAGATCTCGGCCGCGGCGTCGAACAGCAGCGCCCGGAGCCATGCGACGAAGGACCGGTCGGACAGGCGCGGGTTGAACACCATGTCGATGCCGAGCCCGGGCAGCGGGAACGGGAACTCCTCGATCCGCACGTCGGCGAGCGTCCGCATGGTGGCGGCGACCCGGTACCGCAGGAGCGCGACGCCGCCGGCGCGGGCCACGAGGAACGGCACCAGCAGGAAGTCGGAGATCCACTGGCCGACGCGGTAGGGGATCCCCTTGTCCTCCAGCACCGAGTAAGGGAAGACCCGCCGGTCGGTGTCGACCACGATGTGCGGCTCGGTGGTGAGCAGATCGAGCGCACTCGCCTGCGGCGGGGTTTCCGGCGAAGCCACCACCACGCAGCGGTCGTCGTACAGCCGCTCGCGCGGATACGGCGAGAAGTGCCCCTCGGAGATCAGCACGGCGTCGACACCCCCTTCGGTGAAGGTGGCCTCGGTCGGCACCGTGATCGTCCGCACGCGCAGCGTGGCGCGCGGCGCGCGCTCCGCGACGAGGCGCGTCAGCCGGGGGCCGATGACGAACGCCGTGCTGTTCGTCATGGCGACCGTGATGACCCGCTCGTCCGTGGCGGGTTCGAAGCAGGGGAAGTCGACGATCTGCGCCGTCTGCTGCAGCGCACTGCGCAGCGGCGCGATCAGCTCCAGCGCCCGTGGGGTGAGCGTGACGCCGCTGCCCTGACGGACGACGAGCTCGTCGCCCAGCAGACGCCGCATCCTGGTGAGGGCGTGGCTCATGGCGGGCTGCGACAGCCCGACCCGTTCCGCCGCCCTGGTCACCGAACGCTCCTCCAGCAGCGCGAGGAGGGGCACCAGCAGGTTGAGATTGACCGACGCCAGCCGGTCCAGCCCCGAAGCCGGGGTGCCCTCCACGTCGCTGCTCATGGACCGAGACCCTACGCGGCCGCCCGGGTCATGCGACGCAGCCGGGGGATGGGGATGCGGTAGTCGAGGGCCACGGCCGTGGTGGTGCCGTCCTCCTGCGACCAGGTCATCAACGCCGGTCCGCCGCCGGGCTCTCCGTCGGCGTACGCGGGTTCCCCGGCCGCCGGCAGGTGTCCCACCGCTTTGAGGGTCAGCCCGAACTGCTCGGTCCAGAAGTACGGCTGGAACGCGAGCGGCGGCGCGTCCTCGCCGTGTACGAGTGCCCGGGCGGCGGCCTTCGCCTGCTCGATGGCACTGCTCCACAGGGGGATGCGGCGCAGGCCCCGCGGGGTGGGGAAGGCGGCGAGGTCGCCGACGGCCGCGACGTCGGGGCGGGCGAGGCCCCGCGAGTCGACCGGGACGGCGCCGTTCACGACGAGACCGGTGCCGGCGAGCCACTCCGTGTTGGGCACGTCGCCGACGGCCGTGAGCAGGACCTCCGCATCGAGGACCGCGCCGTCGTCCAGCACGACCCGGGCGTCGCCCGCACGCCCCTCGACCCGGGCCCCGCGGGTTTCTACGACGGTGAGTCCCCGGTCGCGCGCTGCGGCGGCGAAGACACCGGCGAGGTGCGGACCGAGCTGGGCGGACAGCGGCACCCCCTGGGAGACGAGGGTGACCCGGCAGCCGGCGGCCAGGCAGCCCGAGGCGAGCTCCATGCCGAGCGGTCCGCCGCCGACGACGAGGACCGAGGGCCGGTCCGCCAGGCGGCGGCGCAGTGTCAGCGCGTCGTCCAGTCCGCGCAGGGTGACCTCGTCGGGCAGCCCGGACAGCCGCCGCGCCCGGGAGCCCGTGGCGAGGACGACGCGGTCGTACGGCAGGGCGGCGCCGTCGTCGAGCGTGACGAGCCGCCGGTCGAGGTCGAGTCCGGTCGCGCGCACGCCCAGCAGCTCGGTCGCCCCGTGGCCGGGCGGCGGGAGCGCGTGCGAGGACGTGTCGTCGCCGTCGAGCAGCAGCGCCTTCGACAGGGCGGGGCGGCTGTACGCCGGGTGCGTCTCGTCGCCGACGACGGTCAGCTCGCCGTCGAATCCGGCCTCGCGGAGCGTGTCGGCGGCGGTGAGCCCGGCGATCCCGTTGCCCACGACGACGACGCGTTCCAGGGTGCCGGCGCTCATTCGACCCTCAGCGCGGCGACCGGGCACACCCGGGCGGCGGCGTTCGCCAGGGCGGCGTCGGCCTCGTCGATCTCCTCGCGGTCGAGCACCAGCTCGCCGTCGTCGTCGACGTGCATGAGCTGCGGGGCGGCCTCTTCGCACAGGCCGTGGCCCTCACACCGGGGGCGGTCGAGAACGATCTTCATGCGGGGATCACCTCCAGGACGGGGAGCTCCTCGATGCTCCGGGTGATGTTGCTGGGGACACGGACCTCGGGGCCGGCGACGAGGCGCTTGACGCGCCGGGAGAGTGCCTCGATCACGGCGTGGGCCTCCAGGCGGGCGAGCCCCTGGCCCGCGCAGCCGTGCGGGCCGTAACCGAACGACAGGTGGTCGACCGGGTTGCGTTCGACCAGGAAGGTGTCCGGGTCGTCGTAGTGCCGGGGGTCGCGGTTGCCGGCGCCGAGCAGTACCGCGATCTGCGCGCCCGCCGGGATGACGGTGCCCTCGACGTCGACGTCCCGGGTGGCGAGCCGGCCCCAGACGTTGACGGGCGACCAGAAGCGCAGCACCTCGTTGAACGCCCCCGGTATCAGGGACGGTTCGGCGCGGACCAGGTCGAGCTGGTCGGGATGCGCGGCGAAGAGGGCGACGACGTTGCCGATCGCCGCGACGGTCGTGTCGACGCCGGCGCCCAGGTACTGGTGGATGATGTGGCCGGCCGTGCCCTCGGGGATGGCACCGCGCGCCTCGGCGTCGAAGATGCCGCGGCCCACGGAGCCCTCGGCCAGGTCGTCGGCCGTGACCTCGGAGCACCAGGCGTACAGTTCCCCGGCGATGGGGAAGTTCTCGGCCGTGCGCTGGTTCATCGGGCCGAGGACCTGCATGGCGGCCTGGCCCCAGCGCAGCATGTTGTCGCGTACGTGACCGGTGAAGCCGATCAGATCCGCGACGACCTCCAGCGGGAAGGCACGGGCGAGTGCGTCGACGGCCTCGAAGGAGCCCTGCTCGACGAGTTCGGCGACCAGGGCGTCCGCCTTCGCCTCGATCCGGCCCTTCAGGCCGCGCAGGGCGCGCGGTGAGAGGTTCTCGGTGAGTGTGGCGCGCAGCCGGGTGTGCGCCGGGGGGTCGGACGCGAGCGAGGTGCCCGTCAGCGCCTGGTTGGCCATCGGGTTGAAAGCGATCGAGGTCGAGGAGAACGACTCCCAGTCCGCGAGCGCGCCGCGGATGACGTCGTACCGCGTCAGCGCGTAGACGCCGTTCTTCGGCAGGTGGACGACGGGGCCCTGTTCCCGCAGCTCGGCGTGGACGGGGCAGGGGTCCAGGACGACCTGGTCGGCGAAGAGGTCGACGTCGGAGGTGGGCGGAGTGCTCATGGCCCTCAGTGAAGTGGCCGACACCACATCGATCAAATGAATGATTTACATGGCGCCACATGCACGCCATTCATGCGTCATCCCCGCCGTGTTCCTCGTGCTCTGATTTTCCACCTCCATGCAACCTTCTGTGCAGTGTTTTTTCGTGGTGTTCGTTTCATTGACGCTATGTAAACCGAATGGCTACTGTGACAGCAGCCACAGGGTGCACCGCCGCACCCCACACCGGACACGTGAGGCAGTCATGAGCGTGAACAGCAACACCGTGAACACCGTCCTGGGCCCGGTGCCGGCCGAGCAGTTGGGCGTCGTCTCGGTCCACGAGGCGCTGCTGTCGGTGCTCCCGGGCGCGGAGCACGCCTTCGACGTCACCCTCGACCGCGCCGAGATCTTCGAGACGCTGGCCGCGAAGCTGAGGGACTTCCGCGCTCACGGTGGCGGCACGATCGTCGACAGCACCGGCATGTTCCACGGGCGGGACGTCCGGCTGTACGAAACCCTGTCCCGCACGACCGGTGTGCACATCGTCGCCTCGACCGGCCAGGGCCCCGAGGAACTGCTCGGCGGGTACTTCCTCACGCCGCAGACCAACCCGCCGACGCCGTGGCCGGCCGAGAGGTTCGCCGACCTCTTCACCCCGGAGATCACCGAGGGCATGGTGGTCCCGCGCGTGGAGCGCCGAGGCCCCGCCGGCCTGGTGGCCACCGCCGCGACGCGGACCGGCACGACCGCGACCGACGAGAGCCTCCTGCGTGGCGCGGCCCGCACCGCCCTCGCCACCGGCGTCGCGGTCTCCGTCCGGTACGGCGCCGACGCCGTCCACGACCTCGACATCGTGCTCGACGAGAAGCTGCCGGCCGACCGGGTCGTCGTCGGCGGGCTGGACCGCAAGGACGCCGTAGCCGCCGGCGCGCCCGCGAAGGTCGCCGGCCGCGGCGCCTACGTCGCGCTCGACCACGTCGGCACCGAGGACGCCGAGCACCTCACCGACGCCGAGCGCGCCGCCCTGGTCGCCGTCCTCGTGCAGACCGGTCTCGGCGACCGGATCCTGCTCTCCGCCAGCGCGACCGGGGTGGCCAAGGGGCACCCTGCCAACGACCTGCCGTACAGCCATGTCCTGACCGCCTTCGTGCCGCTGCTGAAGGCGCGGGGCCTCGGCGACGACGACGTGCGGCGGATTCTCGTGGCCAACCCGCGCGACCTGCTCGCGGTGCGCTGAGCGCGCCGGCCCGAACGACCGTCAAGTCCTCTTCTCAAAAGGTGAGTGTTGTGTCGAGAGTGAACACAGTTCTGGGGCCGATCCCCGCCGAGGAGCTGGGTCTCGTGGCGATCCACGAGCACATCGGGTACGGCATGCCCGGCTCCGAGCTGGACACGAAGTGGTGGAAGACGCCCGAGCAGCGCTACGAGGAGACCGTCCCGAAGCTGCGCAGGTTCCACGAGCTCGGCGGCGGCACCTTCGTCGACGCGACCGGCATCTGCAACGGCCGTGACGTCGACTACTACAAGTCCCTGTCCGCGAAGACCGGCGTCCACATCGTCGCCTGCACCGGCTTCGTCGGCGGCGACACCGCTCTGCCGCACTTCGCCCGCGCCGACGTCGACTACCTCACCCGGCAGTTCGTCCACGAGATCACCGTCGGTATCGGCTCCACCGGCAGCCTGGCCGGAGTCATCAAGGTCGGCGTGAGCCGCGGCGGCCGTATGACGGACCTGGACAAGCGCATCTACCGCGCCGCGGCCCGCGCCTCGCTCACCACCGGCGTGCCGATCCTCACCCACCTCGCGATCGACGCCGAGAACGCGATCGCGATCTTCAACGAGGAGGGCCTGCCGCTCGACCGCGTGCTGTTCGGGCATGTCGACGACGGGGTGAACGCCGACAAGACGCGCGACGTCTGGATCGCGGAGCAGGGCGGCCGCATCGGCTTCGACACGTTCGGCTACGAGACCGAGCTGCCGGACCCGCCGTTCTGGGCCCGCCCCCGCAAGGAACGGCTGGACCACTTCCTGCGGTTCATCGGCGACGGCCGGCTGCGGCAGGTCCTCGCCTCCGCCGACGCCAACTGCAGCCCTCTGGGCTGGCCGGGCGTCAAGGGGCACACCGTCAACTACATCTTCGACGACCTCATCCCGGACCTCCGCGCCGCCGGCCTGGACGAGGCCACCATCAAGACGATCTTCGTCGACAACCCCGCCGACTTCCTGACCATCCAGAAGTAAGAGAGAACCACCATGCAGTCCTCGGACCTGAAGAACCTGAAGATCGCGGTCGTCGGAGCGGGATACGGCGGCGCGGCGGCAGCCAAGGCCCTGAGCCTGCTCGGCGCGGACGTGAACGTCTACGAGCAGGCGAACCAGATCCGCGAGGTCGGCGCCGGCATCGGTCTGCGCCCCGCCACCATCAACCGGTTCCGCCAGTGGGGCATCTTCGAGGCGATCGCGAAGGTCAGCTCGCCCAGCGAGTACTTCGAGATCCTCACCGCCACCGGTGAACCGATCATGAAGGAGGCGTGGCCGGCCGCCGGGGACCAGACCCACACCCATCTCATCCACCGCGGCGACTTCATCGACGCCCTGCTGGGCGTGCTGCCCGAGGGCATGGTGCACCTCGGGCACAAACTGCGGACCGTCGAGGACAAGGGCGACAGCTCCGTCCTCACCTTCGCGGACGGCAGGACGGTCGAGGCGGACCTCGTCGTCGGCGCCGACGGCATCAAGTCGGTCGTGCGCCGGCAGTTGTTCAGCGACAGGAGCCCGGTGTTCTCCGGCGAGCACGCCTACCGTGCCGTCATCCCCGTGGACGACGCCCACGGCATGGTCGTCGACGACAACCTCCGGATGTACATCGGCAAGGGCACGAAGATCTACCTGCTGCCGCTGCGGCACCGGGGCCAGGTGTCGTTCGACATCACCGCCCTGTGCCCGGACGGCACCTGGAACCCGCAGGTCACGAAGGACGACCTGCTGAAGACGGTGGAGGGCTTCGACGAGCGCCTCGTGAGCATCACGCGCGACCTCGACATGGGCACCGTGAACATCCGCGCCGTCTACGACATCGACCCGGTCGACACCTGGCACTCCGACTCCGTCGTCCTCGTCGGCGACGCCGCCCACTCGATGCTGCACCACCAGGGGCAGGGCGCGAACTCGGCCATCGAGGACGCCGGGGCGCTCGCCGACGCCCTGCGCCAGGCCGCGTCCCTGAAGGAGGGACTGGCCCTGTACCAGGCCACCCGCAAGCCCGTGACCGACGAACTGCAGGCCATCTCGCGCCAGGGCTGGACCGAGGACGAGATCGACGACGTCTTCCCCGGCCAGAAGCCCGCCGCTGCCGGACAGGAGTGACACCATGACGCTGCATCCCGAGATCGCCGGATTCCTCGCGAGCCTGCCCGCCCCGCTCGAGGGCCCGCTCGACCCGGTCGCCATGCGTGCCGCGGACGAGGCGCACGTCGCTCCCCTGGAGGAGCGCCTGCCGCTGCACGCGGTCGACGACGTGACGGCGAAGACGGCCGCCGGCGAGGTACCGGTACGGATCCACACCCCTGTCGAGGCCGACAGCTACGGCGTGCTGGTCTACTTCCACGGCGGCGCGTTCTTCCTCGGCAGCCTGGAGACCCACGACCACGTCGCGCGCTCACTGGCCAAGGAGACCGGGCTCAAGGTCGTCTCCGTCGGCTACCGCCTGGCACCCGAGGCGGCCTTCCCGGCGGGTCTCGACGACTGCTACGCGGTCGTGCGCTGGGTCGCCGAGGAGGGTACGGGCCTGGCCTGGGACGGTACGACCCTCGCCGTCGCCGGTGACAGCTCCGGCGGCACCTTCGCCGCCGCGGTCGCCGCCCGGGCGCACGACGACGGCTTCGACCGGATCACCCACCAGATCCTCTACTACCCCTCGCTCGACCTGGACTTCGACGTCGACCACTACCCGTCGCTGCGGGAGAACGCGGTGGGTTACGGCTTGGAGACGGCGGGGCTGAAGCCCTTCAACGCCTTCTACCTCGACAGCGGCGCCGACCCCGCGGACCCGCTGGTGTCGCCGATCAAGCGGACCGACCTCACCGGTCTGCCGCCCGCGCTGGTCGTCACCGCCGAGCACGACCCGATGCGCGACGAGGGCGAGCTGTACGGCGAGCGGCTGCGCGAAGCCGGTGTGGAGGCGACGGTGAGCCGGTACGAGGGAGCGGGCCACGGCTTCGTCCAGCACTTCTCCTGGATCCCGGAGTACCACGCGGTCTTCACGCAGACACGCGACTTCCTCGGCCGCAGCTGACCGGCCGGCCCGTGCACGAGCGGAGTAGGAAAGCATGACGCACCCAGTCACCGTCCACCCCCTGGTCTCGCCCTGGGGCCGGTTCGGTCTCTACAGCTTCTTCATCGACGCACCCGAGCCGGCGATCGTCGACACCGGCATCGCCTCGTCGCCCGCCGAAGGGATGGCTCCCGCGCTCGAGGCCATCGGACGCCGCATCGAGGACGTGCGCTGGATCCTGCTGACCCACGGTCACATCGACCACGTCGGCGGAGCGCACGCTCTGTGGGAGCTCACCGGGCGGCGCGCCCGGGTGGTCATCCACGAGGCCGACGCACCGATGCTCCGCTCGCGCCGGGCCCACGTCGAGGAGTACCTCGCGGGACGGGGCCGGTACCTGGACGACCCCGAGGGCGAGGCGAAGGTGACGGCCGCCACGGAGGCCGTCATCTCCGGCGAGATGGAGCCCTCCCTGCTGGTCAAGGGCGGCGAGACCCTCTCCCTCGGCGGTGACGTCACCGTGTCGGTGCACTCCGTACCGGGCCACACACCCGGATCGGTCGCCTACGTCGTCGACGGACAGCGCTCGGCGTTCACCGGAGACGCCGTCCAGGTCCACGGGGCGGCGAACGGCTTCCCGGGCTACACGGACCCGGTCGCCTACCGCGCCGGCCTGGAGTACCTGCGGGACGAGATCCGCCCGCGGCACCTCTACCTGGGGCACCCCTACCGTCGCGTCGACGGCACACCGTACGGCGTCGAGCTCGACGAGGCGCAGGCCCAGGAGGCAATCACCCAGAGCCTGGACATCGAGGCCCGTGTCGCCGCGGCCGCCTGCGGATGCCTGGAGGCGGGCCTGCGGGAGACGGATTCGCCGTACTCCCCGTTCGCCCGTGCCGCCGAGGAGCTCGGCTACACCGGGGACCCCGCGCTCGAGCCGTCGCCGTTCTTCACCTCCATGGCCGGCTACCGCACGCACCTCGAACAGAACGCGTAACACAGGAGCTTCACACCCATGACTGACCTTCACACGATCCGCGCGGGCGAGCAGTCGATCGCCGTCCGCAAGGATCTCCAGGTGCCGATGCGCGACGGCGTCACGCTGGTGGCCGACGCGTACAGCGGTGCGGACGACACACCGCGGCCCGCGCTGGTGGCCCTGAGCCCGTACGGCAAGGAGCTCCAGGCCCTGGCCCTGACGACCCCGCCGCAGCGCCGGCCGAGCCCCATGTGGGACGGCTGCATCGAGGCCGGAGACATCGCGCGCGTCGTCCAGGAGGGCTACGTCCACGTCATCGGTGACCTGCGCGGCTCCGGCGCCTCCGAGGGCGAGCACATCGGCAACTACAACGCCGGTGGCGTCTCGCTCGGCCAGGACGCGTACGACTTCATCGAGTGGGTCGCCGCGCAGCCGTGGTGCGACGGCAACGTCGGCATGATCGGCATCTCCTACTTCGGCTCGATGCAGGTACTGGCGGCGGCCGAGCGTCCGCCGAGCCTCAAGGCGATCTTCGTCAGCGGCGGCCACTACGACTTCTACGAGACCACTTACCACGGTGGCGTCATGTGGTTCATGCCGCGCGCCGCCCGTGAAGGGCGCGGCGGCGACTCCGGCTGGGCCTTCACCGACGGCGTCAAGTCCCGCATGCTGGAGACCTGCTCGCCCGAAGAGATCAAGAAGCGGGTCGCCGAGCGCCTGCGGGACCCGGACGTGGCCGCCTGGCCCAACCTGGTGCACGTGCTGAACTACCCCAAGAACCACGAGGCCTGGTTCGACATCGTGATGAACGAGGTCGACGGCGAGTGGTACGAGGAACGCAACCCCGTCACCCTCGCGCCGGACATCGACATCCCGGTCTGGCTCCAGATCGACCAGGGCCGCGGCTGGACGATGGACGGCACCATCGAGGTCTTCAACCGCCTCAAGGGCCCCAAGAAGCTGGACATCGGTCCGTACCCGCCCATGCAGTCGCGCCCCTTCGTCGAAGAGCACGACAAGATGTTCCGCTGGTACGACTACTGGATCAAGGGCATCGACAACGGGATCATGAACGAGCCCGCCGTCACCGTGCACGTCGAGGGCTCACGCCAGTACGTCACCGGGGCCCAGTGGCCGCCGAAGGCCGTGGAGCACAAGCCGCTCTACCTCCGCCCGCGTCACAAGCTCTCCTTCGAGCCCGAGCCCATGGGCGCCGAGCACGCCGTCCCCGACGGCTTCTACCAGGCGCCGCTCACGGTCACCGACAAGGTGGAGATGCTCAGCTGGAGCACCGAGCCGTTCACCGAGCCCACCGAGATGATCGGCCAGGGCGCGGCGCACCTGTTCGCGGAGATCGACCAGCCCGACACCAACTTCATCCTGCGCATGTGGGACGAGGCCCCGGGCGGCAAGCGCCAGCTCATCACCACCGCCTACCTCAAGGCCTCGCACCGCGAGCTCGACGAGGAGCGCACCACCGAGGGCGACCCCTACCACCCGCACACCCGCGCGGTGCCGGTCGAGCCGGGGAAGATCGAGGAGTACGTGCTGCGCGTCTACCCGTTCGCGGCGACGTTCCTGCCGGGCCACAAGCTGGTCGTGGAGCTCTCCAACGACGAGCCGCTGGCCGACGCGCACAACGCGCTGCTGCCGCCGGACGCCTTCCACCTGCCGGTGGGCCGCCCCGTCACCCACAAGATCTACCGCGACGCCGCACACCCCTCCCGGCTGGTGCTGCCGTTCACGACGGTCACGGGGGGCTCTGCGCGCGATCAGGACGGAGATCGGCGCAGCGGCTCCTGACGAGGCCGACGCCGACCGGGGGACCGCCGTACCCCCGGCGGCTCGCCTCCCGGGGCACTCAGTGGTGCGAGTCGGCAGCCAGTGCCGTGAACGCCGCCCAGGCGTCGGGGGATACGGCCAGCGCCTGCCTGTCCGTGTCCTTCGAGTCCCGGACGAGAACGGCCTCAGGGCGCAAGGCGACCTCGATGCAGTTGTCGCCTTCGCTTCCGCTGTAGCTGCTCTTGAACCAGTTCTGTTGAGTGGTGCTCATAGCGCTCCTCGCATTTGTTCCAGCAGGCTCACCGTGGCCCTGCAATCATGGGCCTGCGAACGCAGCTTGCCATAGCGTTGGAGCAGAACACTTACGTCCTTGGGCGCGCTGATCAGGTTGCTCGACCGCTGCCCTTCGGTGTAGCCGAGCCACCGATGGTCAGGTGTCTCGGCCAAGTACATATGGCCATCGACTCCGCAGTGATCTTCCTGACGGAGCGGCATGAGCTGGATCTCGACGTTGCGCAGTCGGCCCATGGTCAGCAGGTGACTGACAACGGCCTTCGTCACCTCGCTTCCTCCAAGGCTTCGTTCCAGGACAGCCTGTTCGATGACGAAGCTGAACGCGGTGTTGGGCCGCTGGATGATGATCTGCTGGCGATCGAGACGTGCGGCGACTTCGCGGTCGAGCTGTTCCTCCGTGACAGGGGGAAGCCTGCGGTCGAAGACGGCCCTGATGTACGGCTCGGGCTGCAACAACCCCGGAACGGCCCGACACTCGTACGCGTACAGCGAGATCGCCTCCTCCTCGATCCCCGCCCACTGCCGGAACCAGGACGCCGGCCCCGCCTTCCGCGTCAGGCTCTTCGCCGCGGCCCCCAGCACTCGCGCCGCGACCGCGCCCAGGACCTCGTCCGACCGCTTCAGCAGTTCCTTCGGCGGGAAGCGCTTCCCCTGCTCGATCTTGGCGATGTACGCGGGCGAGTAGCGCACCAGCGGAGCGAACTGCTCCTGTGTCAGGCCGGCTTCCTCCCGCAGGGCCTTGAGGACCGCGCCGAAGGTCTTCAGGCTGTCGGAGAGTTCCGGCTCGCAGCCCCCGCCCACTCCGCCACCGTTGTCCGTCGTCATCGCAGCCGCCTTCCCCTGTGCCGCCGGGCCGTACCCGTGCCGTACCGTTCGTCGTCCGGGCTGCGCCACGCCAGACCGATCAATGCTCACGCACGGCGACCGACCCAGTCCAGCGCGTGAACCGGTACAGCGTGATCTGTATCAGCGGCGGACCTGCCGACGACCTGTCAACTGTCGGCAAACTGGCCCGCATGCCAGCCCTGAACCGCCGATCCGCCACCCCCGTACGCACGTTCACGCAGCGCTTCTCCACCACCCGGCGCGGTGCCCGCCTCGCCCGGCTGCTCGCCGCGCACCAGCTCACCGAGTGGGGGCACCCGCGAGGAACCGAAGCGCACGACACCGTCGCCCTCGTCGTCGCCGAACTCGCCGCGAACGCCGTTCTCCACGGCCGTGTCCCGGGGCGTGACTTCGCTCTCGCCCTGTCCTTCGAGGAGGGGCGGGGCGTCGTCCGGATCGAGGTGACCGACACCCACCCCGCCCGGCCGGCGCGCATGGCTCCCGGCCCGGACGGGGACGGGGGCCGTGGCCTGGTCCTCGTCGACGCGCTCGCCGTCGACTGGGGCGTACGGGACCGCCTCGGCCCCGGCAAGACGGTATGGGCCGAGTGCGCCCTGTGCCCGAGTGCACGACCAGGGTGTTGACATCCAGCCGCGCGTCGGCAGCGGAACCCGGTCGACCCCTGACCTTTGACAAGAACTTTACGTACATGACCGACTACTGTTCGTGTTCATGCTGGCCGGGTCGATCTTCGGACGCCGCCGCTCCGCGTCACGGACCGGAGCGGTGCTCGTGCTGTTGCTGGCCGCGCTCATGCACGTACTGGCCTGCGCCCACGGCCCGACACCCACCGGCGCGGCACGGACCGACACCCCGCTCGTGGCCTTTGCCGCCTACGGACAGACACCTCAGGACCAGCACCGGGCGGACGTCCGGACCTCGGCCCCCGCACACGACGGCGACGTGCACTGCTGGGACGGGGACGAGCCGACCGCGCAACTCCCGCGAGACGCCTCCCCGGCCCACCCCGCGGTCCACGACGTCCTGACCGCCGACCACACCCCGGCCGCGCCGCTCCCGGCGCGAATCCCCGCAGCCGCTCCCGAACCCGGCAACACCTCGCCCGGGCACGCGCGAGCCCTCTTCGGCGTGTGGCGGACCTGATCGGCCCCGCTGCCGAGCCCTGCCCCCGACGCGGGGAACGGCAGCCGATCGGTCCCGCCCTCTTCCCGCCCCCACACGACCGGCGGCCGTTCACGGTCCCGGCCGCAGGAGAAGCACGCCATGAACCACCCCATCCGCACCTCCGTCCCTGCCTGCCCGGCCCAGCTCCTGGCCGACGCCAAACGCCCCATGCGCACGCCCGCCGGACTGGTCGGCGACACCCCCGTGCTGTGGATCGGCGAGCCCTTCACCGCCGCCGGGCGCGGCTTCTGGGCCAAGCTCGAAGGCCACAACCCCGGCGGTATCAAGGACCGCACCGCCCTGCACATGGTCCGAGTCGCCCGCGAACGCGGCCGGCTGCTGCCCGGCGCCCGGATCGTGGAGTCGACCTCCGGCACCCTCGGTCTCGGGCTGGCCCTCGCGGGCGCCACCTTCGGCCACCCCGTCACCGTCGTCACCGACCCGGCGATCGAACCACTGATGACCGGCCTGCTCACGGCGTACGGCTCCGAAGTCGACGTCGTCACCACCCCGCACCCGGTCGGCGGCTGGCAGGAGGCCCGCCGCCACCGGGTCGAGGAACTGCTCGCCGCCCACCCGGACGCGTGGTGCCCCGACCAGTACGACAACCCCGACAACGTCGCCGCCTACGCCCCGCTCGCCCACGAACTCGTCGCCCAGCTCGGCCGTATCGACAGCCTCGTCGTCTCCGTCGGCACCGGCGGCCACTCCGCCGGCATCGGCTCCGTCCTGCGCGGCTTCTTCCCGGGGCTGCGCGTGGCCGGGGTGGACACCACCGGCTCGACGATCTTCGGGCAGCCCGCCGCGCCCCGCCTGATGCGCGGACTCGGCTCCAGCATCCACCCCCGCAACGTCGCCTACGACCTGTTCGACGAGGTGCACTGGGTCGCCGCCCCCGAGGCGGTGTGGGCGGCGCGCCTCCTGGCCCGCGACCACTACGCCACCGGCGGCTGGAGCGTCGGCGCCGTCGCTCTCGTCGCCCGCTGGCTGGCCCGCACCCTGCCCGCCGAGGAACGGATCGTCGCGGTCTTCCCCGACGGCCCGCAACGCTATGTCGGCACCGTCTTCGACGACACGTACTGCCGGGAGCACGGCCTCCTCGGACACCTGCCCGCCGACGACCCGGAAGAGATCGGTGATCCGGGCGAACGGACCGTGTCCCGCTGGACCCGCTGCACCCGTGTCGTCGACCCGCTCGCCGTCGGCGGCGATGCGCCGGAACTCGCGAGGGCCGGGCGATGAAGGACCTGTGGCGGCAGACCCGCTCCTTCCCGCCCGCCGTACGGCTGTTGATGGCCAACCAGTTCGCCATCAACCTCGCCTTCTACATGCTCATGCCCTACCTCGCCGCCCACCTGTCCGACGGACTCGGCCTCGCCGCCTGGGCCGTCGGGCTCGTGCTGGGCGTGCGCAACTTCTCCCAGCAGGGCATGTTCCTCATCGGCGGCACGCTCGCCGACCGCCTCGGCTACAAAACCCCGATCATGGCCGGCTGCCTGCTGCGCACCGCCGGTTTCGGCCTGCTCGGCTGGGTCGACAACCTCCCCGCCCTGATCGCGGCCTCCGCCGCCACCGGCTTCGCCGGCGCCCTGTTCAACCCCGCCGTCCGCGCCTACCTCGCCGTCGAGGCGGGCGAACGGCGCGTGGACGCCTTCGCCGCCTTCAACGTCTTCTACCAGGCGGGCATGCTGCTCGGCCCACTCGTCGGGCTCGCCCTGCTCGCCGCCGACTTCCGCCTCGTGTGCACGACCGCCGCCGGCATCTTCGCCGTACTCACCGTGCTGCAGTGGCGCGCCCTGCCCGCCCGGCGCGGTCACACGGCGGACGCGGCCCGGCAGGAGAGCGTGCTCGCGCAGTGGCGGACGGTCGTGTCCAACCGCCCCTTCCTGCTCTTCGCCACCGCCATGATCGGCTCCTACGTGCTCACCTTCCAGGTGTACCTGGCCCTCCCGCTGGCAGCGGCCGACGCCCTGGGGGCGAACGGCACGGCGGTCACCAGCGGGCTCTTCATCGTCTCCGCCGCGGTGGCCGTCGTCGGCCAGCTGCGCCTGACCGGCTGGGCCAAGCAGCGGTGGCGACCCAGTCAGGCGCTGGTGCGGGGACTGGCCGTGATGGGGCTGGCCTTCCTGCCGCTCGCGCTCGCCCCGCGCGGCTCCTCGGGGGCCGCGCTGGTCGCGCTGGTGACCGCGGTGGTCCTGCTCGCGGTGGGTTCCGCCGTGGTCTACCCGTTCGAGATGGACACCGTCGTCGCCCTGTCGGGCAACCGTCTGGTCGCCACCTACTACGGCCTCTACAACACCGTCTCCGGCCTGGGCATCACCCTGGGCAACCTCGTCACCGGCGCGCTGTGGGACTTCGCCCAGCGGCACCATGCCCTCTGGGTGACCTGGACGGCCCTGACCGCCACCGGACTCGTCTGCGCCGCCTCGGTCGCGGCGCTCGCCCGGGCCGGCCGGCTCACCACCCAGGCAGAGCCCGAGCCCACCCCCGCCTGACGGAAAGGAGGTCGCCGACCCGCGGGGTCAACTCCCCAGCGACGACAGTGCGGTGGCGACCCGTTCGGCTGCCTCCGGCGGGGTCGAGGCGTGCGGGGACAGCCTGAGCGAGTCGGTGCGCACGGTCGCGGTGACGCCTTCGGCGTGCAGCGCCTTGGCGACGAGGGACGGATCGTGGTCCGGCAGGGTGAAGGAGAGGACGCCCGCGCGCCGCGCCGGGTCGGCGGGGGAGAGGACGCGGCCGCCGCACGCCGCGACGACCTCGGTGAGTTCGGCGATCCGTGTGGCGACCGCGGCTTCGATCGCGGCGACGGTGTGCCGCTCGACGAGGTCCAGCGCGGCCGCGAACGCGGCGGCCGTCACCGGGCTCAGATTGGTGATCGACCACCGTCCTGCGTCCGGGGCGGGCGGGTGCTCGGCTCCGTCGAAGAGGCCGACGTCCTCGACGCCCGTCCAGCCGGTGAGGACCGGCTCCAGGGATTCCAGGGCGCGGTCGGACAGCGTGGCGAAGCCGGTCGACCATCCGGCGCGCAGCCATTTCTGGCCGCCCGCGACCACCACGTCGGCGGCGTCCCAGGGCAGGGCAGCGACCCCGAACGCCTGGATGGCGTCCACGATCAGCAGCCGGTCGGGCCCGATCGCCTCACGCAGCGCCGCCAGGTCGGCACGGAACCCGGTGCGGAAGTCCACGGCGCTGACCGACACGGCCACGACGTCGTCGGTCAGCGCGGAGCGGACCAGATCGGGGGTGACTCCGGAGCCGGGTGCGGGGTCGATCCAGCGCGGCGTGGCCCGGCCCAGGTCCGCGGAGCGGCGCCACGGGTAGTGGTTGGCGGGGAAGTCGGAGCGTGGCGCGAGGACCACGCCCTCCCTGATGCCGAGCGCGGCGTGGAACAGACCGGTGGACGCGTTCGGGAGGAGCACCGTGTGCCGGGCGTCGGTGCCGGCGAGGCGGGCGGCCGTGTCCCGCGCCGTCTCCTCCGCGCGCATCAGGGCGTCCACGGTGGTGTGGTCGGCGTGGGCGGACGCCTCCAGGGCGCGCGCGGTGGCGGTGACGGCGTCGCGGGAGGGCGGCCCGAAGCGTGCGAAGTCCAGGTACCCGGCGGGAGTGTCGAAGTGGGCGGCGTACGACGTGAGCACGGGGCTCGTCCCTCCGGGGTGATGCGTGCGGATCGAGTGGCGCGGCGGGCGGTGGAGCAGAGCTCGCCCGCGCATCCTGCCACAGCGCTGGAGCGTCCGATTCACGGCCGCCGGGGCCCCGCCGCCCTGATGGTGAGGTGATCCGTGAGCAGGTGGAGGCGGCCCGGTGGAGAAGATCACGTCCGGGGTCGCGGTCTTGGCCGGGCGCGCGGCACGCGATACCGTCTGTGCGATATCGACGACGGCACGACGGAAGCCGGTGGGAATCCGGCACGGTCGCGCCACTGTATGCGAACGCCCCCGGGGTGTTCGTGAGTCAGACCCGTGGCTGTCGTCCTGTGCACCACCGAGATGGGACGCGAACTCCCAGAGGAGGTTCTGCCATGGCGCAGACCGTCGCTCAGCCGACCGCCACCCCCGCCGTTCCCGCCACGCTGCCGCTGAAGGCGATAGCTCCCTGGGCGGTCTTCTTCGGCGTTCTCATGCTGGTCCTGCTCTACTTCGTCGGCGCCGAGCAGGGCGCCACCTCCGTGTTCAGCGGCACGGACGTCCACGAGTGGGTGCACGACGCCCGCCACCTGCTCGGCTTCCCCTGCCACTGAGGCGAGGGTCACCGCACGCTCATGAACTCCGCAACCGTAAGAAACCTCCTGGTACGGGGCATGCTCGCCGGCCTTGCCGCCGGCGTGCTCGCCCTGGTCGTCGCCTACTTCCTCGGGGAGCCGTTCGTCGACAAGGCGATCGGCCTCGAGGAGGTGCACGCCCATTCCCATTCCCATTCCCACTCCCATGACGAGGTGGAAGTCGTCTCCCGTTCCCTCCAGTCCACGGCCGGTCTCGCCACCGGAGTCCTGGTCTACGGGGTCGCCTTCGGCGGCATCGCCGCGCTCGCCTTCTGCTTCGCGCTGGGCCGCGTGGGCCGCTTCTCCCCGCGGGCGACCGCGCTGCTGCTGTCCGGCTGCGCGCTGCTGGCGGTGTACGTCGTGCCGTTCCTGAAGTACCCGGCCAACCCACCCGCGGTCGGCCAGGGGGACACCATCGGCAAGCGCACGACCCTGTACTTCCTGATGATGCTGCTCAGCGTCCTCCTCGCGATCGCCGCCACAATCCTGGGCAAGCGCCTCGCGCCCGCGCTGGGCACGTGGTACGCGACGGTGGCCGCGGTGGCCGCCTTCGCCCTGGTGATCGGTCTGGCGTACGCCTTCCTGCCCACCGTCAACGAGGTGCCGGCGGACTTCCCGGCCACCCTGCTGTGGCGGTTCCGGCTCTCCGCCCTGGCCACGCAGGCCGTCCTATGGGGCGGATTCGGGCTGCTCTTCGGCGAGTTGGCCGGGCGACTGCTGAATCCCCGGCCGGCGACGGCCACGACCGGGCGCGCGGTTCCGGCCGCGCACTGACCCCTTCGGCACACGACAGGGCCCTTCGGAACCGTCCGGGGGCCCTGTCGCGTTCCTCAGGGCGCCGCCAGCGGCTGTCCGAGCCGCAGATTCCAGCGGCCGGCCCGTCCACTGAACTCCGTTGCCGTCAACGGAGGTACGTCCAGCCGCCAGAAGCCGGACGCGGGCAGGCCCAGTACATGGACGGCCGCGGCCCGTACGACCTCCGGTTCGACCACCGCGAGCGTACGGCCGTCGGTGTCCCGTGCGCTGTCCAGCCAGTGCCCGACCCGCTCGCACACGTCCCGCACCGACTCCCCGCCGTTCGGCGCGCAGTCGGGGTCGGCGAGCCAGCGGCCCACCGCCTCCGGCTCGGTGGCCATCACCTCCTCCAGGGTCCGGCCCCGCCAGCGGCCCGCGTCCAGACCGGCCAACTCTCGTACCGCCACGCCATCGAGGCCGAGTGCCGACGCCGTCTCCCGGCAGCGCGCGCTCGGGGACAGGAGCACGCGGGCGGCCGCGGGCAGCGACCCGGCGGCCGAACGGGCCCTGGCCGTCCCGCCGTCGTCGATCGAGTCGCCGTCGTCGAACCGGGCCTGCCGCAGCGACGGGCTCGTCGCGGGCGAGACGAGAGTGACTCGGCTGGTCAACTGCACTCCCACCGTGCGGTGTTGACGGCGGTGCCCGCGGCGCGGATCGCCTCGACCTCGCCGGGCGGCGCGGAATCGTCGGTGACGAGGGTGTGCAGCCGCGAGACCGGTGCGACGAAGGCGTGCGCCGTACGGGACAGTTTGGTGCCGTCGGCCACGGCGAGCACGCGCCGGGCGGAGTCGATCGCGGCCCGCTTCACCGCCGCGTCGTCCAAGTCGTATGCGGTCAGGCCCTGTTGTGCGGTCAGCCCGCAGCAGCCGATGACGGCGGTGTCGAAGCGCAGAGCCGCCAGCGAGGCCAGTGTCAGGGGTCCGGTGAGGGCCCCCTCGCCCGGACGCGGCCGGCCGCCGGGCACGAGGAGGGCGGTCTGCCCGGGGCTGTCGGCGAGCGCGTCGACGGCCTGGAGCGACAGCGGCATCACGGTCACCCGCCGGCCGCGCAGTGCCCTGGCCACTTCCAGGCAGGTGGTGCCGCTGTCGAGGACGACCGTCTCCCCGTCGGCGATCAGCGCGGCCGCGTCCGCGGCGATGCGCTGCTTGATCCGCGTGCCCTCCTGCGCGCGCAGGGGGAAGGGGGGCTCCTCGCCGCGCAGCAGCAGGGTCCGGGCGCCGCCCCGGAAGCGTTCCAGCACACCTTGGGCGGCCAGGGTCTCCAGGTCGCGGCGGATGGTCATCTCCGAGGCCCCGGTGAGTTCGGCCAACTGGCCGACGCCGAGGCTGCCCGCCTCGCGCACCGCGTCCGTGATCTGCCTCAGACGGCCCGTGTTCCCCATGCGCCGATTGAACACCATGCGCCAGTAAACAGGAACACTGTGAGAACCTGCGCTTTTCAAACAAGGTTCATGTTCGATACGTTCGCTCCATGGAGCGAACACTTCGCGCGGCGCGTCTGGCGACCTTCACGTACTTCATCCTCAACGGGACCCTGCTGGGGATGTGGATCGTGCAGATCCCGCCCATCGAGCACCGCGTCGGCGTCAGCCACGCCGTCCTGGGCGGCTTCCTGCTCCTGCTCGGGGCGGGCGCCTTCGTGGGGATGCAGCTGGCCGGCCCGGTCGCCGACCGCCTCGGCACCCGGATCGTCGTGCCCGCCTCCGGTGTCCTGTGCAGTGCCGCCCTCGTGCTGCCCGGACTGGCCTCCGAGCCGTGGATGCTCGCCGGAGCCCTGATCGTGCTCGGGTTCGGCAACGGCTGCCTGGACGTGAGTATGAACGCCCACGCCGTCCAGGTCGAGAAGGCGTACGGACGCCCGGTGATGTCCGCGTTCCACGCCACGTTCTCCGTCGGCGGCGTGGTGGCCGCCCTCGCGGGTGCCGCCGTCGCGAGCGCGGGCTGGACCCCGGCGGCGACGCTCGGCACGGCGGCCGTACTGGGAGTGGTGGTCGCCGTGTGCGCCGCCCCGGGCCTGCTGCCCACCGCCGCGGGACCGGCCGCGGATGCCGGGACCGAGTCCGGCGGACCGGTTGGGCAGACGGCCCCGGCTCGTACCCGTATCTGGATCCTGGCCGTCCTCGCGCTGATGGTCATGCTGTGCGAGGGGGTCGCCAACGACTGGAGCGTGCTGCACCTGCGGACCGTCCTCGGCGCCTCCGACAGCACGGCGGCCTTCGCCTACGGCGCGTTCGCCGCGACGATGACCATCGGCCGCCTGCTCGCCGACCGTATCTCGGCCCGCTTCGGCCCGGCCGCGATCCTGCGTTACGGCGCCTCGGTTGCTGCCGTCGGCATGGCGGCGGCAGCCCTGTCGCCCTGGATTCCGCTCGCCCTGGCCGGCTGGGCGCTCTTCGGCGCCGGGCTCTCCGGCTGCGTCCCCCAGCTCTTCAGCGCCGCCGGTCACGCCGACGCCGATGCCGCCGGCGCCAACGTCTCCAAGGTCGCCGGACTCGGTTACCTCGGCATGCTCGCGGGACCGGCCGTCATCGGCTGGCTCACCCGCCTGGTCCCGCTGAACCTGACCTTCTTCCTCCCCGTGGCCTGCTGCGTGGTCGCGGCCGCGACGGCGGGAGTGCTGCGGCAGCGGGGGAGCACGGTCGCGGGCCGGGGGCCGGTCCCCGAGGCGGGGCCTCCGGCCGTGTCACCCCTCCGGGGTGAGCGGGGTGCCGCCGAGGGTCGAGGTGCGGGCCATTAGGGCGGGGCGCAGCCGCCGGGAGCGGCCCGGCTTGCCGTTCAGCATGTTGACCAGCGTCGTCGCCGCCACTTCCCCCATCCGGTACATCGGGGAGCTCACGGAGGTCAGGGACACCGGGAGGGCCGCCGCCAGCGGGACGTCGTTGTAACCCACGATCGCCACGTCCCGGCCCACCGTGAGGCCCGCGTCCCGGACCGCCGCCATCACGCCGATCGCCGCGAAGTCGTTGACCGCGAAGACGGCGGTGGGCCGCGGCCGCAGGGCCAGCAGCCGCTCGGCCGCCGCCCGGCCGCCGGGCACGTCGAAGCGGGACCGCACGACGTGGCTCTCGGGCACCGGCAGGCCCGCCTCGGCGTACGCGTCGAGGAAGCCCTGGGTGCGCTCCGCCCCAGTGCTGGCGTAGGGCTCTCCGGCCACCACCGCGACCCGACGGTGGCCGAGTTCCAGCAGGTGCTCCGCGGCCAGCCGGCCGCCGAGGACGTCGTCGGTGGTCACCGAGATCCGGCCCGGCAGCCGGCGCGAGACCAGCACCAACGGGATGTGCTGGCGGGCCAGTTCGGCGACGAGGTCGGAGTCGGAACGGGCGTCGCCGAGTACCAGGCCGTCGACGCGCCGGGCCAGCAGCGCGTCGGCCCGGCGCCGCTGCAGCTCCGGGTCGTCGCCGGTGTTGGCGACCACCGTGTGGTAGCCGGCGGCCGCCGCCGCCGCGTCGATGCCCTCGTAGATCGTGGCGAGCACGATGTCGGTCAGCCTCGGGACGAGCACGCCCAGCATCCGGGAGCGGCCGGTGCGCAGCGCCGCCCCGGCCGGGTCCCGCTGGTAGCCGAGTTCCTCGGCGAGCGCCCGGATCACTGTGGCGGTGTCGGTGGCCACTCCGCCCCGCACGCTCTCGTCCGGGCTCAGCGCCCGGGACACCGTGGAGACGTGGACCCCCGCCTGCCGGGCTATCTGGGCGAGTGTGACCGGGGCACGACCGGTGTGTGTGCCGGCCCCCTCCCGCGCTCCCTGGCGATCCACGCTCGCTGCCCCTCTTTTCGGTTCGTCTCGGTGCTTCTCAGTGCTTCTGGGCGGGTCTCGGGCTCCGCCGGACTCCTGCCGGAACCCGTAGGCGCCCCCGCGCCGCGCCCTTGAGCTTCGCACATCCCCGAACCCTCCGGCCAGACAAGTGTGCGGCAACCCATTGACCGGACGCAATCGTTTGCATAGCCTCTCCGCAATCGATTGCGGAGAGTGGGTTCATGCGTCGTATCCAGGTCGTGGCAACCGGCGGCACCATCGCGAGCCGGTCCGGGGCGGAGGGCCGCCGGGCGACCGTGCTCGCGGAAGAACTGGTCGCGTCGGTCGGTCCGCTGCCGGACGGTGCGGAGGTGAGCGTGCGGGACGTGGTCACCCGGGGCAGCTACGCCTTCGACACCGCCGACCTGCTGTCGCTGGCCCGCGAGGTGCGCGGCACACTGCGCGACGGCGCCGACGGGGTGGTGATGACGCACGGCACCGACACCATGGAGGAGACCGCCTTCCTGCTCGACCTGGCGTTCGACGACCCGCGGCCGATCGTGCTGACCGGCGCGCAGCGCCCGTTCGACGACCGCGCCGCCGACGGCCCGGGCAACCTGGGCGACGCCCTCGCCGTGGCCGCCGACGACGCCGCCCGCGGGCACGGCCCGCTGCTGGTCTTCGACGGTTTCGCCTTCCCCGCGCGCGGGGTCCGCAAGAGCGACACCATGTCGGCGCACGCCTTCACCGCGCCCGGACGTGGACCGGCGCTCCGCGTGGTGGGCCGGCGCGTGGTCCCGCTGTGGCAGCCGAGACCCAGCCCGCGGCTGCCCTTCGATCTCGACCTGCCCCGGCTGCCCCGGGTGGACGTGGTGCCGGCCTACCCCGGTGCGGACGGGCTGTTCGTCCGGGCGAGCCTGGCCGCGGGCGCCGCCGGGGTCGTGGTGGCGGCGGTCGGCGCGGGCAACGCCGGGCCGGAGCTGGTGGAGGCGGTCGCCGAGGCCGTGGCGGCGGGCCATCCGGTACTCATCTGCTCACGGGTGCACTCCGGCCCGGTCGAACCCCTCTACGCGGGCGGCGGCGCCGAACTGCAAAGGGTCGGCGCGATCTTCGCCGGCGACCTCAGTCCCTGGCAGGCCCGGCTGCTGCTGGCCGTCGCGAGCGCCGTACCCGGCCGGTCGCCGGACGCACTCGTCCGCGCCTGGCTCGCCGGACGGGACCCTTCGTCCGAACCGGCTCCTGACCGACTCCCGACGGCCTGACCTCCCGGCTCCCCGACCCGTCCCGACTTCCTGACCCATCCCGGTCCTTCCGACCCCCCCCCACAGCAACCAACCCCATCAAGAGCCCACCCACAGCAACCCCATCAAGAACAAGGAGATGTCGATGACCAAGGAAATCCTCGTCGGCTTCGGTGTGGACGTAGACGCCGTCGGCGGATGGCTCGGCTCCTACGGGGGCGAGGACTCGCCCGACGACATCTCCCGCGGGCTGTTCGCGGGCGAGGTCGGCGTGCCGCGCCTGCTGGAGCTGTTCCGGCGCCGCGGCCTGACCCAGACGTTCTTCTGGCCCGGCCACTCCGTCGAGACCTTCCCGGAGGAGTTCGACGCCTGTGTCGCCGCCGGCCACGAGATCGGCGTGCACGGCTACAGCCACGAGAACCCGATCGCCATGAGCCGCGAGCAGGAGTCAGCGGTCCTGGACCGCTGCATCGAGCTGATCGAGACCCGCTCCGGCCGCCGTCCGACCGGATATGTGGCCCCCTGGTGGGAGTTCAGCCCGGTCACCAACGAACTGCTGCTGGAGCGGGGCATCAAGTACGACCACTCGCTGATGCACCGGGACTTCGAGCCGTACTACGTCCGGGTCGGCGACTCCTGGACGAAGATCGACTACAGCAAGCCGGCCGACACCTGGATGAAGCCCCTGGTCCGCGGACACGAGACGGACCTCATCGAGATCCCGGCCAACTGGTACCTCGACGACCTGCCTCCGATGATGTTCATCAAGGCCAGCCCGAACAGCCACGGCTTCGTCAACCCCCGTGACATCGAGCAGATGTGGCGCGACCAGTTCGACTGGGTGCACCGGGAGATGGACCACGCCGCCTTCACCATGACCATCCACCCCGACGTGGCCGGCCGCCCGCAGGTGCTGCTGATGCTGGAGCGGCTGATCGACCACATCAACTCCCACGAAGGCGTCCGCTGGGTGACCTTCGACCAGATCGCGGACGACTTCGCCGCCCGCAACCCGCGTCAGAAGGGCGACAGCAGATGACCACCGCGCAGAACCCCGGAATAGTCCACGAGACCGAGTGGCCCCGCACCGGCACGCCCTCGGACGAGGTCCTCCTCAAGGGCCCGCCCACCCTGAGCCGGCGCACCATCATGACCACCACCGTGGTCTGCTTCCTGGCCTGGGTCTTCTCGGTCTACGACTTCGTCCTCTTCGGCACCCTGCTGCCGAAGATCTCCGAGACGTTCGGCTGGACCACCGGTCAGGCCACGGCGATCGCGACCGGCGTCACGGTCGGCACCTTCGTCGTCTCGCTGCTGGTCGGGCCGATGCTGGACCGGTGGGGGCGCAAGCCGAGCCTGATCGTCACCACGGCGGGCGCGGCGCTCTCCTCCGGCTTCACCGCCCTGGTCGGCGGCGCCGCCTCGCTGATCGGGGTCCGCGCCATCTCGGGCCTCGGCTACTCCGAAGAGGTCGTCAACAGCGTCTACCTCAACGAGATGTACGGAAAGAGCCGGCGGCGCGGCTTCCTGTTCAGCTTCGTGCAGAGCGGCTGGCCGGTCGGGGCCCTCCTGGCATCGGCGTTCGCCGCCGTGCTGCTGCCGCTGATGGGCTGGCGCTGGATCTTCCTGCTGGCCACCTTCCCGGTCGTCGTCATCCTCGTCGCCGGGTCCAAGCTCCGCGAGTCGCCCTCCTTCGTCGCCCTGAAGCGCACCCGCGAACTGCGCAAGGAGGGCCGCGAGGACGACGCGGCCCGGCTGGCGGAGCTCTACAGCCTGGACATCAGCCGCGACAACGAGTCGGGACTGCGCCAGCTCTTCGCCCCGGACCTGCGGCGCCACACCCTGTGCCTGTCCGGCGCGTGGCTGTTCAACTGGATGGGCATCCAGGTCTTCTCGGTACTGGGCACCACCGTGCTCACCGACGGCAAGGGCGTCTCGTTCTCCAGCGCGCTGGTCGTGCTGATCCTGGCCAACCTCGCCGGATTCCTCGGCTACCTCTTCCACGGATACCTCGGCGACCGGATCGGCCGGCGCGCGACCATCATCGTCGGTTGGAGCATCGGCGGCGTCGTGATGACCGCGATGCTCTTCGGACCCAACAGCAGCGCCTACGTCATCCCCATGTACGCGCTGGGCCTGTTCTTCCTCAACGGACCGTACTCGGCGATGCTCTTCTACATGGGCGAGTCGTTCCCGGCCCGGGTCCGGGGCATCGGCTCCAACACCGCCCATGTGATGGGCCCGGTCGGCGCGATCATCGGCTCGGCCCTGCTCAGCGCGATCATCGGCCTCGGCGCCGGCGCCACCACCGCCGCGTTCATCGCGGGCGCCCTCGGGATGTTCCTCTCCGGCGTCCTGATGCTCGGCGCCCGCAAGGTCAGCCAGGACGAGGACGACGAGCCCGCCTCCCTCGCCGCGGCGCACTGAGCCCCCGTCCCACCGAGCCCCCGTCCCCCCTCGCATCCCGGTGCGTGGCGGCCCGCACCCGCCACGCACCGGGAACCCCACGAAAGGCAGGACATGTCCTCCCACGAGCACACCGCACCCGCCCGCGACGACGGACTGGCCGGAAAGGTGGCCGTCATCACCGGCGGCGCGAGCGGCATCGGCCGCGCCCTGGCGGTCGCGTACGCGCGCGCCGGGGCCGACAGCGTCGTCGGCTTCTACCCCAAGGACCCGCACAGCGCGGAGGAGACCATACGGCTGGTCGAGGCCGCCGGCGGCCGGTGCACCGCGGTCGCGGTCGACGTCCGGGACAGCGGACAGGTCGACGCCCTGGCCCGGTCCGCCGTGGAGACGTACGGGCGGCTGGACATCGCCGTCGCCGGCGCCGGTGTGCTGCGCCGGGCCGCCCTGGCGGAACTCGACGACGACGCCTGGAACGACATGCTCTCGGTCGACCTGACCGGTGTGCTGCGCACCTTCCGCTCCGCCGCCGCGGTGATGACCGGCCCCGGTGCCATGGTGGCGGTCTCCTCCATCGCCGGCGGGGTGTACGGCTGGGACGACCACGCCCACTACGCCGCCGCCAAGAGCGGGGTGCTGGGGCTGTGCCGGTCGCTGGCGACCGAACTCGCCCCGCGCGGCATCCGCGTCAACACCGTCATCCCCGGGCTGATCGAGACCCCGCAGTCGCTCGACGAGGCCAACTCGCTGGGCCGCGCCGGGCTGGAGCGGGCCGGCCGGAGCATCCCGGCGGGCCGGGTGGGTCACGCCGACGAGGTCGCCCGCGCGATCCGCTTCCTCACCAGCGACGACGCCGCGTACATCACCGGGCAGGAGCTGATCGTGGACGGCGGTCTGACGGTCCGGTGGCCGGAGTGACGGCGCGGCGGCGGCAGCACACGGAACAGCGCGGAAAGGTGAACGGCATGGGACTCCTCCAGGATCAGGTCGCCCTGGTGACCGGCGCGGCGAGCGGCATCGGCACGGCCATCGCCGACGCCTACGCGGCCGAGGGCGCGCGGCTCTTCCTGGCCGACCGCGACGCCGACCGGCTCGCCGCCCTGGCCGAGCGCTACGCGCGGCAGGGCACGAGGACGGCCACCGCGGTCGTCGACGTGGCCGACGCGGAGCAGACCCGGCAGATGGTGGAGAGCTGTGTGGCCGCCCTGGGCGTGCCCGACGTCCTGGTCAACTCCGCGGGGATCCTCACCGAGGTTCCGCTGGTCGAGATGGACGTCGAGACCTGGGACGAGATGATCGCGATCGATCTGCGCAGCGTGTTCCTGTGCTGCCGGTGGACGGTCCCGCACATGGTCGCGCGCGGCAGCGGACGGGTCATCAACATCGCCAGCCAGCTGGGCATCAAGGGGGGCGAGGGCCTGGTGCACTACTCGGCGGCCAAGGCCGGCGTCATCGGGCTGACCAAGGCCCTGGCCCGTGAGGTCGCCCCGCACGGGGTGCTGGTCAACGCCATCGCTCCGGGACCGGTGTTCACCCCACTGGTGGAGGGGATCAGCGAGGACTGGAAGCAGGCCAAGCAGGCCGAGCTGCCCCTCGGCCGGTTCGGGGTCCCGGCGGAAGTCGCCCCCACCGCCGTGCTGCTGGCCAGTGATCCGGGCGGCAACCTCTACGTGGGGCAGACCCTCGGACCCAACAGCGGCGACATCATGCCGTGATGTCCATGCCCTGATGCCCATGCCCATGCCCTGATGCCCTGACAGGAGGGAGCCACGATGTGCGGAGCCTGCGGAGCGGGCCGTTCCGTACCGCGCTGGGAGGACGTCCTGGCCCCGCCCGGCCGCGCCGTCCTGGCCGCCCGCGCGGCGCGGACCGAACGGCTCCTGGGGCCCGGATCGGGACTGCGGGTCCGGGCCTGGCTGTCCGCGGGATACCTGCTCGGCGACCGGGTCGGCCGGACCGTGCACGCGGCGGACCTGGACACGCTGTGGCGGGCGGCCGCCGAGCGCGGTGCGCGGCCGGCGGGCCGGCTGTCGCTGCGGGGCCCGGCCGCCACCGTGCCCGTCGAGGTGCCGGGCGGCTGGGACCCGGCCACGGTCGCGGTGTGGTGCGCCGCCGTGGCCCGGACCGAACCGGACGCCTCGCTGGAGGTCACCCTCCCGGACCCCGCCGGGGCGCGCACCGTGCTGGTGGAGATCGGGTCCGGCGCCGTACGGGCCAGGGTCCTGGAGGCCACCTCGGACGGCCCGGAGCGCGGGGGCGCGATCCTGGTCCGCGGAGTCGGCGCGGCCGGTGCGGCCCGGCACCTGACGGCCTGCCACCTGCCGGTGCGTGCGTCTGAGGACCTGTACGGGGCGTAGTGAGTGGGCCGACATCCTCGAAACTTTCGAAGGTGTCGGCCTTAAAGTTGATCTAGAGCATCGGCGTCTGCTCGGGCACACTTGGACGGTTCCGGTGACTGTTGCTCTGAGCAGGTAAAACACGCCTCCGTGCGGCTCCCGGCCCGAGCGAACGTTTCGAAATTCCGACCGAAACTGTTGACACCCGACGGGCCCGGCTCAACACTTCTCACCGCTGCGTCACCTCCTGGCAGCCGGCCGTTCCGTGAGGTCCTGCCGTGCTGCCCGCCCCCCACCACCCTCACGAGGAGGAAGCACGGACATGAACACGCTCTTCCGGGAGAACGGCCGCAGACGCGGTCGCTTCACGTGGTTCATCAGGAGTCTCTGCACCGCCGCCCTGGTTGTCATGGCCGCGATGACACTGCCGGGCGCCGCCAGCGCCGACACGGTCGTCACCTCGAACCAGACCGGCACCAACAACGGCTACTACTACTCGTTCTGGACCGACAGCCCGGGCACCGTCTCCATGAACATGGGGTCCGGCGGCAACTACAGCACCTCATGGAGCAACACCGGCAACTTCGTCGCCGGCAAGGGCTGGAGCACCGGCGGACGCAGGAGCGTGAACTACTCGGGCAGCTTCAACCCGTCCGGCAACGCCTACCTCGCCCTCTACGGGTGGACGACCAACCCGCTCGTCGAGTACTACGTCGTCGACAACTGGGGCACCTACCGGCCCACCGGAACATACATGGGCACCGTCACCAGCGACGGCGGCACGTACGACATCTACAAGACGACACGGGTCAACGCCCCCTCCATCGAGGGCACCCGGACCTTCGACCAGTACTGGAGCGTCCGCCAGTCGAAGAAGACCGGTGGAACCATCACCACCGGCAGCCACTTCGACGCCTGGGCCGGCAAGGGAATGAAGCTGGGCACCTTCAACTACATGATCATGGCGACCGAGGGTTACCAGAGCAGCGGCAACTCCAACATCACCGTGGGCGACGCCGGTTCCGGTGGTGGCGGTGGTGGTGGTGGCGGCGGTGGTGGTGGCACCGGTGGGTGTACCGCGACGCTGTCGGCGGGTCAGCAGTGGAGTGACCGGTACAACCTGAACGTGTCGGTGAGCGGTTCCAGCAACTGGACGGTGACGATGAACGTTCCGTCGCCGGAGAAGATCATCGCGACCTGGAACATCAGTGCGAGTTATCCGAGTTCGCAGGTGCTGGTGGCCAAGCCCAACGGCAACGGCAACAACTGGGGCGTGACCATACAGACCAACGGCACCTGGACCTGGCCGACGGTCTCCTGCAGCGCGAGCTGACCCCGCCGACCCCGAAGACCCCCTTCAGAAAGGTCCCAAGCCGCATGAGAACCAGACCACTTGCGTCACTGCGGTCCCTGTTCGCGGGACTGGCCGTCACGGCGCTGGCCGTGGCGGGCTCCCTGACCGTCGACGCCACTCCGTCGTACGCGGCCACCTGCAACGGGTACGTCGGACTCACCTTCGACGACGGCCCGTCCAACGACCGCACCCCGGCCCTGCTCAACGCGCTGAAGCAGAACGGGCTGCGGGCCACGATGTTCAACGAGGGCCAGTTCGCGGCCTCCTACCCGGCCCAGGTACGGGCCCAGGTCGACGCCGGTATGTGGGTCGGCAACCACAGCTACACCCACCCGCACCTGATCCAGCAGAGCCAGTCGCAGATCGACTCGGAACTCTCCCGGACCCAGCAGGCCATCGCCGCCGCGGGCGGTGGTACGCCGAAGCTGTTCCGGCCGCCCTACGGCGAGACCAACTCGACGCTGAAGTCGGTCGAGGCCAAGTACGGCCTGACCGAGATCATCTGGGACGTCGACTCGCAGGACTGGAACGGCGCGAGCACCGACGCGATCGTGCAGGCCGTCTCCCGGCTCGGCAACGGCCAGATCATCCTCATGCACGAGTGGCCCGCCAACACGCTCGCCGCGATTCCGCGCATCGCGCAGACCCTGGCCTCCAAGGGCCTGTGCTCCGGCATGATCTCCCCGCAGACCGGCCGCGCCGTGGCCCCCGACGGAGGCGGCTCCGGCGGCGGTGGCGGCGGTGGTGGTGGCACCGGTGGGTGTACCGCGACGCTGTCGGCGGGTCAGCAGTGGAGTGACCGGTACAACCTGAACGTGTCGGTGAGCGGTTCCAGCAACTGGACGGTGACGATGAACGTTCCGTCGCCGGAGAAGATCATCGCGACCTGGAACATCAGTGCGAGTTATCCGAGTTCGCAGGTGCTGGTGGCCAAGCCCAACGGCAACGGCAACAACTGGGGCGTGACCATACAGACCAACGGCACCTGGACCTGGCCGACGGTCTCCTGCAGTACGAGTTAGTCGTCCGGTGGCGCGGCGGACCACGGCCGCCGCGCCACCGGCGGTTCGCGGCCGGCGCGAGCGCGCGCGGGGGCCACCGGAAGCGGGCCTCCGCGCGCTCACCCCTTCTTCGGCGCCGTCAGCGAGACGTCCTGGCTCGACAGCGTCTGCGGGGTGGCCGTGAACGCGCGCAGACGGACGCGGGTATGGGGACCGGGGACGGTGAACCCGGTGCGGGGCGCCCGTAGTTCGACGCGGGCGGTGGAGTGCGCCGGGATCGTGGCCGGACCTTTCACCAGCGACCAGAACCTGCCCATGCCCTTGCCCTTGGTGAGGATGAAGTGGGGCGTGAGGGGATCGCCGCTGGTGTTGGTGAGCTGGAGGGTCAGCCGGGAGACGTGCGTGGCGGAGGACCGCTGCACCGCCGTGACCCGCATGGCCAGCGGTGGCCTGCCCGTCACCGCCACGGTCGCGCTGACCAGTGCGGGGAGGACCAGGAGTCCGGCCGCCGCGATGCGGGCCGGGCGCCGGTGCGGCCCCGACAGCGGGCGCGGCCGGGGCTGCCAGGCCCGCGCGAACTCGGAGGCGGGCGCGGTGACGGCGGCGGTGAGCCACAGCGGCGTCATCATCAGGTAGTAGCCGTCCTGGGAGCGCGTCGCCAGGAAGAAGGCGCACCAGGGCAGGACGGTCGCCGCCGGGCCCAGCCGCCGTACGAAGAGCACGAACACGGCCAGCAGGGCCGCGGCGAGAAGCACACTGGCACGCGAGTACCAGTCCAGGCGGTCGCTGCCGTCGGTGAAGTACAGGGACACGTCCACCAGGCCCTGTCCGTGCAGCACCGCGCCCTGGGTCAGCGGCAGCGCGATGCCGCGCAGCCACTCGCCCGGCTCGCTCGCGATGAAGTACGTGTTGATCAGCAGCCATGTGGTGACGGCGGCCCCGAGCAGCCGGAGCACCACCGACAGGGCCTGTCGGGGGCCCAGTTCGCCGCGGCGCACCGCGTAGACACCGGCCAGCAGGAACGGCGTCACGAACCACGGGAGTTGCTGCGCCGCGCACGCCGCGCCCAGGCACGCGGCCCGGGCCAGTCCGGCCGCGCCGAGCCGTCCGCCCTGCCCGATCCGCGGCCAGCGCACCACGACCGGGATCAGCAGCGCCAGGGCGAGGACCGCCGGATAGCCGAGGCGCCCGTAGGGCGGCAGGAGACCGAGGCCCAGGCACACCATGGTGGCCGCCGGGCGCCACCGTGGCGGCAGCATCCGCCACAGGACCACCGTGCCGGCGATCAGCGCGCCCGTGCTCACCGCCGTCGCGGGGGCGCCGTCGTGCCCGAGCCACAGCAGGGGCGCGGTCAGCAGCACCGCCAGCGGGGGGTAGCCGTAGGTGTAGTCGTAGCTGCCGTCCACGGTGGGCGTGAGCGGCACGGGACCGTGGAAGAGCCAGGGCCACGGCTGCCCGTACACCGTGTGCCCGGCGACCAGTTCCCTCGCCGCCTGCGCGGTGAGGACCGCTTCGTCGCCGCCCGCGTGGTTCATGAGCCACGCGCACACGGTGAGCGTCACGGCGGTCAGCAGCACGCACAGGTCCACGCGGGCCAGGGACCTCGTGCGGCGGACCACCAGGGTCAGCACGGCGCAGACCAGGATCGAGGCGTAGCACAGGCAGATGACGCCGGCGACGGGGAGCAGCCGGGACGCGGCCTGCGTCCACACCGCCCGGGTACCGATGAAGAGACTCACGACGGCCAGTAGCGTCAGGACGCGATGCCACTGGGCCGGCGGTTCCGGGGCGGACACCGCCGACAGTGTCCGCCGACCGGGTGCCACCAGCTGTTGTTCTGCCAAGTGCACGACACCCGAACCTAATCGGATCCGGTGAGCGGCGCGCGGCGGGCGGTGAAGAGTCCGGTGTGAGCGCGGTAAGAAGCCACTTTCGGGTGGGAAACGGTCAACCCGCGTGTGACGGGCGATCGATATACGTTGAGATGATGTCTCTTTCGGGCACTCTCGTGACCTCCTGTCGCGCACCGTGTCGCTGTTGGGCCGAAAGGGTGACGTCGCGTAAGAATTGGCTGGTGCAGGTGAGGCAAGCGAGTCAGGGCAGGGGGAGCCGGTGAACAGTCACGACGTCACCGATGAGCAGTGGGAGGGGCTCGCCCAGGTCGTTCCGCTGCGCGGCCGCGACGCCTGGCCGTCCGCGGTGAACCGCCGCGTGCCACCGGAGGCGACGACGGAGGCACGCCGCCGCTTCGTCGTCCTGCGGGTCAACGTGTTCGCGGACGCCCGGGATGTCGCCGAGACCCTGATGGCGGGCGTACCGGTGCTCCTCGATCTGACCGGCGCCGAGGGCGAGGTCGCCAAGCGGGTCCTGGACTTCAGTACCGGTGTCGTCTTCGGGCTGGGCAGCGGGATGCACCGCGTCGACCGCAACGTGTTCCTGCTCACGCCGCCCGGCACCGAGGTGAGCGGACTCATCCCGGGCGCGGCCGTTCCGGGCGGGTGAGCCCGGGGACTGTGCCCGTGAGCCCGCGGGTCGCGCCGTGAGCCGGGGCCGCGCCGGTGGGGGAGCCGCGGGTGATAGACCTGATGGTGTGACTGAGGAATCCGAGCATCCGGATCTGGCCGGGTTGCAGCGGCGGTTGGCGGAGTTCGCCGCCGCGCGCGACTGGCAGCCGTACCACACGCCGAAGAACCTGGTCGCCGCTCTCAGCGTGGAGGCGTCCGAACTGGTCGAGATCTTCCAGTGGTTGACCCCGGAGGAGTCGGCCGGCGTCATGGCGGACCCCGGGACCGCGCACCGTGTGCGCGACGAGGTCGCGGACGTCCTCGCGTATCTGCTGCAACTGTGCGAGGTGCTCGGCGTCGATCCGCTGGCGGCGCTGGCGGCGAAGATCGACCGGAACGAGCGGCGGTTTCCGGTGCCGGGGAAGCCAGGGGAACCGGCGGCGGAACCCGGGGAATGGACGGAGCCGGGCGAGCCGGGGGCGTGATCCCCAGTTCCGCTCGAACCGTCGGGCCTGTTCCCGCTTGCTGCGCAGGAGCACGAGTGTGCTGTGGGCTCTCCTGCGCGACGACCGGGCCTTCACCCCCATCCGGCCCATCCCGCAGACGGCTTGACTCAACTCGACGCCACAAAGCCGGCAGCGTGGCTGAGGCCGGCGGGGCTCGGCGAGGCATACGCGCGCCTGATCGGTCAGCGTGCCCGCCGTCGTGACTGACTTTCGCGGGCTGAGGCGCAAACGATCTCCGAGACGAGGTGCCGCCCTCACTGGTGGAGGACGGCCCATGACCTTGACTCGGTCATTGAAACTCCCGCCCCAAAGCCGCTCCGCCGACCGCGCGACAGGCTCACCGCCCATATAAGCAGGCCTCAGAACAGTAAGGGGGGAGGAGCGTGCAGCTCACTGTGCACTGGTGGGACCTATGGGTGCCCCTTTCGCTGATCGTCCTAAGCGTCATCCTCAGCCGGGCAACTCGTCGGCAGCGGCACAAGCGGCAGACAGCAGTGAAGTGGGGCTCACGGACTCACTGGGAATGGCTGCCGTTCATGTTCGGGCTGACTGTAGCGATCGGAGAGCTCTCGCTCCTTCTTGACGTACCCGATCCTTGGACCACGATCTCTGACACGAGTGCCCGTGCGCTCGGCCTCACCACCGTGTTCATGGCCGCCCGGACAGTGTTCATCCTCTTCATGCGCGGCACCCGACACTTGTTCCGACGCCGAGGAGCGGACACCAGTAGCTGACAGCAACCGCAGCGGATGCCGGAAGGTCGGGGCACTCAGCATCTGTCGAGCGACGTCAATGGCTGACACCAACCGCAGTGGACGAAGGCGTATAGAGGCGGACCCCAGCGGCCACTCCAAACGCTGCTCGACTGCCACCCTTCCAGCGCCAGCGGTCCGCGATGGTCGACCTGACAAGGAGGAGGCCAGATTTCTCGCAGCCGGCATCCGGCACGGGGCCTGGCAGATCACGGAAGCGCAGCGAGTCACAACATAGACACGGCAGCTTCACACACCACGCACGCTGAGCATGATGCGCCTACCGGTCCATACATGGGGGAACCATGCACACCCGCACCATCGCCGTCATCACGGCCGTCCTGCTCGCTGGGCTGGTCGGCTGCGGAACCGGCGCCGATGCCGAGGCCAAGAAGTCGACCACGGATATCCGCACCTCGGTTGAACACCTCCGTGAGGCGATAGACGAAGAGACCAAAGCGGTCAAGGGGGAGAGGGGCGACGTGCGCGCCCAGGCGGAGAGTGTCCGCCTCGTCGCGCAGATCGAGTCCACGAACCTCACGAAGTACGCCAGCCGCGCCCCGGCCGAAACGAAACACTTCGCCAACGCCGCAAAAAGCTGGGCGGAGAGCGTCGTCACCGCACGCGAGGCGATGCTCAGCGACCAGGAGACCCAGAAGGACTGATCGAGTGCCGCATGCGCCCTTGACTCGGTCATTGAAACTCCAGCCCAAAGCCGTTCCGTTGACCTCGTGGTCGTCTCAGCGGCATCGCAGTTAATAAATCCGGCGCTGCCAGTGGTTTCGGTTCGTCCGCGATGCAGAGCTAATTAATCAACCACCTTCGCATTGATGGCATCGACGGCGGTCTGGGGAATACGCCACTCTGCGACGACGGTTTCCACACCGTGCCTTTCTCCAGCTTCCCGTTGGAGCAGGCGACAGTGAAATCGGGAGCGCTTCGGTCACCCTTGTGAGCGGTCGCAGCGAAGGTGAAGGAGGCCGATACCTCCCGGCCAAGGGCGCGAGCACTGTCGAACTTGACTACGGTCGTCTCGATGCCGTCCACCATGGCCGTCTGGCCGAATTCAAGCACTTTCGGGCTTGGAGTGGCACGTACGGAAGGGGACACAGCGGTGCCACGAGGGTTCGGAGACGACGCAGAGGTGTCACGAGAGGACAACCAGACCCCGACCTGGGCCGACGTCTCCGCTGGACCCTTTGGCGGCGTCGTCACCAAGCCCGCGCACGAACCCGCCACCACCGGCGCCAGGCAACCCAACGAGCATAAAGATCACGATCCATGGGCGGAGTATCAAGGCACCACAGGCCTTTGAGAGCGCTCAGCATCGTCCCACGAACCCCTTCTTCCAAGGGCCGCGGAAATCCATGGACGGATCCGCGGAAGATCACGTACTGTGTGGCTCCACGCCCTGAGATGGACGGAAGGAGGCGAGTGCCGTGCGGTTCACACCTTTCCAGCGCTCCCTTTCCGCTGTCCCGGCGTGGTTCGTAACTTCTGACCGGGAGCGCTCCAAGCAGCCTGCATCCCGGAGGAATCCATGACCGATCCGGTCATCCGCGCGCTCACCGCGAGCGACGCCCATCTCTTCGACGAACTCCCCGACCCACTGGGCGCCCGTGAAGGCCATCGGCGTACCCGGTTCCGCCCTGACTGGAAGCGCGTCGCCCTGCGCGACGGCGAGGTCATCGCACGCGGCGCATGGTGGGGCGGCCCCGACGACTCGGAGCCCGTCAACATCAACTGGTTCGACGTGACCGAGGGCGAGGAGGAGGCGGGGGCCGAGCTCCTGCGCTCCGCCCCCTGGCAGGTCGAACTCGAGATCAACCTGCCCGGCGGCTGGCGGGACCAGCCCGACCTGCGCCCCGCCGCCGAGGCACGCTTCGCCGCCGCACGAGCCGCCGGGTACGAACTCCTGGTGGAACGCTTCCTGTACCGCTGGACCCCGGAGCGAGGTCTGCCCGAGCGGCCCGGACGCCTGCGCTTCAGCGCCGAACCCGACGACACCGTGTTCTTCGACGCATTGCGCCGCATCCACTCCGTCACCCTGGACGCCCACGCGCTCAAGGCCATCAAGGAGGGCGGCCTCGACCAGGCCGCCCAGGAGGAACTCGACTTCTTCCACTGGTGCCCCTCCCCCCGGGAGTGGTGGCAGATCGCGCACACGCCAGAGGGCGACCTGGCCGGCATCCACATCCCGGCTCACAACCCCTCCGGACCGACCATCGGCTTTATCGGAGTCGTCCCGGAACAGCGCGGTCACGGCTACGCCTACGACCTCCTCGCGGAATGCACCCACTTCCTCGTCGAACAGGGCGCAGAGTTCGTCAGCGGAGCGACGGACCGGGGCAACTTCCCCATGGCCGCGAACTTCGCCAAGGCCGACTTCCCCGTCGTCAGCGAACGCATCAACTTCCACCCGGCGCGCCAAGCGGCCTAGTGCTGTGACCGGAAAGGTTCACCGGCTCGCGGCGCCCGGCAGGGCACTCCCCCAGCCTTCGGCCGGGGGTGCCCCCATGCCGCGTTGTCGCATCACCCGAGTACATCCGGTACGCGGGTGATGCTCCGCCTTGCGATGTTCCCCCACTGCCTGAAGGGCGTGGGAGGTGCCCCCAGCACCGGACGCCGCGAGCTTCCCGGCAAACCTTCCCGGCCACAGCACTAGCGAGGAGCAGCACGCGGTGAGGGGTCCGGTCCGAGGACGGGTCCGGATCCCTTGTCCGTGACGTGCGGGATCTCTGCTGTGGCCAGCAGCCACCGTCTCGTCGTCAGTCCACACAACTCACGATGATCACCGGTGGACGCACCCGTTCTCGGACCGGCCTCCGCCAACAAGATCACGATCTACAGCTGGAGTATTAGTACTCCAGCAGTACTTCGCGTCTTGACCTGCGCGGTTGTTGAGCGGTGGGAGTGTAGCGGGCACCGCCCGGTCAGGGGCGGCTTCTGACCGGGCATCCCTCGAAGGAGTGTCCCCGACGGCAAGCGGTGTCCCGGGGCCGGGAAGCCTCCCGTCGTGATCGCAACCGAACAGGCAGCCGAGACCTGGGACCACGACCTGGACAACCTCTTCACCGACATCGGACACCGCTTCGGCCGAGTCGAGCCCCGCCGCCGCATGCGAGCCTACGTACGCGGACTGCTGGCGCCGGTGGCCCGAAAAAACAGCTGGCAGTTGGCCGAGCACGCCGGCCACGCCACCCCGGACGGCCTGCAGCACCTGCTCTCCCGCGCCCGCTGGAACCCTGACGACATCCGCGACGACCTGCAGGCTTTCGTCGCCAAGAGCATCGGCCGCCCCAACGGGGTACTGATCGTGGACGACACCGGGTTCATCAAGAAGGGCACCACCTCGGCCGGTGTACAACGCCAGTACTCCGGCACCGCCGGCCGCACCGAGAACTGCCAGATAGGCGTCTTCGCCGCCTACGCCAGCTCCACCGGCCGCGCGTTGGTGGACCGGGAGCTGTACCTGCCCAAGTCCTGGACCACCGATCGTGACCGCTGCCGCGCCGCGAAGATCCCCGACGAGTGCGAGTTCGCGACCAAGGGCGCCCTCGCCAAGGCGATCGTGCTGCGCGCACTGGCCTCGCCGCTGCCGATCGCCTGGGTCACCGCGGACTCCGCCTACGGCCAGGAATGCCGCTTCCGCCGCATGCTGGAGAACGCCGGTGTCGGCTACGTCGTGGCTGTGCCGAAGTCCCAGTTCACCGTGGGATGCCCGCGCATCGATCACCTCTTCGCCCAGGCTCCGCAGGACGCCTGGGAGCGCCGCTCGTGCGGACAGGGCGCCAAGGGCCAGCGGATATACGACTGGGCCGCGATACAGCTGCCCGCAGTCGCCGAATTCGACTACCAGGGCAGGGAGTTGGTGCGTCGACGGTGGGCGCTGGCACGACGCAGCGTGAGCAAGCCGGACGAGATCGCCTACTACCTCGCTTACGCACCTCTGGACGCGGGGGTGGACGACCTGGTGCGAGTCGCCGGCACCAGGTGGGCGATCGAGGAGTGCTTCCAGGCGGCAAAAAACGAGTGCGGCCTGGACCAGTACGAGGTCCGCCGCTACGTCGGCTGGTACCGGCACATCACCCTCGCCATGCTCGCCCACGCCTTCCTCGCAACCATGACCGCGCAGGCCCGCGAAAAGGGGGCTGCACCGGTGAGGAAGCCGAGGTCATCGAGCTCACCGTGGCGGAAGTGCGGCGACTCCTGGCAGCTCGCGCTCCCCAGCACCCCCATGCCCACACCCACGCGCTGAACTGGTCGCACTGGCGTCGACGACGCCAAGCCGTGGCCCGCCACTGCCACTATCGCCGTCGGGGACACTCCTTCGAGGGGTGCCCGGTCAGGAGCCGCCCCTGACCGGGCGGTGCCCGCTACACTCCCACCGCTCGACAACCGCGCAGGTCAAGACGCGAAGTACTGCTGGAGTATTAGACGGTAGGTCGTAGCGTCTGATGTCTTCAGTGTGAGCTCCCTCCCGTCCAGCTCTGCGCCAAGGAGCTGCAACCAGCGGGATACGGGCGTCGTCGAGCTCGCTTCGTTGTACGACAACACCACGTTGGTCGGCTGCTGCCCAACCACCAGTGACGTTCCGGCGTCGCGAGAACCGATCCCGATGCATTGATCCGTACGCGCCAACGTGGCGGATTCCGTAACCTTCGTCGCGCGGCGCCAGGACCATGGTCTGCTCGTTGGCGCCGCTGGAGGCGCCCATCGCGCGCCGCTGCTCGGCAAGGTGGCCGCCGCCACGGCGACTGACAGGCCGTTTCCAGAACTTCGAATTCCCGTACAACCGCCCCCACCGGTGAGGGATCTGATCACGTGAGTCAAACAGACTCCACGGTCATTGGGCCCCGCGCCGAGACGGACTGCGAGGAACGATCGGCGCCCGGCCCCTTTCTCCACCTGGGGAACGCATGCGTATACGAGCCACTGTGGCCGCCGTCTCCGGCGCCCTGGCCCGCACCGCCCAACTGCTTCTCGTCCTCGCCCTGTTCGCCGCAGCGGGCGGGACCGTCACCGGCTGTGGCTTGGTGGCGGAGGCCCGCGCTCGTCAGGTCGCCGACGCCTGGGACGGCTCCGAGGCCGCCCGGGCTTGGCGGAAGGGCTACCACCCGATCGGAGAGGCTGTCGAGCTGCCCGAGGACGCCTTCCACGGCATATCGGACAAGCAGGCCTACGGGACCCAGAACTTCGCCCTGCGCGGCCAACTCCCCGCCGCGCCGGGGAAGAACGGCCGGGTGAAGTGGGAGAGCGGGGGCTCGCTCACGTTGCCGCTGATGGGGGCGCGGCAGGCGTATGAGGCAGTGGCCCGCGGCAGCGACGACGGACCGCACTTGACCGTGACCGGGGCGAAGCTGGGTGAGATGACCGTGGCCACCAGCCGCGGCCCGGCGACCGTCCCGGCCTGGCTTTTCACCCTGGACGGCTACGACACTCCGCTCAAGCTGGCCGCCGTCCGCCCCTCGAAGCCTCTCACGCCGCCGGTCAAGCCGGTCGCGGAGGGGTCCGGCGACACGTTGCAGCTGGTCAGGACCGCGAGGGACGGCCGGTCCGTCACGGTGCTCTCCGGCCACGGGGCCTGCGACGACGGTCCTGTCGTGGACGTGCTGGAGACGGGCGGGAGCGTGGTGCTGTCCGCTTCCGTCGTCGGGACGAAGGAAGGTCCCTGCACCGCGGACCTGCTGATGGAGACGGTGACGGTGAAGCTGAACCGGCCACTCGGCGACCGTGTCCTCCTGGACGCGTTCACCGGCCGGCCGGTGCTGTACGGACGGTCGTAGGGGGACTCATCGACCGATGCGGCAACCCATCGGACCGCAACATGCGGCCTTCGGCCTCAAGGGCAACGGCCGGTGCTACGAGCTGCCGAACGATGACGCGTGGGCAGTGACGACCGCGGAAGGTCTGGAATTCCGTCCAGCCGAAGACGCCCGCCTCGTACAGGGTGACGGCCATGCCGAAGGCGCGGCTTTCCCACGGCTCGGCGAACACCAGCTCACCGTTGGAGCGGCGAGGTGCTGCGGGGCCCTCGATGGCGTGCCGATCCAGCACCTCGTCGGGCTGCTGCAGGAACCGGGCGGTGATCCGCTGCCGTCAGCCCCGTGGGGGCGAGCCGGCAGCTCCTCACTGTTCGACTGGTTGCGACAGAGCACGTTTGACCTGCCGGGTCCGCTCGTCGGTAAGGACTTCGACCCGGTCGTTCGCCAGTGCCTCCATGGTCTGCTCCGCAACATCATCCGCACTGATCTTCGGTGCGTCCGTGAAGGAACTGAGATCCGTCTCCACGAAACTGGCGTGGACACCGATCACGAGAGTTCCCTGTTCGCGCAGGCCTTCCCGCAGCGCGCCCGTCAACGACCACTGGGCTGCCTTGGAGGCCGCATACCCGGGATAGTCCGGCCGGGACGCCCAGGAGGCGGTCGACAGCATGTTGATCAGTGCGCCGCCGCCATTGCGCGCCAGGACCGGGGCGAAGGCGCGGGACACGGCCCAGGTACCGAAGTAGTTGATCTCCATCGCCTCGCGCGCGCCGTCGAAGGAGCCCGTCAGCAGCTTGGTGTCGAATCCTCCGACACCCGCGTTGTTGATCACGATGGTGACATCCGCGGCGGCCGCCGCCGCCGCGGCGACGTCCTCCGGCACGGTGACGTCCAAACGCAGCGGAGTCAGGTCCTCGTCGCCCACGCTCGCCGGATCGCGGACACCGGCGTAGACCTTCCCTGCTCCCCGCGCGATCAGCGCGCGGGCGAACGCGTGGCCGATGCCACGATTGGCCCCCGTCACCAGGGCAGTCGATCCTTTGATCTCCATCGCGCTTCCTTCCCACTGCTGCCTGCCGATGACAGCGGGCACCTGTCGAGGCACGACCCTGCAAGGGGAGGCCCCGCGCCGGACCGCGTCCTGGGCCGGCCCAGGTCCACGGACGACTCGCGCAGAGGGGGGAACCCATCACCCGCAGGCCGGGGCTCGGTCTCCACCTGATGTCGGGCCCTGCCGGGACGGCCGGGTCGGGTCGTCGCGCCCGCAGGCTTGCCCACGCAAAAGCCCTCTCCACCACCAGCGTGCACCGACCGGTGCAGCGACGCATGTGAGACGGCTCCCGGCTGCAGGGACTCCCCCTTCCACCGTCAGCGACCAGCCCATACAGCGACCTTCGCCAAGATGACGTACAAGGCCGCACCAGAACACCGGCGCAGGCGGTGACCTGGTCGAACGGCGGGGCTTCATCTGGCGGCCCCGGCACGCCGTGGCCGCACCGCCATCGCACCAGCAGGGCCGCTTCCTCCCCAGTTTTCCCATCCCGCAGAGATCAGCAAATCCGTCGTGATGGGGGGCCGGCTGTACCCGAGGGTCTCGGCGACGTCCTCGTGGGTCGCCTTGATCAGTCCGCCGGGCTTCTGCGATCCCATGAGGGTGAACAGGGGCGTGAAGGGGGAAGCCCCTCCTCCGTTGTCACTCTCCGAAATCGTTCATCCGACCGAAACCGATTTGTTGTCCGCAGATTTCCGGCTTCCTCTGGCTTTTCGTCCCAGGCGCCCTCACTCTGGGTAGTGAACAAGGGTGTTCGGGCGGACGTGCGAACAGCACGTCGGGACAGACAGGGGCAGCGCATGGACGCGGTGCGGCTCATCCTGGCGAGCAGGCGTGCCCTGGCGGGGAGCGGCGAGGCCCCCGCCATCCTGACCGAGGTGTGGCAGGCGCAGGCCCTGGCGCAGGCGATCGGCAGCCGCCTCGCCGTCTCCGGGCCACCCGAACTACGGGGCGAGGCGCTGGGGTTGACCGAACTGGCGGGCCGGGGCTGCGGGGTCCTCGACGCGCCGGACCTCGATCCGGAGGACTTACGGGCGGCCCTGCTCACCGAACTGGACGACGCCCGGCAGGCGTTGCTGTGCCTGGACGCCCTGCTCGGCGAGGCCGGCATCGCGCTCGTCGGCGTCGCGAGCTCGGCCGCCGACGAGGCCACGTACTGGCAGTGCATGGAGGCGATCGACGCGGCGGACGAGGCCCGGGACAGGGTCCGCGAGATGGTGCGGAAACTGGCCGCGCGGGAGGAGGCGCCGCCGGAGAGGGAGGCGATTTGACCCGACCGGGGGCGGGAGGGCGACGGGACCCGGTGAGGCCCGTGCGCCGGTGGGCCCGCCGGCGTGCAGGATGGGGAGCATGGATCTTCGCATCTTCACCGAGCCCCAGCAGGGGGCGACCTACGACACCTTGCTCACCGTGGCGAAGGCCACCGAGGACCTGGGGTTCGACGCCTTCTTCCGCTCCGACCACTTCCTCCACATGGGCGACGTGGACGGCCTGCCCGGACCCACCGACGCCTGGATCACCCTCGCCGGACTCGCCCGCGAGACCAAGCGCATCCGGCTCGGCACGCTCATGACGGCTGCCACCTTCCGGCTGCCCGGCGTGCTCGCCGTCCAGGTCGCCCAGGTGGACCGGATGTCCGGCGGTCGGGTCGAACTGGGCCTGGGGGCGGGCTGGTTCGCCGAGGAGCACAAGGCGTACGGCATCCCCTTCCCGAAGGAGAAATTCGGCCGCCTGGAGGAGCAGCTGGCCATCGTCACGGGGATGTGGGCGACGGAGGCCGGCAAGACCTTCGACTTCCGCGGGACGTACTACGAGCTCAGCGGTTCGCCCGCGCTGCCGAAGCCCGCACAGGCGAAGATCCCGGTGCTCGTCGGCGGGCTCGGAGCGACCCGCACGCCGCGCCTCGCCGCCCAGTACGCCGACGAGTTCAACGTCCCGTTCGCCTCCATCGAGGACAGCGAGCGGCAGTTCGGCCGGGTCCGGGCCGCCGCGGAGGCCGCCGGCCGGCGCCCCGACGACCTGACGTACTCCAACGCCCTCGTCGTCTGCGTCGGCCGGGACGACCAGGAGGTCGCCCGCCGTGCCGCCGCGATCGGCCGTGAGGTCGACGAACTGAAGGCCAACGGCCTGGCCGGCTCACCGGCCGAGGTCGTCGACAAGATCGGCCGCTACGCCGCGATCGGCGCAGGCCGGATCTACCTCCAGATCCTCGACCTGTCCGACCTGGACCACCTGGAACTGATCTCCACCCAGGTGCAGTCGCAGCTCTCCTAGATGATCGATTCCAAGAGGTCAGTGGTCGTAGGCGGTCAGTGAGCGTAGTACGGGCTGGCTGGTGTGGTCGTTGTGCCAGATCGCGGCCGTCAGCGCGAGGATGCGCTGCATGACGCGGGCGATGACACCGCCCGGTGTGCGGCCTCGGTGCTGTTCGAGGTCAAGCTGGCCCTTGAAGGTCTCGTTGACCGACTCGATGACCTGCCGCAACGGCTTGAACAGGGGTGCCCCGGCCCGCTCCGGCTCGTCCTTGCGGGCCGGCCGCAGCAGCCGGATGTCCTGCTCGGCCAACTGGTCCTCGAAGGCGCGGCCGAAGTAGTTCTTGTCGCCGATCAGCGTCTGCCCGGCCCGGGCGGCGACCAGTTCCGGTTCGGCGGCGAGCAGGTCCAGCAGGGTCTCGCGTTCGTCGGCCTTGGCCCCGGTCAGGGCGAAGGCGATGGGCAGGCCCTGCAGGGTGCACACCAGGTGCAGGCGCAGGCCCCAGAAGAAGCGGCTGTGGCTGGCGCAGTAGCCGTACTCGGCCCATCCGGCCAGGTCGGAGCGCTTGACGGTCTCGCGGGAGCGTCCGCACTCCACCGGCGTGGAGTCCACGATCCACACGTCATCACTCCATACAGAGGTGTCGGTTGCCAGCAGCCGGGTCACCCGCCGCAGCAGCTCGGTGGCCTTGCGCAAGCGCTTGTTGTAGCCGGGCTGCTGGGGCAGGTAGGGGAAGAGGTGCCGCAGGTGGGCGCGGGCGTGGCGAAGCCACTTGGCCTCGGAGGTGAAGCCCAGCATGGCCTGCATCATCGCGAGCGTGACCAGCTCGGCATCGGTCAGTTGCGCGGCGATCCCGACCGACGGACGCCAGGGCGCCAGGTGCGGTGAGTCCTTCAGCAGGTCGTCGGTCTTCACATAGAGTGCGGTGGCGAGGGAGTCCAACTCTGTCTTCACACACTGACGTTGGACTCCCTCCTTCCAACCCCGCGGGTGATTCTCTGGAACGGCTCAGCAGGTGGAGACAGGTGGCCCCTGCGGAATCAGGCGCCCACGGTCCCGTCGACACCTTCACGCAGAAAGTCCGCGTGCCCGTTGTGGCGGCCGTACTCCAGGAGCACGTGCACCATCACCATCCGCAGCGATACCTCCTCGCCCCATCGTGGCTGATACCCGGCCTGGTCCAGGGACTTGGCCTCCCGCTCGATACGGCGCGAGGTCTCCACCTCGGCCTCCCAGGCTACGAACGCCTCGTCTCTGGTCGACGCACTCGCGTCGTACGCCGCCTGGAAGTCGATCTTGTCGGACCAGACCATGGGCGCGTCGTGGTCCTCGAACACTCGACGGAACCAGGCACGCTCCACCTCCGCCATGTGCCGCACCAGACCGAGCAGCGAAAGCGTGGACGGCGGCATCGACTGCTGTCGCAGCTCCTCGTCGGTGAGCCCTTCGCACTTCATGGCGAGGGTCGCGCGGTGGTAGTCGAGGAAAGCCCGCAGCATGTCGCGTTCGCTGCCAAAACTGGGCGGTCCTATGCGGTTGTCGCTGGTCACTGGTTGTGCTCCTCATCCGTGCCTGCGTTGAGGGCCAGTATCTACTCCCGTCGACTGTCCCAGAGGAGGGCCGTCAACCGGACCTGGTTGTTCCCACGGAGATCGCCGAACACAGGAACCGGAAAGGCTCATTGGACCCCGCAGCCGCAACTACCCCTTGGAATCGATCATCTAGTGCTGTGGCCGGAAAGGTTTGCCGGGAAGCTCGCGGCGTCCGGTGCCGGGGGCACCTCCCACGCCGTTCAGGCAGTGGGGGAACATCGCAAGGCGGAGCATTGCCCGCGCACTGGATGTACTCGGGTGATGCGACAACGCGGCGTGGGGGTACCCCCGGCCGAAGGCTGGGGGAGTGCCGTGCCGGGCGCCGCGAGCCGGTGAACCCTTCCGGTCACAGCACTAGCGGCCTGGGCGGGCCGGGCGTCACACCCACGGCTCGCCCTCCCGCAGGCACACCACCGTGGCGTTCAGCGCCGCCTCGTGCAGCGCGGTGAGGGTCCGGGCCCCGGCGGCGAGCCGTGTGCCGGGCAGATCGGCAGGGGCGAACCAGCCGTGCCGGTCGTGCTCGGCGCTGAGCCGAATGGTCGTGTGCGAGCCGCCGGGGAGCGTGCCGCCGTAGAAGAAGCAGTCCAGGACCGGGCCGGTGCTTAGTACGTCCACGCGGTGGTCCATGCCGAGCAGCCGGGGCACGGGCCCGAGTTCGATGCCCGTCTCCTCGTGCATCTCCCGCCGGGCCGCCGCCCAGGGGTCCTCGCCGTGGTCCAGCATCCCGCCGGGCAGCCACCAACCGCCCGCCATCGGCTGACCGGGGCCGTAGCGCAGGAGCAGGACGCGGCCGTCGCCGTCCAGCACCACCACACACGCGGCGAGGAGCGCCTGCGGCTGAGTCCTCACCCATTCCTCGCGGGGCATCCACTCCACCACTGATCGCCTCCCGGACGGTCTCGCACCGGCACCCCGTGCCACGGGCTCGGCCCGGCTGATCCCGATGCCGGCTGTCTCGCCTCTTCTCCTGTTTCCCGACAACGATGCCCCGGCCGTGGGGTGGTGGCCGGTGAATATTGGAAGGCACAGGTCCGGACCCCTGTGCGAAGGTGAGGGCGTCGTCCTGCCGAGCCCCCGGGATCACCGTCCTCGGGGGCTTTGGCGTACACGGCTCCGCAGTCGTCCATCCAGCCGGAGAGGCCCTCCGCATGTTCCTGACCATCACCACCACCGGCACGTCCGAACACCCCGCGACCGACCTCGGTTTCCTGCTGCACAAGCACCCGGGCAAGTCACAGGCGTTCTCCACCTCCTACGGCACCGCGCACGTCCTCTACCCCGAGGCGGACGATCAGCGCTGCACGGCGGCGCTGCTGCTGGAGGTCGACACGGTGGCCCTGGTCCGGCGGGGCAAGGGCAAGGGACGCGGCGGCGCCCCCGACGCGGCGCTCGCGCAGTACGTCAACGACCGCCCCTACGCGGCCTCTTCGCTGCTCGCCGTGGCGCTGAGCGCCGTGTTCTCCAGCGCGCTGCGCGGGGTGTGCCACGCGCGGCCCGAACTCCCGTCCCATCCACGCCCGTTGCGCATCGAGGTACCCGCGCTCCCGGCCCGCGGCGGCCCCGCCCTCGTACAGCGCCTGTTCGAACCGCTCGGCTGGACGGTCAGCGCCGAACCGGTCGCGCTGGACGCCGAGTTCCCCGAGTGGGGCGACTCGCGCTACGTCCGGCTCGTGCTGGAGTCGGAGGCGGTGACCCTTGCCCAGGCGCTGCGCCACCTCTACGTCCTGCTCCCCGTCCTCGACGACGCCAAGCACTACTGGGTCGCACCCGACGAGGTCGACAAGCTGCTCCGGGCGGGCGAGGGCTGGCTGCCCGAGCACCCGGAACAGAAGCTGATCACCAGCCGCTACCTCTCGCGTCGCTGGTCGCTGACCCGGGAGGCGATGGAGCGACTGGAGCTGGTGCGGCTGGCCGAGGCCGACGACAGCGGGGTCGATGAGCTCGACAACGCCGTGGCGGAGGAGACCGGGACCGAGGAGAAGCCGACGCCGCTGGCCGTGCGGCGGCGGGACACGATCGTCGCGGCGCTGCACGAGCGCGGTGCTGCCCGGGTCCTCGACCTCGGCTGCGGGCAGGGCCAGTTGGTGCAGGCGCTGCTGCGGGACGCGCGGTTCACCGAGATCGTCGCCGTCGACGTGTCGGTACGGGCCCTCACCATCGCCGCCCGGCGGCTGAAGCTGGACCGGATGGGGGAGCGGCAGTCCGCCCGCGTCACGCTCCGGCAGGGCTCGCTCGTCTACACCGACAAGCAGCTCAAGGGCTACGACGCCGCCGTGCTCAGTGAGGTGATCGAGCACCTCGACCTGCCCCGGCTGCCCGCCCTGGAGTACGCGGTGTTCGGTGCCGCCCGCCCCCGCACCGTGCTCGTGACCACTCCGAACGTCGAGTACAACGTCCGCTGGGAGACCCTCCCCGCCGGGCACGCACGGCACGGCGACCACCGCTTCGAGTGGACCCGCGAGGAGTTCGGCCAGTGGGCGCACACCGTGGCCGAACGCCACGGCTACGACGTCGAGTTCCGTCCCATCGGCCCCGACGACCCCGAGGTCGGACCGCCCACCCAGATGGCCGTCTTCACCCTCGGGACCACCCAGGACACCCAGGACACCCAGGACACCCAGGACACCCAGGACACCCAGGACACCCAGGACACCCAGGACACCCAGGACACCCAGGACACCCAGGACACCAAGGACACCAGTGTGAAGGAGGCGACGGCGGCATGACCGAGACACAGAGCCCCACAGGACGAGGACGCGTCCTGCCCGTGACCGACCTCTCCCTCGTCGTGCTTGTCGGCGCCTCCGGTTCGGGCAAGTCCACCTTCGCCCGGCGCCACTTCAAGCCCACCGAGGTCCTCTCCTCGGACTTCTGCCGCGGCCTGGTCTCCGACGACGAGAACGACCAGGGCGCCACCCGCGACGCCTTCGACGTGCTGCACTACATCGCCGGCAAGCGCCTGGCGGCCGGCCGCCGCACCGTCGTCGACGCCACCAGCGTGCAGCAGGACGCCCGGCGCCGGCTGATCGACCTGGCGAAGAGCCACGACGTGCTGCCCATCGCCATCGTGCTCGACGTACCGGAGGAGGTGTGCGCCGAGCGCAACGCGGCCCGCACCGACCGGGCCGACATGCCGCGCCGGGTGATCCGGCGGCACACCCGCGAACTGAGGCGCGCGCTGCGGCACCTGGAGCGCGAGGGCTTCCGCAAGGTGCACGTGCTGCGCGGGGTCGACGAGGTCGAGAGCGCGTCGGTCGTCACCGAGAAGCGCTTCAACGACCTCACCCAGCTCACCGGCCCGTTCGACATCATCGGCGACATCCACGGCTGCTCCGCCGAACTGGAAGCACTGCTGGCCAAGTTGGGCTACGCCGACGGGGCGCACCCCGAGGGCCGTACCGCGGTCTTCGTCGGCGACCTGGTCGACCGCGGCCCGGACAGCCCGGGTGTGCTGCGCCGGGTGATGTCCATGGTCGAGGCGGGCGACGCGCTGTGCGTGCCGGGCAACCACGAGAACAAGTACGGGCGCCACCTCAAGGGCCGCAAGGTCCAGCCCACCCACGGACTCGCCGAGACCATCGCGCAGATGGAGGGGGAGAGCGAGGAGTTCAAGGCGCGGGTGAGGGAGTTCATCGACGGCCTGGTCAGCCACTACGTCCTCGACGGCGGGCGGCTGGTGGTCAGCCACGCCGGCCTGCCGGAGAAGTACCACGGCCGCACCTCCGGCCGGGTGCGCTCGCACGCGCTCTACGGCGACACCACCGGGGAGACGGACGAGTTCGGCCTGCCGGTGCGCTACCCGTGGGCGGAGGACTACCGCGGCCGGGCGGCCGTGGTCTACGGCCACACCCCGGTCCCGGAGGCCACCTGGCTGAACAACACCATCTGCCTCGACACCGGCGCGGTGTTCGGCGGCAAGCTGACCGCGCTGCGCTGGCCGGAGCGGGAGCTGGTCGACGTACCGGCCGAGCAGGTCTGGTACGAGCCGGCCAGGCCGCTGCGCACCGAGGCACCCGGCGGGCACGACGGCCGTCCGCTGGACCTCGGTGACGTGCACGGCCGCCGGGCCGTCGAGACCCGGCACGCCGGCCGGGTCGCGGTGCGCGAGGAGAACGCGGCGGCGGCCCTGGAGGTCATGAGCCGCTTCGCCGTCGACCCGCGGCTGCTTCCGTATCTGCCGCCCACCATGGCGCCGACGGCGACTTCGAGGGCCGACGGCTACTTGGAGCACCCGGAAGAGGCGTTCGCCCAGTACCGGGAGGACGGGGTGGACCGGGTCGTGTGCGAGGAGAAGCACATGGGCTCCCGGGCGGTGGCCCTGGTCTGCCGGGACGCGGAGGCGGCACGCAGGCGGTTCGGAGTGGACGGCCCGACCGGTTCCCTCTACACCCGCACCGGCCGCCCTTTCTTCGACGACTCCTCCGTCACCGAGGAGATACTCGGCCGGCTGCGCACGGCGGTCACCGAGGCGGGCCTGTGGGCGGACCTCGACACCGACTGGCTGCTGCTCGACTGCGAGCTGATGCCGTGGTCGCTGAAGGCCTCCGGGCTGCTGCGCTCGCAGTACGCGGCGGTCGGCGCGGCCTCCGGCGCGGTGTTCCCGGACGCGCTGGCCGCCCTGGAGGGCGCCGCGGCGCGCGGTGTCGACGTGACGGACCTGCTGGGCCGCCAGCGCGAACGGGCCGCCGACGCGGCCGCGTTCACGGCCGCCTACCGTCGCTACTGCTGGCCGACCGACGGCCTGGACGGCGTCCGCCTGGCACCGTTCCAGATCCTCGCCGTGCGGGGCCGCAGCCTGGCCGGGCTGCCGCACGACGGGCAACTGGCGCTGCTCGACCGGCTCGTGAAGCACGACGCCACCGGTCTGCTGCAGACCACCCGCCGCCTGTACGTCGACGTGTCCGACCCGGAGTCGGTGCGGGCGGGCGTCGACTGGTGGCTGGAGATGACGGGCCGCGGCGGCGAGGGCATGGTCGTCAAGCCGCTGGGCGCTCTGGTGCGCGGCAAGGAGGGCCGTCTGGTGCAGCCCGGCATCAAGTGCCGCGGCCGGGAGTACCTGCGGATCATCTACGGTCCCGAGTACACCCGCCCGGACAACCTCGCCCGCCTGCGTGGCCGCTTCCTCCACCACAAGCGCTCCCTCGCGATCCGCGAGTACGCCCTCGGTCTGGAGGCCCTGGACCGCCTGGCCGACGGCGAGGCGCTGTGGCGGGTGCACGAGGCGGTGTTCGGCGTGCTGGCGCTGGAGTCGGAGCCGGTGGACCCCCGCCTGTGAGGGGGCCCTCGGCCGGGGCGGGGCCCGGGGGATCGCTCCCGGGCCCCGGTGGTCCCTGCCCCGAGCGCCGTAGGAGTTCCTTCCTCTCGTCAAGGTGACGAGAAAAGGAGGCCGTGGAAACAGGTGCGCGGTGGGTGAAACCGGCTGCCGTTGGCCAGGATGGAGGCATGGGATTCCATGTCGACTCCGAGGCCGGGCGGCTGCGCCGCGTCATCCTGCACCGGCCCGATCTCGAGCTCAAAAGGCTCACCCCCAGCAACAAGGACGCCCTCCTCTTCGACGATGTGCTGTGGGTGCGCCGGGCGCGTGCCGAGCACGACGGGTTCGCCGACGTGCTGCGCGACCGCGGGGTCGCCGTGCACCTCTTCGGCGATCTGCTGACCGAGGCGATGGAGATCCCGTCGGCCCGCTCGCTCGTCCTGGACCGCGTCTTCGACGAGAAGGAGTACGGGCCGCTCGCCACCGATCACCTGAGGGCCGCCTTCGAGACCCTGCCCGCCGCCGAACTGGTCGAGGTCCTCGTCGGCGGCATGACCAAGCGGGAGTTCCTGGCCGCCCACGAGGAGCCGACGTCCGTGCGCTTCCACGCCATGGAGCTGGACGACTTCCTGCTCGGGCCGCTGCCCAACCACCTCTTCACCCGCGACACCTCCGCCTGGATCTACGACGGCGTGTCCATCAACGCCATGCGCTGGCCCGCCCGGCAGCGCGAGACCGTCCACTTCGAGGCGATCTACCGCTACCACCCCCTGTTCCGGGGAGAGACGTTCCACCTGTGGTCCGAGGGGCAGGCCGACTACCCGTCCACCATCGAGGGCGGGGACGTGCTCGTGATCGGCAACGGCGCCGTGCTCATCGGCATGAGCGAGCGGACCACGCCCCAGGCCGTCGAGATGCTCGCGCACAAGCTGTTCGCCGCCGGATCGGCCCGGACGATCGTCGCGCTCGACATGCCCAAGCGGCGGGCCGTGATGCACCTCGACACCGTGATGACCATGATCGACGGCGACACCTTCACCCAGTACGCCGGGCTCGGCATGCTCCGCTCGTACACCATCGAACCGGGCTCCGAGGACAAGGAGTTGAAGGTCACCGACCATCCCGCGGAGCATATGCACCGCGCGATCGCGGCCGCGCTGGGGCTGAGTGAGATCCGGGTCCTGACCGCCACCCAGGACGTGCACGCGGCCGAGCGCGAGCAGTGGGACGACGGCTGCAACGTCCTCGCCGTCGAGCCCGGCGTCGTCGTCGCCTACGAGCGCAACGCCACCACCAACACCCATCTGCGCAAGCAGGGCATCGAGGTCATCGAGATCCCCGGCAGCGAACTGGGCCGGGGCCGGGGCGGCCCGCGCTGCATGAGCTGCCCGGTCGAGCGGGACGCCGTCCAGGGCCTCTCGTGACGGGATCACGTTCCGGTGACGGCGGAAGGAGGGGCTTGTGCGGCAGGTCACCTGAGCGTACGGTCCGTATCACGTCAGCGAACAAAGTGTTCGCTGAAGACGCATCAGGTGTTCACTCATGACTGATCGCTCAACTCCGGACCCCTCCGACGCCGCCGCCGACGCGGCGTTGGGGGTCCGTGTCCGGGAGTACCGGACGATGCGGCGGATGTCCCTGCGGGCCCTGGGGGAGGCCGCCCAGGCCAGCCCCGGGTTCCTCAGCCAGCTGGAACGCGGGCAGGCGAACGCCTCCATCGGGATGTTGCGGCGGATCGCCGCGGCGCTCGGCCTCACCGTGGCCGATCTGTTCGACCAGGACAGCACGCCGGGTCCGAGGGTGGTGCGGCGGGCCGACCGGCCGATGCTGCAAACCGCCCCGGGAAGCCGCAAGTTCCTCATCTCGCAGCGTCCGCTCAGCCATCTGGAGGTGTACGCGGGCGAGTTCGACCCGGGCGCCTCCACGGGTGACGACGCCTACACCCATGGCGACTCCCAGGAGATCCTCCTGGTGATCAGCGGCGCCGTGCGGGTCGAACTCGACGGCCAGGCCCACGACCTGGAGGCCGGCGACAGTATCGAATACCGCTCCTCGGCGCCGCACCGCGTGGTCAACCGCCACGAGGCGCCTGCCGAAATCCTCTGGATCATCAGCCCGCCGACCCCGGACTGACCCGCCCCGTCCGGACCCCTCACCACCCGTACCTCTCACCACCCGTACCCCTCACCACCCGCGATCCCTCCCCGCTCCTGCCCGCGGCGCCGCCGCACCTCCTCACCGCGCCTCCGCCGCGCGGCGTACCACCGCGCCATGCCCGCGCGGACTTCGCCGCCGCGCGCCTCCGCGCCGTGCCCTCTCGGTCCCCTTGTGTCTTCACCGTCCTCCTTGGAGGCAGTCATGCCCGGAATATCACGTAAAATCATGGGGTGTGCCGCTGCCGCCGGCGCCCTGCTGCTGACCCTCACCGGCTGCGCCGGCACCGGCCCGGCCGCCGCCGACGTCGACCTCGGCCCCGGACCGGCCACGGCCGGCCAGGTGAAGAAGGGCGCGCTCGACGGCGTCACCCTCACCTTCGCCTCCTACGGCGGCATCTACCAGGACGGTCAGGAGTCGGCCGCGGTCAAGCCGTTCGCCACGGACTCCGGCGCGCGGATGCTCTCCGACGGACCCACCGACTACACCAAGCTCAAGGCGCAGGTCGACGCCAAGAACGTCACCTGGGACGTGGTGGACACCGACTCCATCTGGGCCGAACGCCAGTGCGGCAAGCTGCTGATGCCGCTCGACACCGCCGTCGTCGACACCTCGAAGCTGCCCAAGGAGATGGTGGGCAAGTGCTCGGTGCCGGCCATGACGTACGGCATGGTCCTGATGTACGACACGTCCAAGTTCGGCGACAATCCGCCGAAGAGCTGGGCGGACTTCTTCGACACCACCAGGTTCCCCGGCAAGCGCGCCATCCCCGGCGTGCCCTCGGACGCGGCACCCGGCCCGCTGGAGGCGGCGCTGATCGCGGACGGGGTCGCCCCCGACAAGCTCTTCCCGCTCGATGTGGACCGGGCCCTGAAGAAGCTCACCAGCGTGCGTTCCTCGCTGGTCTTCTGGGACACCGGCGCCCGCTCCCAGCAGCTGCTGGAGTCGGGTGAGGTCTCCATGGCGATGGTGTGGACCGGCCGCGCCTACTCGGCCGTGAAGAACGGTGCCAAGTTCGCTCCGCAGTGGAACCAGTTCATGCCGGTCGCGGACTCGCTCGCCGTGCCCAAGGGCGCGAGGAACCCCAAGGCCGCCATGGCGCTGATCAACTACTACCTGGGCGCCGACCAGCAGGCCAAGCTCACCGAGCTGACCTCGTACTCGCCGGTCAACTCCGACGCCAAGCCCAAGGTCGACGCGGCCGCGGCGGAGTACCTCACCTCCACCCCCGAGCGCCAGGCGCAGGCCCTCAAGCTCGACAACGCCTGGTGGGCCGAGAACCAGGAGCAGGTCATCCCGAAGTGGTCCGACTGGCTGGCGCGGTAACCCATGACGGCCCTGATCGAGATCGCCTCCCCGGCCACCGGCGGCCGGCCCCGCAAGGGCGTCGGCGGCCGGTGGGGATGGCTGCTGCTGCCCGCGCTGGTCCTGCTGGCCGTGCTCTTCCTGGTGCCGCTGGGCCTGATGGCCTGGCGCAGCGTCAGCGAGCCCACACCCGGCGCGGGCAACTACTCCTGGTTCTTCACCAGCGACGTCGCCATCGCCACGCTGGTGCGCACCCTGGCCGTCGGCGCCGTCGTCACCCTGGTGACCCTGGTGCTTTCCTACCCGTACGCCTACCTGATGACCGTGGTCGGCGCCCGGGCGCGGATCTGGCTCACCCTGCTGGTGCTGCTGCCGTTCTGGACCAGCCTGATGGTGCGCACCTTCGCCTGGGTGGTGCTCCTCCAGGACAGCGGCGTGGTCAACCAGATCCTCGGCACCGTGGGGCTGGGCCCGCTCCAGCTGATCCGCACCCCCGCCGGGGTGGTGATCGGCATGTCGCAGGTGCTGATGCCGTTCATGGTGCTGCCGCTGTACGCGGTGATGAGCGGCATCGACCGCCGGCTCCTCGACGCCGCGCAGGGCATGGGGGCGCGCCCGGCCACCGCGTTCCTGCGGGTCTTCGTGCCCCTGTCGCTGCCCGGCGTGGGCGCCGGCGCGCTGACCGTGTTCATCACCTCGCTCGGCTTCTACGTCACCCCGGCCCTCCTGGGCTCGCCCGACCAGGCGCTGATCTCGCAGCAGATCTTCACCCAGGTCAACGGGCTGCTCGCCTGGGGCCGCGGCGGAGCGATGGGCGTGGTGCTGCTGGCGGTGACGCTGGTCCTGCTGGGACTGGTCGGCCTCGTCCTGCGCTTCACCCGCAACCGGGGAGGTGCCCGATGAGGACCGCACCCGCGCGGATCGCGCTGTGGGCGTTCAGCGCGCTGGTGGGCCTGTGGCTCATCGCGCCGACGCTCGTGGTGATCCCGCTGAGCTTCACCGACAAGGCGTCCCTGGTGTTCCCGCCGAGCGGCTGGTCCACCCGCTGGTACACCAACTTCTTCACCGACCCCCGCTGGACCGAGGCGCTGTTCTCCTCGCTCCAGGTCGGCGCCCTGGTCGCGGTGGTGGCCACCGTGCTGGGCACCGCCGCCGCGATCGCGCTCACCCGGTCCGGCTCACGCTGGGTGAAGGCGTCGTACGGGCTGCTGCTGGCCCCCATGATCGTGCCGACCGTGGTGGTCGCCATCGGCGTGTACGCGCTCTTCCTCCAGTACAACCTGCTGGGCACCCTGCTCGGCTTCGTCACCGCCCACACCGTGCTGGCCCTGCCGTTCGTGATCATCCCGGTGACGGCGAGCCTGCGCGGTTTCGACCGGCGCCTCGAGGACGCCGCACTGATCTGCGGCGCCACCCGCTGGGGGGCCATCCGGCAGGTGACCCTGCCGCTGATCGCCCCGGGCGTCGTCTCCGGTGCCCTGTTCGCCTTCGTCACCAGCTTCGACGAGGTCGTGGTCTCGCTGTTCATCCAGAGCCCCTACCTGCAGACCCTGCCGGTCAGGATGTTCGCCAGCGTGACCCGGGACACCGACCCCACCATCGCCGCGGCCGCCACCCTGATCATCGTCTTCACCACGGTGCTCGTGCTGGCCGCCACCTTCGCCACCGCCAGGAGGAACCGTGTCCGCTGACGCCAGCCTCATCAAGGCGCGCGGAGCCCGTATCGAACTGGCGCAGGTGCGCAAGGAGTACGCGGACTCCGTCGCCGTCGACGACGTCTCCCTGGTCATCGAACCGGGCGAGTTCATGACCCTGCTGGGCCCCAGCGGCTCCGGCAAGACCACCACCCTCAACATCATCGCCGGGTTCACGGCCGCCACCTCGGGCACGCTGACCATCGGCGGCAAGCAGATGCAGGACCTGCCGCCGCACCGGCGGGACATCGGCATGGTCTTCCAGCACTACGCGCTCTTCCCGCACATGACCGTCGCGGAGAACGTCGCCTTCCCGCTCAAGCAGCGCAAGGTGCCGAAGGCCCGCCGCGCCGAGATGGTCGAGGCGGCCCTGGAGACCGTGCGGCTCGGCGGCTACGGCCACCGCAGACCGCGCGAACTCTCCGGCGGTCAGCAGCAGCGGGTCGCCCTGGCCCGGGCCGTGGTGTACGAGCCGAGCGTGCTGCTGATGGACGAGCCGCTCGGCGCGCTCGACAAGAAGCTGCGCGAATCCCTCCAGCTGGAGATCAAGCGGGTGCACCAGGAGGTCGGCTCCACCTTCGTCTTCGTCACCCACGACCAGGAGGAGGCGCTGGTCCTGTCGGACCGCATCGCCGTCTTCGACGACGGGGGCATCCAGCAGGTCGGCACCGCGAGCGAACTCTACGAAAAGCCCCGCAGCCTCTTCGTGGCCGAGTTCCTCGGCGAGTCCTCCACCGTACGGGGACGCGTCGAGCCGGACGGCGACGACTCCTGCCTGCGGGTCGGCGACCGCACCGTACGCGTCGCCGGACGGCGGCCCGAGGGCGGCGCGGCCGCCGTCGTGGTCCGCCCCGAGCACCTGCGGGTCCAGCCGGCCGCCGAGCCGGTCGCGCCCGGGGCCAACGCGCTGCCCGCCCGTGTCACCCAGGAGATATACCTGGGCTCCGGCCGCAAGCTCGAACTCGCCCTGCCCGACGGCACCGTGCTGCTTGCCCGCGAGCAGGCCGACCGGCTGTCCGGCGTCCGCCACGGCGACGAGGTCACCGTGGTCTGGGACGTCGAACGGGGCGTCCTGCTCGACGACCCCTCCGGCACCACCCACCCACCCACTTCCGGCGACCGGATCCCGGTCGCCGCCACGGAAGAGAGCGGACGATGAGCACCACCCCCGCCACCAGCCCCACCTTCGTCAACGGCGACGTCTCCTTCTGGTTCCGGGAGAGCGGCGTCCCCGCCCGCCGCCCCGCCCTGCCCGGCGACCTGGACGTCGACGTCGCACTCGTCGGCGGCGGCTACACCTCCCTGTGGACCGCCTACTACCTCAAGAAGGCCCAGCCCGACCTCAGGATCGCCGTCCTGGAGAAGGAGTTCGCCGGCTTCGGCGCCTCCGGCCGCAACGGCGGCTGGCTCAGCGCCGAGCCGCCCGGCCAGATGCGCCGCTACGCGAAGTCGCACGGCCGGGAGCCGGCCGTCGCCATGCAGCGGGAGATGTTCTCCTCCGTCGACGAGGTCATCCGGGTCGCCGCGGAGGAGGGCATCGACGCCGACATCCAGAAGGACGGACTGCTGCACGTCGCCACCAACGCCGCGCAGGAGCGGCGGCTGCGTGAAGGGCTGCCCACGCTGCGTGCCGAGGGCTGGGGCGAGGACGACCTGGTCGAACTCGACGCGGACCGGCTCGCCGAGCGGGTCCGCATCGCCGGCGCCCGCTACGCCCAGTGGAGCCCGCACTGCGCCCGCATCCAGCCCGCCAAGCTGGTCCGGGGCCTGGCCGACGTGGTGGAGCGGATGGGCGTCGCCGTCTACGAGGGCACCGAGGTCACCGAGATCCGCCCGCGCGAGGCGGTCACCACCCACGGCACCGTCCGGGCGTCGTACGTCATCCGGGCGCTGGAGGGGTTCACCGCCGGACTGCGCGGCCACCGCCGGGTCTGGCTGCCGATGAACAGCAGCATGATCGTCACCGAGCCGCTGCCCGCCTCCGCGTGGGAGGAGATCGGCTGGCGCGGCGCCGAACTGATCGGGGACGAGGCCAACTCGTACTGCTACATCCAGCGCACCACCGACGGCCGCATCGCCATCGGCGGGCGCGGCATCCCGTACATGTTCGGCTCCCACGTCGACCAGCGCGGCGAGACCCGGGACGCCACCCAGGCGCAGCTCCAGGCCATCCTCAGGCAGCACTTCCCGGCCACCGAGGGCGTCGCGATCGACCACACCTGGTCCGGAGTGCTGGGCGTGCCGCGCGACTGGTGCGCCACCGTCCACCTGGACCGGGACACCGGCCTCGGCTGGGCCGGCGGCTACGTCGGGCACGGCGTGACCACCACCAACCTCGCCGGACGCACCCTGCGCGACCTGATCCTCGGCCAGAAGACCGACCTGACCCGGCTGCCCTGGGTCGGCCGCAAGGTGCGCGGCTGGGAGCCGGAGCCGCTGCGCTGGCTCGGCGTGCGCAGCCTCTACGTCGCCTACCGCGCCGCCGACCGGCACGAGAACTCCGGTCTGGAGCGCACCTCCGTCATCGCACGCGTCGCCAACGTCATCAGCGGACGCTGAAAGGAGCAGCCCCCATGGAAACAGCCGGCGCCACCGCCACCACCGCTCTCGTCCCCGCCGTCGCCTTCCTCGCCGACGCGGCGAGCGCCGACCTGCCCCCGGCGACGCCCAAGCCGACCAGCACCACCGGCCAGCGGGAGACCACCCGCACCCTGTGGCAGTCCCCCGACGGGCTGGTCGAGGTCGGCGTCTGGGAGTGCGACCCCGGCCACTTCACCGCCACCCGCGAGGGCTACGACGAGGTCTGCCAGGTGCTGACCGGATCCGCCACCGTCCGTACCGAGGGCGGTGAGGACGTCGAGCTGCGTCCCGGCGCCACCCTGGCGATGCCGGCCGGCTGGCGCGGCACCTGGCAGGTCCACGAGACCCTCCGCAAGGTGTACGTGGTGCGCACCCACGAGGCCGGCGCATGACCCTAGTCCTGCACGGCGGCCGGGTGTGGACCGGCGATCCGCGGCGCCCGCACGCGACGGCCGTCGCCGTGGCGGGCGGCCGGATCACGGCCGTCGGCACCGACGCCGAGGTGCGCCGGGCCGCCGGCCGCCCGTCCGAGACGTTCGACCTGGCCGGCCGGACCGTGGTGCCCGGCCTCCAGGACGCGCACATCCACCCGGTCTGGGGCGCCCTGGAGGCGCTGCGCTGCGACCTCACCGGCGCCACCGACGCCGAGGGCTGCCTCACGGCCGTCAGGGAGTACGCGGCCGCCCACCCCGGCCGGCCGTGGATCCTCGGCGGCGGCTGGAGCATGGACTGCTTCCCCGGCGGCTGGCCCACCCGGGAGCCGCTGGACGCGGCCGTGCCGGACCGGCCGGTGTTCCTGCCCAACGCCGACCACCACTCGGCGTGGGTCAACTCGGCGGCACTGGAACGCGCCGGGATCGACGCGGCCACTTCCGACCCGCCGGCCGGGCGGATCGAGCGCGACGCGGCCGGCCGGCCCACCGGGGTGCTGCACGAGAGCGCCATGGACCTGGTGGCCCGGCTGCTCCCGCCGGACACCGTCGAGGACCAGCTCGCGGCGCTGAGCCACGCGCAGGACCACCTCTTCCGGTACGGCGTCACCGGCTGGCAGGACGCCATCGTCGGCGCGTACGGCGGGGCCGGCGACACGCTCGCCGCCTACCGGCGGGCCGACGCGGAGGGACTGCTGAAGGCCCGGGTCACCGGCGCCCTGTGGTGGGACCGCGACCGCGGCCCGGAGCAGCTCGACGACCTGGTGGCGCGGCGCGGCGAGCCCGGCCGCCGCTTCCGGGCCGGCGCCGTGAAGGTGATGCAGGACGGTGTGCTGGAGAACGGCACCGGCGCCCTGTTGGAGCCGTACCTGGACTCCTGCGGGTGCGCCACCGGCAACCTCGGCCACTCCAACGTGCCCGCCGCGCTGCTCGCCGAGGCGGTGACCCGCCTGGACGCCGCCGGCTTCCAGGTGCACTTCCACGCGATCGGCGACCGGGCGGTGCGCGAGTGCCTGGACGCGGTCGAGGCCGCGGCCGTGGCCAACGGAGCGCGCGAGCGGCGCCACCACATCGCCCATGTGCAGCTGGTCGACGACGCGGACATCGGCCGCTTCGCCGCTCTGGGGGTGACGGCCAACGTCCAGTCGCTGTGGGCGACCCACCACCAGCAGACCGACGAGCTGACCAACCCGCTGCTGGGCGAGGGACGAGCGGGCCGGCAGTACCCCTTCCGCCGGCTCCTGGACAGCGGCGCCCGGCTCGCCGGGGGCAGCGACTGGCCGGTCACCACGGCCGACCCGTGGCAGGCCATGCACGTCGCCGTGCACCGCACCGAACCGCCCGGCTCGGCGCACACCGGATGGCCGGGCGCCGACCGCCCGTTCGTGTCGCACGAACGGCTGGAACTGACCGACATCCTGCGCGCCTACACGGCCGGCTCGGCCTGGGTGAACGGCAACGACGACGAAGTCGGCCTGCTGCGCGAGGACATGGCCGCCGACCTCGCCGTCCTCGACCGGGACCTCTTCGCCCCGGACACGGCCGTGTCCGGCACCCGCGCCGTACTCACCCTGGTCGCGGGGGAGACGGTCCACGCCGAGTGAACGGCCGGGCGGCGCAGCGGTGCCGGGAGCGGCCCCGGGATGGCAAGTGGTCTAGACAACATGTCGTTCCTGTGCGAGCGTGACGCCCGCACGTCTTCGTCCACTGTGGTCCCGGTGAGTGCTGCCCCGGAGAGGAGTCAGGAGGCTCGATCTGCCGTGCGCCGGTGCGGCCGGGCGGTCAACCCGCCTGTCTCACGGCGCTGTTGAGCACCACCGGGAACGCCGTCCAGGCCACCCGTGCGGCAAGGCCGTCCAGGCGCGCCGGCAGGACCGGTGGTGCCGGCGAAGGCCGTCGCCAACGGTGGCTCCGATTCGAGGAATTGGACGCATCCATGAAGAAACGCCGTTCGCTGCTCACTTCTTGCCTCCTGGCCGCCGGACTGACGGCCGGAACCCTCGTACTGGTCCCGCAGGCCCAGGCCGAACCCGCTCCCGCGCCGGGGCAGGGGCTGCCCGCCGTCTCACCCGTCCCGCAGTCCCTCTCCCGCGCCGGGGCCGACGCCAACGTCACCGGGCGGGTGGTCGTCGTCGCCGACGACGGCACGGACACCGCCGCCCGGGACCGTCTCGTGCGCGAGCTGCGGGCCCACGGTGCCGACCGCATCGACGTCGTCACCCCGGACCGGGCCGTCCCCGCGGGACTGCTCACCGTACGCCTCGGTCCCGCCACCAGACCCGACATCGCCAAGGCGCTCGGCGACACCCGCGTCCCCCAGCACGCCGAGGGCTACGCGCTGCGGGTCGGCGCGGGCGGGCCGCAGCGCCAGGTCGCGCTCGGCGGCGCGGACGCGGCCGGGCAGTTCTACGCGGTGCAGACCCTGCGGCAGCTGTTCGTCCGCAGCGACGACGGCTGGCGTGTCGCGGGCGCGGAGGTCAGCGACTACCCGTCGATGCCGCTGCGGGGCACCATCGAGGGCTTCTACGGTCAGCCGTGGTCCGCCGCCGAGCGGCTGGACCAGATGGACTTCTACGGCGACGTCAAGGCCAACACCTACGTCTACGCACCCAAGGACGACCCGTACCACAGGGACAAGTGGCGCGAGGCGTACCCGGCCGACAAACTCGCCGAGCTGGGGGCCCTGGTGCGGCGCGCGAGCGTCAACCACGTCCGGTTCACCTTCGCCGTGTCCCCGGGCGGGTCCATCTGCTACTCCGACCCGGCGGACCGCGCGGCGCTCAAGGCGAAGCTCCAGGCGGTGTACGACCTGGGCGGGCGTGCCTTCTCCATCCCGCTGGACGACATCAGTTACACCCGGTGGAACTGCGACGGCGACCGGGAGACGTACGGCGCGCCGGGCCAGGCGGCCGCAGCCAGGGCGCAGGTGGACCTCCTGAACGACGTCCAGCGCACCTTCGTGGACACCCACGAGGGCGCCCAGGCCCTCCAGATGGTGCCCACCGAGTACGGCGACCTGACCGACACCGCGTACAAGCAGACCATGCGGGCCACGCTGGACCCGAAGGTCGTCGTGATGTGGACCGGGACCGACGTCGTCCCGCCCTCCATCACCAACAGCCAGGCGGACGCCGTGTCGAAGCTGTTCGGCCGGAAGGTCTTCGTCTGGGACAACTACCCCGTCAACGACTTCGGCAACACCCAGGGGCGGCTCCTGCTCGCGCCCTACGACAAGCGGGAGAAGGGGCTCGGCGACCATCTCAACGGCATCGTCGCCAACCCCATGAACCAGCCCTACGCCAGCAAGGTCGCCGTGTTCGGAACGGCCGACTTCACCTGGAACGACCGGGCCTACGACGCGGCGTCGAACTGGACCCGCGCCCTGTCCTACCTCGCCGGGGGCGACCGTGCGGCCACCGGGGCACTGGCCGTCTTCGCGGACCTGAACCACCTCGCCCCCACGTTCGGCGCGAAGCCGTGGCAGCCGCAGGCCCCGGCGCTCGACGCCCGCGTCAAGCGGTTCTGGCAGGAGTGGGACGCGGGCCGGCGCACCGAGGCACTGGCCGAGTTGCGCGAGTACGCCGCCGCCATCGCCGACGCGCCCGCCGTCATCCGCGGGGGAGCGGTGCAGGCGGGCTTCGTGGCCGACGCGGAGCCCTGGCTGAAGGCGACGGAGCAGTGGGGGCGGGCGGCCGTCGCCATGGCCGACGCGCTCGCGGCCCGGCAGGCGGGCGACGCGGACCGTGCGCAGCAACTGCTCACCACCTCCCGCGACCTCCAGCGCAAGGCGGCGGCCGTACGGGTGGACCCGGCCCGCAACACCTGGGGCAGCGTCCAGCCGAAGATCGGTGACGGCGTCCTGGACGCCTTCCTGGTCCAGGCCGATGTGCGCCTCGGCCTGTGGGACGTGGCGGGCGGCACGGAGAACCTGGCACCGGCGGGCACCGCGACCGCGTCCAGCGTGGAGCAGGACCTGGACCGGCTGGCCGCCCGGTACATCAACGATGGTGACATGGGCACCCGTTGGGCCTCCGGCTACCAGGACGACGCCTGGGCGCAGATCAAGCTCGCCGCACCCGCGAAGGTCGCCGCCGTGACCCTCGCCTGGGAATCCGCGTGCGCCGAGCGGTACCGGCTGGAGACCTCCGCGGACGGTGTCGGCTGGACCACCGCCGCGACCATGACCCCGGCCGAGTGCGGAACCGACGTCATCCGGCTGACGGGCGACGAGCCGGTGTCCTACATCCGGATGCAGGGCGTCAAGCGCCGTACGACCTGGGGGTACTCCATCTACGAGATGGCCGTCTACGGCAAGCCGGTGGCCTGAGCCGGACCGGCCGCGGGTGACTTCGGCAAGGAGCCGCTCACCAGTTCGCGGCGCTCACCAGTGGACCGGAAGGGTGAGCGGTGACTTGCTCGGTGACTCGTCCTCCCAGATGGGTTGGTGGCCCTCGGCCAGGCGCAGGTTCGGGAGGCGGTCGAACAGGGCTTCCAGGCACACGGTCATCTGGGCGCGTGCCAGGTGGGAGCCGATGCAGTTGTGCGCCCCGCGGCCGAAGGTGAGGTGGGGGTTGTCGGCGCGGCACAGGTCGAGCCGGTCGGCGTCGGTGAACACGTGCTCGTCGCGGTTGGCCGCGGCGAGCACGGGCAGCACGGCGTCGCCGGCTCGGATGGTCCGGCCGTGCAACTCGATGTCCTCGACGGCCTGGAGGACGACGACGCCGTTCATCACCGGGACATAGCGCAGGAGTTCCTCCACCGCGCCCGGCATGAGGTCGCGGTGGTCGCGCAGGCGTGCGTACGCGCCGGGCAGGGTCAGCAGGGTCAGCACGGCGTCGGCCAGGAACATGGTGCTCGTGCGGTAGCCGGCGACCAGCATGGACAGCCCGAAGTTCACCGCGCTCTCGTGGTCCAGAGCGCCGCGCTCGCACTCGTCGACCAGCCGGGTGAGCATGTCGTCGCCGGGCCCGCGCCGCTTCCGGTCGAGCAACGAGGTGATGTACTCGCGCAGTTGGGAGGTGGCCTCGCGGCCCTCCTCCAGCGTGAGGATGGCCCCGAGCGCGGCGTCCGCCCTGGGCAGGAAGTAGTCGCTGTCCTCGTAGGGGATGCCGACGAGATCGCACATCACCATGACGGGGAAGGGTTCGAGGAACCGGACGACCAGGTCGCCGGGCTGGTCGCTGCCGACGAACGGATCCAGCAGCCGGTCGGCCGACCGCCGGATGCGCGGCAGCCGGCTCCGCACGGACCGGACGCTGAACGGCTCGCTCAGGGCCCGGCGCAGGGCGGCGTGCCGGGGGCCCTCCAGTTCCATCATCGTGACCAGGCCCGGTTCGTCACCGGGGACATGGCCGGGGCGGGGCGGCCAGTCGGTGATGCTCGGCCTGATCAGCCGGGCGTCGGCGATCAGTTCCTTGACGTCGTCGTAGCGGGTGGCGTACCAGGCGGTGGCGCCGATCGGCAGCCTGACCCTGGCCAGGGGGCACTCCCGGCGCAGCCGGCCGTACTCCTCGGGCGGGCCCATGGTGCCCGGCGGCGGGAGGGGCAACTCGATAACGGGCACAGCGGACACGTCGACGGCGGGTTCCGGCGTGGTGTTCACGGGTGGACCTCCCCTGGTGCCTGCGGGGCGGATCACCAGCCGACCGGGAGGGTCAGCGGTGACTTGGTGACGGACTGGTCGTCCCAGAGGGGTTCCTGCCCCTCGGCGGGACGCAGTTGTGGGAAGCGGTCGAGCAACGCCTGCAGCCCGAGGGTCAGTTCGGCGCGGGCCAGGTGCGCGCCGACGCAGTTGTGGGTTCCCCGGCCGAAGGCCAGGTGGGGGTTGTCCGCGCGGCACAGGTCGAGCCGGGCGGCGTCGGCGAACACGCTCCCGTCGCGGTTGGCGGAGGCCAGCACCGGGATGACGGCGTCGCCCCCGCGGATGGTCTGCCCGCCCACCTCGATGTCCTCGGTGGCCAGCAGCAGCACGGTGCCGTTCATCACCGGCATGTACCGCAGGAGTTCCTCCACCGCGCCCGGCATGAGGTCGCGGTGGTCGCGCAGGCGGGCCCACTGGTCCGGCCGGTGCAGCAGGGCGTGCACCGAGCCGGCCAGGAAGAAGCCGCTGATGCCGAAGCCGACCGTGAGCATGGACAGCCCGAAGGCCGTCACCTCCTCGTCGGTCAGGATCCCGTCCTCGCACTGGCGGACCAGCAGGGTCAGGACGTCGTCGCCGGGCCGGCTCCGCTTCCGCGCGATCAGCTCGGCCACGTACGCGCGCAGCAGGTCGGTGACCCTGCGCCCCTCCTCGGCGGTCACCATCCCGTCGAGGGCCGAGTCCAGGACCGGCAGGAACCAGTCCCGGTCCCCGGCGGGGATGCCCACCAGGTCGCACAGCACGAGCAGCGGGAACGGCTCCGTGAACCCGGCCACCAGGTCGCCGGGAGGGCCGCCCTCCGCGAACTCCTCCAGCAGCCGGTCGGCGAGTTCGCGGATGCGCGGCAGCCGCTCCCGGACGGCTCCGGAGCTGAACGCCGAGGCCAAGGACCTGCGCAGCGCCAGGTGCCGGGGGCCGTCCAGTTCCGCCATGGTGACCAGGTGGGGTCCCTCGTCGGCGGCCGGGCCGGGACGGGGCGGCCAGTCGTTGATGGTCGGCCTGATCAGCCGGGGGTCGGCGAGCAGCGCCCGGACGTCCTCGTACCGGGTGACGTACCAGGCGGTCGCGTCCATCAGCAGCCCGACCCTGGCCACGGGGCGGCTCTCGCGCAGCCGCGCGCACGTCTCGGGCGGCCCCATGGTGCCCGGCGGCGGGAGGGGGAAGTCCAGGACGTCCGCCTCGGGGCCGGGTGCCTGCGCGCCGGGTGGGGGTGGGGTCATGCTCGCTCCTGTGCTGGGGTGGCGTCGGCCACGGGGGCCCGACCGCAGAGGTGCGGCTACGGGCGCTCGATGTAGCCGGTGGCGTAGAAGTACTCCAGGTAGCGGTCCAGCAGTGCCGCGTCGACGGGCGGGCAGCGCAGCCCCGTGCCGGCCAGGTCACGCTCGACGTTGGCCCGCCCCACGGCCGGGAAGGTGCCCTCGAAGTACATCTCCTTGACGGACATGTCCGCCTGCTTGCAGCGGTCCACGCACAGGGAGACGAACGGGGCGGTGGGGCTCGTGGGGTGCCGCGCGACATGGCGGACGAGGTCGTCCACCCATTCCTCGTAGGGGAGCCGCCGGATCCGGTGGCCGCCCGCGTCCATCCGGTCGAGCATGTCGCGCAGGCTCGCCGGGTGGGGGTTGGTCAAGTGGTAGGTCCGGTGGCCGGCGCGGTGCGCGGTGGCGATGTGCACCACCGCCTCGGTGAGGAAGTCCACCGGGACGAAGTCCAGCGGCAGCGGGATGTCGGGGGCCAGCCCGGTCTCGGTGATCGTCTTGAACAGCGAGCAGATCGCGGTGTCGGTGTTGCACGCGCCGGTGCGCCGGTCACCGGTGATCTCGTACGGCCGGTGGACCGCCACCGGCAGGCCCTGGCCCGCGGCGTCGCGCAGCACCTCCTCGGCCACCCACTTGCTCTCGGCGTAGCCCATGGTGAGCCGGTCGGCGTGGTCGAGCGGCAGGTCCTCGTCCACGTGCCGCACGCCGGCGGTGCCGAAGCCGGCCAGCACCGCGATCGTGGAGAAGAAGTGCACGGGCACGGCGCGTTCGGCCGCCAGGCGTACGAGCTGCCGGGTGCCCTCCACGTTGGCGCGGCGCAACGCCTCGTACGGATAGAGGAAGTTGACCTGTGCGGCGGCGTGGATCACCAGGTCGAGGGCGTCGGCCAGTTCCTCGGCGCGGCCCGGTTCCAGACCGAGGCCGGGCTCGGCGAGGTCCGCCGGGAAGCACTCGACGCGGTCGGCGGCCGCCGTGGTGGCGAGGCCGAACCGGGCCAGGTTCCGCATCACCTTCCGCCGGGCGTGCGCGGCGTCGCGGCCGCGCACCGGGCAGTGCACCCGGGCGCCGGTGCGACGCAGCAGCCGGTCCAGCAGGAAGGCGCCGACGAAGCCGGAGGCGCCGGTGAGCAGCACCTCCCGGGGGTGCCGCCAGTCCGGCTCCGGACCGCGCGGCGGCGGCAGGGTGAGGCCCAGCCGCGCCTCGGCGCGGAAGTCCACGGCGCCGGCGTCGGGGGCCGCCCGGGCCCCCCGGCCCTCGACGGAGGTGAGGGCGGTGACGGCGGCCGTGAAGTCCTCCAGGGTGGGGGAGCGCAGCAGACTGTGGATCAGGGCGCGGCCGTGCCGGGCGTCGAGCCCGAAGGCGGCCAGGGTGCGCGTGACGGCCTCGGCCGCCAGCAGGGAGTCGCCGCCGATGTCGAAGAAGCTGTCCCCGGGCGCCGGGTGCACGCCCAGCACCACCTGCCACACCCGCGCCGCCGACTGCTGCGGACCCGGCCCGGGGCGGTGGCCGGGCGCCGGGGCGGTGGCCCCGTCCGCGGCCGCCAGCAGGCGCAGCCGGCAGCGGTCGACCTTGCCCCCCGCGGTCACCGGGAACCGCCCCACCTCCACCAGCCGCGCGGGCACCGCGGCCGCGGGCAGCCATGCCGTGAGCCCGCCGCGGATGCGGTCCAGCGGCAGCGCCCGGCCGGGCCGGGCCGGTGTCACGTACCCGATCAGGCTGTCGCCCTCCAGTTCGACGACGGCCTCGCCGACCGCGTCGTCCGCCCGCAGCCGCGCCTCTATCTCGTCCGGCTCGATGCGGTGCCCGCGCAGCTTGATCTGCCGGTCCGCCCGCGCCCGGTACTCCAGTACGCCGTCCGCGCGCCGGACCACCCGGTCACCGGTGCGGTAGAGCCGCGTGCCGGGCTCGAAGCGGTTGTCGACGAAGCGCTCGGCGGTCAGCTCGGGGTCGCCGAGGTACCCCAGCGCGAGCCCGTCCCCGCCGACGAGGAGTTCGCCCTCCTCACCGGCGTCCGCGAGCGTGCCGTCCGCCCGCACCACGTAGCAGGTGGAGTTCTCCAGCGGCCGGCCGATCGGCACCGCCGTCGCCTCGGGAGGCAGACCGTCCACCAGGTGTGCGGTGGAGACCACACTGTTCTCGGTCGGGCCGTAGAAGTTGACCACGGTGGTGTCCGGGCAGGCCGCCAGGATCGCGCGGGCCAGCTCCGGGTCCATCGCCTCGCCGCCGGCCGAGGCGAACCGCAGGGACCGCAGTGCCGACGGCCTGGTGCGCCCGATGTGGTGGAACACCCCGGTGGTCAGGTAGGCGATGCTGACCCGCTCGGACAGCAGCCGGGACTCCAGGGCGGCCGGTGACAGCAGCTCCTCCTGATCGGCGATCACCACGCAGGCCCCGGCGAGCAGCGTGGACCAGATCTCGATCGTGGAGGCGTCCGAGGAGAGGCCGTAGGCGTGCAGCACCCGCTCACCGGGGCGCGGCCGCTGCCACACCAGATCGGAGGCGGCCAGCCGGACCACGCCGCAGTGCGGGACCGCGACGGGTTTGGGACGGCCGGTCGAGCCGGAGGTGAACATCACGTAGGCGCAGTCCCCGGGCAGTACCCCGGTGCGCGGGAGCGCGGCCGGCACGGCCGGCGCCGACCCGTCCAGGGCGATGCGGGTCCGCACCCGCCGGATGCGGCAGACACTGCCGGGCAGCGTCACCACGGTGTGCACCCCGGCGTCCTCCGCCATCGCCTGGAGCCGTCCGGGCGGGGAGGCGTCGTCGAGCGGGACGTACGCGGCGCCGGTCTTGAGGATGCCCAGAAAGGCGACCAGCGCCTCCAGGGACCGGCTCCCGCACACACCGACCCCGTCACCGCGCCGCACCCCGGAGCCGAGCAGCCGGGCGGCCAGCGCGTCGGAGCGGTCCTTCAGCTCGCCGTAGCTCATGCTGCGGCCGTGCTGTACGGAGGCGGTCGCCCGGGGGCGCAGCGTGGCCTGGGAGTCGAACAGCTCGTGCAGACAGCGATCGCGCGGGTACCACAGTGTCCCCGCGTTCCACGCCGGCGCCACCGGAAGCGTCATCGTGTCAATGACCATGGGATGTCCCGTCTGTGCTGCACGTGCATCGCCTGCCGCACGGAGGACTAGGTGTCGAACTCCGCGGCGAAGGCGGAGAAGTCTGCCGTCCTCCACCTCTCGGGCCGCATGCGGATGAGGATGTCGTCGGCCAGTTGCTCCTGGTTGGCCGCCAGGTACGCCGTCGCGGCGTCCGCGTCCAGGTACCGGTGGGCCAGCGCCTCGTGCTCGGCCGGGGGCACCGGATCCTCGACGCCCACGACCGGCCCCTCCACGCTCACATAGCGGTACGGGGCCGATTCGTCCTGCACGCAGAGGCTGAACCGCCCGGCGTCGCGGACGAGGCCGGCCTTCAGCGCCTGCCGCCCGGTCTCGATCGCCACCAGTCCGCCGGGCCGGTAGGAGTACCAGAGCGGAACCAGCAACGGCCCACCGCCGTTCCGGGGATCGTTCACCCCCAGGATTCCCACATGGAGGCCGGCGAGGAACTCCTCCCGGTCTTCGACCGACATCCTGAGATCCACGGGTACCACCTCGATCGGGCAGAGAATCCCGCAGGGCATCCTCGGGCGACACGGAGGCCCGCACGGGTCCCGGCGGCTGAGCCGGCACAGGAGGCCGAGACGGGCCCCGACTCCCAGAGTTCAACAGACCCGCGCGGTTCGCATCCCGGACCCCGGCGAGGGTCCTGTATATAAATGTGGAACATCGTATAGACTTCCATAGTCCGCACCCGTACCACCGTCCCCAGGAGCTCCCCGATGGTGCACGTCCCGACCGGTTTCACCGGCCGCCACTTCCTCAAGGAGCTGGACTTCACCGAGGACGAGTTCCGCGGTCTGGTCGGGCTGGCCGCCGAGCTGAAGGCCGCCAAGCGGGCCGGGACCGAGACGCGGTACCTGCGGGGCCGCAACATCGCCCTGATCTTCGAGAAGACCTCGACGCGCACCCGCTGCGCGTTCGAGGTCGCCGCCGCCGACCAGGGCGCCTCGACGACGTATCTCGATCCGTCCGGGTCGCAGATGGGGCACAAGGAGTCCGTGAAGGACACCGCCCGCGTCCTCGGCCGGATGTTCGACGCGATCGAGTACCGGGGCGACAGCCAGGACGCCGTCGAGGAACTCGCCGCGCACGCCGGCGTCCCCGTCTACAACGGGCTCACCGACGACTGGCACCCCACGCAGATGCTCGCCGACGTGCTCACCATCACCGAGCACTGCGCCAAGCCGCTGCGCGAGACCGCCTTCGCCTACCTCGGCGACGCCCGCTTCAACATGGGCAACTCCTACCTGGTCACCGGCGCCCTGCTCGGCATGGACGTACGGCTCGTCGCCCCCAAGAGCTACTGGCCCGCCCAGGGCATCGTCGACCGGGCCCGTGAGCTGGCCGCCTCCAGCGGTGCGCGCATCACCCTCACCGAGTCCCTGGAGGAGGGAGTGCGCGGCGCCGACTTCGTCGCCACCGACGTCTGGGTCTCCATGGGGGAGCCCAAGGAGGTCTGGGACGAGCGGATCGAGGCCCTGGCCCCGTACGCCGTGACGATGGACGTGCTGCGCGCCACCGGCAACCCGGACGTGAAGTTCCTGCACTGCCTGCCGGCCTTCCACGACCTCGGCACCGAGGTCGGCCGCGGGATCCACGAGCGACACGGCCGCACCTTCCTGGAGGTGACCGACGAGGTCTTCGAGTCGGCCCACTCGGTCGTCTTCGACGAGGCGGAGAACCGTCTGCACACCATCAAGGCGATCATGGTCGCCACCCTGGCCTGACCGGCCGCCCTCAGGACCCGCGGCCCGGAGCCACCCCTTCCGCCGCCGTAACGCGACCTCCCCCCGGCTCCCACAGGCAGGGGACATCCCCGAGGCCGCCCCGCACCACCAGAAACGAGCACCACCCCCGCATGTCCGCTCCCCGCATCAAGTCCCCGGCCCTCCTGGTCGCCGAGTCCGGCGCCGACCGCGCGGGCCACGGTCTCAAGCGCACGATGGGCCTGTTCCAGCTCGTCTGCTTCGGCATCGGCGCGATCGTCGGCACCGGCATCTTCGTCGGCCTGTCCGACTCGGTCGCCCAGGCCGGTCCCGCCGTCGTCGTCTCCTTCGTCCTGGCCGCGATCACCTGCGTGTTCACCGCCTTCTCCTTCGCCGAGCTGGGCGGCGCGATCCCCGTCTCCGGGTCCTCGTACTCCTTCGCCTACGCCGGCCTCGGCGAGACCACCGCCTTCCTGGTCGGCTGGTGCCTGCTGCTGGAGTACGGCATCTCCATCTCCGCGGTCGCCGTCGGCTGGAGCCAGTACGTCAACGAGTTGCTGCACAGCCTCACCGGATGGCAGCTCCCGGCCGCCCTCTCCGCCGGCCCCGGCGACGGCGGGGTCGTCAACCTGCCGGCCGTCCTCGTCATCGCCATGGCCTGCATGCTGCTGGTGCGCGGAGTGCGCGAGAGCGCCCGGGCGACCGCCGCGATGGCCGTGCTCAAGCTCGTCATCCTCGTCGCCTTCTGCGCCATCGGGTTCTCCGCCTTCAAGCACGGCAACCTCACCCCGTTCTCGCCGGCCGGACTCGGCGGCATCGGCGCGGGCACCACGGCCGCGTTCTTCTCCTACATCGGTTTCGACGCGATCACCACCGCCGGCGAGGAGGCCAGGAACCCGCGCCGGGACATCCCGGTCGCGATCCTCGTCTGCATCGGCCTGGTGACCCTGCTGTACTGCGCGGTCGCGCTCGCCGCGATCGGCGCCATCGGCGGCGACCAGGTCGGCGGCCGGCCCGCGGCGCTGTCGTACGTCGTCAACACGGTCACCGGCTCCTCGGTCGGCGGCGCCGTCATCGCCTTCGGCGCGGTCGTCGCCATCGCCTCCGTGGTGCTGACCGTGACGTACGCCCAGTCCCGCATCCTGATGTCGATGTCCCGCGACGGGCTCGTGCCGCCCGTCCTCCAGAAGGTCTCGCCGCGCACCTCGGTGCCCGTCGCCGGCACCCTGATCGTCGGCGTGGTCTTCGCGGTCCCCGCGGCGTTCGCGTCGCTGGACGTCGTGGTCAACCTGTGCACCATCGGCACGCTCGCCATCATGGCCGTCGTCAACATCGCCGTGATCACGCTGCGCCGCCGTGAGCCGGGCCTCGCCCGCACCTTCCGGGTGCCGCTCTACCCGGTGCTGCCGGTGCTCGGCGTCGGCTGCTCCCTGTACCTGATGTACGAGACCCGCTGGACCACCTGGCTCCAGTTCGCCGGCTTCCTCGTGGCCGGACTGCTCGTGTACGTGGGCTACGGACGCCGGCACTCCCGGCTGGCGGCGCGGGCCGGGGCGGCGGAGGTCACGCCGGGCGCGGCCGAGGCGGACCGGACAGCCTGAACCACACCGCCTTGCCCGACGCGGTCGGGCGGTGCCCGCAGGCGGAGCTGAGGGCGCGGATCAGCAGCAGGCCGCGCCCGTGCTCCTGCCAGGGGTCCGGGGCCGTGAGGCCCGGCCGGGTCAGCCCGCCGGGCGGGTCCGGGTCCGGGTCGTGCACCTCGACGTGGCAGCCGGTCGGCAGCAGCTCCACCACCAGCTCTATCGGACCCCGGCCCGCGGTGTGCTCCACGGCGTTCGCGACCAGCTCCGCGGTGAGCAGCTCCGCGGTGTCGCTGTCGGCCGTGTGCTCCAGCTCGGTCAGCGCCGTACGGACCAGGGCGCGGGCCACCGGCACGGCGGCCGCCGAGTGCGGCAGCGCGACGCGCCAGGACGGAAGAGACGGCACGAAGTGCCTCCGTGAGGGGCGGTGGCCGGGCGACGGGTGGGCTGGGGCTGAAGGGGGTTCGTGCAAGGTGTGTCCGTTCGTGGCGGGGGGCGTCCCGGTGATGACCATCAGGTTGTCCCGCTTTCAACGAGGGGAATGGTACGGGGGCCGTCCGCGGGGACTTTCGGCGGCCTCGTCCTCGGGGCCGCCGGGCCCGGCACGGTCGGCTTACCCCGAGGGACGGCCGTCCTCCCCCCGGTCACTCCCGTCGTTACCTCCCTATCGACGAGCCGTGACCAAGTGACGAGTACCGGTCACGGAGGCGCGACTGTATCGCGTACTCGTGACGACAGTCATGAACAAGTGATAACTTCGGTGGGGAGAGCCGTCGAGGCAGAGGCCTGCGCGGCAGCGGTTCGTGGCAGTCCCCCCGAGGAGGCCCTGCGTCATGAGTCCCTTCACCGGCTCCACCGACCGCACCTCCCAGTGGCGCCATCTGCGCGTCGAGCGCGCCGACGGCGTCGCCACGGTCACCCTCGCCCGGCCCGACAAGCTCAACGCGCTCACCTTCGGCGCCTACGCCGACCTGCGCGACCTGCTCGCCGAACTGTCCCGCGAGCGGGCCGTGCGCGCCCTGGTACTGGCCGGCGAGGGCCGCGGCTTCTGCTCCGGCGGCGACGTGGACGAGATCATCGGCGCCACTCTGAGCATGAACACGTCCGAGCTGCTCGACTTCAACCGGATGACCGGACAGGTCGTGCGGGCCGTACGGGAATGCCCGTTCCCCGTGATCGCGGCGGTGCACGGGGTGGCGGCCGGGGCGGGAGCGGTCCTGGCCCTGGCGGCGGACTTCCGGGTCGCGGACCCCACCGCCCGGTTCGCCTTCCTCTTCACCCGCGTCGGCCTGTCCGGCGGCGACATGGGCGCCGCCTATCTGCTGCCCCGGGTGGTCGGGCTCGGCCACGCCACCCGGCTGCTGATGCTCGGCGAGCCGGTACGGGCGGCCGAGGCCGAGCGGATCGGCCTGATCAGCCACCTCACCGACGAGGGCAGCGCCGACGAGGCCGCGCGCTCCCTGGCCCGCCGGCTGGCCGACGGCCCCGCCCTCGCCCTCGCCCAGACCAAGGCCCTGCTCACCGCCGAACTGGACATGCCCCTGTCCGCCGCGGTCGAACTGGACGCCTCCACCCAGGCCCTGCTGATGAACGGCGAGGACTACGCCGAGTTCCACGCGGCCTTCACCGAGAAGCGCCCCCCGAAGTGGCGGGGGAGGTGACCGGAGGTGACCGGTGCCATGAGGGTCGCGGTCATCGGCGGCGGACCCGGCGGCCTGTACGCCGCGGCCCTGCTGAAACGGCTCGACCCGGCCCGTGAGATCACCGTCTGGGAGCGCAACGCGCCCGACGACACCTTCGGGTTCGGCGTCGTGCTCTCCGACGAGACGCTCGGCGGCATCGAACACGCCGACCCGGTGGTGTACGAGGCCCTGCGCCGGGAGTTCGTGCGCTGGGACGACATCGACATCGTGCACCGGGGCACCCGGCACACCTCCGGCGGCCACGGCTTCGCCGCGCTCGGCAGACGGCGCCTGCTGCGGATCCTGCACGAACGCTGCCGCGCGCTCGGCGTCGACCTGCGCTTCCGCACCGAGGCGCCGCACCCGGAGCGGCTGTCGCGGACGTACGACCTGGTCATCGCCGCCGACGGCGTGCACAGCGCCACCCGCGAGGCCCATGCCCACCTCTTCCGGCCCCGGCTGATCGGCCACCGCTGCCGCTACATCTGGCTGGCCGCCGACTTCGCCCTCGGCGCCTTCCGCTTCGAGATCGCCGAGACCGAGCACGGCGTGGCGCAACTGCACGGCTATCCGTATGCGCCGGACGCCTCGACGGTCATCGTCGAGATGCGCGAGGAGGTGTGGCGCGCGGCCGGCTTCGACACCATGGACGAGCAGGAGTCCGTCGAGCGCTGCGCCAAGATCTTCGCGGACGCGCTCGGCGGGCGGCCGCTGCGCTCCAACAAGTCCGCGTGGACCACCTTCCGCACGGTCGTCACCGAGCGCTGGTCGCACGGCAACCTGGTGCTGCTCGGCGACGCCGCCCACACCGCCCACTTCTCCATCGGCTCCGGCACCAAGCTCGCCGTCGAGGACGCCCTCGCGCTCGCCGCCTGCCTGGACGAACAGCCCTCGCTGGCCGAAGCGCTCACCGCCTACGAGCAGGAGCGCAAACCGGTCGTCGCCTCCACCCAGCGCGCGGCCCGGGCCAGCCTGGAGTGGTTCGAGAACCTGGACCGCTACCTCGGCCAGCCGCCCCGCCAGTTCGCCTTCAACCTGCTCACCCGCAGCCGCCGCGTCACCCACGGCAACCTCCGGCTGCGCGACCCCCGCTTCACCGACGCCGTGGAGCGGGAGTTCGGCTGCCCGCCCGGGACACCGCCGATGTTCACCCCGTTCCGGCTGCGCGGACTGACCCTGCGCAACCGGGTCGTCGTCTCGCCCATGGACATGTACTCGGCCACCGACGGCGTTCCCGGCGACTTCCACCTCGTCCACCTGGGCGCCCGGGCTCTCGGCGGCGCGGGCCTGGTGATGACCGAGATGGTCTGCGTCAGCCCCGAGGGCCGGATCACTCCGGGCTGCGCCGGCCTGTGGACCGGACGGCAGTCCGACGCCTGGCGGCGGATCACCGACTTCGTGCACCGGCAGGCCCCGGACACCGCGATCGGCGTGCAGCTCGGCCACAGCGGACGCAAGGGCTCGACCCGGCTGATGTGGGAGGGCATGGACGAGCCGCTGCCCGAGGGCAACTGGCCCCTGACGGCCGCCTCCCCGCTGCCGTACCGGCCGGACAGCCAGATACCCCGCCAGGCCGGCCGGGCCCAGCTCACCGACATCCGCGAGCAGTTCACCGCCGCCGCCTGGCGTGCCGCCCGGTCCGGCTTCGACCTGCTCGAACTGCACTGCGCCCACGGCTATCTGCTCTCCGGCTTCCTCTCCCCGCTGACCAACCGGCGCACCGACGCCTACGGCGGCTCATTGGACAAGCGGCTGCGCTTCCCGCTGGAGGTCTTCGACGCCGTACGCGGAGTGTGGCCCGAGGACCGTCCGATGACCGTGCGCGTCTCCGCCACCGACTGGGCCGAGGGCGGTACGACCGCCGCCGAGGCCGTGGAGATCGCCCGCGCCTTCGCCGCGCACGGCGCCGACGCGATCGACGTGTCGACCGGGCAGGTGGTGGCCGACGAACGCCCCGAGTTCGGACGGTCGTACCAGACGCCGTTCGCCGACCGGATCCGCCACGAGGTAGGCGTACCGGTGATCGCGGTCGGCGCGATCTCCTCCTGGGACGACGTCAACTCCCTGATTCTGGCCGGGCGTACGGACCTGTGCGCGCTGGCCCGCCCGCACCTGTACGACCCGCACTGGACTCTGCACGCGGCCGCCGAGCAGGGCTACACGGGCCGGTCCGCCGTCTGGCCGGCGCCCTACCGGGCGGGCAGCCGCCGCCCTCAGACGGGCCGCACGGACGCACCCAAGCCCCGCCTGGCGCTGGGCGGTTGACGGCGTCTCACTCACCGGGATGGGCGGCTGCCCTCCGCGCGGGGGCGGGCCGTGCGGATGCGTTCAAGTTCCCGCTGGTGCTAGGTGGTTGACCGGCGCCTTATTGGCGGGAAGCTGGGCGTGCCCAAGCCCCGCCTGGTATGGGGTGGTTGACCGGAGCTCGTCGCCCGCGCCCTACCGGCGTGGGTGGCCGCCGTCCGCGCGGGGTGGGCCGCACGGACGCACCCAAGCCCCGCCTGGCGCTGGGTGTTTGGCTGGTGCCTTATTGAGCGGGCAGCCGGCAGGGCATCCAAGTCCCGCCCGGCAGTCGGCGGTTGCCCGGCGTCAGAGCCCGGCGAACTCGGCGCCCGTGTCCCGCAGCCGCTCGTGCAGCCCCTGGAAGACGGCGGCCGAGCGGGCGCCGGGCCAGTCGGCGGGCAGCAGCCGCGCGGGCAGGCCGGGGTCGACGTAGGGCAGATGGCGCCAGGAGTCCAGGGCGAGGAGGTAGTCGCGGTAGGCCTCCTCCGGCGGGGTGTCCGCGCGCTTCTCCCAGGCGCGCAGCACGCGCGCGTGCCGGTCGAGGAACGCCTCGTGCTGCTCGGCGATCGCCGCCAGGTCCCACCACCGCCCGACTGCCTGAGCGGTCGGCGTGAAGCCCAGGTGCTCGCCGCGGAAGAAGTCCACGTACGGGTCGAGGTCCAGCCGCCGCAGCGTGTGCCGGGTCTCCTCGTACAGGCGGGCCGGGGCGATCCACACGCCGGGCGCCGCCGTGCCGAAGCCGAGCCCGGCCAGCCGGGAGCGCAGCACGTGGCGCTTGTTGCGCTCCGACTCCGGCACGGAGAACACGGCGAGCACCCAGTCCTCGTCCCCGGGGTGCGCCGTGGCATAGATACGGCGGTCACCGTCGTCGAGCAACTGCCTTGCCTCCGCGGACAGTTCGTATCCCGCCGCGCCCTGCGCGGTGCGGGCGGGCAGCAGCAGCCCGCGCCGCTTGAGCCGCGACACCGAGGAGCGCACGGACGGCGCGTCCACCCCCACGGCGGCCAGTAGCCGGATCAGCTCGGCGACGGGCACCGGGCCTGGCGCGAAGCGGCCGTAGGCGCCGTAGAGCGTGACGATGAGGGACCTCGGGGCGTGTAGCGCCTGCTGCTCGGACACGTTGATCATTTTAGGTCTTCGGCATCACTGCTGGTCACCGACGCCGCTGGTCACCGATGCCGCTGAGGGCCGTCACCGCCGAGCACCGTCGAGTACGCGCCCCCACCGCCGTGCGGCGTCACCCCTGAACGCCGTCGGCGCGCAGCCGGAACCGCTGGAGCTTGCCGGTGGCCGTGCGCGGCAGCACGTCCAGGAAGACGATCTCGCGCGGGCACTTGTACGGGGCCAGCTCCGACTTGAGGTACGCGCGCAGCGCCTCCGCGTCCCGCGGCGCGCCCCGTCTGAGGACGGCGTAGGCGACCACGACCTGCCCGCGGTCCTCGTCGGGCCGCCCGACGACCGCCGCCTCCACCACGTCCGGATGGCGCAGCAGGGCGTCCTCGACCTCCGGACCGGCGATGTTGTACCCGGCCGAGATGATCATGTCGTCGGCGCGGGCGACGTAACGGAAGTAGCCGTCGGGCTCGCGGACGTAGGTGTCCCCGGTGACGTTCCAGCCGTCCCGCACGTACACGCGCTGCCGCGGGTCGGCGAGGTAGCGGCAGCCGACCGGCCCCCGGACGGCGAGCAGGCCCGGCACCCCGTCCGGCACCGGCTCGCCGTGCTCGTCCTGCACACGCGCGTGCCACCCCGGTACGGGCACTCCGGTCGTGCCGGGCCGGATGTCCCCGTCCGCCGCCGAGATGAAGATGTGCAGCAGCTCGGTGGCGCCGATGCCGTTGACGATGCGCAGTCCGGTCCGCTCGTGCCAGGCGTGCCAGGTGGCCGCGGGCAGGTTCTCCCCGGCGGACACACAGCGCCGCAGCGAGGAGACGTCGTGGGAGTCGAGCGCGTCGAGCATCGCGCGGTACGCGGTGGGGGCGGTGAACAGCACGGACACCCGGTGCTCGGCGATCGCGGGCAACAACTGCCCTGGATGGGCCTGTTCGAGGAGGAGCGCGCTGGCGCCGGCGCGCATCGGGAAGACCACGAGCCCGCCGAGCCCGAAGGTGAAACCGAGCGGGGGACTGCCCGCGAACACGTCGTCCGCGTGCGGTCTGAGCACATGGCGGGAGAAGGTGTCCGCGATGGCCAGCACGTCCCGGTGGAAGTGGACGCAGCCCTTGGGCCGCCCGGTGGTGCCCGAGGTGAACGCGATGAGCGCGACGTCGTCGGCGGCGGTGTCCACGGCCGGGTACGGCGTGCCGGGCGCCGGACGGCGCAGCAGGTCGTCGGGGGCGTCACCCCCGTACGTCGTGACGACGAGCCCCGGTGTCTCCGCCTTGGCCAGGTCGTCCACGGCCCGGACGTCGCACAGCGCGTGCCGGACCCGGGCGATCTCGCAGATCGTGCTCAGCTCGTGCGGGCGCTGCTGGGCCAGCACGGTGACGGCGACCGCGCCCGCCTTGAGCACGGCCAGCCAACAGGCCGCCAGCCACGGGGTGGTGGGGCCGCGCAGCAGTACGCGGTTGCCGGGGACCACCCCGAGGTCGCCGGTCAGCACGTGCGCGATGCGGTCGACGCGGGCGCGCAGATCGCCGTAGGTCCACGTCCGGCCGTCGGCGGTACGGAACACCGGGCGCCCGGCGTCGATGGGGTCCAGCAGCTCGGCGGCGCAGTTGAGCCGGTCCGGGTAGCGCAGTTCCGGAAGGTCGAAGCGGAGCTCGGGCCACTGGTCCGAGGGTGGCAGGTGGTCGCGCGCGAAGGTGTCCACGTGCGCCGAGGCCGTCGGCCGCGCGGTGCCGCCCCTGCCGGAGTCCAAGGTGTCCATGGCCGGTTCGCCCCCTTGTCGTGGTGGGCACGCACAAGGAGCGTATCGTGTTGGTGACGACAGTCAACGGTACGCGATACGGTGGATCGTGCCCCGGCCGGCCGGGGGAGAGGGGACCGGCGAATGCCCGCATTCTCGCTCGAACCGGAACAGGCGGCCTGGTGCGCCGAGGTGCGTGCCGTGGCCGCCGCCCGGCTGCGCCCGCTCGCCGAGAAGGGCGAGCCGGGCCACGTCAACCGCGCGCTCCTCGCCGAACTGGGCCGACTCGGCCTGCTGGAGCGCCTGTTCACCTCCGGCGCCCTCGATCTGTGCCTCATGCGGGAATCCCTGGCCCACGCCTGCACCGAGGCCGAGACCGCCCTCGCCCTCCAGGGCCTCGGCGCCCACCCCGTCCACGCCCACGGCACCCCCGCCCAGCGCGCCCACTGGCTGCCGCGCGTGACGGACGGAAGCGCGGTCGCGGCCTTCGCCCTCACCGAGCCGGGCGCGGGCTCGGACGCGGCGGCACTGGCGCTGGCGGCCCGCCCGGACGGCCCCTCCCGCTGGCGGCTCACCGGCGAGAAGTGCTGGATCTCCAACGCCCCCGAGGCCGACTTCTACACCGTCTTCGCGCGTACGACACCGGACGCGGGCTCCCGTGGCGTGACCGCGTTCCTGGTGCCCGCCGACCGCCCCGGGCTCACCGGAACCGCGCTGGAGATGCTCTCGCCGCACCCCATCGGCGCGCTCGACTTCGACGGCGTCCCCGTCACGGCCGAGGACGTGGTCGGCGAGACCGACCGCGGCTTCCGCGTGGCCATGGGCACCCTCAACCTGTTCCGCCCCAGCGTCGGCGCCTTCGCCGTGGGCATGGCGCAGGCGGCGCTCGACGCCGCCCTCACCCACACCGCCCGCCGGGACGCCTTCGGCGGCAAGCTGAGGGACCTCCAGACGGTCGCCCACCAGGTCGCCGAGATGGCCCTGCGCACGGAGGCGGCCCGCCTGATGGTGTACGCGGCGGCGACGGCGTACGACGAGGGAGCCCCCGGCGTCCCCGGACGCGCCGCCATGGCGAAGCTGCTCGCCACCGAGACCGCGCAGTTCGTCGTCGACACCGCCGTCCAGCTCCACGGCGCCCGCGCCCTGCGCCGCGGCCACCTGCTCGAACACCTCTACCGCGAGGTGCGGGCTCCCCGGGTCTACGAGGGAGCGAGTGAGGTGCAGCGGGGGATCATCGCGAAGGAGCTGTACGCGGGGTTGCGCGAGCCTGGGGAGGCATGGTGACCGTCGAGCCGTGCCACTCGGAGGAGGCCGTGTGACCGTCGAGCCGTGCCCGCCGGAGGAGACCCTGTGACCGTCGTCGAGCCGCGTACGCCCGGGGAGGCCCTGTGACCGCCGACCGCGTCAACCCCCCCGCTCTGTCCCCGCCCACCGGCTTCTCGCACGCGGTGGTCGCCACCGGCTCACGGCTGGTGTTCCTGGCGGGCCAGACGGCACTCGACGCCGACGGAAAGGTGGTCGGCGAGACCCTGCCCGAGCAGTTCGAGCGGGCGCTGACCAACCTGCTGACCGCGCTCGCGGCGGCGGGCGGCACCGCGTCGGACCTGGCTCGGGTCACCGTGTACACCACGGATGTCGCGGCCTACCGCGTGCACGCCGCCGAACTCGGCCGCGTATGGCGCCGGTTGGCCGGCCGCGACTATCCCGCGATGGCGGTGGTCGGGATCGTACGGCTGTGGGACGAGCGTGCCCTGGTCGAACTCGACGGCTTCGCGGTGCTGGGCGACGGCTGATCAGGCGGTGTCGGCCAAGTGGTCGACGGGCACGCGCCGCCGGAGAGTGAGGGTCACGGCCACCGCCGAGGGCGCCGGGTACGAGTGGAAGCTCCTGTTCCAGTCACCCCGGAGGTTCTTCCCCATGCCCCTGCGTCCCGTACTCGGCGCCCTGGGCGCGGCGGCGGCCACCGTGCTCGTGCTGAGCGCGCCCGCCACCGCCGCTCCGGGCGACAAGGTGACCATCGACCGGACGGCCCGCCTGTCGGTGGACGGCACCGTCACCGTCTCCGGCACCTACCGCTGCTTCGGCGTCAACGGCCCGGTCTTCATCGGTGCCGCCATCGGCCGGGGACCCTCGGCCACCCGCTACGGAATCGGCGGCACCCGCGCCGTGTGCGACGGCGCCCACCACCGCTGGCGGGCCTCCGGCACCGTGACGCCGAAGCGGCTCAGGCCCGGCCCGGCCCGCGTCGAGGCCGTCCTCGTGGAACTGCGACAGCACAGCGGCCTGCCGCTGCCGCACTTCCACGCCTCGCACCACCGGAACGTGATGCTCGTCGCGCACTGAGCCCCCGCCCGGCTGCCCGGCACCCCAGCGGTGCCGGCCAGCCGGGCGTGCGGCGACGGGGCGGTCAGCGGTCGGCCCGCTGGTCGATGCCGGCGTCGTCGGGAGGACCCGGGGCGTCGAGGACGGAGGTCTCCACCTCGCCGACGCCCCACCCGTACGCCAGCTTGTGCACCTCCAGCACGAAGAAGGATTCCGTGGCGACGATCCCGTCGATCAGATGGAGGCGCCGCGTCATCAGGTCGGTGAAGTGAGCCGTGTCCCGGCAGATCACCTCGGCCATGATGTCGAATCCGCCCGCGGTCATGATGACGTACGCGGTCTCGGGAAGCTCCCGCAGCGCCCGGCAGACCGACGGGGCGGTACCGGGCCGTACCCGGATGCCGATCATCGCCAGCCGGTCGAACCCGATGGTCAGCGGGTTGGCGATGCCGACCACCTGCAGGATCCCGGCGTCCTTCAGCCGCTGTACCCGATAGCGCACGGAGGAGGCCGGGATGCCCACGTCCGAGGCGATCAGACTGTAGGCGCGACGTCCGTCGGTCTGCAGGATGGCGATGATGCGCCGATCGATGTCGTCGAGCGGGCTCGGGGTGGACATACGGCTGCTCCGGAGGTCGCGACCAAGGTGTGGACCGGGCCGATGGCGGTCCCTCGGCACGGGGACGGCCACCGGGTCCGGGCGGTCCAGCGTACGGAGCCCCGTGGAGCGGCGGGTCACCAGCCCGATCAGAGGCTCATGACGCCCGTACGCAGGTCGGACATGTCGAGCAGCGTGTGTTTGCCGCCGATCCGGCCCCAGCCGGTGCCGCGGTTGCCCGCACCGCCGAACGGCATGTTGACGTCCCAGAAGCAGGTGCTGTCGTTGACGACGACCTGACCGACGGCCAACTCCTCGACGAACCGGTACGCCGAGGCCATGCTCTGCGTGAACACCGCGCCTTGGAGGCCGAGTTCGTCGTCGTTGGCGATCCTCAGCAACTCGTCGTCGCTGCCGCCGGTGATGATCGGCACGACCGGCCCGAAGGATTCCTCGCGGGACAGCAGGCTGTCCTCGGGCACCCCGTCCACCACGGTGAACTCGTAGTAAAGATCGGTCGGTTGACCGGTGCGGCGCTGCCCGCCGAGCAGAATCCGCGCACCGCGCTCCCTGGCGTCGGCCATGTGCCGGTCCATCTTGGCCGCGACACCCTCATTGTTGAGCGGCCCGAGGTTCGTCGCCGCGTCGAACGGGTCGCCGAGCACGACGTTCTCGGCGGCGCGGAGCACGGCCTCTACGAAGCCGTCGTGCGCGTCGGCGTGTACGACCACCCGCTCCGTGGCACAGCACACCTGCCCGGAGCACAGGTACGCGCCGTACACCGCGGCGCGGGCCGCCGCGTCCAGATCGGCGTCGGCGAGCACCACCAGCGGGCCGTTGCCCGAGCACTCCATGAGGGAGCGCTTGAGCCCGGCGGCGGCCGCGACCTTCGCGCCGGTCGCCGAGGAGCCGATGAAACCGATGGCGTCGACACCGGGGTGGCGCACCAGCATGTCCCCGGCCGCACCCTCGCCGGGCAGGACGTTCACCAGGCCCGCCGGGACCCCCGCCTCGACCATCGCCTCCATGGCCTTCAGCACGGTCAGCGGGGTGTTCGCCGGCGGTTTGACGACGTGCGCGTTGCCGGTGGCCAGGCCGGGGGCGACGAACTCGGCGAGCATCAGCAGCGGGAAGTTCCAGGGCGTGATGATGCCCCAGGTGCCGACCGGCCGGTAGAAGGTCCACATCCGCTTGGTGCGGTCCGTCGACGGCATGGTCTCACCGTGCAGCCGCACCGCGTCCTCGGCGTGCAGATGGAACAGCTGCGCCGCCTCCTCGACGTCGGCGACCGACTCGGCGAGCGGCTTGCCCTGCTCCAGCGTCTGCAGGCGGGCCAGTTCCTGCACCCGGGCGGACAGCGCGTCGCCGACGCGGTGACAGATCTCCGCCCGCTTCCAGACGTTGACCTTCGCCCAGGCCTGCTGTGCCTCGTTCGCCGCCTTCACAGCGGCGTCCAGGTCGGTGGCGGAGGGGAGCGGGATGGTACCGATGCGCTCGCCGGTGACCGGGCTGATGACGTCGTAGGTCTCGGTACCGGTGCTGTCGGCGTAGTCGCCGTTGATGAAGAACGGGTGCACGGCAGACATGAAGAGCCCTTCTGGTCGTAACGGGGAGAGCGCAGAGGGGGAGTGATGCCCACACCATCGGGTCGGCAACGAAAGGCTGTCAATAGGTCGGAACCCGCAATTCAAAGGCCAGTTGATTGCTGAATCAGCAGGCTCAAGCCATTGACACTGCGAAATCGGTGGCTCTACGGTGCGGGGCTCATGGACCCCGGCTCTCCGCCCGGGGCGCGCCTCCCCGCACTTCTCTCCCCGCCTCGCCGTCCCGGCTCTCCCCTACCGGCTCCTCTCTCCCGGCTCTCCCCTTCCGGCTCTGCAACCGCTCTCCGTCCGAAGGAGACCCATGTCCGAGCAACCTGCCCTCGCCAAAAAGATGCGATGGTACGACGGGTTCGCCATGTCGCTGACCATGCCGGCCGCGCTCATCGCATCCCTGGGAGCCTCGATCGGGGGGCTCGGCGCCTGGGGCGCGATCGCCCTGTGGGCGGTGTCCATGGTGCTGGCCACCGCCACCAACTGGATCTACACCGAGATGGCCGCGATGTTCCCCGACTCCTCCGGCGGAATCGCGCACTACGCCACCGAGGGCTGGCGCAGCCGCGCCCCCGTCGTAGGAGCCCTGGCCGGCATCGGCTACTGGCTGCCCTGGACCACCGCCCTGGCGGTGTACGCGGGGATCATCGGCTCCCTGGTGCAGGCGCAGTGGTTCCCCGGCCAGACCTGGACACTCGACCTGGGCGTGGCGGAGCTGAGCCTGCCGATCGTGGTGGGACTCGTCGTCATGGGGCTGCTGTACGCGGCGGCGATGTACGGCCTGCACGCGGCGATGTGGGTGGTCTACGTGACCGGCGGGATCCTGCTGATCCCGCTCGCGGTCTTCATCGTGGGACCGTTCCTCTCCGGCGACTGGAGCACGGCCGGCCTGCACTGGAACCTTCACGGCATGAGCGGGCTCCGCGAGGCCCTGGTGTGGTTGTACATCATGGCCTGGACCTCCTTCGGCGTGGAGGTGTGCGCGACCTTCGCCCCCGAGTACAAGGAGACCGTGCGGGACACCTCCCGTGCGCTGCGTGCGGGAGTGCTGTTCTGCCTCGGCGTCTTCATCCTGCTGCCGCTGGCGCTCTCCGGCTACGTCGGCGAGAAGGAGATCGGTGAGGACCCCACCTCGTTCTACGTCGGCGCTTTCCACGACCTGGTCGGCGGGGCTGCCGACCTGATGATCGTGTTCCTCATCGCCTCGCTGCTGCTCATCATGATCACTGGGCTGGCCGACGGCTCGCGGGTGCTGTACGACATGGGCCGGCAGGGCGTCACGATCCGTCAGGTCGGTGTGCTCAACCGGCGCGGTGTACCGGCTCGCGCGCTCACCGTCGCGCTGGCGATCAACGTGATCGTGCTGGTGGTGCTCAAGACGCCGCTGGCGATCATTGTCACCGGCAACCTGGGCTACATCCTGACCCATATGCTGGCGATCTCCGGTTTCGCGCTGCTGCGCCGGGACCGCCCCGACCTGGCACGCCCGATCCGGCTCCCCGACTTCTTCGTGCCGCTGGCCTGGTTCCTCACCGCGCTGCTGGCCGTCATCCTGGTCGTCGGCGCCACCGGCTTCTCCATCACCGGGTACGGCGGTTTCAGGGAACTGGCCATCGCCGTCGGCGTACTGGCCGCGGCGGTCCTGCTGTGGGAGTACCGCCGCCGCGTCCAGGACCGCGACGCCCCGGCGCCCACCGACGAGCCCGCGGCCCACGCCGCCGCGTCCGCGTCCCACGAGGATTCCAAGGAAGTCCCCCGCCTCTGAACGGCTCGGTGCCGTGACCGTCCGGCATCCCGGAGTCCGACTCCCAAGGGCACCTCCCATCCGGCTTCCCGCCTGGGCCTCCCACCCCGGGGAGGCGTCTCCGTACCGCCGTTCGCGCCCCTGACTTTCCGCCGCATCCCGTCCCGAGCCGTGCCGCACGCACGGCGTCAGGCACTTCCCAACCCCCCATGCGTCCTCAGGCCGGCGGGTTCGTGCGCCGCAGCCACCGAGCATCCCTCCCCTTCGCAGCAGTAAGGACTTCGGCATGGCACGTTTCCAGGGTCGTACCCGTCTCAGCGCCCACATGCGCGCGATGTTCTCGGCACACGACGAAGCGGCACGCACCGGCGTGCCGGTGGAAGAGATCCAGGGCAGGCGGGCCGCCGCCGCTGTCGAGGGGGCGAGCCGCAGGCAGTTCCTGCGCGGTGCCGCTGGTGGCCTGGCGGTCGCCGCGGCCGGCGGGCTCGGCGTCCGCTCGCTGCTCCAGGCTCCGGCGGCCAACGCCGCCACCGCACCCAGAGTGGTCGTCGTCGGCGCCGGCCTGGCCGGGCTGCGGGCCGCCCACGACCTCTACCGCAGGAAGGGCATCGCCGCCACGGTCTACGAGGGCAACACCCGAGCCGGCGGCCGGTGCTGGAGTCTGCGCGGCTTCTTCGACGCGGGCCATGTCGTCGAGCACGGCGGCGCCTTCATCAACACCGACCACACCGCCGCCCGTAACCTGGCGGCCTCGCTCGGCCTGACCCTGCGCAACGTCAACGGCGGCAACACGCCACCGAACGGGGACAAGTACTGGATCGACGGGGCGCTCTACAGCACCAAGGAGGCCAACACCGACTGGAAGGCGGTGCAGCCGAAGTTCGCCGCCGAACTGGCCGCCGCGCCCTACCCGCAGACCTACGGCAACTACACCGCGCGCGGCCGCCAACTGGACCTGATGACGGTCGACGAATGGCTGGCCGCCAACGTCCCCGGCGGCCTCAGCAGCCGGTTCGCCAAGCTGATGCAGTCCAATGTGCTCTCCGAGTACGGCCTCGACCCCAGCATGCAGCCCGCGCTCAACCTGATCTACCTGCTGGGCTGGAACACACCGGGCTCCCTCGCCCCGCTCGCAGGCGACGACGAGAAGTACTCGATCGTCGGCGGCAACGACCAACTCGTCTCCGGGATGATCGGCCAACTGCCTTCCGGCACGGTGCAGTACGGCAAGAAGCTCACCGCGCTCCGCTCCAACGCCGACGGGACGGTCACCTGCACGTTCAGCGACGGCCTTGCCGTCTCCGACGTGGTCGCGGACAAGGTGGTCCTGGCGCTGCCCTTCACGACACTGCGCGACTGCGACCTCACCAAGTCCGGGTTCTCCGCGCTGAAGACGAAGGCGATCCAGCAACTGGACCTGGGCGCCAACGCCAAGCTCCACGTGCAGTTCACCAGCCGGCCGTGGGTGGCGCAGAAGTACGGCGGGGTCGCGTACACCAACCCCGACACCCTCCAGACCACCTGGGACGACACGGTGGGCCAGGCGCTGCCCCAGGGCATCCTGTGCCAGTTCCCGGCCGGCTCCGCCGTGACCACCGGCTGGACGGGAGCCGCCTTCGACACCGCCCCGGCGGCGCAGGTCAGCACCTTCCTGTCCCAGATGGAGCCGGTCTTCCCCGGTGTCACGGCCGCGTACAACGGCAAGGCGTACCGCGACGTCTGGTACCTCAACCCCTGGTCCAAGGGTGCCTACAGCTGCCCCCGGGTCGGCCAGTACACGACCCTGTGGGGTGCCCAGCCCGGCGCCGAGGGCAACGTGCACTTCGCCGGTGAGCACACGTCCCTGGACGACTACGGCTTCCTCGACGGCGCGATCGCCTCCGGCGAGCGGGTGTCGAAGGAGATCGCGCCCTGACACCGGCATGGACCACGGTGTGGCCCCGGAGGAGTGATCGTGCCGGAGTCGGCGGACTCCGGGCCTCCGGGGCCACCGCCCGTCCCCACCAGAGCTGTGGCCTCCACCACAGCGATCCCGATACGGACCTGGTGGGGTGATCGGCATGTCTGACGGAATCACCTGGCCGGCCGAGCCGAACGCCATCGACTGGACCGGCCACAGCGTCGTCATCGCCCGGGACCTCGCGGGAGAGGAACTGGCCAGGCGGGTCGCCGCGACCCGGCTCGGATTCGGCAGGGACAAGCAGGAACCGTGGTTCATCGGCGAACTCACCTGTCACGACGCGACGCCCACGTCTTCCACCTCTCGTACGAGGAGGAGGACGGCAAACCCGTCCCACCCGACTTCGCCCACCAGCACGACGGCCGCACCCTCTGCTTCTTCCACCTGCACCTGGACTCCTGGTGGGGCTTCGACGGAGTCTCCGGCGGCGACCCGGACCTCTGCGCGGCCCTGGAAGGGGACCTCACCGCCGCGGGACTGTCCCTCGACGACCCCGGGGAACAGTCGGAGGACCCCGAGGCGGTCCACCGCACCTGCCTGAAGGTCATCGGGCGGCGATTCGGCCTGACCCTGCCCCGCGACCAGATCCTCAACGGTCCCTTGCCCACGGTGTTGATGAAGGCGAACGTCGCCAACTGCCCGTGCTGGGCACGGAGCAGTCCTGAGCGAGCGGCCGTCCACGCGCACCCCCGGCAGGTCCGGCGTTCCGCACGGATCAGGCGGCCCGGCCGGCCTTGAGCGCGGCCGTGGTCTCGACGACGCGGCGGGCCTGGTGGCGGGCCGCCCGCAAGGCGACCTCACCGGGCGGGCCGTCGCCGGCCGCGTGGGAGGTGCCGTAGGGATTGCCCGACTGGAACTGGACGGGATCGGTGTAGCCGGGAGGCACGATGACGCCGCCCCAGTGGTAGAACGTGTTGCCCAGCGCCAGGAGGGTGGATTCCTGTCCGCCGTGGGCGGTGTTGGAAGCGGTGAAGGCCGAGTACACCTTGTCCGCGAGCCTGCCCCGGAACCACAGGGGACCGGTGCTGTCGATGAACGCCCGCAGCTGACTGGCCGGGTTGCCGAAGCGGGTGGGGGTACCGAACAGCACCGCGTCGGCCCACTCCAGATCGTCGTGGCCGGCCTCGGCGACGTCGGCGGTGTCCTGGAGGTGTTGGGCCCACTCCGGCCTGGCGCTGATCTGCTCCGGTGACGCCGTCTCGGCCACCTTGCGCAGTCGCACGCGTGCGCCGCCCTTTTCGGCGCCTTCGGCGGCGGCTCGCGCCAGGGTGTGCACGGTACTTGTGGCGCTGTAGTAGATGATCGCGACGTTCACGGGGTCCGCCATGGGATTCCTTTCCTCGTCCGCCGGCACGCTGTTGGCTTCACCGGTTACGACGACACGACCCCGCGCGATGTGAGGCGACGGGCCGGCCTCACAGTTCGACGGGGCGTCTCGTCGGACCGGGTAGGGGCGGAACGACCGAGAGGGAGTCGAGGACACCATGACCAACCCAGCCGGGCCCGGACCCGGCCGGCCCGATCCGGGCCTGGACGCGATCATGAGCGAGCGGCACCAGCTGCGGATCATGCGCATCTGGGCCGTACTCAACCCCGACAAACTCCGCCCTTGGACAGCACGCTGACACAGGCCCGGACGCCCCGTCCGGCTGAGCTTCCACCGTTGCTCGTCGGCATCGCGGCCCGGTCGGTGGCCGTGAACTAGGCGTGGGCTTCGGGCCGCTGCGGCGGCCACTCGTGGGTGGGGTCGTCGACGAGCAGTGGCTGGAGAGCGCCGAGGAGCGCGCCGACGCAGCTGTCGCGGAGCTGGGTGCGGGTGCAGGTCTCGTGGGTGAGCCAGTCGACGCAGAGGACCTGGACAAAGACCAGCCAGCTTTTGAGGACGGCGGACACTGCCTCGCGGGTGCTGTCGTGTGCGAGCGGGAGTACGGCCAGCAACCGCGTACGGAGTGCGTCCAGTTCGTACGTCGTGATCGACTGAATCACCGGGTCGCCCGCGAGAACCCGGTTTGCGGCGAGGACGGCGTTGCGGTTGGCCACGAAGTAGTCGAGGTGGACGTCCATGCCCTGGACGAGCTGCTCCACCAGGGAGTCGGCGGGGTCGAGCCGGGTTTCGGCGAGCAGTTGGTCCGCCGCCTGTTGGTAGACGGCCGCGAAGAGGGCGTGCTTGCTGGGGAAGTGGCGGTAGAGCAGGGCTCGGGAGACGCCGGCCTCTTTGGCGACCTCGTCCATCAGCACGTCGTCGTACGGGCGTTGGGCGAAGAGCCGCGCTCCGACGGAGAGGAGTTGGGCGTGGCGGTCGGCGGGGGCGGGTTGGGAGGAGGCATGGCAAGGACTCTGCGGGCACTCACGCAGTTGATGGGCTGGGCCTGCGTGCTGATCGGCGCAGTTCATGTGGCACTCGGCAACGCGGCGATCCCCGGCGCGGGTTCCGCCGGGACGACGGTCGACAGCTGGGGCCGGTTCATGGGGGCGAGCTTCGTCGGCTACGGGCTGGCCTGGCTCTGGGCCGCTCGGCAGCGGCCCGTCCCGGCTCGGGCGGTGCGATGGCTGGCCGGCGTCTTGCTGCTGGGTGGCGCTGGGCGGCTGCTCTCGCTCGCCCTTCACGGCCGGCCGCAATGGTTCCAGATCCCGCTGACGGTGATCGAACTCGGCCTGCCGCCCGTCTTCTTCTGGCTGGCGGACGCGGAGGAGCGAGCTCTGCGCGACAGCGCGGAGACCGTGCCCGCCGGGCGGCGAATGCGCACCGACTGAGCGGACTCCGACGGGCCGTGTGTTGCGACCTGGAAAGGTTTGAGATCAGGCCATTGACAATCGGTGTGTCGTACGCCACTTTGTTCGCCGTCGTCCCTCGTCGATGAGGAGTCGCGGATGGCTGCGCAAGAGGAAGTCCAGCCAGAGATAGAGCTGGACGAGGATGCTGCCCGTCTCGCAGAGATGGGCTACAAGCAGGAACTTCATCGCGGTATGTCCGCGTTCTCGAATTTTGCCGTGTCGTTCTCGATCATTTCGATCCTGGCGGGCTGCATCACGTCGTACGGGATCGCGCTGAAGTCGGGTGGTCCGTCGACCATCGTGCTCGGCTGGGCGGTGGTCGGTGTCTTCGTGACGTGTGTGGCGCTGGCCATGGCCGAGGTGTGCTCGCGCTACCCCACCGCGGGGGGTCTCTACTTCTGGGCCGGTGAGCTCGCCAGGAACAACAAGCGTGCCTGGGCCTGGTTCGTGGGTTGGTTCAACTTCATGGGCGAGGTCGCGGTGACCGCTGCGATCGACTTCGGGTGCGCCACGACCTGGATGGCGTTCATGAACCTCGTCTGGGGCATCGAGGTAACCGCCGGCGGTACTTTCCTGCTGTTCCTCGCGATCATTCTTGTGCACGCGCTTCTCAACACGTTCGGCGTGAAGCTCGTCGCGTTCCTGTCGAACGTCTCCGCCTGGTGGCACGTGGTGGGCGTCCTGGTCATCGTCGGCGTGCTGTGGGCGCTGCCCGAGCACCACCAGTCCGCCGGGTGGACGCTGACGGGCTGGCACAACGCCACCGGCTGGACCTCCGGAATCTACGTCTTCCTCATGGGCCTGCTGATGGCGCAGTACACCTACACCGGGTACGACGCCTCGGCCCATGTGGCGGAGGAGACCAGGGGAGCGGCCCGCAGCGCGCCGCGCGGGATCGTGATGAGCGTGGTGATCTCGGTCATCGGCGGTTTCATCCTGCTCTTCTCCATCACCGCGTCGATCCAGGACAAGAGTTCCGCGGGACTGGACAAGCTGGCCGCGTCGAGTACCGGGCTGCCACCGGCGCAGGTCTTCCTGGACTCGCTGAACAGTCCGGCCACGGCGAAGTTCCTGCTGTTCATCGTCTGCGCCGCGCAGTTCTTCTGCGGGATGGCCTCGGTGACCGCCAACTCCCGGATGAGCTACGCGTTCTCGCGCGACAACGCCCTTCCGGGGTCGAGAATCTGGGCGAAGGTCAACCCGCGCACCGGGACGCCCACGAACTCGATCTGGTTCTGCGTGGCGCTCTCGGCGCTCCTGACGCTGCCGGCCCTGTTCAACACCACGGCATACCTGGCGGTGACCTCGATCGCGGTGATCGGCCTTTACATCGCCTATGTCACGCCGGTGCTGCTGCGTCGTCTGCGCGGCAACGAGTTCGTTCCGGGACCGTGGCACCTGGGCAAGTGGAGCAGCCTGGTCGGCTGGGTCGCGATCGTGTGGGTCGTGGTCATCTGCGTGCTGTTCGTGCTGCCGCCGACCCGGCCGGTCAACGTCGACAGCTTCAACTACGCGCCGATCGCGGTGGCCGTGGTCGGTCTGTTCGCGCTGGTGTCGTGGTACGCGGGCGGCCGTAAGCACTTCATGACCAGCCGTGACAACCTGGAGGAGCTGTGACGTCGTGACGCCCGCGGCCCCCCTCGGGCCTGCGATGGACTCCGATCCGGGAGAGAGAGCCTGCTCCGGCCGGTGCGTTCCCACCACGCTTTCGAGTCGTGCGTGGAGCGGTTGGCGACCGCGATCAGGCTGGGCGGGCATCCGTGAGGTTCGGCGCTGCCGACCGAGCGGATCCTGGCCGAGCGCCCGGGAGTGTCCCGGGCGACTCTCCGGGAGGCGATCGCCGCATTTGCGGATGGCGGGTTTCGTCGAGACGCACCGGGGTCGCGGCGGTGGCACCGTCGTCGTCCACCGGCCGCTGAAGCCCGGGGAGGGGTCGCTGTCGTTCTCGCGCGAAGAACTGCGGGACGCCTTGGAGTTCCGGCGGATCGTCGAGCCGGGGCGGCGCATCCGGCGGCGAAGGCCGCCGATCCGGACGCGCGGCGGCGTGCGCAGGGGAATGGCCCTGGACCTGGGCATGTCGGCCGAGGTCCGTTCTCATCCTCATCAGGTCGATCACGGGTGACGTGCGATGCCGACCAGCCGTTGGAGGACCGCATACGCGGCGGTCGGCCCACACGCCGTGGAGCGCATGTGCATCTGGCGCCGATGTCAGCAAGTTGCGCGACCCATATGGGCTACTACGGTGGAAGTGGCCGATGTGACCTATGTTGCAAAGGGGTACGGTCATGAACGCAAGGCTCTGCAAGTGATCTGCCGTTGCGGGCTCGGCCCTCATCCTCGCCCTCGCACCGCTGGGCCTGCAGCCGGCGGTGGCAGCGGCGGCAACGTCGAGCCAGACCCACGCCAGCTCGGTCGAGAATCAGCGTGACTACCGACGGGGCTTCCGCGACGGATTCCGGGACGGATACAAGGACGCCCGGGACGACTGCCGCATGCACAGGGGAAATCGGGGTTACAGCTCCGGCAACAGCGACTACACCCGTGGCTACAGCCATGGGTACAGCGCCGGTTTCGCCGAAGCGGAAGACCGATACTGCTGAGCAGTGAGGCTGAGGCCGGACCAGGTTCACAGCTTGCGCCGGCCGACATCGACGGGTGTGAGCCAGGAGACGGCCGTGAGCCCGGTGGAGCGCTCACTTCCCGCCTCGCGCGGGTGCGCGTGGCAGCGCCGGCATCGACGCGGTCCGTGCGCAGCCGCCGGCCACCCGGGAGTAACTCGCTCTCGGCCCGAAGTCCCAGAGAAGTCCCAGGGACGCCGCCGGCCCCCTTCCAGACCCGCACCAACGCAGGTCGGAAGGGGGCCGGCGGCATGCGTCGCTCAGATGTCCCGGAAGGTCTCGATCTGCGCCCCAATGGAGTTCAGCCGCTCGGCCAGGTCCTCGTAGCCGCGGTTGATGACGTACACGTTGCGCAGTACCGACGTGCCCTCCGCGGCCATCATGGCCAGGAGGACGACCACGGCGGGGCGCAGGGCCGGCGGGCACATCATCTCGGCGGCGCGCCAGCGGGTGGGGCCCTCGACCAGGACCCGGTGGGGGTCGAGGAGTTGCAGGCGGCCGCCGAGGCGGTTGAGGTCGGTCAGGTAGATCGCGCGGTTGTCGTAGACCCAGTCGTGGATCAGCGTCTTGCCCTGCGCGGAGGCAGCGATCGCCGCGAAGAACGGGACGTTGTCGATGTTCAGGCCCGGGAACGGCATCGGGTGGATCTTGTCGATGGGCGCCTCCAGCTTGGAGGGCCGGACGGTGAGGTCCACCAGCCGGGTGCGGCCGTTGTCGGCGAAGTACTCGGGGGTGCGGTCGTGGTCGAGACCCATCTCCTCCAGGACCGCCAGCTCGATCTCCAGGAACTCGATCGGCACCCGGCGCACCGTCAGCTCGGACTCGGTGACGACGGCGGCGGCCACCAGGCTCATCGCCTCCACCGGGTCCTCGGAGGGGGAGTAGTCGACGTCGACGTCGATGTTCGGCACGCCGTGCACGGTGAGCGTGGTGGTGCCGATGCCCTCCACCCTGACGCCGAGCACCTCCAGGAAGAAGCACAGGTCCTGGACCATGTAGTTGGAGGAGGCGTTGCGGATGACGGTCACGCCGTTGTGGCGGGCCGCGGCCAGCAGCGCGTTCTCGGTCACGGTGTCGCCGCGCTCGGTCAGCACGATCGGGCGGTCCGGGCGGACGGCGTGGTCCACCACCGCGTGGTACTGGCCCTCGGTGGCGGTGATGTCGAGACCGAACCGGCGCAGCGCGATCATGTGCGGCTCGATGGTCCGCGTGCCGAGGTCGCAACCGCCCGCGTAGGGCAGCTTGAAGTGGTCCATCCAGTGCAGCAGCGGCCCGAGGAACATGATGATGGACCGCGTACGGCGGGCGGCTTCGGCGTCGATGGCGTCCAGATCGAGGGCGGCCGGCGGCACGATCTCCAGGTCGGTGCCGTCGTTGATCCAGCGGGTGCGCACGCCGATGGAGTTCAGCACCTCCAGCAGGCGGTACACCTCCTCGATCCTGGCCACCCGGCGCAGCACCGTGCGTCCCTTGTTGAGCAGCGAGGCACACAGCAGCGCCACACACGCGTTCTTGCTCGTCTTCACGTCGATCGCGCCGGAGAGCCGGCGGCCGCCCACCACTCGCAGGTGCATGGGCCCCGCGTAGCCCAGCGAGACGATCTCGCTGTCCAGGGCTTCACCGATGCGGGCGATCATCTCAAGGCTGATGTTCTGATTGCCGCGCTCGACGCGATTGACGGCGCTCTGGCTGGTGCCGAGCGCCTCGGCCAGCTGTGCCTGCGTCCAGCCCCGGTGCTGCCGAGCGTCACGGATGAGCTTGCCGATGCGTACGAGGTAGTCGTCTGCCATGGGGTTGAGGTTATCTCAGATATGAGATGGCGCCTCTTGGGGGGTCCGTTCGGGTGATGAGTCGTCAGTGAGCCCTGGGCCAAAGGGTTCGATGCCGCCCGCAAGGTCTGGGCGTTCCGGGCATTCCGGCTGTTTCCGGGTGTATTCATCGATGTTCCGTGGCGGTGTGCGGCGGTTGCCGCGGCGTGTGGGGCAGGTGTCTCGCGCCGCACCGCCGCCTCGGTCGCGGAGGGCGCGCCGGTCCCTTTTGCGCGTCCGGGTGTCGATTTCTATCGCCGGGTGGCGTACTCACTCTCGGGGATCGGGCGTCCGTCGGCCAGTCCGGATCCGGTCCGGGCGTCCGTCGGCCAGTCCGGGCCCGGTCCGCGCATGACCATTCGGCCCCCATGTACTAGAGTTATCTCGACATCGAGATATCTGCCGGGGTGCACCACAGTCGCCACTCGGTAAGGCTCACCTAACTTAGCCTTACCTTACTGGATCGGTCGAGATGCCGTGGCGGCAGGATCGTGGTGGTAGGCGCACATGAATGAAGGAGACTGTCGTGTCGGCGAACAGCTTCGACGCCCGCAGCACGCTGCACGTGGGCGACGAGTCGTACGAGATCTTCCGGCTTGACAAGGTCGAGGGCTCGGCCCGACTGCCTTACAGCCTGAAGGTGCTGCTGGAGAACCTGCTCCGCACCGAGGACGGCGCGAACATCACCGCCGACCACATCCGTGCCCTCGGCAGCTGGGACTCCCAGGCCAAGCCGTCGCAGGAGATCCAGTTCACGCCGGCCCGCGTGATCATGCAGGACTTCACCGGCGTGCCCTGTGTCGTGGACCTCGCCACCATGCGCGAGGCGGTCAAGGAGCTCGGCGGCGACCCGGCGAAGATCAACCCGCTGGCCCCGGCCGAGCTGGTCATCGACCACTCCGTCATCGCCGACAAGTTCGGCACCAACGACGCCTTCAAGCAGAACGTCGAGCTCGAGTACGGCCGCAACAAGGAGCGCTACCAGTTCCTGCGCTGGGGTCAGACCGCCTTCGACGAGTTCAAGGTCGTCCCGCCCGGCACCGGCATCGTCCACCAGGTGAACATCGAGCACCTGGCCCGTGTCGTGATGGTCCGCGACGGCAAGGCCTACCCCGACACCCTCGTCGGCACCGACTCGCACACCACCATGGTCAACGGCCTCGGCGTTCTCGGCTGGGGCGTCGGCGGCATCGAGGCCGAGGCCGCCATGCTCGGCCAGCCGGTCTCCATGCTCATCCCGCGGGTCGTCGGCTTCAAGCTCACCGGCGAGCTGCCCGCCGGCACCACCGCCACCGACCTGGTGCTGACCATCACCGAGATGCTGCGCAAGCACGGCGTGGTCGGCAAGTTCGTCGAGTTCTACGGCGAGGGCGTGGCCGCGACGAGCCTGGCCAACCGTGCCACCATCGGCAACATGTCGCCGGAGTTCGGCTCCACCGCCGCGATCTTCCCGATCGACGACGAGACCATCAACTACATGCGCCTGACCGGCCGCCCCGAGCAGCAGCTCGCGCTCGTCGAGGCGTACGCCAAGCAGCAGGGCCTCTGGCTGGACCCGAACGCCGAGCCGGACTACTCCGAGAAGCTCGAGCTGGACCTGTCCACCGTCGTGCCCTCCATCGCCGGCCCCAAGCGTCCGCAGGACCGCATCGTCCTGGCCAACGCCGCCGAGCAGTTCAAGCAGGACGTCCGCAACTACGTCGACAGCGTCGACGAGGCGGGCGTGGAGTCCTTCCCGGCCTCCGACGCCCCGGCCGTCCACCCCAACGGCACCCCGACCAACCCGGTCCAGGTCACCGCCCCCGACGGCACCACCTACGAGCTGGACCACGGCGCGGTCACCGTCGCGGCCATCACCTCCTGCACCAACACCTCCAACCCGTACGTCATGGTCGCCGCCGCGCTGGTGGCCAAGAAGGCGGTGGAGAAGGGCCTGACCCGCAAGCCGTGGGTCAAGACCACGCTGGCGCCGGGCTCCAAGGTCGTCATGGACTACTACGACAAGGCCGGCCTGACCCCGTACCTGGACAAGCTGGGCTTCAACCTCGTCGGCTACGGCTGCACCACCTGCATCGGCAACTCCGGCCCGCTGCCGGAGGAGGTCTCCAAGGCCGTCAACGAGCACGACCTCGCGGTCACCTCGGTCCTCTCCGGCAACCGCAACTTCGAGGGCCGGATCAACCCCGACGTCAAGATGAACTACCTGGCGTCCCCGCCGCTGGTCGTCGCCTACGCCATCGCCGGCTCCATGAAGGTGGACATCACCCGGGACGCCCTCGGTGTCGACCAGGACGGCAACCCGGTCCACCTGAAGGACATCTGGCCGAGCGAGACCGAGGTCAACGACGTCGTGGCCAACGCCATCGGCGAGGACATGTTCTCCAAGTCCTACTCCGACGTGTTCGCCGGCGACGCCCAGTGGCAGTCCCTGCCGATCCCGACCGGCAACACCTTCGAGTGGGACACCGAGTCCACCTACGTCCGCAAGCCCCCGTACTTCGAGGGCATGGGCATGGAGCCGGCCCCGGTCGAGGACATCGCCGGCGCCCGGGTGCTCGCCAAGCTGGGCGACTCGGTCACCACCGACCACATCTCCCCGGCCGGTGCCATCAAGGCCGACACCCCGGCGGGCCAGTACCTCACCGAGCACGGCGTCGAGCGCCGCGACTTCAACAGCTACGGCTCCCGCCGCGGCAACCACGAGGTCATGATCCGGGGCACGTTCGCCAACATCCGCCTGCGCAACCAGATCGCGCCGGGCACGGAGGGCGGCTACACCCGCGACTTCACGCAGGGCGACGGACCGGTCTCGTTCATCTACGACGCCTCGCGCAACTACATCGAGCAGGGCATCCCGCTGGTCGTCCTGGCCGGCAAGGAGTACGGCTCCGGCTCGTCCCGCGACTGGGCCGCGAAGGGCACCGCGCTGCTCGGCGTCAAGGCCGTCATCGCCGAGTCCTACGAGCGCATCCACCGCTCGAACCTCATCGGCATGGGCGTCCTGCCGCTCCAGTTCCCGGAGGGCCGTTCGGCAGAGTCCCTCGGCCTGACCGGCGAGGAGACCTTCTCCATCACCGGTGTCACCGAGCTCAACGACGGCCGCACGCCGAGCACGATGAAGGTCACCACCGACAGCGGTGTCGAGTTCGACGCGGTCGTCCGCATCGACACCCCCGGTGAGGCGGACTACTACCGCAACGGCGGCATCATGCAGTACGTGCTGCGCAACCTGATCGGCAAGTAACCGATTCAGTAGGGCAGTTGGGCCGCATCCCCGGCAAGGGGGGTGCGGCCCCTCGCCGTTTTTCGGCCTGCTCGCACATGCCGTCCTCGGTCCGCGCGCACACGACGCGACGATCGCGGTGGGCCGGTTTGGGTGCGGCTGAGGGTCGCGGGGACGTAGGGCATATCGACCGGTTCTGGTCTGGTGGCAGAGGGCGGCCTCCCTCTACGCTGGAGTCTCGATAGCTGTGAGTAATCCTTTGGATGCCGTGTGTGTTGCCTGGCCCTGGCGTTTGGGGGTACTTGCCTGCGCTGGTGCACAGCCGTCCACTAGCATGGCTGGGCGCCATCAGGTACATCGGGGGATGGGGGCTGAGGTGGTGCATGAGGGGGGACCCTTGTGGCGCAGGAGCAGCATGTGTGGCAATGAGAACGAGTGCCTGGAGATTGCCGTGGCGAGCCGTGGTGTGCTCGCGCGAGACTCCAAAGTGCCTTGTCTCGCGCCCGTGCGCTTCGCCGCCCCCGCCTGGAAGGAATTCCTGCACGCGTTGACGCGAGGGGAGTTGGGCGACTCGTGACGCGGTTGTCAAGCCAACGCCGGGAGGTAGGGGGCCTTATGGGTGCCGGGGCATCGGCAGTGGAGCGTTCCGGGAAGACGACGGGGCGGCGGCCCGCAGCGGTCGGGGCGGTCATCTTCACCGTCGGCGCCGGCGCGGCGGCGACCCTGGCCGCGGCCGTCGCCTCACTGATGGTGGAGGGCGTGCTGGTCAAGCGGGTGGTCTGGGTGGTCGTCGCCGTTGCCGTGGCGGTCGCCGCGGGAGCGTGGCGAGCCGGCCGTGGTCTCACGGCGTCCCCACCTGGTTCTGATCGCCTTCGGAATGGTCCTCGGACGGGCTCGCCGGAGTAGCCTCGCGGTTCCCGCGCCGCTTGCACAGCCGGATCGTTCCCCAGGTCAGTCCACTGAGGGCGGAAGTCCCCAGGAACGTCAGCAGATCGACGCGTATCCCGGACGACGACAGCTTCAGCCCCTTGGCCAGATGGACGACCCAAAGGGCCGCTGCCAGCACGATCACGAGTGCCAGCAGCGCGATCAGCCCGAGTGCGACCAGAAAGTGGAGTTGCGTGGCGCCACGCGCCTTCTCTATCGCGATGAGGTTCTGCGTCTGCCTCTCGTCCTGGATGGCCTGCGCCTTGAGCGCTATATCGGTTGGCTCGGACGCCTCGTCCCCGAGTACATAGGTCCGGAACCGCTGTTGCAGGTCCTGCCATGTCGACCTGAAGACCACGTCGGTCCTCCCCCTGGCTCCACGAAAGCCGTGGGCCGCGTGCTGTTTATCGGGTCCCGAGGTCTTCCTTGATGCGATCGATCAGGTCGAGGGACTCGGTGTCGCCGAGCGCCAGAGCCGTGATCTCTTGGAAGCACTCCTGGTAACGAGCCAGCAGTTCCAGGTCCTCGCCGCCGGTCATGCTGCCGGCGGCGTGCTCCAGGTACAGCAGATCGTCGTCGTCCGGAAAGCCCAGCAGTACGAAGCTGCCGAGCGTGCTGTAGTGCGCACCCGCCTCGAACGGCAGCACGCGGACGGCGACGTCGTCCCGTGCGCCGAAGTCGAGCAGTTGGCCCAACTGCTCACCGAGCACTCGGGCGCCGCCGATCCGCCTCCGTACCGCGGCCTCGTCCAGTACGAAGGTGACGCCGGGGCGCCTGGACCCGTCGAGCATCCTGCGCTGCCGTTCCATCCTCAGGTCCACGATCCTGCCGACCCGTTCGGGGCTCAGACCGCGCGGGGCGAGGAGTGCCTCCGCGTACTCGCGGGTCTGCAGATGCCCGGGGACGACAATGGGGTGGTAGGTGTGCAGGGAGGTGGCCGCACTCTCGTACCCCAGATACTGGGCGAACTGCGGTGTGACGACGCCGTCGGCCGTTCGCCGGTCGCCGCGTCACCCGGCAGCGGCCGTTTACAGCCGCTGCCGTCCGCGCTAGTTTTCTCGCACGCGAGGTGGGAGCGCTCCCATGACGGCGGACCGGAACCCGCCGTCCCCGGGGGCTCCCACCTCGCCCCCGGTGCTGCCGGCTTGTGCGACACCGCGGTGCGACAACGTTGTCGTAATTGGTCTGTACATGACTGTACTGCCTGTGCCGACAACGATGTCAATGCCCGTGCCCAGGAGTCCGCCCGCGTGAGTGCGGCGCGCGCCTGCGTACCCGTACGCGGTCTTCCGTGATACCACCGGCGCACGCTACTGTCCCTGAGGCTTGTGCGACCTGTGGTGCGCGACCCGTCCGAAGGAGGAGGGGCCGCGTCATGCGTTTCCGTCCCATGTCCCTGCTGCTGGCCGCGGTGCTCGCGACCGGCGGCGCCAGTCCCGCCCTCGCGGCGCCCGCCGCACCCCCGAGATCCGGACCCACCCTCGTCGAGGACGCCACCGCGTACGTCGATCCGCTGATCGGCACCAGGAACGCGGGCAATGTCTTCCCGGGTGCCGTCGTTCCGTTCGGCATGCTCTCCTTCAGCCCGGAGAACACCCGCGGCGACGCCACGAGGACGGCCGCGCCCGGCGGCTACCAGTACGACGCGACCCGCATCCGCGGCTTCAGCCTCACCCATATGTCCGGCACGGGCTGCGCGGGCGGCAGCGGCGACATCCCGTTCTTCCCGTACGCAGGGAAGGTCACCTCCTCACCCGCGAGCGACACCAAGGACGCCGTCTACGCCTCCGGCTTCAGCCACTCCGACGAGACCGCCGAGCCCGGCCACTACTCGGTGGGCCTCGCCTCCGGAGTCACCGCCGACCTCACGGCCACGGCCCGCACCGGTTCGGCGCGTTTCACCTGCCCCGCGGACAAGCCCGCCTCCCTCCTCGTCCGTACCGCCAACTCCGAGGTGGGCTCGACCGATTCGTCGCTCACCATCGACCCGGCGAAGCGGACCGTCTCCGGCTCCGCCACCTCCGGGAACTTCTGCGGCTACCTCGACCCGGAGGGCCGGCGCGCCTACTACACCCTGTACTTCACCGCCCGCTTCGACCGCCCCTTCAAGGCGACGGGCACCTGGCAGGACGACAAGCTGAACCAGGGCGCGACCTCGGCGAACGGCGGCACGGGCGGCTTCGCGAACGGCGGCAGGCCCGTGGCGGGCAAGGGCGCCGGCGGCTACGTCGAGTTCGCGCCCGGCACCGGCCCGGTCGGTGTCAAGGTCGCCATCTCCTACGTCAGTCAGGCCGGCGCCGAGGCCAACCTGGCTGCGGAGAACCCGCCCCAGCGCTCCTTCGGCTCGGTCAAGGACGCGGCCCGCCGCGCCTGGAACGACCGGCTGGGCGCGATCCGCGTCGGCGGCGGCACCGAGGAGGAGCGCACCACCTTCTACACCGCGCTCTACCACGCCCTGCTCCACCCGAACGTCGTCAGCGACGCCGACCGCAGATACCGCGGCGCCGACGACAAGGTGCACACCGTGGGCCGCGGCCACCAGGCCCAGTACGGCACCTTCTCCGGCTGGGACGTCTACCGCGACCAGGTGCAGCTGCTGACCCTGCTCAGCCCGGCCACCGGTTCGGACGTGGCCCAGTCCCTGTACGAGCTGGCCCGTCAGAACGACGGTGTCTGGGACCGGTGGCTGCACGGCGCGAGCGGCACCCACGTCATGAACGGCGACCCGTCGCCGACCGCCCTCGCCGGCATCCACGCCTTCGGCGGCACCGGCTTCGACCTGAAGGGTGCCCTCGCCTCCCTGGTGAAGGCGGCGACGGTGCCGACCGAGCGGGACCTGTCCCCGGCGGGCAAACCGGTCCTGTCGGCCGGCCAGCGGCCCTCCCTGGACAAGTACCTGAAGCTGCACTACATGCCGTCCGTCTCCAACGCCTGGGGCGGCGCCGCCGAAACGCTGGAGATGTCCACGGCCGACTTCGCGCTGGCTCAACTCGCCGAAGCGGCGGGGCAGAAGAAGACCGCCGCCACCTTCGCCGAGCGCGCCCAGTGGTGGCAGAACAACTTCAACGTCGCGGCCGACCCCTCCGGCGGCTACATCGCCAACCGTAAGGCCGACGGCAGTTGGGTGACCGGCTTCACCCCGGACACCGGCAACGGATTCGTCGAGGGCACGGCGGCCCAGTACACCTGGATGGTCCAGCACAACCCGGCAGGCCTGTTCGCGGCGATGGGCGGCCGGGACGCGGCGCTGGCCCGCCTGGACGACTTCTTCCACGACGCCGACGGCGGCTGGGCGTTCAGCGGCAGCGGTGGCGCCAAGTCCGAACTCGACAACGAGCCCTCGATCAACGTCCCCTACCTGTACGCCTACGCGGGCGCGCCCTGCAAGACGCAGGAGACCGTCCGCGCGGCCATGCGGCAGCTGTGGACGACGCAGCCGGGCGGCATTCCCGGCAACGACGACCTCGGCGCGATGTCCGCCTGGTACGTCTTCTCCGCGCTCGGCATGTATCCGCAGGTGCCCTCCCGCGCCGAACTCGTCCTGTCCTCCCCGCTGTTCGAGCGCATCGAGATCCGCCGCCCGCACGGGAACGACATCTCCGTGCGCGCCACGGGAGCGGCGGCCGGATCCCCGTACGTCCGGTCCCTGAAGGTGAACGGCCGGGCGAGCGACCGCCCCTGGCTGCCGGCGGGCTTCGTCCGTGACGGCGGCCGGCTCGACTACACCCTCTCGGCCACCCCGGACCGCACCTGGGGCAGCGCCCCGTCCGCCGCCCCGCCCTCCTTCCGCCAGGGCGAGCAGCCGTACCAGATCGGTGTGGGCCCGACCGCGGCGACGCTCGCGCCCGGCGGCAGCACGACGCTCGGCGTCCGCGCCCTGTCACTGAACGGCGGCCAGGGCCCCGAGGTGCGCTTCAGCGTCCGCACCCCGTCCGGCATCACGGCGACCCCCGCCGAGGGCACGGTGACCGACGGCGCCCGGCAGATCACGCTCACCGCCGCCCCGGACGCCGAACAGGGCTCCTACGACGCGAAGGTCACGGTCACCTCCGGCAGCCAGTCCTACGAGCAGCCGGTGTCCCTGACGGTGGCGGCCCCGGGCAGCCTGCTGGCCGCCTACGACAACACCGGCGTCTCGGACGACGACGGCGACCACGACGAGGCCGACTACGACGGGGGCGGCTGGAGCTACTCCCGCCAGGCCCTCGCGGCGGCCGGCCTCACCCCGGGCGGGCAGGGCACGGTGAACGGCCTCACCTTCACCTGGCCGAACTCGCCGAGCGGGCGCCCGGACAACGCCTCGGCGGCCGGCCAGAGCATCGAACTGTCCACGCCGGCGGCCCGGTTGTCCTTCGTCGGCAGCGCGGTCAACGGCAACCAGCAGACCAGGGCCACCGTCACCTACACCGACGGCACCACGGGCACCGTCGACCTCTCCTTCACCGACTGGACCGTTGGTGGAGGCGGCGGCACCGTCCAGTACGGCAACACGGTGGTGGCCCGGACCGCGTACCGCAACGTCGCGGGCGCCGGCAAGGACACGGTGACCACCTACGTCTTCGCCACCGAGCCATACGAGGCCCCGGCGGGCAAGCGGATCAGCGCAGTGCGCCTGCCCGGCAACGCCGACCTGCACGTCTTCACCGTCGCCACGGGCTGACCGGCCCGCGGGACGGCACGAAGGGGCGGGCCCGCGGGCCCGCCCCTTCCTCATGCCGGGTGCTCGGCGGCGTCAGGCCAGCAGCTCCACCTCCGCCAGCGTCGAGGCGCCGTCCAGGACCAGGCGGTACTTCTGGTACGTGTCCGGTGCGGCGATCGTGAAGGGGCGGGTCTGCTTGTCCCAGGCGAAGGACTCGCCCGAGCGCCGGTCCACCGTCTTCCAGGTCGTGCCGTCGGCGGACGCCTGGAGGGTCCAGCCGGCCGGGGCCTTGGCGCGGTCGCCGGACGAGGTCAGGGTGTACTGGACGGCCTTGACGGGGCCCGTCACCGGCAGGTCCACCGTCGTCACCGCGGCCTCCGTCGACGAGGTGTCGTCGAACAGCGCCCCGTCGCCCTTCAGTACGTCCGCCCGGGGGCTCGGCGCCTTGTCGCCGGTCGTGATCGACACCGGCGCCGCGTCCTTGCCCGTGCCCCACGAGGAGGGCCGCGGACCCATGTCGAACTGGAGGACACCGCCCTTGGACAGCAGGGAGTGGGGCAGGCTCGTCGAGTTCCACGCCTTGCCGTTGAACCGCACACCCTGCACGTAGACGTTCTTCGCGCTGTTCTTCGGGGCCTGGATCACCAGATCGCGGCCGCCGTCCAGATGCACCGTCGCCTTGGTGAACAGCGGGGAGCCGATGGCGTACTCGCCGCTGCCCATGACCAGCGGGTAGAAGCCGAGCGAGGAGAACAGGTACCAGGCCGACTGCTCGCCGTTGTCCTCGTCGCCGTGGTAGCCCTGGCCGATCTCGCTGCCGACGTACAGCCGGGACAGCGCCTCACGGACCTTCTCCTGCGCCTTCCACGGCTGCCCTGCCGCGTCGTACATGTAGGTCACGTGGTGGGCGACCTGGTTGGAGTGGCCGTACTGGCCCATCCGCACGTCCCGCGCCTCGGTCATCTCGTGGATGACACCGCCGTAGGACCCGACGAACTCCGGGCCGGCCGTCTCGGGAGTGGCGAAGTAGGTGTCCAGCTTGTCCGCCAGGCCCTTCTGCCCGCCGTACAGGTTCGCCAGGCCGCGGCTGTCCTGCGGGGCGGTGAAGGCATAGCCCCAGCCGTTGGTCTCCGTGTAGTCGTAGCCCCACACGCGCGGGTCGTACTTCGAGGCGTCGAGGCGCCAGTCGCCCCGGGCGTTGCGGCCCTGGAAGAAGCCGACCCGGGAGTCGAACAGGTTCACGTAGTCCCGGGCCCGGTTGAGGAAGTAGTCGGCCTCCTCCTTGTAGTGCTTCTCGCCCGTCTTCTTGTAGAGGGCCTCGCCCATCTTCGCGATGCCGTAGTCGTTGACGTAACCCTCCATCGCCCAGGACAGGCCCTCACCGGTGGCCGTGCTGGTGTACCCGAGGAAGGGGGAGGTCGTCATGCCCTTGCGGCCCACGCCCGAGGACGGCGGCACCACGGTGGCGTTCTTCAGGGCCGCGTCGTAGGCCGCCTTCGCGTCCATCGGCACGCCCTTGACGTACGCGTCCGCGAAGGCCACGTCCGAGGAGGTGCCGGTCATCAGGTCGGCGTAGCCGGGGGAGGACCAGCGGGAGGTCCAGCCGCCGTCCTTGTACTGCTGCACGAAGCCGTCGACCATCTCACCGGCCTGACCTGGTGTCAGCAGCGAGTACGCGGGCCAGGTGGTCCGGTAGGTGTCCCAGAAGCCGTTGTTGACGTACACCTTGCCGTCGACGATCTTCGCGCCGGTGTGGGTCGGCGTGTCCTGGCCGGGCATCGGCGAGAACGGGGAGGCGTACTGGTACTTCCCGCCGACCTTCTCGAAGCCGGAGTTCGGGTACAGGTACAGCCGGTACATGCTGGAGTAGAGCGTGGTCAGCTGGTCGGGCGTGGCGCCCTGGACCTCGACCTTGCCGAGCAGCTTGTCCCAGGTCCGCTGGGCGGACGCCTTGACGGTGTCGAAGGAGGTGCCGTCCGGGACCTCCTGGCGCAGGTTGTCCTTCGCCTGGTCGAGGCTGATGAGGGAGGTGGCGAGGCGCAGGGTGACCGTGCGGTCCTTGCCCGCGTCGAAGCGCAGGTGGCCCTTGACGCCGCTCGACGAGCCGTCCTTCACGGGCTTGTCGAAGACGCCGTAGACGAACAGCCGGGTGGCGCCGGTGGACAGCCCGGACTTGACGTCCGAGTAGCCGGTGACGACACCGTGCTCCTTGTCCAGGGTGAGGCCGGCCTGCTCGGTGACGTTGTCGAACACCACGCTCGCGTCGTCGCCCGGGTAGGTGAAGCGCAGGACGGCCGCGTGGTCGGTCGGCGTCATCTCCGCCTTGAGGCCGTTCTCGAAGCGCACCCCGTAGTAGTACGGCCGCGCGGTCTCGTTCTCGTGCCGGAAGGCGAGCGCGCGGGCGGTGCGTCCGGTGTCCGGGGTGCCCGCGGCGGCGGACGGCATCACCTGGAAGGTCTGCCGGTCGCCCATCCAGGGGCTCGGCTCGTGGCTCGCGCTGAACGCCTGGATCGTCGGCAGGTTGTCGTCGTTGTTCGCGCGCGCGTACTCGTACAGCCAGCTCAGCGAGGACGCGTTGGTCACCGGCGTCCAGAAGTTGAAGCCGTGCGGCAGGGCGGTCGCGGGGAAGTTGTTGCCGCGCGAGAAGCTGCCGCTGGAGTTGGTGCCGCGGGTGGTCAGCGCGTAGTCCGACAGGTGCGCCTTCGGCTTCTCCTGCGGCGTCTGCTTGATCACCACGTCGTCCAGCCAGCCGCGGAACTTCGCGGGGCCGGTGGGGGAGTCGTAGGCGAGGAGGACCCGGTCGATGGTCTTGCCCGCCGCGACCGAACCGATCCGGGAGGCCACGCTGTTCCACTGGTTGACGTACAGCGTCTTCGCCGCGCCCTGGCCCTGCGGGCTCAGGGTGAAGCCGTGCTGGTCGGTCGCGCCCAGCCCGCTCAGGTAGGTGCCGTCCGTGAAGGCGAGGTCGACGGCGACGTTGGTGGCGTCGTAGTCGCGGTCGCCGTCGGCCATCGACGGGTAGAGGCGGTACGACAGCTGCGTGTCGGGCAGCACCTTGACGTTGACGTCGAAGAGCTTGTTGTACGAGTACGCCCGGTCCTTCGCGGTGTGCCGGCCCGCGTACCGCAGGGCCCGCTTGCCCGTGTAGCCGGCGCCCGACTTCGCGGTCGGGGAGCCGCTCGGGCCGCGGTCGACCAGCGAGAGCATGTCCTGCGGGACCGGCGCGTCGTCGCCGCCGGTGGAGAACTGCACATCGGCGAGCTGGAGTATGTCCGAGGCGCCGTTGTTCCTGGTGACGTCGAGCCGGAAGTGCTGGTACTCGGCCGGTTCGGCCAGGTCGTAGGTCCTGGTCTGGAACCGCTCGGAGAACTTCTCCCCGGTGCGGGTGTCGAGAGTCTTCCAGTCCTTGCCGTCGGTGGAGCCCTTCAGGGCCCAGTCCTTCGGGTCGCGCCCGTCGAAGTCGTTGGCGGAGGTGAGGGCGTACCGGACGATCTTCTGCGGCGTGTCGAAGTCGAACTCGACCCAGCCGGTGGGCTGGAACGTCAGCCACTTGGTGCCGGACTCGCCGTCGACGAGGTTCTCCTTCACCTCCCCGCCGCCCGTGTTCTCCCCGCTGGCCCGGACCTCGGTGATGTGGTCGTCCACATTGCCCGGGATGCCGGTGCTGTAGCCGCCGTCCACGCCCGAGGCGCGCTTGCCGCCGCCGGGGGCGGTGTCGACCGTGTTCAGCCAGTCCGGCGCCGGATCGCCGGCCTCGAACGAGGAGCTGAACTCCCGGTCGGCGGCCGGGGGCTTGCCGGGCAGGGCGACCGCGGCCCCCTGCGAGCCGGCTGCCGTGACGAAGGCGGCCGTGATGACGACCGCCGGACCCCATCTGTGCCGTACTCTGCGCTGCATGCGCGGCGTCCCTCCCTGCGTTCGGACAACGTTGTCAGCTCTTTACGCAAGGACCAGTAGGGAGCCAAGTGACCAGTGATGTCAAGGGTGTTGGGTGTGGCATTCGGACGCAAAGGTGCGGATATCTCCGTCAACGGAAGCCCACAGACGGCTCATATTCTGCGTGAGGTCTCAACTCGGAAAAGACCCGCGGTGAACCTTGCTCTCGATCTTGCTCCGTTGACGGGAAGTGGACTATACCTGTCGGCGTCCGCGCGACCGTGAGAACGGCCGGAAGCGGACCCGGGGGAGTCGGAAAGGGTGGTGCGACGTGCGAGACGCGTCCGCCTCCTTGTCTTCCGTCCGATCCCGGTAGATGACGCACGAAGTACTTCCTGCACGACCCAGCTTGACCCGACCGCGGTGCCGGGGAGGATCCGGTTCACCGCCTGAGTCCTGGAGAAGGCGAGGACTTGAGCATGGGATCCACTTCCGCCGAGCACCACGGAGGCGTCGGCCGCCGGGCTCTGATCAAGCGGTCCGCCGCACTCGGTCTCATCAGCGTTCCCGCGATGGGCTTCCTGTCCGCCTGCGCCAGTGGTGGTGGCGGGGACGGCCAGGAGAAGGCCAAGGCGGGCAAGAAGACCGAGAAGAACCCGCTCGGTGTCAACGACACCGCGCAGATGGAATTCGTCCTGTTCGACGGCGGCTTCGGCAAGGAATACGCCGAGGACGCCGTGAAGATCTACCAGAAGGACTTCCCCAAGGCGAAGACCAAGTTCGCCGCCACGCAGAAGATCCAGTCGACGCTCCAGCCGCGATTCAACCAGGGCAACCCGCCGGACCTCATCGACAACTCCGGCGCGGAGCAGATGGACATGGGCGTCCTCGTGGGCAAGAGCCAGCTCGCGGACCTCACCCCGCTGCTGGACGCCGCGTCCTACGACGACCCGAGCAAGAAGGTCCGCGACACCCTGCGCCCGGGCATCGTGGAGATGGGCCAGTTCGACGGCCAGCCGGTCTGGATCCTGTACTACGCCTACACGGTCTACGGCGTGTGGTACTCGCAGAAGGCCCTGGACTCGCTGGACGAGAAGTACCCGGAGACCTGGGACGAGATGCTCAAGGTCTGCGAGAAGGCCAAGAAGAAGGGCATGGCCGGCTGGACCTACGCCGGCAAGTACCCCTACTACCTGCCCTTCTCGCTCTACCCGATGATCGGCAAGGTCGGTGGCCGCGAGGTCCTGGACGCCATCGACAACCTCGAGCCCAACGCCTGGAAGCACCCGGCGGTCAAGGCCTGCTTCGAGGCCTACTACGAGCTCTTCCAGAAGGGCTACATCCTCAAGGGCACCCCGGGCCTGGACCACATCCAGTCGCAGACCGCCTGGGCCAAGGGCAAGGCGCTGTTCATCCCGAACGGCTCCTGGGTGGAGAACGAGTCCGCGAACGTCATCCCGGCCGACTTCGACCTGGCCGTCTCCGCGCCCACCGGCATCGACAGCTCCGACAAGATGCCGTTCGGCACCATCTGGGCCTCCGGCGGAGAGCCGTTCATCGTCCCGGCCAAGGCCAAGAACCCCGAAGGCGGCATGGAGCAGCTGCGCATCATGCTCAGCGAGGCCTCCTCGAAGAACTTCACCTCCAAGGTGAAGTCGCTCACCGCGTACAACGGCGGCACGGACGGCATTCCGCTCACCCCCGGACTGAAGTCCGGAGTCGCGGCGCTGGACAAGGCCGGCTCCAACGTGGTGAACCCGCGGCTCCAGGACTGGTACGTGCAGCTCCAGAAGGAGAAGATCGGTGTGTCGGGCATCGGCGAGATGATGGCCGGCCGCCTCACCCCGGCCGAGGCCATCAAGAAGATCCAGGGCTTCGCCGACGAGGCCGCCAAGGACCAGTCGATCAAGCACTACAAGCACCAGTAGTCCTGAGGATCCGTCACCAGCGGTACCACCCGCCCAGAGATCGGGGTCGGCAGCAATGCAGCACGGCAAGTACCGGTTCATCGTGGGGTTCCTCGCGGTTCCCCTCGGGCTGTACGCGCTTTTCGTCATCTGGCCGTTCATCCAGTCCATCTACTACTCGTTCACGGACTGGACCGGTCTGAGCCCCGATTTCCAGATGGTCGGCTTCGACAACTACCAGAGGATGCTCCACGACGACATCTTCTGGAAGTCGTTGCAGCACAGCCTGCTGTTCGCTCTGGTGCTACCGCTGGTGACGATCGGTCTGGCGCTGTTCTTCTCCTTCATGATCAATGTGGGTGGGCGGCGCCGCCGGGGCGGGCCGGCGATCTCCGGTGTCCGCGGCTCCTCGTTCTACAAGATCGTCTACTTCTTCCCGCAGGTACTGTCGATCGCCATCGTGGCCTTGCTGTTCGCGTTCGCTTACAACCCGGACAGCGGCGCGATCAACTCCGTGCTGCGCGGGATCGGGCTCGGCAGCGTCCAGCCGCTGTGGCTGGGCGACCCGGGCCTCGCGCTGTGGTGCGTGATGGGGGTGCTGGTCTGGTCCACGGTCGGCTTCTTCGTAGTCCTGTTCTCGGCCGGCATGGCCTCCATCCCGGCGGACCTGTACGAGGCCGCGCTGCTGGACGGCGCCAGCCGGTTCACCACCTTCTTCCGGATCACCCTGCCGCTGCTGTGGGACACCGTGCAGTCCGGCTGGGTGTACATGGGCATCCTCGCCCTCGGGGCGGAGTCGTTCGCGGTCGTACAGATCATGACGACCGGGCCGGGCGGTCCCGACTACTCGACCACCGTCATGGTCCTGTACGTGTACCAGAAGGCGTTCCGTGACGGTCAGGCCGCCTACGCCACCACGATCGGCGTCGCCCTGCTCATCGTCACGCTGGCCTTCGCGGCCGTCGTGATGCGGCTGGGCCGGCGCGAGCGGCTGGAGTTCTGACGATGAAAACGACCGAGTCCCCCGCCCCCGTTCCGGCCGAGTCCGGTGTCGGCCTCGCCGCGGCCCGCGTACCGGCCGAAAAGCCGGGCGGACGGAAGAAGGACGGCTCCGTCCTCAACGTCTTCTCGCACGGCATTCTGATCATCTGGGCGATCATGGTGGTCATGCCGCTGGTCTGGGCGGTGATGACGTCCTTCAAGGACGACAACTCCATCTTCAGCTCGCCCTGGGCGCTGCCCGACAAACTCCACTTCGACAACTGGGCGCGGGCCTGGACCGATGCCAATATGAGCGAATACTTCCTCAACACCATTCTGGTGGTGGGCGGTTCGCTCGTCGGCACCCTGGTGCTCGGCTCGATGGCGGCGTATGTGCTGGCCCGTTTCGACTTTCCGGGCAACCGCTTCATCTACTACCTCTTCATCGGCGGCATGAGTTTTCCGATCATGCTGGCCCTGGTCCCGCTGTTCTACGTCGTGAACAACATGGGACTGCTGAACACCATTCACGGTCTGATCCTGGTCTACATCGCCTACTCACTGCCGTTCACGGTGTTCTTCCTGACCGCGTTCTTCCGGACCCTGCCGAGCTCGGTGGCGGAGGCGGCCTTCGTGGACGGGGCCTCGCACACCCGGACGTTCTTCCAGATCATGCTGCCGATGGCCAAGCCCGGTCTGATCAGCGTGGGGATCTTCAACTTCCTGGGGCAGTGGAACCAGTACATGCTGCCGACGGTGCTCAACACCGACCCGGACAAGCACGTCCTCACCCAGGGCCTGGTGCAGCTGGCCGTGAGCCAGGGCTACAAGGGCGACTGGTCCGGTCTCTTCGCCGGACTGGTGATGGCGATGCTGCCGGTGCTCGCCGCGTACATCGTCTTCCAGCGCCAGGTGGTGCAGGGGCTCACCGCGGGCGCCCTGAAGTAGTTCCCGGCGCCCCGGCGCCCGCACGCGCCACCCCGTGCCTCCTGCCGCCCTCCGCGCGTCGCCCTCCGGCGTTCCGGTGCCGAGGCCCGTCCCGTGCGGGCGGCGCCCGGCGCCTTCGCCGCCCGTGTACGCCGCTCTCGCCGCCCCCTCCGGGGCGTGCGGGGGCGGCTCACGCATGTCCGCACATGCGTGCGTGACACGGCTCCATCAGCGTGTCCACGGACCCGGATACGGTTCAACCTCTTGACGGGAGGGGACCCGAACAGCTCAGCTTAGAGTTCACTAGTTGGACATTGGACGGGGCCTCACCGAAGCGGCCCCGCGCGCAGGAGGTCGTCGTGGAGACTCCAGGGTCGCAGTCGTCGCTGCACCGAGCCAACCTGGAGCGGGTCGTACGTGCCGTGCGCCTTGCCGGATCACTCACGCAGGCGGAGATCGCGCGGACCACGGGCCTGTCCGCGGCGACGGTCTCCAATATCGTGCGCGAGCTCAAGGACGGTGGAACGGTCCAGGTCACGCCCACTTCCGCGGGTGGGCGCCGGGCCCGCAGCGTGTCCCTGAGCGGGGACGCCGGCATCGTGATCGGCGTCGATTTCGGGCATACGCACCTGCGGGTCGCCATAGGAAACCTCGCCCACCAGGTGCTGGCCGAGGAGTCCGAGCCGCTGGACGTGGACGCCTCCTCCACGCAGGGCTTCGACCGGGCGGAAGAGCTGGTCAACCGGCTGATCGCGGCCACGGGCGTCGACCGTTCCAAGATCGCCGGCGTGGGTGTCGGCGTACCCGGCCCGATCGACGTCGAGTCCGGCACGCTGGGCTCCACGGCCATCCTGCCGGGCTGGACGGGCGTCAAGCCCGCCGAGGAGCTGCGGGGGCGCCTCGGCGTGCCGGTGCACGTGGACAACGACGCCAATCTGGGCGCTCTGGGCGAGCTGGTCTGGGGCAGCGGCCGGGGCGTGCGCGACCTGGCCTACATCAAGATCGCCAGCGGGGTCGGCGCGGGCCTGGTGATCAGCGGCAGGATCTACCGCGGCCCCGGCGGCACGGCGGGTGAGATCGGGCACATCACGCTCGACGAGTCGGGCCCGGTCTGCCGCTGCGGGAACCGCGGCTGCCTGGAGACCTTCACCGCCGCCGGGTACGTGCTCCCGCTGCTCCGGCCCAGTCACGGCACCGACCTGACCATGGAGGGCGTCGTACGGCTGGCGCGGGACGGCGACCCGGGCTGCCGCCGGGTGATCGCCGACGTCGGCCGTCACATCGGCAGCGGGGTCGCCAATCTCTGCAACCTGCTGAACCCCAGCCGGGTGGTGCTCGGCGGCGATCTCGCCGAGGCCGGTGAGCTGGTGCTGGGCCCGATCAGGGAGTCGGTCGGACGGTACGCCATCCCCAGTGCCGCGCGTCAACTCTCCGTGCTTCCCGGGGCACTCGGGGGCCGCGCCGAGGTCCTCGGGGCGCTCGCCCTGGCGCTCAGCGAGATGGGTGATTCGACACTTTTGGACGGCACGCTGCACGCGGCCACCCCTGCCTTCACTTAGAGAACGGATGGCACCGTTGCCATCTCGTTAAGGATTTACTTCTTGACGTCGCACGCGCGGCCGAGTTGACTTCCAGCCACCTCGGCCGCAACGACGCGGCCTCGTCAGGGAGGTTTGAAGAAGTGAACACGCGTATGCGTCGTGCGGCTTTCGCCGTTGCTGCTGGTGCCATGGCCGTCTCGCTCGCCGCCTGTGGCAGCGCCAAGGAGTCCGGTGGCGACTCCTCCAAGTCGGCCGGCAGCGAGAAGAAGGGCGACGCCATCAAGGTCGGCCTGCTGCTGCCGGAGAACCAGACCGCTCGTTACGAGAAGTTCGACCGCCCGCTGATCGAGAAGAAGGTCGCGGAGCTGACGAACAACAAGGGCAAGGTCGTCTACGCCAACGCCAAGCAGGACGCCACCCTGCAGAGCCAGCAGGTCGAGACGATGATCACCAACAAGGTGGACGTGCTGATCGTCGACGCCGTGGACGCCGCCGCCATCAAGAACTCGGTGCAGAAGGCCAAGGACGCCGGCATCCCGGTCGTCGCCTACGACCGTCTGGCCCAGGGCCCGATCGACGCCTACACCTCGTTCGACAACGTGACCGTCGGCAAGACCCAGGGCGAGGCGCTGCTCAAGGCGCTGGGCGACAAGGCCAAGTCCGGCAAGATCGTCATGATGAACGGTTCCTCCACCGACCCGAACGCCAAGCAGTTCAAGGACGGCGCCCACTCGGTCCTCGACGGCAAGGTGAACATCGGCAAGGAGTACGACACCAAGGAGTGGAAGCCGGAGAACGCCAACTCCAACATGGAGGGCGCCATTTCCTCCATCGGCAAGAAGAACGTCGTCGGCGTCTACTCCGCCAACGACGGCATGGCCGGCGGCATCATCACCGCCCTGAAGGCCGCCGGCATCTCCGTCCCGGTCACCGGCCAGGACGCCGAACTCGCGGGTGTGCAGCGCATCGTCTCCGGTGAGCAGTACATGAGCGTCTACAAGCCGTACGCCCCCGAGGCCGACGCCGCCGCCGAGATGGCCGTCGCCCTGGCCCAGGGCAAGTCGCTGGACTCGATCGCCAAGGACAAGGTCGACAGCCCCACCACCAAGGGCGTCCCCTCGGTCCTGGTCGAGGTCACCTCGCTGACCAAGGACAACATCCAGGACACCGTCGTCAAGGACGGCGTCTACACCGTTGCCGAGATCTGCACCGCCCAGTACAAGGCGGCCTGCGACAAGATCGGTCTGAAGTAACCGGACCGGTCTGCGGCAACGCGACGCAAGCGCCTCCAGGGTCAGGGGAGTTCGGGGAGTTCACCCCCCGAACCCCCTGACGGGACGCGCCCCCAGGCTCCGCCGGCGCCCCGCGTATCCAAAGCCCCGCAAGCTCGTGCGGGGCGCCGGACGGAACAACCCCCCAAACTTCTGCACAACCTCCCGCCGGGTCAGGCGGCGAAGGAGATGGTTCACTTGTCCGCTACGCCCGTGCTGGCGTTGCGCGGGGTCTCCAAGCGGTTCGGTGCCGTCCAGGCGCTCACCGACGTAGAGCTTGAGGTCCACGCCGGTGAGGTGGTCGCCCTGGTGGGCGACAACGGCGCCGGAAAGTCCACGCTGGTCAAGACGATCGCCGGCGTGCACCCCATCGATGAGGGCCGCATCGAGTGGGACGGCCGCGCGGTCCAGATCAACAAGCCGCACGACGCCCAGAACCTCGGCATCGCGACGGTCTATCAGGACCTCGCGCTGTGCGACAACATCGACGTGGTCGGCAACCTCTACCTGGGCCGGGAGATCCGCCGCCGCGGTGTCCTGGACGAGGTCGAGATGGAGCGCCGCTCCCGCGAACTGCTGGACACGCTGTCGATCCGCATCCCCAGCGTCCGTATTCCGATCGCCTCGCTCTCCGGCGGCCAGCGCCAGGTCGTGGCCATCGCCCGTTCCATGCTCGGCGAGCCCAAGCTGGTCATCCTCGACGAGCCCACCGCCGCCCTCGGCGTGGAGCAGACCGCGCAGGTCCTCGACCTGGTCGAGCGGCTGCGCGAGCGCGGTCACGCGGTGATCCTCATCAGCCACAACATGGCCGACGTCAAAGCGGTCGCGGACAAGGTGGCCGTTCTGCGCCTGGGCCGCAACAACGGTGTCTTCGAGGTCAAGTCGACCTCCCAGGAAGAGATCATCTCCGCCATCACCGGCGCCACGGACAACGCCGTCACCCGCCGTGCGGCGCGCACCAATGGGGAGATCAAGAAGTGAGCATCGACAAGACCTCCACGCCCCCCGAGAGCAGCGCGCTGGAGAACACCGAGGCGGCGGCAGGCGCGGCGACCGTCGTGGACCCCCGGCTGCTGGTGCGCGAACAGGGCTTCGCGGGCTATGTCACCGAGTTCAAGCGCAAGATGAAGGCCGGTGACCTGGGCTCCGTCCCGGTCGTCATCGGTCTGCTGGTCATCTGGATCATCTTCCAGAGCCTGAACTCCAACTTCCTGACCGCGGGCAACCTCTCCGACATCTCCGTCGCCATGGTCGGCACGGGCATGATCGCCGTCGGTATCGTGTTCGTCCTGCTGCTGGGCGAGATCGACCTGTCGGTCGGCTCGGTCTCCGGTGTCGCGGGCGCCACCTTCGCGGTGCTGAACATCACCCACGGGATGAACGAGGTGCTGGCCCTGGTGCTGGCCATCCTCACCGGTACCGCGGCCGGAGCCCTGCACGGCTTCTTCTTCGCGCGCATCGGCGTCCCCGCCTTCGCCGTGACGCTGGCCGGACTGCTGTTCTGGCAGGGCTTCATGCTCCAGATCCTCGGCAGCAACGGCACCATCAACCTCGACGACGGCATCGTCACCAAGCTCACGAGCTACTACTTCACCGACGTCGCCGCCGCCTACGGGCTCGCCGTCGTGGCCGTCGGCGGGTACTTCCTGACCGCGTACCTGGGCAACCGCCGCCGCGAGGCCGCCGGGATCCCGTCCCGGCCGCTCAGCGACATCGTGGTGCGCACCGTGCTGCTGGCCGTCGTCTCCTTCGCCGTGGCGGTCATGTACAACCAGTACAAGGGCCTGCCCCTCGCCGTGGTGATCTTCCTCGCCGTGCTGGTGATCACCGACTTCGTACTCCGCCGCACCGCGTACGGCCGCAAGGTCTTCGCGCTCGGCGGCAGCGTCGAGGCCTCCCGCCGGGCCGGCATCAACGTGGAACTGGTCCGGATCTCGGTCTTCGCGATCGCCGGCACCTTCGCCGCGATCGGCGGTCTCTTCGTCGCTTCGAAGATCGCCTCCGCCAACCAGGGCGCGGGCACCGGCGAGTTCCTGATGAACGTCATCGCCGCGGCCGTGATCGGCGGCACGTCCCTCTTCGGCGGCCGCGGCCGCACCTGGAACGCGCTCCTCGGTGTGCTGGTCATCGTCTCGATCCAGTACGGCCTCGCCCTGGAGGGCATCGCCTCCCCGGTCCAGTACATGATCACCGGTGGCGTGCTGCTGGCGACGGTCGTCATCGACGCCGTGACCCGCAAGACGCAGAAGTCGGCGGGGCGCGCGTAAGCCTCGTCCGCTCCAGGGCTGTGCCCGGCACCCATGGTGGTGCTGGGCACAGTCGTGTCATGGCGGGCACGGCACCGGTACCGCCGTTCGCGTGACGTACGACCCCCGGCCCGGACACCGGGCGCTCGGGCGGAACATTAGACTCGACGAGCCCGGCAACAGCTCGATCAGCTCTACGCAAGGAGGCACGGGTGCCGCTGCTGACCCGCATCAGGGGACCGCGCGATCTGGACCGGCTCAGCCTGGAGGAGCTGGACCAGCTGGCGCAGGAGATCCGGACCTTCCTCGTCACCGAGGTCTCCAAGACCGGCGGCCACCTCGGCCCGAACCTCGGTGTGGTGGAGCTGACCATCGCCCTGCACCGGGTCTTCCACTCGCCCAAGGACAAGGTGCTGTGGGACACCGGCCACCAGTCCTACGTGCACAAGCTGCTCACCGGCCGCCAGGACTTCTCCAAGCTGAAGATGAAGGGCGGTCTGTCGGGCTACCCCTCGCAGGCCGAGTCCGAGCACGACGTCATCGAGAACAGCCACGCCTCCACCGTGCTGGGCTGGGCCGACGGCATCGCCAAGGCCAACCAGCTGCTCGAGCGGGACAGCCACGTCGCCGCGGTCATCGGCGACGGCGCGCTGACCGGCGGCATGGCCTGGGAGGCGCTGAACAACATCGCCGACGCCAAGGACCGTCCGCTCGTCATCGTCGTCAACGACAACGAGCGCTCCTACGCGCCCACCATCGGCGGCCTCGCCAACCACCTGGCGACCCTGCGCACCACCGACGGCTACGAACGCTTCCTGGCCCGCACCCGGGAGGTGCTGGAGCGCACCCCGGTCGTCGGCCGGCCGCTGTACGAGACCCTGCACGGCGCCAAGAAGGGCCTGAAGGACTTCATCGCCCCGCAGGGCATGTTCGAGGACCTGGGCCTGAAGTACGTCGGCCCCATCGACGGCCACGACATCGAGGCCCTGGAGTCGGCGCTGGCCCGCGCCAAGCGGTTCGGCGGTCCTGTCATCGTGCACTGCCTCACCGAGAAGGGCCGCGGCTACCAGCCCGCCCTCCAGGACGAGGCCGACCGCTTCCACGCCGTCGGCAAGATCCACCCCGACACCGGGCTGCCGATCTCGACCTCCGGCGCCGACTGGACCTCGGTGTTCGGCGACGAGATGGTCAGGCTCGGCAAGGAGCGGCGGGACATCGTCGCCATCACCGCGGCCATGCTCCAGCCGGTCGGCCTGGACAAGTTCGCCAAGGCCTTCCCCGACCGGGTCTACGACGTCGGCATCGCCGAGCAGCACGGCGCCGTCTCCGCGGCCGGTCTCGCCCACGCCGGCGTGCACCCCGTCTTCGCCGTCTACGCCACCTTCCTCAACCGCGCCTTCGACCAGGTCCTGATGGACGTGGCCCTGCACAAGTGCGGGGTCACCTTCGTCCTGGACCGGGCCGGTGTCACCGGCACCGACGGCGCCTCCCACAACGGCATGTGGGACATGTCGATCCTCCAGGTCGTCCCGGGTCTGCGGCTGGCCGCCCCGCGCGACGCCGACCAGGTCCGCGCCCAGCTGCGCGAGGCGGTCGAGGTCGACGACGCCCCGACCGTGGTCCGCTTCTCCAAGGGCGCCGTCGGTCCCGCCGTACCCGCGGTGGGCCGCGTCGGCGGCATGGACGTACTGCGCGAGCCCGGCACCGACACCCCGGACGTCCTCCTCGTCTCCGTCGGCGCCCTCGCCCCGATGTGCCTGGAGGTGGCCACGCTCCTCGACAAGCAGGGCATCACCACCACCGTCGTCGACCCGCGCTGGGTCAAGCCCGTCGACGAGGCCATGGCGCCGCTGGCCGCACGGCACCGCGTGGTCGTCACCGTCGAGGACAACTCCCGCGTCGGCGGTGTCGGCTCGGCGGTCTCCCAGGCCCTGCGGGACGCGGGCGTGGACGTGCCGCTGCGCGACTTCGGCATCCCGCCGCGCTTCCTCGACCACGCCTCCCGGGCCGAGGTGCTGGCGGAGATCGGGCTGACCGCGCCGGACATCGCCCGTCAGGTCACGGGCCTGGTCTCCAAGCTGGACGGCCGGTTCGAGCGGCCGGAGGCGGAGGTCGACGCCGAGGTCGAGGCGCAGGTCGACGTGGCGGTGCAGCCCGCGCGCGACTGAGCCGCCGACCGCGCGGACGGCGGCACGGGCCGGTCGTGCCCCCTCTTACGGGTGGCGCGACCGGCCCGTCTGCGTGAACCTGCGAGTGCCGGGGCATACGCATCCCCAGCTCTCTCGATCATGTCGAGCCGGCTCGGCCGGTCCGGGCCAGGTCGAGGACGACACGCAGGGGAGGTCACGCCGTGAGCAGCACGCTCTTCAGGACGAAGAACGTCGAGCAGTCGATCCAGGACACCGAGGAACCCGAGCACGCGCTCAGAAAATCCCTGTCCGCCCTCGATCTGACCGTCTTCGGCGTCGGTGTCATCATCGGTACCGGCATCTTCGTCCTCACCGGCACGGCGGCCAGGAACACCGCCGGCCCCGCCGTCTCCCTGTCCTTCGTCGTGGCCGGGGTGGTCTGCGCGCTCGCCGCGCTCTGCTACGCGGAGTTCGCCTCCACGGTTCCGGTGGCCGGCTCCGCCTACACCTTCTCCTACGCCTCGCTCGGCGAGTTCCCCGCCTGGATCATCGGCTGGGACCTGGTGCTGGAACTCGCGCTCGGCACCGCGGTGGTCGCCGTCGGATGGTCCGGCTACATCCACTCGCTGCTCGACAACGCGGGCTGGCACCTGCCCGAATATCTCAGCGGCCGTGACAACGCGACCGGCTTCGGCTTCGACATCCTCGCCGCCCTCCTGGTCCTGGTCCTCACCGTCATCCTCGTGCTCGGCATGAAGCTCTCCGCGCGGGTCACCACGATCGTCGTCGCCGTCAAGGTGGCCGTGGTGCTCGTCGTGATCATCGCGGGCGCCTTCTTCATCAAGGGCGGCAACTACGACCCGTTCATCCCGAAGGCGCAGCCGGTGCCCGCGGGCGGCACCCTCAAGGCACCGCTCATCCAGCTGATGTTCGGCTGGGCGCCCTCGAACTTCGGTGTGATGGGCATCTTCACCGCCGCGTCCGTCGTCTTCTTCGCCTTCATCGGCTTCGACGTGGTGGCCACCGCGGCCGAGGAGACCCGCCACCCGCAGCGGGACGTGCCGCGCGGCATCCTCGGCTCGCTGATCATCTGCACCGTGCTGTACGTCGCCGTGTCGATCGTCGTCACCGGTATGCAGAAGTACAGCGCGCTGTCCGTGGACGCGCCGCTCGCCGACGCGTTCAAGTCCACGGGACATCCCTGGTACGCGGGCCTGATCAGTTTCGGCGCGGCCATCGGCCTGACCACGGTGTGCATGATCCTGCTCCTGGGCCAGGCCCGGGTCTTCTTCGCGATGAGCCGGGACGGGCTGCTGCCCCGGTTCTTCTCGCACACCCATCCCCGGTTCCGCACCCCGTACCGGCCGACCATTCTGCTCGGCGTGATCATCGCCGTCGTCGCCGGCTTCACCAGCCTGAGCGAACTCGCCGAACTCGTGAACATCGGCACGCTGTTCGCGTTCGTGGTGGTCGCGATCAGCGTGATCATCCTGCGCAACACCCGCCCCGACCTGCCGCGCGCCTTCCGCACCCCCTGGGTCCCGGTGCTCCCGATCCTCTCCGTCTGCGCCTCCCTCTGGCTGATGGTCAACCTCCCCGCCGAGACCTGGCTCCGCTTCGCCATCTGGATGGTCATCGGCTTCGTCGTGTACTTCCTCTACGGCCGCACCCACAGCAGGCTCGGCGAACGCCAGGCGCGGGCAGGCCGCCCGGCGGGCGACTCAGGCGCTTCCTAGTGCTGTGGCCGGGAAGGTTTGCCGGGAAGTTCGCGGCGTCCGGTGCGGTGCACCGGGCGTCGCGAGCCGGTGAACCTTTCCGGTCACAGCACTAGCGGCGGCCGACCGCTCGCGGCGCGGCCGACGGGCCCGGGTTCCTCGTCACCGAGGAGCCCGGGCCCGTTCCTTGTACGCGCGACACCATCCGGAGTTCATCTTCCCGACCACCATTGACTATGGACATCCCTGTACCTACGATCTCGCTTGTCCATGGTTGTCCATACACAAAGCGGTGCGCCCATGAAGATCGCGGTTGTCGGAAGTTATGGAGCCGGCCTCACCATGCGGGTCCCCAAGGCCCCCGCGGCGGGTGAGACCGTCTCGGGCGGGGTGTTCGATCCCGGCCCTGGCGGCAAGGGCAGCAACCAGGCCATCGCCGCCGCCCGGCTGGGTGCCGAGGTCTCGCTGCTGACCGCCGTGGGCGACGACGACTTCGGCCGCTCCGCACGTGCGTTGTGGCAGCGTGAGGGTGTCGGCGCCGCACATGTGCTGACCGCCCAGGCCCCCACGATGGTCGGCTTCATCCTGGTCGAACCGTCCGGTGAGAACCGCATCGCCATCGCCCCGGGCGCCCTGGACGAACTGGACGCCGCCGCCGTCGCACCCTTCCGCGCCGAGATCGCCTCCGCCGACATCCTGGTCGTGTCGATGGAGATCCCCGAGGAGGCCGTGGTCACCGCGCTCCGCCTGGGTCGCGAGACCGGCACGCCGACCCTGCTCAACCCCGCGCCCGCCCGACCGCTTCCCGACGCGTGCTGGCCCCTCATCGACGTGATCACGCCGAACCAGACGGAAGCCCCCGTACTCCTCGGCCTCGACGAGGGCCACGGGCTCGGTGACGGGGAACTGGTTCGCGCCCTGCGGGAGCGCACCGGGGGCGCCGCGGTCCTCACCCGGGGTGGCGAGGGCGCCCTGATCGCCCAGGCCTCCGGCGTGACCGCGGTGCCACCGCACCCGGCCCCCACCGTCGTCGACACCACAGGCGCCGGCGACTCCTTCACCGCGGCCCTCGCCGTCGCCCTCGCCGAGGGGCAGCCCCTCGAGAGGGCGGCCGGGTTCGCCGCAGCCGCGGGCGCCCACACCGTGACGATCGCGGGCGTCGTCCCCGCCCTGCCCACCCGAGACCAGCTGAACGCCCGGATTGGAAGAACCCCGTGACCTCGACGACCTCGAAACCCCCGACCGCCGCGGCGCCGTCGGCCACCGGACCGGCACGACAGCTCCCGCTCGCGCTGCGCAGGCTGCTGCACGCACGCGAGGCCGGCGTCTTCGCCGCGCTCGTCCTGCTCTTCCTGCTGGGCACCGTGCTCTCGCCGACCTTCGCCCAGTCCGACAACCTGCTCTCGGTCGGTCAGCAGATCGCGCAGATCGGCATCATGGCCGTCGGGGCGACGTTCGTCATCCTCAACGGCGAGATCGACCTCTCGGTCGGCTCCACCTACGCCCTCTCCGCGATCTCCACCGGACTGCTCATCTCGGACGGCTGGAACTGGCCCGCGGCGATGCTCGTCGGACTGGCCGTGGGCGTCCTGGCCGGACTGCTCAACGGGCTGGCCGTGGTGGTGCTCGGTGTGCCCTCCTTCATCGTCACCCTGGGCACGCTCAGCGTCTTCCGCGGCGTCGCCCTGCTCATCTCCGACGGGGCCCCGATCTCCCTGAGTTCCTCCCAGCCCGGGGTCGCGGAGTTCAACCTCCTCGGCCAGGGACGGCTCTTCGGGGTGATCCCGATGCAGTTCGTCCTCTTCGCCGCCGTCGCCGCCCTCGGCGTGGTGCTGCTGTCCCGCTCCCGCTTCGGCTTCAACACCTACGCGGTCGGGGGCAACCAGGAGGCCGCCCGCCTCGTCGGCGTCAACGTCAAGCGGGTCAAGCTCACCGCCTTCGTCCTGTCCGGCTTCACCGCCGGCCTCGCCGGCGTACTCGGCCTGTCCTTCCTCTCCTACGTGCAGGGTGTGACCGGCCAGGGGCTGGAACTCACCGTCATCTCCGCCGTCATCATCGGTGGCGCGGCCCTCTTCGGCGGCTCCGGCACCATGTGGGGCACCGTCATCGGCGTCGCCTTCATCGGCCTGCTCCAGAACATCCTCAACATCAAGGGGATCTCCTCCTTCTGGCAGACCGTCGTCACCGGCCTCGTCATCGTCGCCGCCGTCGCGGCCGACACCTGGCAGCGCAAGCGCAAGACCCGCGCCTGACCGCCGTCCGCTTCCCACCTCACGCAGACGCACAGACCCACGGACACGACAAGGGAGTCACGATGTCCCCGCGCACCCTCCTCAGATCCCTCGTCGCCGCGACGGCCGCCGCCGCGGCTCTCACCCTCACCGCGTGCGGCGCCGTCACCGCCGGCGACGCCGCCGGCTCCGGTTCCGGCGACGGCTCCTTCAAGCTCGCCTCGTACATCCAGCAGCGGATCGACGACGACAAGCCGATGCGCATCAAGCTGAGCTACCACGACCCGTCCCTCGCCTTCGCGACACCGATCGGCAGTGGCATGAAGCGGGCCGGCAAGGAGCTGGGGGCCGAGGTCTCCCTCATCGGCCCGACCGGCGGCGACGCCGCCAAGCAGGTCTCCGAGCTCCAGACGCTCATCCAGCAGAAGGCCGTGGACGGGCTCGCCGTCTCCTCCGCCTCCAGCGACGCGCTGAAGCCGGTCATCAGCCAGGCCTACAAGGCGGGCATCCCGATCATCTCGTTCAACACCGACAACCCCGACTCCCAGCAGATGGGCTTCGTCGGCCAGGACCTCAAGGCCTCCGGCAAGGCCGAGGCCGAACAGATGCTCAAGGACCTGAAGGGCACCGGCAAGGGCAAGTCCGTCGTCGTGTTCTCCGTGGACACCGGCGCCGGCTGGTCGCACGACCGGTTCAACGGCTTCAAGGAAGGGCTGGCGGGCAGCGATCTGAAGGTCGTCGGGCCGGTGAACGTCGGCAACGAACCCAACGCCGCCTACAACACGGTCGAGTCCACCATGTCCGGTCAGTCCGGTGTCGTGGCCGTCGCCGGGCTCGACTGCTGCTCGACCACGGCCGCCGCCAAGTGGGTGGCCCAGTCCGGACGCGCCGACGCCATCACGATGGGCGGTTTCGACCTGCTCACCCAGACCGCCGAGTACATCGACCGCGGGGTCCTGGACTTCACCATCAGCCAGAACCCGTCCGAGCAGGGCTACCAGGCGGTCAAGGTGCTGTACGACTTCCTCACCAAGGGCACCGAGATCACCGGTGTGGACACCGGCGCGCAGTTCATCACTCGCAAGAACCTCGACGCCGCGACGGTGGAGGACTGATGGCCGCCGCCCGCGACGCCGCCACGGGCGGCTCGGCACCTCCCGGCACCCCGCCCGCCGCCGCCCCGGCCGTCCGGATCCGGGGCCTGTCCCGGAACTTCGGCCCGGTACGCGCCCTCAGCGACGTCTCCTTCGACGTCCCCGCGGGCGAGGTCACCGCCCTGCTGGGGGAGAACGGGGCCGGCAAGTCGACCCTGCTCAAGATCCTGGCCGGCCTCCAGCCGCCCAGCGACGGCGGCGTCACCGTCTTCGGCGAGGAGGTCACGTCCTTCGACCCGAGCACGATGCTCGGCCGGCACGGCGTCGCGATCGTCCCCCAGGAGCTGTCCCTGCTGCCCGACCGCAGTGTGGCGGAGAACGTGCTGAGCGGGGTCGAGCCGGGCAACCGCTGGTTCCCCTCCCGGCGCCGCATGCTGGAGCGCACCACCGAACTCCTCGCCGAACTCGACCTCCGCCTGGACCCGAACGCCTCCGTGCGGACCCTGGACCTGGCCACCCAGCAACTCATCGTGGTCGCCCGGTCCATCGCCCGGGGCTGCCGCGTGCTGATCCTGGACGAACCCACCGCCATGCTCACCCCGGCCGAGGCCGACCGGCTGTTCGCCCTGATGGACAAGCTCAAGGCGGCCGGGACGACCATGCTCTACGTCTCGCACCGCATGCCCGAGGTGTTCCGCCTGGCCGACCACATCCAGGTGCTGCGCGACGGCACCCACGTCGCCTCCTGGCGGAGCGCGGAGACCAGCCCCGACGAGGCCGTCGCCGCCATGGTCGGTCGTGAACTGGGCCAGTTCACCCGCCGTTCGGAGCGCGGCACCGAGCCCAGCGGCGAACCCGTGCTGAAGGTAAGGGAGTTGAGCGGACACCGGCACAGCGGTGTCTCCTTCGACCTGCGCCCCGGCGAGATCCTGGGCGTGGCCGGACTGCCGGACTCCGGCCGGGTGGAGATGCTGCACCACCTCTTCGGCGGGGACCGCGGGACCGGCGGCACCGTGGAACTGCTGGGCAGGCCCTACGAACGGCGCAACCCGATCGCCAGTGTCGAACGGCGGCTCGCGTTCGTGCCCGGCGAGCGACGCGCCCAGGGGCTGCTGACCACCATGAGCGTCGGCGAGAACATCGGCGCGCTCACCACGAGGACGTTCAGCCGGCTCGGGATCGTCCGCCGCCGTGCCTTCGACGCGCAGTCCGCCGACCAGGCGAAGCGGCTGCGGGTCAAGACCGCCACCATGAGCCAGCCCATCACCAGCCTGTCCGGCGGCAACCAGCAGAAGGCCGTCCTCGGACGCTGGCTGGCGATCAACCCCGGTGTGCTGATCCTCGACGAGCCCACGCGCGGTGTGGACATCGGGGCGAAGGCCGAGATCTACGAGCAGCTGTTCGCCCTCGCCCGGCAGGGCCTGGCGATCCTCTGCTCCTCCTCGGACCTGCCCGAACTGCTGACCCTGACCGACCGGATCGCCGTGATGAGCGAGGGCCGGCTGGTGAGCTGCGTCGACACCGCGGAGGCGACCGAGGAATCCATCATGGCCCTCGCGACCGGAGCGGTGCCGGCGGCGGCCTGAGACCCACAGCCCGACCTGCGAAGACCCCATCGAAAGGAACCCACCGTGAAACGCTCCGGCATCCTCAACGCCGAACTGAGCGGGGCCCTGGCCACGCTCGGCCACACCGACCTGCTGCTGGTCGTGGACGCCGGCTTCCCCATCCCCCGGGACGCGCGCCGCGTCGATCTCGCCCTCGCCGAGAACCTCCCGGATCTGCGGACGGTGCTCGGGCTGATCGCCGACGAACTGGTCGTCGAGGGCGTGGTCCGCGCCGGGGACGTCCCCACCCACAACCCCCGGCTCGACGCGTGGCTTCGCGAACGCTTCTCCGGCGCCGAGTTCACCACCCGTCCGCACGCGGAGGTACTCGGCGAACTGGCCCGGCAGGCCAAGGTCGTCGTCCGCACCGGAGCTTTCGAACCCTGGGGCAACATCGGCCTGTTCTGCGGCGTCGACGCCCCCCGGTGGTTCGGCGGCGAGGGCGTCGTCGTCCCGGACCACTACGCCTCCAAGCTCTGAGCCGCCGCCGGACCCCACGTCCCGGCTCCTGTTTTCCGCGACGGCCCGTCCGTCGAACGCACCCGGCGGCCGTATCGCCGGGAGCCCCACCGCCCTCCACACAGGGAGATCACTCCGTGTCCACCACGACCGTCACCTCTGCCGAACTCGACCTCACCCCCGCCGAGTTGGCCCCCTACATCCAGCACACCAAGATCGATCCGGACGCGACCCGCGACGAGATGGTCGCCCACGCCCAGGAGGCGGTCACCCACGGTTTCAACGCCGCGATGGTTCCCGCCTCCTGGCTTCCCGTCGTGGTGGCCGAGCTGCGCGGCACCGGGGTCGGGGTCGCCTCCGCCCTGGACTTCCCGACCGTCGGCGTCATGACCAGCGCGGGCAAGGCCGCCGAGGCCGCGGAGATAGCCCGGCTCGGCGCGACCCAGCTCGACATCGGCGTCCAGGTCGGCTGGCTCAAGAGCGGCCGCTACGACGACTTCCGCGAGGACATCGCGGGCGTGGTCCGGGCCTCGGGCCTGCCCGTCAAGGTCATGCTGGAACTGCCGCTGCTCACCGACGACGAGAAGGAGACCGCCGTCGAGCTCGCCATGGAGGCGGGTGCCGCCTTCCTGAAGAACGCCAGCAGCGGACAGATCGAGACTGCGAACCCGGCGAGCGTTCGCTACCTTGTTGACCGGGCGCGGAACGGGGTTCAGGTGAAGGCGTCCGGGTCCATCAAGACCTACCGGCAGGGCCTGGAACTCCTGCGCGCGGGTGCCTCGCTGCTCGGGACCAGCGCCGGTCTGGCGATCGTCACGGACACCGGTGACGAGTCGACCGTCAGCTACTGACCGGCCGCTGCCGCCGCACCCCGCCCGCACCCCGCGGCCGGGGTGCGGCTCCCCATTTTCCGGAGCGACGCCCGTCCTCCGGTGAGACCGGAGAAGGAGATGCGACGACTGTGACGGCCGACAAAGGGGGGCTTCCGGGCATCAAGCGTGACGTCCCCACGGCGATCCACGTCCAGATCTCGGAACACATCCGACTGCGTATCGCCAGCGGCGAGTGGCCGGCGCACTACCGCCTCAAGAGCGAGCCGGAACTGGCTCAGGAGTTCGGCGTCAGCCGCGGCACCCTGCGGCGCGCCCTGACCACGCTCATCGAGGAGGGCCTGCTGCGGCAGGTGCGCGGGCGGGGCACGTTCGTCACCTCGACGACGATCGAACCGGCGATCGCCCAGAAGCTGAGCACCCTGTCCGAGGACTTCGCCAGCCAGGGAGTCGTCACCACCACGTCGGTGCGGGAGTGCTCGCTGATCATTCCGCCCCGGCCCGTCGCGGCCCTGCTGGACGTCGCCCCCGGTACCCGCGTCCTGCGCCTGGTGCGGGTGCGCAGCACCGGCGAGGGGCCGGTCGCGCTGCTGTTCAACTTCGTGCGCACGGACGTCGCGCCCGGCATCGAAGAGGTGGACTTCACCACCTCCAGTCTCTTCGGGGTCCTGGAGGGCACCTACGGGCTGAAGATCGCCACGGCCCGCCGGACCTTCAGCGCGGAGGCCGCCACCGCCGATGTCGCCGATGCCCTGGCACTGCCCGAGGGCGCCCCCGTGCAGTACCTCCAGCAGGTCACCTACCTCGCCGACGACCGTCCGGTGGAGTACTCGGACGTCTGGATCCACAGCGGCCGGCTGAGGGTCACCTCGCTGCTGCTGCGCAGATGACGACGGCGCCGGGGCCGTTCGGCGAGCACCCCCCGGGCGGCCGGCGCTCTCCTGCTCGGTAGGGTTCGGGCAGGTACGGGGACGGACGGGCCACCCCGGCGGCAGCGGCCGGAGGGGGAGCGGGTGACGACGACCCTGATCGCCGAGGTGGCACTGGTCACCACGCTGGCGTCGTTCGCGCAGGCGCTGAGCGGCTTCGGGTTCGCGCTGGTGGCGGTGCCGCTGCTGACCCTGCTGACCAGCCCGCAGAACGCCATCGTCGTGGTCACTGCGCTGGGCGGGGTGCTCTCGCTGGCGGTCTGCGTCCATCAGAGAGAGCACGTCAGTGTGCGCACCGCGGGCCTGGTGAGCGCGGCGGGACTGGTGGGCATGCCGCTCGGGCTGCTCGCGGTGACGGTGCTCGGGGCCCGCTCGCTGTCGGCCCTCATCGCCTGTGTGGTGCTGGTGTTCGCCGTCCTGATCGGCCGCGGCCTGACCTTCCGCCGCGGTACGGGCCCCACCATCGCCTCGGGTTTCGCCAGCGGGGCGCTGCTGACCGCGACCGGTATGAACGGGCCGCCGCTGGTCGCCACCTTCCAGGCCATGGGCCTGGCGCCCCGGGAGTTCCGGGCGACCCTCCAGGCCACGTTCTGCGTCCAGGACGCCCTGGCCCTCGCCGGATTCCTCGCCGTCGGCCGGCTGACCACGGACGGCCTCCTGCTGACCGGTGCGGGGCTTCCCGGCCTGCTGGTGGGCTGGTGGCTGGGAGACCGCCTCTTCGCCCGCACGGATCCCACCCGCTTCAAACGGATCGTTCTGGGCGTCCTGGTGGCCAGCGCCTGTGTGGCCCTGTACCAGGCCACGCTGAACTGACCCGCCGCGGCACCGGGATTCAGGCCCTGCCCTGACCGGCGGTCAACGCTCCCGACCGGAGGTGTCCTGGTCGCCGGGGCCGTACACCGCGCGGGGACCCACCGTGGTGGCGCCCGTCGCGGTCACTCTGCGGCGGAGTTCGCGGTCCGCGGTGACGACCACGCGGGACCGGTCCGCCGTGGCGGCGGCCAGTCGGACGATGTGGTCGTCGCCGTTGCCGGGGGCTTCCTCGACCCGTACGCCGGGTACGGACGGTACGCCTCGCGCGGCGCCCTCCAGGACCAGGACGATGTCCAGCGGACCGGGCACGCCGGGAACGCCTTCCTCGACGTACCCGGTGAGCCGGTCGCGCAGGCGTTCGGCGGCGGCCCGCCGGTCGCGCCACCACCCGTCCGGGACGGAGCCGACGACGTTGGCCCCGTCGACGATCAGCAGGGTCGGCATCCTGGGTCGGTCCTTCCGGTCGGGATCAGACGCGGTACCAGTGTCCGTGACGTCGTGGGCCCGTGGGCTTCTCGCCCGGCCCGTCCCGACCGGCGGAGGCCGGCCCGTGGATGCGTGCGGCCTCGCTGGACGGATCAACCGCCCGTCGCCGGGGACTTCTTGGCGGACTCCGGGATGGTGGAGTCGTTGCGGAGCGCCTTCCACAGCTCCGTCGCCTGGGGCTCCGCGGCCACGACGCGGTTGGGGTCGATCTTGTCGTACATCACCGGCAGCATGATCGTCTCCATGCTGGAGGGGTCGACCCCGTTCAGGCTGCGCCCGAACTCCGCCAGCTTGGTGAGAGAGGCGAGATCGGAGTCGGTGGTGAGGGCCGCGGTGAGCTTGTCGGCGATCTTGTACGTCTTGGTGGGGCTGCCCAGGAGGTCCTGCTTCTTGATCTCGCTCAGCAGGGCCAGCATGAACTGCTGCTGGAGGCTGATGCGTCCGAGGTCGCTGCCGTCGCCGATGCCGTGCCGGGTGCGGACGAACTGCAGGGCCCGGGTGCCGTCCAGGCGGTGGGTGCCGGCGGTGAGGTCCAGGCCGCTGGACTTGTCGTGGATGTCCTGGTCCACGGTGACGGTGACCCCGCCTATCGCGTCCACCAGCCCCTGGAAGCCGGCGAAGTCGATCTCCATGTAGTGGTCCATGCGGATGCCGGACATCTGCTCCACGGTCTTCACCACACAGGCCGGGCCGACCTGTCCGTAGATGGAGTTGAACATCACGCGCTTCGCCGACGCCACCGTGGTGCCGTCGGACTTCGTGCACTCGGGCCGGGTCACCAGGGTGTCGCGCGGAATGCTGATGGCGACGGCCTCGGTGCGGCCCTCGGGTATGTGCATCATCAGCGCGGTGTCGGAGCGCGCGCCGGCCACCTTGCCGGTGTTGAGCGCGGCGTTGTCGCCGGCGCGGGAGTCGGAGCCGAGGATCAGGATGTTCTGCCCGGAGGTGGGCAGCTTCTCGGGCCGGTCGTCGCCGATGGCGTTTTCGATGTCGACGCCCTTGATGTTGCCGTTCAGGCCGCTGTACAGCCAGTACACCGTCCCCGCCCCGGCCGCGACCAGCACGGCCATGGAGAGCAGGATCCACCGGCCGGTGCGACGCCGGCGACGGGGAGTCCCGTCCTGGTCGGGCCGGTGCGGGCTGCGGGGGCTCTCGACGGCTGGGGTTGTCATGGCGCGCTGTCCTCGTCTCCTCGTGCCCGGGCAGGGAGCGCTCGGGCTATCGGACAGACCCGTGACCCATGGGGGGCGTTGTACGGCAGTGGCATACATCACACACCGTGCCGACGGGTGTTGAAGTGACTGCCGACCGGGGTCGCGGCGCCGCGTTCCGGGACCGATTCACGCCGGAAACGCGTATGTATTGTTCATGTGATGTGAGAGTTTCATGTCCCCGCGTCGAATTCGGGCGGGTTCTTCCAGGGGGTCCGTCATGGCGATGCGAGGCCGGCCGGCGCGGGTGGCGCAGGGGCGTCGTTCCGCTCCGTCCGCCGAGGCCGCGTCATCTCCCGTCGTGACCGGTGCCGTTGAGGGAAGCTGGCTCGTGCGGGGCGAGGACGGACGGCTCACCGCCTACGCCCGCTGCCCGGACGGACTGCTGCGCTGGACCGAGACCCGGCCGGGCGGCCCGGACTGGTCGGGACCCGACCTGTTTCCGGTCGCCGGCCTCACGCATCTCACCGTCGCCCAGGGGGCCGACACCTACGTCCACTTCCTCGGCCGCCGGGAACGGCGCGGCGCCGACGGCGCGGTGCGCGTCGACGTGGTGCACGCGATCCAGTACCAGAGCGGGCGTCCCGTCACCGAATGGCGCTCCGTGGGCAATCCGCACCGCGAGCCGGACAGGGCGGCCCGGCTCGGGGCGCCCGCGGGTGCCGTGGACGCCATGGGCACCGTGCATGTCTTCGTGCGCAACGCGGGCGGCGGGCTGATGATGCGCCGGGAGGGCAAGGGCGGCGGCTGGGAGCCCTGGACCGACCTCCGGGGCTCGGACCTGCGGGACGGACTGGCCACCGCGGTCACGTCCACCGGCCATGTCGAGGTGTTCGCGCCCACCGCCGACGCGCTCGCGCACTGGATCCAGCCGGAGCCCGGCGCCGTGCCGCAGCGCTCCCACGACATGCGGCCGGGCCCGCTCCCCGGATCCGTCACCGCCGTGGAGACCGCTCCAGGACGGCTCACCTGCTTCTGGACGGACGCGTCCGGATACGGCTTGCTCTCTCACCGCCGCGGCTCCTGGCTCATCACGCTGGGCGGCACTCCCTCGGACGGCGCCAACGCGGTGCTGCGCACCACTGTCGACGGATACGACTGCACGGTGATCGCCCATCGTGGCGCGGCCGGCGGAATCCTGTTCGGCGTGTGCGGCACGGAGGCCGAGTCGTCGGGCATGTGGTGGACCGACGCCGGCGGGAACGCCGCCGGCGCGCCGGCCCTGGCGCACGACGGGCACGGCCGGGTGGTGGTGGCGGCCTTCGGCCCGGACGGCGCGCTCCGTCTCGCCCGGCAGGCACCCGAACCGGGCCTGGTGCTCATGGACTGGGTGCGGGTCTGACATACCGTCCGGAGGCCGTTGAGCAGGCGTTCCGCAAAAAGGTTGTACAGATGTGGCCTTTATGACAGACGGTTCGCAGAAACCGATTACTTCTGGACAGTCTGAGAAGCAGATGTAAACATTCTGTCCGATCGGTAAGCCTCAGGTGTACCGCTGGTCGACATGAGGTGGAGGCCGCGGGCAGGGCGGGGGACGTGCGCCGGGCATTCTGTGCCGGCCTCGAGCTGGGTGGGTGCGGAAGTCGGGTGAGCCTCAACAATCCCGAGGCGAGTGCGCTCGTGTCGGCGTATCGGTCGTTGGTTCCCGTGGGGGCCCGGCGCCGGATACCGGGCCCACTGCGCACGTCGGTGAAACGTTCGCTCGCCTCCGCCGACGCCATGCGCTCCGCCGTCATGGTGCGGGCGATGGGCGGTCAGGGCCGAGGCGGCAAGCGCACGTCCGACGGTCCTCTGCGCGTCGTACGGGAAGCCGGAAAGCACCTGCGCGCGGTGGAGGTGCCCGGCGCCACCGCGTGGGCCGCCCGTGCGCGCAACCTCCACATCGTGGTCTCCCTGCTGGAGGAAGCCGGGATCGACTACTTCTGCGTCCGCGGCGCGAAGTCGTCCGTGGTGCCGTGCGTGGCCGTTCCCGCCCGGCGGCGGGCCGACTTCGAGGAACTGCTCCAGCTCGCCTTCGTGGAGCACCCCGGATACATCGGGACCTCCCCGGCGCAGTTGCGTCCCGGGTCCGCGCCGGGAAGCTGGCGGGCGCTGCGCGGGCAGGACGTGCTGCGGGTGACGTGGGTCGTCTGCGACCCCAGCGCGCGCCTGGTGTTCGGCGGCGAGTACGGCTGCGACATCGAGTTCTGGACCGAGCGGGACGGCCTGCTCGTCGCGCCGCGGCCCAACAAGGTGGCGACCGAGGTCCCGCTGGACGCGGGCCGCTGCTGGGCGGAGCAGAAGCGTTTCAGCGCGGTGCCCGGCCCCTACACCACCGGCCGGGCGCGCACCCTGCCCGAGTTCGTGGCCGCGCTGCCGGACGACCACCTCTTCCCGATCGACGTCGTCTACACCTGGGTGGACGACTCGGACACGGTCTGGCGGGCCCGCCGCGACGCGGCCCGCGGGCAGCTCACCTCCGCCCGGGAGGGCGCTCTGCACGAGCAGGCGGCCAACGACGCCCGCTACACCAGCCGGGACGAGCTGAGGTACTCGCTGCGCTCGATCCACCAGTACGCGCCCTGGGTGCGCAACATCTTCCTGGTCACGGCCGGCCAGGTGCCGTCGTGGCTGAACACGGACTTCCCCGGGATCCGCGTGGTGGACCACCGCGAGATCTTCTCCGACCCCAGTGCGCTGCCGACGTTCAACTCCCACGCGATCGAGAGCCAGTTGCACCACATACCCGAGCTCTCGGAGCACTTCCTGTACCTGAACGACGACGTCTTCTTCGGGCGGCCCGTGCATCCGGGCCACTTCTTCCACGCCAATGGGCTGACCAAGTTCTTCCAGTCCAAGGCCCTGATCCCGTCCGGGCGGACCAGCGCGGAGGACCTGCCCGTCAACGCGGCGGGCAAGAACAGCCGCGGCCTGATCGCCCAGTACTTCGGCACCGTCATCTCCCAGAAGATGAAGCACACGCCGCACGCGCTGCGGCGCAGTGTGCTGGCCGAGATCGAACAGGTCTACAACCAGGCGCACCGGGTGACCCAGCACTCCCGCTTCCGCTCGCCCAGCGACGTACCGATCGCCTCTTCCCTGCACCACTACTACGCCTACCACTCGGCACGCGCCACGGTCGGTGACATCCGCTACGTCTACATCGACCTGGCGGACGGGCTGGCCCAGCGCCGGCTCGACACCCTTCTGGCCCGCCGCAACTTCGACACCTTCTGCATGAACGACACCATCACCGCCGCCGACCCCGAGGCCCAGTCCCGCATGGTCGCCACCTTCCTGGAAAACTACTTCCCAGTAGCCAGTCCCTTCGAGACAGCCTCCGGCGCCGTGGCGCCGCGCAGGCCGGCCCCTGCGGCAGAACTGGGGTACGCGGGCTCATGACCTCCCGATCCAAGCGCCCCGCCACGACCGCCGGCGGGGCCGGTCGCCCGCGCCGCCGCCTGCGCGCCGGAGCCGTCGCCCTGCGCAACCGGCTGCTGGGTGTCCTCGTCCCGCTGCGCAGCAGGCGCGCCGCCCAACTGCGCTACGCCGCGATCCTCGACGGCCAGACGGTGAACCTGCACGCCGAGTTGCCCGCCCGCGCGGGCCTGCCCGAGCGGGCGGAGGTCGTCCTGCAGCGCGGGCGCCGCCGTTATCCTGGCGAGGCCCGTCTCCACGAGGGCCCGGCCGGCGAGATCCTGGTCGACGCCGCGGTCCTGCTGGGCGCCGACGTCGGCGGTGTGCCCGTCGGCACCGGACGCTGGCGGCTGAGGCTGCGGGTGCACACCGGCCGCCGCTCGCGCACGCTCCCGCTGCTGCTGCTTCAGCCGCCCGTGCCCTACGAAGGACCCACCAAGCCGATGACGGCCTCGCCGGTCACCGGCGAACGCCACCGGCTCGGCCGCTCCTTCCGCGGCAGCGCACGGGTGGTCAGCACCGCTGCCCGGCCCGCCGTGGAAGTGGCCAAGGTGCACCTGACGCACGCCGGGGTCACCGTCGACTTCCGCGTCCTGGGCACCCGGGTCGAAGCGCCCTGGGTGGACTTCGTCGCCTCCGGCCGCCGGATCGAGCAGGCGGTCACCGCGCTCGGCCCCGACGGCTTCCGCGTCACCGTCCCGCTGGGGGAGATGCCGCCCCGCGGCAGCCGCCCCGACCACTGGGACGTCGTCCTGCGCGACCGCGACGGACGCTCGATGCGGCTGGGACGCAGGCTGCACGACGTACGCAACCCGCTGCGCGTCTTCGCCATGCGCAGCCTCGCCATCACACCGCCCGGCCAGGCGCCGCTGATCGTCCAGCCGCGCTACACCCCCGCCGGTAACTTCCGGGTCACCTGCACGCGCATGCCCGAGGCGGGCCGGACCGACTGATGAAGATCACGTTTCTGCTGACCACGGCCGACGCCGTCGGCGGCACCGAACGGGCCGTGTTCAACCAGGCCTCCGAGCTCGCCGCCCGGCACGAGGTGCGGGTGCTCAGCGTCTTCAGGAGCAGGCGCGAGCAGTTCTTCACGCCCGACGAGCGGGTCCGTGTCGACTACCTGGTCGACCTCACCTCCCGCCCGCCCCGCCCGGTGCGCCGGACCTCGGTGGACGACTCGGTGTGGGCCGGACTGGCCGCTCAGCCCAGCCGGATCGTCGACCCTTCCTGGGAGTCGGCGTTCAACCGGCTGTCGGACCTGGAACTCGAACTCGCGCTCCAGGACACCGACACGGACGTCCTGGTCACCACCACGCCCGCGCTGATGGCGCTGGCCGTCCACCTCGTCCCCGCCCACGTCGTCACCGTCCACCAGGAGCACCGCGTCTCCGAACTGCGCGGCACCAGCGGCGAGCCGCTGCGCCGCTACGCCTCCCGGTTGGACGCGTTGGCGGTGCTGAGCGAGCGCACCCGGGACTGGTTCGCCGAGACCCTGGGCGACGCCGCTCCCCGCCTGGAGGTCGTGCCCAACGCCCTGCCCAGCGGCTTCCGGCCCCGTTCGACGCTGAAGACCCGGACGGTGGTGATCGCCGGCCGGCTCGTGGCGGAGAAGCAGATCGACCACGCCGTCACGGCCTGGGCGACCGTCGCGCAGGCGTACCCGGACTGGCAGCTGCGGATCTTCGGCGACGGGCCGCTCAGCGGTGCCCTGCGCCGCCAGATCGAGATGCTCGGACTGCACGACTGCGTGCAGCTCAACGGCAACTCCCCCCATCTGGCGGAGGAGTGGGCCAAGGCCAGCATCGCGGCACTCACCTCCCGCAACGAGGCGTTCGGCCTGGTCCTCGCGGAGGCGCATGCGGCCGGTGTCCCGGTGGTCTCCTACGACGCGCCCAACGGCCCGCGCGAGGTGGTCATCGACGGGCAGACCGGCGTCCTCGTCCCGCCCGGCGACACCGACGCCCTCGCCTCCGCGCTGATGCTGCTCATCCAGAACTCCGAGCTGCGGCAGCGGATGGGCGCCGCGGCCCTGGCGTCCGTCAACCGCTTCTCGCCCACCGTGGTCACCGCCCACTGGGAGCGCGTCCTCCACGAACTCGTGGCCCAGCGGGACAGCGGCGCCCGCGCGGTCCTCAAGGCCGAACGCGAGGCCCTGCACGCCTTCCGCAGCGGGTCCGACGGCATCGTGCCCGCGGCGGCCGCCACTCCGGCCACCACCGTGCGCACCTCCGACCAGCGCGCGCTGGAAGGACGCCTGCTCAAGCGGCGCGGCCTGGTGCAGGACGGCGGCCAGGTCTGCCGCCTGATGGAGTGGCAGTCCCCGTGGGACGTCGTCCAGCAGAACCTGGCCCTGGTGGCCGACGCGCTCGAAGAGGCCGACATCCCCTACTTCGTCGTACGCGACCACCTCGTACGGCACACCGTCGCGGTGCACGCCGTGCACCGCGAGGCGGTGTTCAAGGCCCTCGCCGAACGGTACGCCAAGGAAGCCGTGTACGCCGCCGTGCTCAACGAGGGGCAGAAGACGGTCGCCACCGTCCTCGCCGGTCTCGTCGCGCCGTACGCCGACACCCCCTCGTCCGGTGTTCGGGTGTACCAGAACGTGGTCTCCCACTCGCGCATCCTGCGGCTCGGCGCCGTCTACGGCTGCACCGTGTCCTTCTGGGACACCGACCCCGACGACGAGTCCGGGGCGCACCTGAAGGCTCCCGCGCGCACGCTCATCGGAGACCGGGTGCCGAACAGCGCCCTGCGCCGGCGCCCGATCACTCTCGGCAACCGCCACTACCCGACGATCGACGCCTTCCAGCACGTGCTGCACGGAGACGTCGACTTCCCCGTGGACGCCGTCTACACCTGGGTGAACGGCGCCGACGTCTCGTGGCTGGAGCGCAAGAACGCCGTCCTGGCCGCCATGGGCATGGAGACCGAGGACGCGGCCACGAGCGCGGCCCGGTTCCGGGACCGGGACGAACTGCGCTACTCCCTGCGCTCCATCGACATGTACGCGCCCTGGATCCGGAACATCTACCTCGTCACCGACCAGCAGGTACCGTCCTGGCTCGACCTCTCGCACCCGCGTGTGCGCGTCGTGGACCACACCGAGATCTTCGCCGGGCGCGGCGCGCTGCCCACGTACAACTCCCATGCCATCGAGAGCCAGTTGCACCACATCGAGGGCCTGGCCGAGCACTTCCTCTACTTCAACGACGACGTGTTCGTCGGGCGGACCCTCCAGCCCGGCACGTTCTTCCACGGCAACGGGCAGGCGAAGCACTTCATGTCGCCCACCTCCGTCCCGATGGCCCCGCCCTCCTACGAGGACGAGTTCAACATCAGCGCCGCGAAGAACAACCGCGCGCTTGTCGAGGAGTCCTTCGGGCAGACGCTGGTGCACTCGTTCCTGCACGCGCCGCACCCGCTGCGCCGCAGCGTCCTGGCCGACATCGAGGAGCACTACCAGGAGGCGGTGGCGACCACCGCAGCCAACCGGCTGCGCAGCCACAGCGACGTGTCCGTGGCGTCCTCGCTGCACCACTACTACGGGTTCCACACACTGCGCAGCGTCCCCGGCAGCATCTCGTGCGGTTTCGTCAACGTCGGCCTGAGCGAGCACGCCCCCCGGCTGAACCGGATCCTCAACGTCCGCCCGCACGACGTGTTCTGCCTGAACGACTACCACGACGGCGACGTGCCCGAGGACGAGCAGGACGCCGTCCTCGCCGCGTTCCTGCCCAGCTACTTCCCGGTGCCGAGCCAGTTCGAGACCGGATCGCAGCGCAACCAGCTCGCCCACGAGGGCCGCCTGCCGGACTGGCCGCTGTGACCTCCGGCAGCCCGGAACCGCACGCACCGCCCACCGCCCGCCCGTCCGCGACCGAGGAGACCGCCATGCAGTCCGCCGAGGGCAGTACGTCACAGGCTTCGCTCATCCAGGTTCTGGCGCATCCGGACGACGACCTCTACTTCATCAACCCCGACCTGCAACGGGCGCTGGAGGCCGGCCACCGGGTCACCAGCGTCTACCTGACGGCCGCGGAGGCCGACGGGCGCAACATCGACACCCGCGACCCGGACCGCCTGGACAGCCCACCGGACTACGAGGGGTACGCGGAGGCGCGCCAGCACGGACTGCGCGCCGCGTACGCGGCCATGGTGACGGGCAAGCGCGACAGCGAGTGGGCGCGCGACGTCGTCTCGTTCTCGACCGGAGTGATGGCCGAGCGCTCGACGCTGCTCGCGGCACCGCACGTCCAGCTGTTCTTCTTCGGACTGCGCATGGTCGACGCCCAGCACGGATTCGCGGCCGAGGTGCCGACCGCCCGGCTGGCCACGCTCTGGACCGAGCAGGCGACCGCCCAGCTCACCCTGATCTCCGCCGAGTCCCCGCTGCGCCGGCCCCAGGAGATCACCCGGGACGGGCTGCTGCGCTCCCTGGTCGAGCTGCTGCACCACACGCGGCCCGCCCAGTTCTGGACCATGGACCCCGACCCGTGGCACACCGCCTGGGACGACAAGCGCGGGCCGGCGTCCAGCGACCACCAGGACCACACCGCGACGGCGCAGTTCGCGCTGGCCGCCCTGGAGCAGTACATCCAGCAGGGCGGTACACCTCCGCTCGTGGACCACTGCGTCGGCTACGGCAACAAGCTCTGGCCCAGCAACCTCACCGAGCACGCCTGGGACGAGAAGAAGCGTGTGATCGAGGTGTACACCTCCGCCGACGGACACGACTGCCGCCACCGCTACTGCGGTGACCGGCAGTTGTCCGACGGCTCCGACATCCGCCGCTACGGATGGAGCACGCGGACCCGGTACGAGGGCGGCACCGACTGGCTCCACCTCCAGGCCGACGGCCGGCTCGCCGCCTACGCCGTCCTCGGCGGCCGGGTCGCGGTCTGGACCGAGAGCGCGCCGGGCAGCGGCAGTTGGGGCGGGCCGGCCTTCCTGCCGGGTGTCGGCCTCGGCCCGGCCCTGTCCGTGGCCGCGGACCGCGACGGCGGAGTGCACCTCGTCGGCCTGCGCCGCACCCCGGGACCGGGCGGGCAGGTGGACGTGGAGGTCGTGCGCATGTGGCGGCAGGCGCACACCGGGGCGACGACACCCTGGGAGAGCCTCGGCAACCCCAACGAGCGGTCGAACGACTGGCGGCGCTGCCGGGAGGCCGGCGTCCCGGAGGCCGTGGTCGACCCCTCGGGAAGGCTGCACGTCTTCCTGCGCAACTTCGGATCCGGCATCAGCGCCCGCCGCGAGACCGGCGAGGGCTGGGGCGCCTGGGAGGACCTGGGCGGCCGCGGGATGCAGGACTGCCTGAGCGCGGTGCTGAAGTCCACCGGCCGGATCCAGATGTTCGCCGCGAACCGCACCGGCGCAGTGCACTGGTTCCAGGAGGACGTCTACGGCCCCTACAAGCTCCAGGACGGTGTGACGTCGGCCGACCCGGACGCCTGGCGGCCCGTCGGCGGCCTCACGCCGTTGCAGATCGGGCGCAACCGCATGGCGGTCTTCTACCGCGAGGAGGAGTCCGGCGAAGTGATGTGGGTACGGCAGCGACCGGACGGCCGGTGGAACGAGCGCGTCGAACGGCTGGGCGGGCACGGCGGAACCGGCAGGATCGCGGCCCTGCGGCAGTCGACCGACCGGCAGGACGCCGTCGTCCTCGCCCGCCGCAACGGCCGCAACCGGCTGAGCACCGCGGTCCTCGCCGCGCAGGGCCGCGAGCAGACGCCGGAGTGGACGGACCACGACGTGCTGACGGCCCGTCCGCCCGCCCTCGCCCTCGACCACGCCGGACGGGTCGTGCTGGCGGTGTTGGGCACGGACTCCCGGCTGCGCGTGATGCGGCAGCACGCACCGGACGCCGCCGCCGGCTTCGGGCCGTCGACCGTCGTCTGATCCCGCCGACCACAGCACGGCCTGACGGAACAGAGGAAGACTTGAGGAAGATCTGCATCATCGGGAACTCGGTGGCCGCGTCGCGCACCGCCGAGGAGGCACCGCTCGCCGGCTGGGGGCAGTACCTCGGCGAATTCCTGACCGAGCACTACGAAGTACGCAACTACGCCCGCGACGCCATGACCCTGCGCGGCTACTTCACCGAGCGGTTCGCCACCCTCCTCAGCGTCCTCAACCCCGGCGACCTGGTCCTGATGGCCTTCGGCAACGTCGAGCAGCGCATCAACCAGCTCAACCGCCACCACGGGCCACGCGAGTACAAGGAGTACCTGCGCCTTTACGTCGACGCCGTACGGGGCGAGGGCGCCGTCCCCGTGCTGCTCACCCCGGCGGCCCGCTGCACCTTCTCCGAGGCCGGGAACGTCCTGGACACCCATGACGGATATCCCGAACTCACCCGGGAGGCGGCGGCGGAGAACGGGGTCCCCCTGATCGACATGACCGCCTTCACGACGGCGATGCTCGCCGAACTGGGGCCCACGCGAGCACGCAGGCTCTACCGGTGGCTGGATCCGGGCGAGCACCCGAACCACCCCGACGGCATCATCGACGCGAGCCACTACAACGACCTGGGGGCGCGCGAGGTCGCCCGCCGGATGGCCATGGTCGTCGCCGACTCGCCGGACCTGCCGCCCGACATCGTCGACCCCCGGCGTCTCACCCCCGGCACGATGCCCCCGGTGCTCGCCGAGTTCACCATGAGCCACCCCGAGACGGCGCTCACCCTGGCGCCGAGCCTGCCCGACACGCCCGTCGTCACCTCGCCGGCCCCCGGCCAACTGATCGGCGCCGCGCGCAAGCTGGCCGGCAAGGCACCCGCCGGCACGGGCTACGTCCTCTTCTACGAGGAGGGCCGCTACCTCGGAGGCACCGCCGTCTCCGCCGCCGGGACCTGGCAGTGGCGCCGAGTCGTCAACTGGACCGCGGGACCCCACACCGTCCAGGTGCTCGGCGCCGACGGCAACGCCGTCTCACGGACCTCCACGGTGGACTTCCACGTCCTCGACCGCATCGACCCGCCGCAGGTCGTGGGCCCGCGGCCGAACGCCTGGACCGGCCCGCGCCCCCGTTTCTCCGGCAAGGCACCGCGCGGCGCCCAGAAGGTCATGGTCCTGGAGCAGGGCCGGCTCATCGCCGAGGCACCCGTCCAGGAGGACGGCACCTGGCGGGTCACCCACGCCCACGCGTGGCGGCCCGGTTCCTACACGGTCGAGTTCGTGACGGTGTTCAGCGCCATCCACTCGGCGCCCGCCTCGCTGACGGTGCGCGTGCACGGCGTTCCCGAGGACAACTGGCTGCACACGTCGTTGTCCTCCCGTGAACCCTGCTCCGGGACGTGCGCCCATTACCCGGCGATGCCCACCTGGTGACCTGACGGTTCCCTCCGCCGCGGAACGACCGGCGGTACGCGTCCGCCCCTGCCACCGCGGTGAGCGACAGGGGCGGACGGGAGTGCCGTGGCGGGCGAGAGGCGTTACGCCGGGACGCTCGCCACCCCCGGCTCCAGGAACCGCCTGCCGTTCACACGCTCCGACACGCCCTCGCGGTCCAGGTAGGGCGTGATGCCGCCCAGGTGGAAGGGCCAGCCGGCGCCGGTGATCAGGCAGAGGTCGATGTCCTGGGCCTCGGCGACGACGCCCTCGGCCAGCATCAGGCCGATCTCCTGCGCGACCGCGTCGAGCACCCGCGCCCGCACCTGCTCCTCCGTCAGGACGGTGTCGCCCTGCTTGAGCAGTGCGGCGACCTCCGGGTCCAGCTCGGGCCTGCCGCTGTCGTAGACGTAGAAGCCGCGCTTGCCGGCCTCGACGACCGCCTTGAGGTTCGGGGAGACCGTGAAGCGGTCGGGGAACGCCTGGTTGAGGGTCTCCGAGACGTGCAGGCCGATCGCCGGGCCGACCAGTTCGAGCAGGACCAGCGGGGACATGGGCAGGCCGAGCGGCTCCACCGCCCGCTCCGCCACCTCGACCGGGGTGCCCTCGTCGATGACGTTCTGGATCTCGCCCATGAAGCGGGTCAGGATGCGGTTCACGACGAACGCCGGGGCGTCCTTGACCAGCACCGCGGTCTTCTTCAGCTTCTTGGCGACCGCGAAGGCGGTGGCCAGGGAGGCGTCGTCGGTCTGCTCGCCGCGCACGATCTCCAGCAGGGGGAGGATCGCGACCGGGTTGAAGAAGTGGAAGCCCACGACCCGCTCGGGGTGCTTCAGCTTCGACGCCATCTCCGACACGGAGAGGGAGGAGGTGTTCGTGGCGAGGATCGCGTGCGCCGGGGCGACCGCCTCGACCTCGGCGAACACCTTCTGCTTGACGCTCATCTCCTCGAACACGGCCTCGATGACGAAGTCCGCGTCCGCGAAGCCCTCGGCCTTGTCCAGGACACCGGTGACCAGCGCCTTGAGGCGGTTGGCCTTGTCCTGGTTGATACGGCCCTTGCCGAGCAGCTTGTCGATCTCGGCGTGGACGTAGCCCACACCCTTGTCGACGCGCTCCTGGTCGATGTCGGTCAGGACGACCGGCACCTCGAGGCGGCGCAGGAAGAGCAGAGCGAGCTGGCCGGCCATCAGACCGGCGCCGACGACACCGACCTTGGTGACCGGGCGGGCCAGGTTCTTGTCCGGGGCGCCGGCGGGGCGCTTGCCGCGCTTCTGCACCAGGTTGAACGAGTAGATGCCGGCGCGCAGTTCGCCGCCCATGATCAGGTCGGCGAGCGCCTGGTCCTCGGCGTCGTAACCCTGCTGGAGGTCACCGTTCTTGGCGGCCTCGATGATCTCCAGGGCGCGGTAGGCGGCCGGGGCGGCGCCGTGCACCTTGGAGTCGGCGATGAAGCGGCCCTTGGCGACGGCCTGGTCCCAGCCTTCGCCGCGGTCGATCTCCGGGCGCTCGACCGTGACGTCACCCTTGAGGACCTTGGCCGTCCACAGCAGCGACTGCTCCAGGAAGTCGGCACCCTCGAAGAGGGCGTCGGCGATGCCGAGTTCGAAGACCTGCTTGCCCTTGAGCTGCCTGTTCTGGTTCAGCGAGTTCTCGATGATGACCGAGACGGCCTTGTCGGCGCCGATCAGGTTCGGCAGCAGGGTGCAGCCGCCCCAGCCGGGGACCAGACCGAGGAAGACCTCGGGCAGCGAGAACGCGGGGATCGCCTTGGAGACGGTCCGGTAGGTGCAGTGCAGACCGACCTCGACGCCGCCGCCCATGGCCGCGCCGTTGTAGTAGGCGAAGGTCGGCACGGCCAGCTCCGACAGCCGCTTGAAGACCTCGTGGCCGCCCGTGCCGATGGCGAGTGCGTGCTCGCGCTCCTTCAGCAGCTCGACGCCCTTGAGGTCGGCTCCGACCGCGAAGATGAACGGCTTGCCGGTGATGCCGATGCCGGCGATCGCACCCTCGGCCGCTTCCTTCTCGACCTGGTCGATCGCGGCGTTCAGGTTGGCGAGCGAGGCCGGGCCGAAGGTGGTCGGCTTGGTGTGGTCCAGGCCGTTGTCCAGTGTGATCAGCGCGAAGCGGCCGGCGCCGAAGGGGAGGTCGAAGTGGCGGACGTGCGCGCTGGTGACGACCTCGTCGGGGAACAGGCCCGAGGCCTGCTTCAGAAGCTCGGTGGTGTTCACTTGTCCCCCTCGAAGTGCGGGTTCTCCCAGATGACCGACGCGCCCATGCCGAAGCCGACACACATGGTGGTCAGGCCGTAGCGGACGTTCGGCTGCTCCTCGAACTGGCGGGCCAGCTGCGTCATCAGACGGACGCCGGAGGAGGCCAGCGGGTGACCGAAGGCGATGGCGCCGCCGTACTGGTTGACGCGCGCGTCGTCGTCCGCGATGCCGTAGTGCTCGAGGAAGGCCAGGACCTGGACGGCGAAGGCCTCGTTGATCTCGAACAGGCCGATGTCCGAGATGGACAGGCCCGCCTTGGCGAGCGCCTTCTCGGTGGCCGGGATCGGGCCGTAGCCCATGACCTCGGGCTCCACGCCGGCGAAGGAGTAGGAGACCAGGCGCATCTTGACCGGCAGGCCGTTCTCGCGGGCGAAGTCCTCGCTGGCGATGATCGACGCGGTGGCACCGTCGTTCAGACCGGCCGCGTTGCCCGCGGTGACCCGGCCGTGCACACGGAACGGCGTCTTCAGGCCCGCGAGGTTCTCCACGGTGGTGCCCGGACGCATCGGCTCGTCGGCGGTCACCAGACCCCAGCCGGTCTCGCCGGCCTCGGGGCTGGTGCGGCGCACCGAGATCGGCACCAGGTCCTGCTGGATCTTGCCGTTGGCGTACGCCTTGGCGGCCTTCTCCTGCGAGCGCACCGCGTACTCGTCGGCGCGCCGCTTGGTGATGCTCGGGTAGCGGTCGTGCAGGTTCTCGGCGGTCATGCCCATGAACAGGGCCGACTCGTCCACCAGCTTCTCGCTCACGAACCGCGGGTTCGGGTCGACGCCCTCGCCCATCGGGTGGCGGCCCATGTGCTCGACACCACCGGCGATGACGGCGTCGCAGGCACCGAAGGCGATCGAACCGGCGGTGGTCGTCACGGCGGTCAGCGCGCCGGCGCACATCCGGTCGATGGAGTAGCCCGGCACGGACTGCGGCAGACCGGCGAGGATGCCGGCGGTGCGGCCGAGGGTCAGGCCCTGGTCACCGATCTGCGTGGTCGCGGCGATGGCGACCTCGTCGATCTTCTTCGGGTCCAGGCCGGGATTGCGGCGCAGCAGCTCCCGGATCGCCTTGACGACGAGGTCGTCGGCGCGAGTCTCGTGGTAGATGCCCTTCGGGCCCGCCTTGCCGAACGGGGTGCGGACGCCGTCGACGAAGACGACGTCCTTGACGGTACGAGGCACGATGGCTCTCCTCCAGGGTGCGGGACGGCACTGCCGCGCAGCGCTGAGCGCGCGCTCAGCCTCCATGCTACTCGTGGGTAATGTGACTGCCCAGTCCCCGCGCCCACAGCGGCGAAGGTCACACTGCCGGCGGTGCCGTCGAACCCCGCGGGGTCAGCACCGGAGTCGGCACGGGATGCGAGCCCGGACCCTCCTCCAGCAACAGGCCGAACAGCGTGCGGGCCACGTCCGCGCCGAAGCCGTGCACGTCGTGGCTCATCGCCGACAGCGTCGGGTGGGTCAGCCGGCACAGCTGGGAGTCGTCCCAGGCCAGCAGGGACACGTCGGCCGGGACGCGCAGGCCCATCTCCGCCGCCACCGACAGTCCGGCCACCGCCATGATGTCGTTGTCGTAGACGATCGCCGTGGGCCGCTCCGGCGGGGCCGCGGACAGCAGCGAGCGCGTCGCCCGCGCCCCCGTCTCGCCGGAGAAGTCGGTCGCCACCTGCCACGCCCCGGCCAGCCGAAGGCTCCGCGCCGCCGCGTCGAACGCCGCCGCGCGGATCGCCGTGTGCCCGAGGGCCGCCGCGCCGCCGACCCGGGCGATCCGCCGGTGCCCGAGCGCCGCCAGGTAGCGCACGGCCTCGGCGACCGCGGTGGCGTCGTCGGTCCACACCGAGGTGAGCCCGCCGGTCAGCGACGGGTGTCCCACGGCGACCGCGGGCAGTCCGATCCGCCGCGCCACGGCCGGGCGGGGATCGTCGGTGCCGAAGTCGACCAGGATCGAGCCCGCGATCTGCCGTGCCTTCCACCACGTCTCCAGCAGGCCCGCCTCCTCCCGCGGTTCGCGTACGAGCCGCAGCAGCAGCGAGCAGGAGTGCTCGGCGAGGACGCTCTCCACCCCCGATATGAACTCCATGTAGAAGGGTTCGAGCCCGAGCAGCCGGGCCGGCCGGCAGATCGTGAGCCCGACCACGTCCACGCGCGAGCCGGCCAGCGACCGGGCGGCCGGGTTCGGCGCCCAGCCCAGCTCGCGCGCGGCCCGGAAGATGCGGTCGCGGGTCGCCTCCGAAAGACCCGGCTTGCGGTTGAACGCCAGCGACACCGCCCCTTTGGACACCCCGGCACGGGCGGCGACGTCCTTGATGGTGACGCGGGGTGCCGTCATCGCGCGGGCTCCACGCAGTACAGGGCCGACCGGACGGCGTCGGCCGCCTCCCGGCCGCCGGGGATCCTCCAGCCGTCGACACCGATGGTCACCCGTTCACCGGGGAGCAGGGTGACCAGCCCCGTGTCGGCCCGTGCGGCCGGGTCCAGCCGGTCGGCCTGGAGCAGCAGGTCCCGCACCAGGGTGCGGGCGGTCACGGTGACCGCGTCCGGCGCGACGGACACTTCGAACTCCGGCAGCGGAAAGAGGAATTCGCGGTCCGGCACCGGGAAGTGCAGGGCGCGCAGGCCTCCTTCGCTCTCGGTCTCTGCCTCAAGTTCTCGACTTCGCTCGAACAGGGGGGACCCCCCTGACCGGGGGGACCCCCACGCGTCCGCGACCAGGAACTCCTTCGGGCCGGCCGGCACCAGTTCGGGCGGGACGGCGACGTCCGCGACCGTGCGCGCCGCGGCGCGCAGGGCCGTGCGCGTGGAGGCGACGACCTCGCCGTCGACGTTCATCCGGCGCAGGGTCAGTTCACCCGCCCAGGGCGCACCCGACTGGTTGACCGCGGCCAGCACCAGTTCGCCGTCCCGCGCCCGGAGGGTCAGCAGCCGGTCCGCGTAGAGCCGTTTCAGCTCGTGGTACAGCGGCTTCTCCCGCCCGTCGCCGTCGATCGCCGCCCAGGACGTCACCGGCCAGCAGTCGTTGAGCTGCCACACGACGGTGCCCGCGCACACCGGCCAGTGCGAGCGCCAGTGCTCGATGCCGGCGGCCACCGCCCGCGCCTGGTTGAGCTGGGTGAGGTAGTGCCAGCGGCCGAAGTCCCCCTCGGGCGGGGCGAAGTGCGGGGCCAGTCCGCGCTCCAGCTTGCCGTTGCCGTCGTCGGCCTTCTGGTGGTGCAGCATGCCGGGGGAGTCCGGGGCGAGTTCCTCGCCGGGCAGGGCGCGGCGCAAGGTCGCGTACGCGGGCGGTGCCTGCCAGCCGAACTCGGCCACGAAACGCGGCACGTTGAGCCGGTAGTCCGCCCAGTCGCGCCGGTTCCACACCTCCCACGAGTGGTGCGTGCCGTGCGCCGGGTCGTTGGGGTGGTGCGCCCAGGACCCGGACCAGGGGCTGCCCACCGTGTACGGCCGGGTCGGGTCGAGTTCGGCCACCACCCGGGGCAGTAGCCCCAGGTAGTACCCCTCGCCCCACGAGTCGCCGGCCAGCCGCGGTTCCCAGCCCCAGTCCCGGAAGCCCCACAGGTTCTCGTTGTTGCCGTTCCACAGCACGAGCGAGGGATGCGGCATCAGGCGTACGACGTTCTCGCGGGCCTCGGCCTCCACCTCGCCGCGCAGCGGCTGCTCCTCGGGGTAGGCGGCGCAGGCGAACGGGAAGTCCTGCCAGACCAGCAGGCCGAGTTCGTCGCAGGCGTCGTAGAAGTCCTCACTCTCGTAGATGCCGCCACCCCAGACCCGGACGAGGTCCACCCCCGCCGCGGCCGCCTGGCCCAGCCGCTCCCGGTAGCGTTCGCGGGTGATCCGGGAGGGGAACACGTCGTCCGGGATCCAGTTGACGCCCCGGGCGAACAGCCGCTCCCCGTTGACCACGAGGGTGAAGCCGCTGCCGTGCTCGTCGGCGGAGGTGTCCAGTTCCACGGTCCTGAAGCCGATCCTGTGACGCCGCGCGTCCAGCACCTCCGTGCCGTGCAGCAGCGTCAACTCCATCTCGTACAGCGGCTGTCCGCCGTACCCCCGGGGCCACCACAGGTGGGCGTCCGGCACCCGGAGCCGTACGACGGCGGCCGTGCCGTCGACGGCCGCCCGTGCCCGCACCCCTCCCACCCGGGCCTCGACGGCGAGGTCGGCCTCGGAACGGGTCCGCTCCACCCCGATGTGCACCTCGACCACGCCCGTGCCGTCCTCGACGGTGACGACAGGGCGCACCCGCTCGATCCTGGCCGTGGACCACGACTCCAGCCGCACCGGGCGCCAGATGCCCGCCGTGACCAGGGTCGGCCCCCAGTCCCAGCCGAAGGAGCAGGCCATCTTGCGGATGTGGGCGAAGGGTTCGGCATAGGCGGAGGGCCGCTCTCCGACACGTGCGCGCACGGCCTCCGCCTCGGTGTACGCGGAGTCGAAGCGCACCGACAGGTTCCCCCGGCGGCCCGTCACGTCGAAACGGTACGAGCGGTGCATGTTGCGCACGCGGCCGAGCCGCCCGCCGTCCAGGGTGATCTCGGCGGCGGTGTCGAGCCCGTCGAAGACCAGGTCGGTCCGCTCGTGCTCCGAGCCGGTCTCCAGCCGCCTCTCGTATGTCCACTCCCGGCGGCCCACCCAGGCCACGTCCGCCTCGTTCCGGCCGAGGAAGGGATCCGGGACGAGCCCCGCGGCCAGCAGATCCGTGTGCACGCAGCCCGGCACGGCCGCCGGGAGCGCCGCACCCGCGTCGTCGGGGTGTCGCAGGATCCATCCCTCGGTGAGCGGTGTGGCCCGAAGCATGCGCTCTCCCTAAACCGGTCCAACCCAACTGGCCTGTGGTGTAGCAGCGTTGGCGAGATTCGGACTTTACCGGTTGAGAAAGCGCTGTCAGAGTGCCGAACCAGCCAACCCGGCCGTCCGGCCGGCCCATCCGCAGTGCTCGTCCGTCCGCAGAACGGAGCTGACGCACATGAACCGCCGCACTTTTCTCGCCGCGACCACCGCGGCCCTGCTGCTCACCGGGTGCACCGGCACCGGAGGCGTCTCGAAGGGACAGGACGCCGAGGCACCCGACGACCCCGCGAAGGTGAGCGGGACCATCACCGTCCTCACCCAGCGCACCGACCTGGTGCAGGACGGCACGATGAAGAAGTACGCTGCCGCGTTCAACCGGACGTACCCGAAGGTGAAGGTCGAGTTCCAGGCGCTCACCGACTACGAGTCCGAAGTCAAGATCCGGATGAACACCGAGAACTACGGCGACGTCCTGATGATCCCCGGGGTGATCAAGAAGAGCGACTACCCGAAGTTCTTCGCCTCGCTCGGCACCCGGGCCGAGCGCGCCGAGAAGTACCGGTTCACCGACTTCACCACGGTCGACGGCAAGGTCTACGGGCAGAGCCCGATCGGCGTGATGCCCGGCTTCGTCTACAACAAGAAGGTCTGGGAGCGGACCGGGATCACCGAGTGGCCCACCACGTCCGCCCAGTTCCTGGCCGATCTGAAGGCCATCAAGGACAGGACCGGCGCGACCCCGTACTACACCAACTTCGCCGCCCAGTGGCCGCTGACCTCCTGGACCTACGTCAACGGCTCCGTGCACTGCGACACCGCCGCGACGACGAAGCTGGCCGACGGCGACCCCTGGGCGCGGGGCGCGGACCTGCGGGTCGGCGACACCCTGCTGTACGACATCGTGCGTCGGGGCCTGGCCGAGAAGGACCCGACCACCACCAACTGGGAGGCCTCCAAGGCCCGGCTGGCCAAGGGCGAGATCGCCACGCAGTGGCTCGGCACCTGGGCGATCATCCAGTTCCAGGACGCGGCCGAGAAGGCCGGAGTGGACCCGGGCGACATCGGGTTCATGCCCTTCCCGGCCCAGACGGACGGCACGTTCTGCGGGGTCGTGGGCCCCGACTACAACCAGGCCGTCAACATCCACTCCCGGCACAAGGCCGCGGCCCGCGCCTGGATCGACTGGTTCACCGACCAGTCCGGCTACGACAAGGACAACCTCGCCATCTCGCCGCTGAAGGACGCGCCCCTGCCGGCGGTCCTCACGCCGTACCGGGACGCGGGCGTGAAGCTCATCGAACTGGACGACACCGCCGGCGCCCGGGTGAAGCTGATCGACGACGAGTCCGAGGTCGGCATCTACAAGCCCGGCTACCGGCAGAACCTCGTCGACCTCGCGCGCGGTGCCCGCAAGGGGAGCCTCGACGGCTTCCTGGACGACCTCGGCGGGAAGTGGACGGCGGCGCGGAAGAACGCGGGGTCCTGATGACGGACACCACCGCCGGGCCGGCCGCGCCGCCCGTCGCCGCCGCCCCGGCCCCCGTCCCGCGCCGCGCGCGCGTGCGGCGGGGGCTGACCCCCTGGCTCTTCCTGCTCGCCCCGCTCGCCCTGCTGATCACCTTCACCTACGCGCCGGTCGCCAACATGGTCGCGTACAGCTTCACCGACTGGGACGGGGTGAGCCCCGAACTGCACTACACCGGCGGCCACAACTACACCGAACTGTTCACCCGCCCCGAGCTGTTCGAAGTGTTCTTCGTCAGCGGCTACTACCTCGCCGCCTCCGCCGTGCAGATCGCCGGTGCCCTCTGCTTCGCCACCGTGCTCAGCTTCGACGTGCGGTTCAGGAACTTCTTCAAGGGCGTGCTCTTCTTCCCGTACCTGATCAACGGCGTCGCGATCGGCTTCGTCTTCCTCTACTTCTTCCAGGACGGGGGCACCCTCGACTCCGTTCTGGCCCTGTTCGGCCGGCACTCCTCGCACGCCTGGCTGGGTACGCCCGTCTCCGCGAACACCTCGCTCGCCGGGGTCTCCGTCTGGCGCTACCTGGGCCTGAACTTCGTCCTGTTCCTGGGCGCGATCCAGTCCATCCCGGGGGAGCTGTACGAGGCCGCCGAACTGGACGGTGCGAACCGCTGGCAGCAGTTCCGGCACATCATCGCGCCCGGCATCAAGCCGGTGCTGACCCTGACCGTGATCCTGTCCGTCTCCGGCTCGCTGTCGGCCTTCGAGATCCCGTACATCATGACCGGCGGGGCGACCGGCACCGAGACCTTCGTGATCCAGACCGTGAAGCTGGCCTTCCAGTTCAACAAGACGGGGCTCGCCTCGGCGGCCGCGGTCGTGCTGCTGCTGATCATCCTGGCGGTGACCTGGGCCCAGCGGCGCCTCGTCCCCGACGACAGGGTGGACCTGGTATGACGCGCCGCATCGTCGCCCGGACCCTGGTGTACACCTCGCTGGCCGCCGCGTCGTTGGTCGTGCTGCTCCCGCTCGGTGTGGTCCTGATGACCTCGCTGAAGACGCCGGAGGAGATGGCCGACGACGGCGGGGCGCTCACGCTCCCCGGCGATCCGCTGAACTTCCGCAACTACGCCACCGCGTTCCAGGACGGCCGGATGCTCTCCGCGTTCGGCAACACGGCCTTCATCCTGGTCTTCGCCATCGGCGGCACCGTGCTGATCGGCTCCATGACGGCCTACGCCATCGACCGCTTCACCTTCCGCTTCAGGAAGCTCGTGGTGGCACTGTTCCTGGTCGCCGCGCTGGTCCCCGGTGTCACCACCCAGGTGGCGACCTTCCAGATCGTCAACGGCTTCGGCCTGTTCGACACGCGCTGGGCGCCGATCGCCCTCTACATGGGCACGGACATCGTGTCGATCTACATCTTCCTCCAGTTCGTCCGGTCCATCCCCCTGTCCCTGGACGAGGCGGCCCGCCTGGACGGGGCCAACGCCTTCACGATCTACCGGAAGATCATCTTTCCGCTGCTGAAGCCCGCGATCGCGACGGTCGTGATCGTGAAGGGGATCACCGTCTACAACGACTTCTACATCCCCTTCCTCTACATGCCCTCCGAGGATCTTGGCGTGATCTCGACGTCCCTGTTCCGCTTCCGCGGCCCCTTCGGCGCCCACTGGGAGACGATCTCGGCAGGAGCGGTCCTCGTCATCCTGCCGACCTTGATCGTCTTCCTGTTCCTCCAGCGCTTCATCTACAACGGCTTCATGAAGGGGGCGACCAGGTAGGGCACGGGCACCCGGGCGACGGGGGAGACGCGCCCGGCCGGACAGGTACTGAAGGTCTCGGGCGCCCCTGGCCGCCAGTGCCGACCAGTCCTAGGCGCCCCCGGCCGCCAGCGCCTTCACCAGCACCGGCGTGACCTGCTCCACCTGCCAGGGCCGCGCACCGTACCCGGCGAGGGCGGCGCCGACCGACTCGGCGTCGGCGCCCTTCGGCGGCTCCCAGCACACGCGCCGTACGGTGTCCGGCGCGACGAGGTTCTCCTGCGGCATGTTCAGCCGCTCGGCCAGCTCCGACACCGCGGTCTTGGCGGCGGCGAGCCGCGCCGCCGCCACCGGGTCCTTGTCGGCCCACGCCCGCGGCGGCGGAGGCCCGGTCACCTGCTGCCCCTGCTGCGGCAGCGCCGACTCCGGAAGGGCCTTGGCCCGCTCCACCGCGCTCTGCCACTGCTCCAGCTGCCGCCGGCCGGTCCGGTGCCCGAAGCCGTTCAGCGCGGTGAGCGCGTGCACATTGGCCGGCAGGGCGAGCGCGGCCTCCACGATGGCCGCGTCGGAGAGCACCTTGCCCGGCGACACGTCCCGCCGCTGGGCGATCCGGTCCCGGGTCTGCCACAGCTCCCGCACGACGGCGAGCTGCCGCCTGCGGCGCACCTTGTGCATCCCGGAGGTACGCCGCCAGGGATCCTTGCGCGGCTCGGCCGGCGGCGCCGAGGCGATGGCGTCGAACTCCTGAAGGGCCCACTCCAGCTTGCCCTGCCGGTCCAGCTCCTTCTCCAGGGCGTCGCGCAGGTCGACGAGCAGCTCCACGTCGAGCGCCGCGTACCGCAGCCACGGCTCGGGCAGCGGCCGGTTCGACCAGTCGACGGCGGAGTGGCCCTTCTCCAGGACGAAGCCCAGCACGCCCTCGACCATCGCGCCGAGCCCGACCCGCGGGTACCCGGCCAGCCGGCCGGCCAGTTCGGTGTCGAACAGGCTGGTCGGCAGCATGCCTATCTCGCGCAGGCACGGCAGGTCCTGGGTGGCCGCGTGCAGCACCCACTCGACACCGGACAGGGCTCCGCCGAGACCGGACAGGTCGGGGCAGGCGACGGGGTCGATCAGCGCCGTGCCGGCGCCCTGGCGACGCAGCTGCACCAGGTAGGCGCGCTGGCCGTAGCGGTAGCCGGAGGCCCGTTCGGCGTCGACGGCGACGGGGCCGGAGCCGGCCGCGAACGCGGATGTCACCTCGGCGAGCGCGTCCGCGTCGGCGATCACGGGCGGGATGCCCTCACGGGGTTCGAGCAGGGGGATCGGCGCCCCGGTGCCAGAAGATCCGCCGTCGTCCGGAGGGGCGCCTCCGGTGGTTCGCAGTGAGCTGTCTGCTGCGGTCTCTTGGGCGTCGGTCACATGTCAAGAGTATCCGTGGATGGACGGCGCCCGCCGACGGAACGTTCCGTCGGCGGGCGCCGGGGGGTCGTAAACCGGTCAGGCAGGTGATACGTCCGGTGCACGACCGGCAGGGGGCACGCGCGGAGCGCGACCGGGGGGACGACCGGGGGGAGGGGACGGTTTCTCGGGTGGACGGATCGGGTGCTGAACGTGCTGACGGGGGGACGGGGGAGAGGTGAGCGGGAGATCGGGGATGGTGACGGACAAGCCGGGAAAGGGGCTGGTCGGGGCGGTCAGTGGATGATGCCGGTCCGCAGGGCCACGGCGACCATGCCGGCCCGGTCGCCGGTGCCGAGCTTGCGGGCGATGCGGGCGAGGTGGCTCTTGACGGTCAGCGCGGACAGGCCCATCGAGACGCCGATCGCCTTGTTCGACTGCCCCTCCGCGACCAGCCGCAGCACCTCGACCTCGCGGCCGGAGAGCTCACGGAAACCACCCGGATGGCTCGGGGCGCCCGGGGGGCGGCGGTGCAGTCGGGCGGCAGCGGCGCCGATGGGGGCGGCGCCGGGCCGGGTGGGTAGCCCGACGTTGGTGCGGGTGCCGGTGACGACATAGCCCTTGACACCGCCGGCCAGGGCGTTGCGCACCGCGCCGATGTCGTCGGCGGCGGACAGGGCCAGGCCGTTGGGCCATCCGGCGGCACGGGTCTCGGACAGCAGCGTGAGCCCGGAGCCGTCGGGCAGGTGGACGTCGGCTACGCAGATGTCACGCGGATTACCGATACGGGGACGGGCCTCCGCGACGGACGACGCCTCGATGACGTCACGGACTCCGAGCGCCCACAGATGACGGGTGACGGTGGAACGGACGCGCGGGTCCGCCACGACGACCATGGCGGTCGGCTTGTTCGGGCGGTAGGCGACCAGGCTTGCGGGCTGCTCGAGGAGAACGGACACCAGGCCTCCTGGGGGGTGGGGGGACGGGGCCGGCTTGTGGGGATGAAGCCGGGAAGAACCGTGCTTGCAAGGTCACAGTGGTCTTCGGCACCAAACCCGCTGTCCTTTAGAGAATGATCACGATCTGGTGAGTGACCGAGCGTTTAATTCGAACGCATTGTCGATAATCCGAAGGTCGAATCGGTTCACTTGGGTGTCGTTCGGGAGCGATACCTGCCTGAAAGTGGCCGTATCGACAAAGAAACGGCAAGAAGCCGGTGAGGTGCCCGGACAGGTGTACGCGCACGGGTGCGGGGCCTCGTCAGCGTGGGTGTCCGTTCCCCGTCAGCGCGAGGACGGCTCCGCCGTCAGCGTGACTGCGGGCCGCGCCGCTGCGGCAGCGTCACCACCGACGCGTCGCCCGGACCGGCCGGCGGCAGCCCGGCGACCTGGGCGAGCAGATCGCACCAGGACGCCAGGTGCGCCGCGGTGTCCGGCACCCCGCCCAGCCCCTCCCGGGGCGTCCAGGAGGCACGGATCTCGATCTGTGAGGCGGCCGGGCGGGACGACAGCCCGCCGAAGTAGTGCGAACTCGCACGCGTGACGGTCCCACTCGGCTCGCCGTACAACAGCCCGCGCGCCTGGAGCGCCCCGGTCAGCCACGACCAGCACACGTCCGGCAGCAGCGGGTCGGAGGCCATCTCCGGCTCCAGCTCCGCGCGCACCAGCGTCACCAGCCGGAAGGTGCCCCGCCAGGCGTCGTGCCCGGCCGGGTCGTGCAGCAGCACCAGCCGGCCGTCGGCCAGGTCCTGCTCCCCGTCGACGACGGCGGCCTCCAGCGCGTACGTGAACGGGGCGAGCCGCTGCGGCGGCGGGACCTGCTCGATCTCCAGCTGCGGCCGCAACCGCGCGGACCTCAGCGCCTCGACCGCCGCTTGGAAGGGCAACGGGGCCTGAGCCGCCCTGCTCGCATCGCAGTCCCCCTTTCCCGGATCCTTCGGATCGTCCGTTCCGCCAGTGCCGTCCGACAGTCGTCCCTGAGCCGCAGCCATGCCGGGAAGATTAAGGGGAACCGGGCCTTTGTGCAGGGCAAGACACCCCGCCGCCGTCGGCGGCGCCGTCCGGGGGCCGCACACCGGGGCCTTCGCGTCATCGGGGGCATGCGAGACTTGCGGGCGTGAGTGCCAACCAGACGCCCGCAAGCCGGCAGCCGCAGACAGCCACCTACGACTCCGCCTTCCTGAAGGCGTGCAGGCGTGAACCCGTGCCGCACACGCCCGTGTGGTTCATGCGGCAGGCCGGGCGCTCCCTGCCCGAGTACCGCAAGGTGCGCGAGGGCATCCCGATGCTCGAGTCCTGCATGCGCCCGGAGCTGGTCACCGAGATCACCCTCCAGCCGGTCCGCCGGCACAACGTGGACGCGGCGATCTACTTCAGCGACATCGTCGTGCCCCTCAAGGCCATCGGCATCGACCTCGACATCAAGCCCGGCATCGGCCCAGTCGTCGAGCGCCCGGTGCGCACCCGCGAGGACCTCGCGCGGCTGCGCGACCTGACCCCCGAGGACGTCTCCTACGTCACCGAGGCGATCGGCCTGCTCACCCGCGAACTCGGCTCCACCCCGCTCATCGGCTTCGCCGGCGCCCCCTTCACCCTCGCGAGCTACCTCGTGGAGGGCGGCCCCTCCCGGACGTACGAGAACGCCAAGGCGATGATGTACGGCGACCCCGAGCTGTGGGCCGACCTGCTCGACCGCCTCGCCGCCATCACGACCGCCTTCCTGAAGGTGCAGATCGAGGCGGGCGCGAGCGCCGTGCAGCTCTTCGACTCCTGGGCCGGCGCTCTCTCGCCGGTCGACTACCGCCGCTCGGTGCTGCCCGCCTCCGCCAAGGTCTTCGAGGCCGTCGCCGGGTACGGCGTCCCGCGCATCCACTTCGGCGTCGGCACCGGCGAGCTGCTCGGCCTGATGGGCGAGGCCGGCGCGGACGTCGTCGGCGTCGACTGGCGGGTCCCCCTCGACGAGGCCGCGCGCCGCGTCGGCCCCGGCAAGGCGCTCCAGGGCAACCTCGACCCGACCGTGGTGTTCGCGCCCCGGAAGGCCATGGAGACCAAGGCCCAGGAGGTGCTGGACGCGGCCGCTGGACTGGAGGGCCACATCTTCAACCTCGGCCACGGCGTCATGCCCTCGACCGACCCCGACGCGCTCACCCACCTCGTCGAGTACGTCCACACGCAGACCGCCCGCTGACCTGCCGCCCTTCCTCCCGGTGCCAGGCGCACCGGGGGGAAGGACAGAGCGCGGGCCCTTCGGCGGCCGGTCGCCGGCCGTCAGTACCGCAGGCGGGTGGCCGCCACGATGCTCTGCGGGGTCGCCCCCTCGAACCGCGCGGCCTCCGCACGCCGTACGGCGACGACCGCGCCGAACAGCGGCTCCCCGAGCGCCTCGCGCAGCACCGCCGACCGCTCGAAGTGCGCCAGCGCCTCGGTGAGCGAGGTGGGCAGCCGCTTGTGCCCTCCCACCTCGGCGGGGTCACCCACGACGGGCGGCGGGAGGGTCGCGGCGGCGTCGATTCCGGCGAGGCCGGCGGCGATGACCGCGCCCACCGCCAGGTAGGGGTTGGCCGCCGCGTCGAAACTCTTGATCTCGGCGTTCGCCGCCCAGTCGGCGTCCGGCGCCCCGGCGACGAAGCGGATCGCGGCCTCCCGGTTCTCCGGGCCCCAGCACTGGAACGCGCCGGCCCAGCGCGAGGGTTCGAGCCGCAGATAGCTGGCGGCCGAGGGCGCACCGAGGGCGAGCAGCGCGGGCAGCTCCCGCAGGACGCCCGCGAGGAACGCCTCGCAGACCGCCGTCATGCCGTGCCGGCCGTCCCCGTCCCGGCACAGGTTCCGGCCGTCCTGCCAGAGACTGAGGTGCAGGTGGCGACCGTTGCCGACCGCTCCCGCCTCGACGACCGGGGCGAACGACGCCGTCAGCCCGTGCCGCGCGGAGACCGCCCTGACCGTCTCCCGCACGAGCACCGCCAGATCGGCCGCTCCCACCGGGTCCGAGGGTGCCACGGACACCTCGAACTGGCCGGGCGCGTACTCCGGGTGCAGCTGCTGCACGGCGACACCCTGCGCGACGAGGGCGTCCAGCACGTCGCGCAGGTAGTCGGACAGCTCGACGAAGCGTGCCATGCCGTACGCGGGGCCCGCGGCCGGGCGGGACCGGGACGGGTCCGCGTCCCGGCCGACCACCCACTCGGTCTCGAAGCCCATCCGCAGGGCGAGCCCGCGTTCGGCGGCCCGCTCGGTCATCCGCCGGGCGAACAGACGTTGACAGCCGGGGTACGGAGTGCCCCGCTGGTCGTGGCGGTCGGCAGGCGCCCAGGCCCAGCCGGGCTGCGCGGCCAGCGGGGTCAGCCGGCCGAGGTCGGGCAGGAGCCTCAGGTCGCCCTCGGGGGCGCCGGTGAGCCCGCCGCCCGTGACGGAGTCGTCGGCCAGGAACAGGTCGAAGACCGGCGGCATGGCGACACCCCACCGCACGGCGTCGGGCAGCGCCGAGACCGGCACGGTCTTGATACGGGTGATGCCCGCGGTGTCCACCATGGTGAGGACGACCCCGCTCACTCCCTGCGCCGTCAGCCGGTCGGCCTCCCCGGCCGCCCGGGCCCGCTCCTCGCGCGCGGTGGACATGGCATCCTCCTTCACCGCGTGCGGCCGTGATCGGCTCCGCGGTCGTGCTCTTGAGTGTGATCGCCGCCGGGGCGCCGACGGCCGAGGCCCCTGCCCCGGATCACTTCGCTGATGTGGGCGAACGCCGCGGCGGCCGGGTGCGGGTGCCGGGGCCGGCCGTGGGTGCGCCGGGCCGGCCGGGGCAGGGGTGCGCCCGGCGCGGCAGTGGACCGCCCGTTCCGGTCAGCGTCGGTCGAGGAGGTCCATGAACATGCTCTTGTGGAGTTCCTCGACATGCCGGCGCGCCACCTCGGCCGCCTCCGCCGCGTCCCCGCGCAGAATCGCCTTCACCAGGGCGCGGTGCTCGTCGTTGGAGTGGCGCAGGAAGTCGAGCGGGTAGGGCAGGTAGTAGCGGTACAGCTCCCGTAGCACGGCGCCGTAGGGCTCGGCGACGGAGTCGAGTCCGGTCGCGGCGGCCACCGCCATGTGGAACCGCTCGTCGCAGCCGTGGAACTCCGCCCAGCTCGGGGCCCGGTCCATCTCATCGACCAGCCGGTCCAGTTCCCGCGCGGACTCCGGGCCGAGGCCGCGGACCGCGGCCAGATGGGCGACCCCGCACTCCAGGACGAGCCGGTGGTCGATCAGCTGGTGCACGTCGGCCGATGCCGCCCGGTACGTCTCGATGGCCCCGACCGTCGAGTGCGCGGGCCGTTCGGCCACCAGCGTCCCGCCGGTGCGGCCGCGTCTGCGCTCCAGCACGCCCTCCTTGCACAGCGCCACCAGGGCCCGGCGGACCGTGATCTCGGAAACGCCCAGGGCCTCGGCGATCCGGTCGCTGCCCGGCAGCCGCTCACCGGGCGCCAGCAGGCCGAGATCGACGGCGAGCGCGATCCGGGCCCGTACGGCGTCCAGGGCGGACAGCCGCCGGATGGCGGTGAGCGGCGGCGCGTTCAGGCCGTGCGTGGCCTGCTCCGCGCGCGCCGGGCGGGAGTTCACGGGGGAGCCGGGCATGGCGACACCGTACTCAAAAGTGCTCATCTTGAACACTCTTGTTTAAGTGCTCATCGTGCTCTATTTTTTTTCGCCATCAGGCCACCTGCTGTCCGAAAGTGGTGACTCCCGTGTCCCGGCCCCTGCCCATCGCCCTCGCGCAGGCCCCTCCGCGCTCCTCCCGCTCGCCGCTGGCCGGCTTCGCCGACGAGGTCCAGGACCTCCTCGCGAGGTTCCCCGGGACCCGCCTGGTGGTTCATCCCGAGCTGCACCTGTGCGGCGTGGAGGGTTCCCGGAAGGAGCGGGACGCCCAGCTGAGGGAGTCCGCGGAGCCGCTGGACGGCCCCCGGACCAGGATGCTCGCCGAGCTGGCGGGTGACCTGGGCATCTGGCTGCTGCCCGGCAGCGTGTGCGAGCGTGGTCCGCGGGGCGAGCTGTTCAACACCGCTCTGGCCTTCTCGCCCGAGGGCCGGCTCGCGGCCTCCTACCGCAAGGTCTTCCCCTGGCGCCCCTACGAGCCGTACGACCCCGGCGACCGCTTCGTCGTGGCCGACCTGGCCGAGGCGGGCCGGATCGGCTTCGCGATCTGCTACGACGCGTGGTTCCCCGAGGTCTCCCGGCATCTTGCCTGGATGGGCGCGGAAGTGATCGTCAATCCGGTCATGACGACGACCGCCGACCGTGCCCAGGAACTGGTCCTCGCCCGGGCCAACGCCATGGTGAACCAGGTCTACGTGATCAGCGTCAACACCGCGGGCCCGGTCGGCACCGGCCGCAGTCTCGTGGTGGACCCGGAGGGCCGGGTACGGGTCGAGGCCCCCGACGCCCTGCCCACCGTCCTCACCGATGTGCTCGACCTCGACGACGTCACCCGGGTCCGGACCCACGGCACGGCGGGCCTCAACCGTGTGTGGGACCAGTTCCAGGACGGTGACGCCCCGATCGAACTGCCGCTGTACCAGGGGCGGATCGACCCCCGCCGCTGGAATCCGGACCGCCGCGCCGGCGGCTGACCGCCCGGCACATTCGCCTCCGCCCCGTCCCCCTCGCCCGCCGAGACATCCCCGGAAGCCCGCCCGGCCCCTACGCGCCCCCTGGAGCCCCGCCATGGAACAGCCCACCCCGACGCTGAACCGGACCCTGACCCTCAGATCGGTCGTCGCCTTCGGCCTCGCCTACATGACCCCCCTGATCGTGCTCGGCACGTACGGAGTCATCGCGCAGACGACCAACGGCACCGTGCCGACCGCCTACCTGCTGGCCATGGTCGCGATGATCTTCACCGCGCACAGCTACGGCAAGATGGCCGCGGCCCATCCGGTGGCGGGCTCGGCCTACACCTACGTGCGGCGGGCCATCGACTCCAGGGCGGGCTTCCTCGTCGGGTGGGCGACGCTCCTCGACTACTTCTTCCTGCCCATGGTCATCTGGCTGATCGGCGGCGCCTACCTGCACGCCCAGTTCCCCGGCGTGCCCTTCTGGGTCTGGATCGTCGGCTTCATCGCGATCACCACCGCGTTGAACGTGCGCGGCATCCGCACCGCGGAGAAGACCAACGACCTGCTCATGATCTTCCAGGTCCTCGTCATCGGCTTCTTCGCGCTCTTCTCGCTGCTCCACGTCTTCCGTCACTCGGGCGCCGGAGGGCTGTTCAGCGCCACGCCGTTCCTCAACGACAACAGCACCCTGGTCGGCGTCTCGGCCGGAGCGGCCATCGCCGCGTACTCCTTCCTCGGCTTCGACGCCGTCACCACCCTCACCGAGGAGACCGTCGAGCCGCGGCGCACCATCCCCCGCGCGATCATCCTCATCGCCCTGATCGGCGGCGGAATCTTCGTCCTGCTCGCGTACACGACCCAGCTCGTCCACCCGGGGAGCACCTTCGCCGACCCGGACTCGGCCGCCTTCGAGATCGCCAGGACGATCGCCGGGAGCCTGTTCTCCTCGATCTTCCTGGCCGGTCTGGTGGTCGCTCAGTTCGCCTCGGGCATCGCCGCCCAGGCCAGCGCCTCCCGCCTGCTGTTCGCGATGGGCCGGGACGGTGTGCTGCCCCGCCGCTTCTTCGGGTTCGTCCACCCCCGGTTCCGCACCCCGGCCGTCAACATCGTGCTGACGGGGGTCATCGGGCTCATCGCGCTGCGACTCAACGTGGCGACCTCCACGTCGTTCATCAACTTCGGCGCGTTCACCGCCTTCACCTCGGTGAACCTCAGCGTGATCGCCACCTTCCTGCGCGAGCGCCGCGCGGGCAGCAGACTGAACCCGCTCACCTACGTCGCCTTCCCGGCGATCGGCGCGGCGGTCGACATCTGGCTGCTGACCCGCCTCGACGGCAAGGCCATCACCCTGGGCCTGATCTGGCTCGCCGTGGGCGTGCTCTACCTCGCCTACCTCACCCGCCTGTTCCGGACCCCGCCGCCGGAGATCGACTTCACCGAGGAGACCAGGACCCCCGAAACGGTCTGACCTGGAGGCCGCGGGCCCTCGACGAACCGGCTCAGCAGGGCTCGCGCCACACCCCCAGCTCCAGCTTCTTCCGCATGGACGACAGGCCCAGCCTGCGCGAGAGCGGACAGAAGCCGTCGGCGGGCACCGCGTACTCCACATGGAAGACGGCCTTGCCGGCCTTCACGAACGGGGTGAGCCGCTCGCATTCCCGGTACTGCGCGCACTCCTCGTTGACGGCGAAGTCGAAGTCGCCCACGAGCTGCGGAATCTGCGGGAGGTCGTTCTTGAGACCCACCGACAGGCCGCGCTCGTGGGCGACTTCGGCGATCATGCGGTTGTAGCGGAGCTGGTCGCGCGCGGTGAGCGGGAAGCCGGTCCGGTTGGAGTAAGCCTCCAGCAGGTCGGGTTCCACCGCGTCGAAGCCCTTGTCCCGGCACATGTCGAACCGCCGCTCCATGATCGGGCGCAGGACGGAGAGGCGGCGGATGTCGAGCCAGCGCTCGCCGTCCCACCCGTTGGTCGCGCCGAGCACCGAGCGCGGGAAGGCGTCCTTGTCGGGCCGGAAATCCTCCCAGGCGCCGACGTTGACGTAGCAGATCACCTTGCGGCCGGCCCGGTGCAGACGGGCCACGTCCGCCGCGGAGTTCTCGAAGCCGTCGATGTCGTAGACGGGCACGTCGACCGAGGGATCGGCCCTGCCGTTGAGCTGCCACTGCCAGGCCAGTCCGGGGCGCGGCCGCCACAGGACCTTTCGAGGCGTGCCGGGGGTCGCCCCGGCCGTCGTGGGAGGGCGCGTTCTCTCCGGCTCCGTGGTGGCTGTCGTGGGAGAGCGCGTCGCCTCCGGGTTCGGCGGATGGCCAGGGCTGCCCGGTGCCGTTCTGGTCGGACCGGGCCGTGGGGCTCCGCCCTCGTCCCGGTCGGCGCCCGAGCACCCCGTCAGCAGGGAGGCGGCCAGCGCGGTCAGCGCCGCCGCGCACGTCAGTGTCCTGATCCTCATCGCTCCGTCCCGGTCAGTGCCGGGGTCAACCCGGCCCAGGGGTTGGGCTGTTCTCCCGCCACCGGCCCGCACACCGCCGCACCGCGGGCGCACGCGGTCAGCACCGCGAGCGGCACGAGCGCCTCGGGCACCCCGTAGACGAGGTGGCAGAACCGCTCGGCCGGCTGCCGGGCCGCCCAGGACGGGCGGCTGAAGGCCGACACGTACGTCGACCAGTGACCCTCGAAGGTGACCGTCAGATCGGCGATGCGGGCATAGCCGGGCGCCGGATGGACGCCCGGGTTCAGCACCACCGTCCCGGCGCCGAGCCGGCGGGCCGACCGGACCAGCTTCCGGCAGGCCGGCAGCCCGTCCGGCGCCGCCGTCACGCGGTCCAGGAAGCAGCCGTCGGCCGCGTACCACTCGCGGTGCCTGCGCACCTCGTCGGCGACCTCGGCCGCGTCGCGCGTTCCGTAGTCGGTGTCCACGTAGCCGAGCAGCCGGGCACCGGCCGCCCGCAGCGCCTCGGCCACCGCCGTGAACGCCGGGTCGGGGCCCGCGCCCGGCCCGCCGGCCGGATTCAGCACGACCGCGTACGTGCGGGCCGCCGACCTGATCAGCCGGTGCCAGGCACCCGGATCCTCGGCCGGGTGCACGTACAGCGGAACCAGCAGGCTCACGGGACGACCTCGGCTCCCGGCGCGCGGGACGCCGGCTCGGCGGCCGTCCACAGCGCGGCCAGCGACTCGTCGAAGGTGTGCGACGGCCGCCAGCCCAGGGCGAGGGCGGCCGCGCCGATGTCGGAGCACTGCCAGGACACCCGCGCCGAGCGCGCGGAGCCGCCCCCGTCCTCCTCGATACGGCCCCGGAATCCGGCCCGCCCGGCCAGCTCCCGTACCAGACGGCGGACACGGACGGCCTCGCCGCCGCCGATGTTGAGCACCGAAGGCAGCGGACCGCCGGCCGTGACCGCCAGCTCCACCGCGCGGGCCACATCGCGTACGTCCACGAAGTCGCGGTGGGCGGACAGGTCGCCGAGCCGCAGCACCGCGTCCGGGTCCGGACCGGCCGCGCGCAGCAGCGCGGTGATCCGGCCGGGCAGTCCGGTGACCGGTGCCCCCGGACCCACCGGGTTGCCGACACGCAGCACCACCGCGTCCAGACCGCAGGCGGTCACCGCGACCGTGCCCGCGAGTTTGGTGGCGCCGTACGGGCCGAGCGGGCAGGTGGCGGCCGACTCCGCCGCCTTCGTTCCCGGCCGTCCCGGACCGTACTCGGCGGCCGAGCCGAGGTGTACCAGGCGGGCGGCCGGGGCCGCCTCGCGCAGCATCGACTGGCGTGGTCCGAAGGTGTTGAACGGCCGCAGTGTCACCACGGGGGTGGCGAAGCTCGCGTAGTAGCTGTCGGCGAGCCGGTCGGCGCCCGCCTTCGAAGCGGCTTACGGCGACTGGGTGTTGATGGGGTGGTCCTCGGAGATCGGCACGGTCTGGGCGGTGCCGCACGTCTCGCTCGTGGAGGTGTGCACCAGCCGGGGCGTGCCCAGGGCACGCACCGCCTCCAGCACGTTGAGCGTGCCGGTGACGTTGGTGTCCACGTAGGTGTGGGCCAAGCACGAGCGTGATTCCGACGGTTGGCTGCCGTTGTGGCGGCATATGGAGGACAGTGCCGTTGTGGCCGGGCGGTGCAGCGGCTTCGGGATCAGCGGTGTCCGGTCGGGTAGGGCGGACGTCCCCGAGCGCCCCGCGGCCTTCGGTCCGGGGTGCCGGCGCTCTACGCCGCGGTTCCTTGCCCGGCCTCGCCCGGGTCCCCCATCGGCCGGGTCGGCCCGACGTCCTCCCGCAGGCGGCGGCCCCGCTCCGTTTCGTCCAGTTCCCAGTGGTGCTGGCACTCCTCGCACCGGGGCTCGTCCGTTCCCGCCTCGAAGGTCTCCCCGTTCGGGCAGTCCGTGCCGTCCCCGCGGCCCACACACGCTTCCCAGGTTTCCCCCATGCAGTCGACAGTGCGCCGCGCCCACGGCGGCCGGGAGAGGGCCTTCGGGGGCGCACGGGCGCTCACGGCCGGCATGACGCCCCAGTGTCCGCCAGCCGTCCCATGAGCCATGTCCGGGCGGGTTGTCGGTGCCGGTACAACGCCTCGAGGAGCCCCCGGTGGCCGACCAGACACTGCTCCCCGCACTCGCGGGAGTGTTCCGGATACGCAGGCCAGGGCAGGCGAACGAAAGCAAGCGCCCCGCACCGGAGTCGACCGGAGCGGGGTGCTTTGCCGTAAGGCGTCAGGGCTGGGGGGCGTACGAGACGAAGCCGTTCCACGCGGTGGGGGAGAGGGCGATTTGGGGGCCTTGCTTGTTCTTGGAGTCGCGGACGCGGACGGCCTCGACGCGAGCTGATTCCTGCCAGGAGACGGCGACTTCCACGCAGTCGTCTCCCTGCGAGCCGCTGTAGCTGCTCTTGAACCAGATCAGTTCTGACGTGCTGCTCATAGCGCTCCTCGCATGCGCTCCACCAGGCTCCGGGAGTCTGCGGGGGTGAGAGCCTGCGAACGCAGTTTCGCATACCGCTGGTGCAGGAGGCTGATCTCTTTCCGGTCCGAGATGAGACGTCCGCTCTGTTGTCCCTCCGAGTAGCTGAACCACTGATTTTCCGGCGTCTCCAGTAGCCGAATCGGTCCGTCCAGCCCCGCGTGCACGGGCTGCCACAACGGCATGACCTGCATCTCAACGTTCCAGCGTGGCTCGACGTCCAGCAGGCGGTCCAGTTGCTCCCGCATGACCTCGGTACCACCCGTGCCCCTCCGCAGCACTGACTCCTCGACGATGAAGCTGAACGCACACGGCGGCTTCCGTTGCGTCGACAGGAACTCCTGTCGTTGCATCCGGGCCGCGATCCGCTCGTTGAGCTCCTCCTCGTCGGGAATCGGCGGCACACTCAATGACACCGCCCGCGCATACGCCTCCGTCTGCAACAGGCCCGGCACGACCCGGCATTCGTACGTGCACAGGCTGATCGCCATCGCCTCCAGCCGCGCCCACTGCCGGAACCACGCCGCCAGTCCCGGCTGCCGAGTCAAATGGCTCGCGGCCTTCCGCAGCGCGCCCGTGTTGCCCAGGGCCGACTCCGTCCGCTCCACGAAGACCGGGTCCGGCATGCGGCGGCCCAACTCCACCGATGCCACCGTGTGTTTGGAGAAGCAGACCAGTTCGCCCAGCTCCACCCCGCTCGGCGCCCGCCTCGTCCGGCACCTCGCCCTCGTCCAGCTGCACACCTGGGGCGTCCCGCACGGCACCCCGCTCTCGGACGCCGCCGCCACGATCGTCGGCGAGCTGGCCGCCAACGCCGTGACCCACGGCCGCGTACCGGGCCGCGACTTCGAACTGCGCCTGACGCACACCCCGGGCCTCCTGCTGCGCATCGAGGTGTCCGACACCCGCGGTGACCGCCGGCCGCCCGCGCGCGAAGAGGCCACGGCCCCGGCGCCGCTCGACGAGACCGGCCGGGGCCTGTTCCTCGTCGACGCGCTCGCCGACCGGTGGGAGGTGCTGGACCGCGTGTCCCGGGGAGTGGCCCTGCCCGGCAAGGCCGTCCGCGCCGAACTCGACCTGCCCTCCGCGTGAGGCGGCCCGTCCTCAGCCAGGCTCCTCCGACTCCGGCCGCGGCACCAGGTCGAGGCCGCTGTCGGCGGGCAGGGTCTCGCGGTAGCCGGTGTACATGTGCTCGGTCGCCAGGCGGACCAGGAGCTCCTCGTCCGCCGTGCGGGCGGCCTCCAGGATGGCGCGGTGCTCGCTCACCATGAGCGGGACGTTGCCCGCCTCGTGGACGTAGGAGCGGGTGATGCGCCGGTTGACCGGGTGGTCCCAGAGGGTGTCGGTCATCCGCAGGAGCAGTGCGTTGTCGCAGGGCTCGATCAGCAGCCGGTGGAAGGACCGGTTGAGTTCGAACTGCGCCGCCGCGTCGGCCGGATCCGTGGCCGCCATCTCCTCGATCACCGCCGCCAGCCGGGCCAGCCGGGCCCGGTCGTGCCGGCCGCAGGCCAGCCGCAGGGCCAGCGTCTCCAGGGACTGCCGCACCTGGTAGACCTCGGCGATGTCCTTGGGCTGCAGGGCGTTGACGATGTATCCGCTGCCGGGAAGCCAGGTGACCAGTCCCTCGTGGGCGAGGCGGTTCAGCGCGTCCCGTACCGGGGTGCGGGACACGCCGAGCCGCTCCGCCACCTGCTCCTGCACCAGGGTGGCGTCGGCTTCCAGGTCGCCCGAGACGATCTCGTCGCGGAGTTGTTCGTACACCCGGACCCCCAACGGCCGGGTGTCCCTGGGGTCGCTCCGCAAAGGCTCCACCTCTGTGTCTCCGTCCTGAGCGCCGTTCCGGACCGGGATTTCGGTTCCGTTCCGCCGAAGAATTCCACCTCGCGCGGACCGTTGTCTTCCCTGAACTCACTGTATACGGTGTGCGCACTGCATCCAGAGGAGGTCTGGCCGTGTTCGTTCTGAACACCTGGTATGTCGTTGCCTGGTCCACCGAAGTCACCCGCAAGCCCGTACGCCGGGTCGTCTGCAAGCAACCCCTCGTGCTGTACCGCACCCAGGACGGCGCGGCCGTGGCTCTCGCCGACCGCTGCGCCCACCGCGCCTACCCGCTGTCCGCCGGCCGCACCGTGGGGGACTCCGTCGAGTGCGGGTACCACGGTTTCGCCTACGGGCCCGACGGCGTGTGCACCCGCGTCCCCGCCCAGGCCGCCATCCCCGCCCGGGCCCGCGTGCGCCGCTACCCGGTCGTGGAGAAGGACGGCTGGATCTGGATGTGGACCGGTGACGAGGACCTCGCCGACGAGAGCCTGGTCCCCGACACGCACTGGATGAACGACCCCGCGTGGGCGACGGTCACCCACACGATGCTCTTCGAGTGCCGCCACGACCTCATCCACGACAACCTGCTCGACCTCACCCACGAAACGTTCCTGCACAAGACGACCGTCGGTGACGACTACATCCCCGAGTACGGCATCACCGTCGAGGTGGACGGCACCGTCGTGACCGTGGACCGCTTCATGCCCGGTGTCGAGGCGCCGCCGCTGTACGCGCGGACCATGGGCACCGAGGGCCTGTACGACCGGTTCCACGCCACCGAGTTCCACATCCCGAGCTACCACGTGCTGCACTCCGGCATCACCGCCCAGGGGCGCCCGCGCGAGGAGGGTCACCTCATCAAGGTGCTCAACGGGATCACCCCGGTCGACGAGCGGACCACCTGGTACTACTACGCCTTCAGCCGCAACTTCGCGGTCGACGCCGAGTGGGCCACCAAGGAACTGGAGGTCGGCCTCGAGACCGTGCTGCGCGAGGACGCCGACGCGCTGCGCGAGCAGGAGACCGGGATGCGGGAGCGCCCCGACGGCGAGCACGACGTGCTCATCGGGCAGGACGCCGGCGTCGCCAAGGCCCGCCGGATCCTGGGCCGGCTGCTCGCCGCCGAGCAGGCCGCCGATCAGACCGCGAAGGGCTGAGGGCCGTGACGCGGCTGCACGGCATCGACCTCGACGCGCCGGGGCGCCGGATCGGTGCCATCCACCTCACCCACTCGGACAACCGGCACGACAACGGCGTCGTCCCGGTCCCGGTCGCGGTGCTCTCCGGCGCGCCGGGCCCGACGGCCCTGCTCGTCGCCGGTACGCATGGCGACGAGTACGAGGGGCAGGTGGTTCTGCACCGCCTGCTGCGCGAGACCGATCCCGAGCGGCTGACCGGCCGGCTCATCGTCCTGCCGGCGCTGAACCTGCCCGCGGTCCGTACCGCGTCCCGGGTCTCCCCGCTCGACGGCGGGAACCTCAACCGCAGCTACCCCGGGAACGACAAGGGCGGCCCCACCGACCAGGTCGCCCACGCCCTGGCCGGCGAACTGCTGCCGCACGCCGACCTGGTGATGGACCTGCACTCCGGCGGATCGAGCAGCCACTACCTCCCGTCGGTCTTCGTCTACGACGGCCCGACCCCCGAGGCGTGGCAGGCGAAGCGGCGGCTGACGGAGCAGATGGGGCTGCCCTGGACGATGGTCGTGCCCGCGCGGTTCGAACCTGGTTCGTTCTCCACCGCCGCCGACGACGCCGGGGTCGCGATGATCTCCACCGAGCTCGGCGGCGGCGGTGAGGTCAATCCCGCCTTCGTGTCCGACGCGGTCCACGGACTGCGCCGAGTGCTGGCCGGAGCCGGAATCCTTCCGGCGGAGCCGGACACCCCGCCCGCCCCGCCGACCCGCTGGATCGACCTGCTCGCCGACGGCGCCGTGTACACCCCCGCACGGGGGCTCTTCGAGCCCATCGCCCGCATCGGCCAGCAGGTCGAGGAGGGCGATCCGATCGGCCGGGTCCACCCCGTCGAGGAACTCGCGCGGCCCTCCGTCCCCGTCCTCGCACACCGCACGGGCATCGTCGCCGTCGTCCGGCGGCCACCGCTGGTGGACCTCGGCGACGCCCTCTACCACCTGGCCGCCGACCGCCCCGACACCGCCGTTCCGGCCGCCTGCTGACCGTCCGGGGCCGCCGCTCCGACCCTTCCCACTGACGCACCACCCACCCCTGTCCTGCCCTCCCTCAAGAAGGACGATCCCGTGCGCCATCCGATACGTCTTCCCCTCCTCGCGGCAGTCGTCGCGCTGGCTCTCGCCGGCTGTACCAACGCATCGGCCGAAGGCGGTTCCGCCGGTCCGGGGCCGTCCGCGGCGGCGTCCGGCGGTGGTGCCGGCACGGCGGCGGTGGACGCCGCGGCCGCCGCGCTGCTCCCCGCCGACGTCAAGTCCAAGGGCGTGCTCGCGGTGGCGAGCGACGCGTCCTACCGGCCGTTCGAGTACTTCGACACCGACAACAAGACGATGATCGGCTTCGACGTCGACATGACGGACGCCCTCGGCGCCCGGCTGGGCCTGAAGGTCACGCACGTCAACGCCGGATTCGACGGCATCCTGCCCGGCCTCGCCGCCCGCAAGTTCGACATCGGCGCCTCCGCCTTCTCCAGCACCCCCGAGCGGGCGAAGACCGTCGACTTCGTGGCCTACCTGAACGGCGGCTCCGGCATCGCGGTCAAGGCGGGCAACCCGCTGGGCCTCGAGATGGAACCGATGTCGCTGTGCGGGCACACCATCTCGGCCCAGAAGGGCAGCCTCCAGGGCCTCAACCAGCTGCCCGCGATCTCCCAGCAGTGCACCGGCGCGGGCAAGGCCCCGGTGAAGGCCGAGCTCTTCCCCTCCCAGGACGGCGCCAACCTCGCCGTCGTCAGCGGCCGGGTCGACGCGGTGATGGCCGACTCGGTCTCCCTCGCGCTCCAGGCCAAGGCGTCCAACGGCAAGTTCGAGCTCGCACCCGGCGCCGACTACGAGCCGTCCCCCATCGCCATCGCGGTGCCCAAGGGCTCCGCGCTCAAGCCGGCCCTGGACGCGGCCATGAAGGCCCTCCTGTCCGACGGCACCATGGAGTCGCTCATGAAGAAGTGGGACATTCCCGCCGGCCTGCACCTGAAGTCCGGGAGCTGACATGAGCGCCCCGCCCACCCCGCTCGCCCGGGAGACCGAGGCGAAGACACCGGACGCCGAGCCGACCGTCGTCCCCAAACGGCACCCCGCCCGCTGGCTCACGGCGGTCGCACTGCTGCTGATCGGCGCGGCGACGCTGCGGTCGGTGTTCACCAACCCCCGCTTCGGCTGGGACGTCGTCAACACCTACCTGCGGGACGTGTCCATCGGCCGCGGACTGGCCGTCACACTGGAACTCACCGCGATCTGCATGGTCCTCGGCGTCGTACTGGGCATCGTCCTGGCGGTGATGCGCCTGTCGGTCAACCCCGTCGTGCGCTCCGCGGCGTTCCTGTACGTGTCGTTCTTCCGCGGTACGCCCGTGCTGGTGCAACTGCTGTTCTGGTACAACCTGGCGGCGCTCTACCCCACGCTGACCTTCGGCATCCCGGGCCTGTCCCTGGACGCCAACCGGCTGATCACCCCGCTGGTCGCGGCCATCCTCGGCCTCGGCCTGAACGAGGCCGCCTACATGTCGGAGATCGTCCGGGCCGGCATCCTGTCCGTCGACCACGGCCAGGCCGAGGCCGCCGGAGCGCTGGGCCTGACCCGGATGCAGACCATGCGCCGGGTGATCCTGCCCCAGGCCATGCGGGTGATCATCCCGCCGACCGGCAACGAGACCATCGGCATGCTCAAGACCACCGCCCTGGTGAGCGTGCTCGCCGTGCCCGACCTGCTCTACTCCGCGCAGATCCTGTACTCGCGCAACTTCCAGACCATCCCGCTGCTCATCGTCGCCAGCATCTGGTACATGGTCGTCACCAGCGTCCTCACCATCGGGCAGTTCTACGTCGAGCGCCGGTTCGCGCGCGGCAACCGCACGCTGCCGCCCACCCCGCTCCAGCGGCTGAGGCAGATGCTCAGCACCCACGCGCCGATCGCCACCGGGAGGCAGTCATGACCACCGGCAGTGCCACCGCGGAACCGGCCCCGATGGTCCGGGCCGAGAAGGTCCGCAAACACTTCGGGCGGCTGGAGGTCCTCAAGGGAGTCGACCTGGAGGTCCGGCGGGGCGAGGTGGTCTGCCTCATCGGCCCGTCCGGCTCGGGCAAGAGCACCTTCCTGCGCTGCATCAACCATCTGGAGACCGTCGACGGCGGCCGGATGTGGGTGGACGGCGAGGTGATGGGCTACGAGCAGCGCGGGACCAGGCTGCACGAACTGGGCGACAAGGAGATCTGCCGCCGGCGCACCGGGATCGGCATGGTGTTCCAGCACTTCAACCTCTTTCCCCACATGACCGTGCTGGAGAACCTCGTCGAGGCGCCCCGGCGCGCGCTGAAGGAGCCCAAGGCGGTCGTCACCGAGCGGGCGCTGGACCTGCTCGACCAGGTGGGACTCAAGGACAAGGCCCAGGCCTACCCGCGCCACCTCTCCGGCGGGCAGCAGCAGCGCGTGGCCATCGCCAGGGCGCTGTGCATGCGGCCCAAGCTGATGCTGTTCGACGAGCCGACGTCCGCCCTGGACCCCGAACTCGTCGGCGACGTGCTCAGGGTGATGCGGGACCTGGCCGCGTCCGGCATGACCATGATCGTGGTCACCCACGAGATGGGCTTCGCCCGCGAGGTCGCCGACCGGGTGGTCTTCTTCGACGGCGGCCAGGTCGTCGAGACCGGACCCGCCCGGCAGGTCATCACCGCACCTCGGCACGAACGGACCAAAGCCTTCCTGGCCGCCGTGCGCTGAGCGCCTCCGGCACCCACCCTTGAGAAACGCCCTCGAGTGAGAAATCCCCTCGAGTTCCCCGAGTGACGACGAAGGAGGACGACCGATGAGGCTCCTGCTCCGCGCCAACGCCCACCGGCAGGTGGACGGCGGCTGCCGGGAGGTCGCGGCCGCACCGGACACGCCCCGCCGTGAGCCCTGGCAGTGGCAGGTGCGGCTGCTCGCCGAAGGACACGGCCCCAGCACCGCCCCGCTGCCCGGAGCGTCGCGGATCACCGAAGCCCTGCCGGACGGGGCGCTGCTGGAGGTCGCGGCCGACCCCGCGGCGGTCCGTGCCCGTGTGGAGGTACTCGACCCCGGCGCCGGGACGACCGTGGACCGCGCCGAGGACGATGTGCTGGTCCTGGTGTCCACCGGAGGACGGCTGCTGGTGGAGGAACGGCACCTGCTGGCGGACGCGGACGCGATGGTGCTGGCGGGAGACGACCCCCTGCACGTGGACGTCCGGCACCCGGACGGCCCAGGCACCTCGGACGGCTTGGACACCCGGGTCGCCGTGGTCCGCCTCGGCTCCGCCCGGGGCCGCACCCTGAGCTGGGTGCCCTGATGGCGGCGGCACCCGTCGCGGACGGGGAGCGGCGGCTGCGGCTGCGTGTGTCCGCCCTGATCTGGGAGTCCGAAGGGGTGGTCTCGGTGCACCTGCGGCGGCCCGACGGCGGCGACCTGCCGGCGTGGGAGCCGGGAGCGCACCTGGACCTGTGCCTGCCCGGCTCCCTCACCCGGCAGTACTCGCTCAACGGATCGCCCGCGGACCGGTCCGTCTGGCGGGTCTCCGTGCTCAGGGAACCGGCGTCCCGCGGCGGCTCCCGGGCCGTGCACGACACCCTGCGCCCCGGTCAGGAGGTCGAGGTGACCGGGCCGCGCAACCGGTTCCCGCTGATCGACGTCCCCGAGTACCTGTTCGTGGCGGGAGGCATCGGGATCACCCCGCTGCTGCCGATGCTGGACCGGGCCGCCGCCGCCGGCGCCCGCTGGACGCTGCTGTACGGCGGGCGGACGCGAGAGAGCATGGCGTTCCTGCCGCGGTTGGCCCGCTACGGCGACCGGGTGCTGGTGCGCCCGCAGGACGAGTTCGGCCTGCTCGACCTGGAGCCCTTCCTGGGTGTGCCGCGGGGGGGGACGGCGGTCTACTGCTGCGGCCCCGAGCCGTTGCTCGCCGCCGTCGAGCGGCTCTGTGCCCCGTGGCCTCCCGGCGCCCTGCACACCGAGCGGTTCGCCGCGGCGCCCCGGGAGCCCGGCGCCGCGGACGCCGACGGGGAGTTCGAGGTGGTGCTCCAGCGCTCCGGCCGCAGCGTCACCGTGCCCGCCGGCAGGACGATCCTCGAAGCGCTGGAGGACGAGGGGATCGACGCCTCGAACTCCTGCCGGGAGGGCATCTGCGGCACCTGCGAGACCAAGGTCGTCGAGGGCGTGCCCGACCACCGGGACAGCCTCCTGTCGCAGGAGGAACGCGCCGCCAACGACACGATGATGATCTGCGTCGGCCGCGCCCGCTGCCCCCGGCTGGTGCTGGACCTCTGACCGCCGAGGCCCGCGCCGGGGCACGGTCCTCGGCGCGGGCCTCGCCGTGTGCGCGTCACCTGTGCGGGGCGTCCGGGGCGTCGGCTTCGAGATCGGCGATGCTGCCCGACATGATCGTCCGCGCATGCTCGGTGGTGTGCTCCGCGGGCCAGTCCCACCGGGCCACCGACGGCAGCCGGGCGATGTCCCGGTCGTCGTAGCGGGTGCGGACGAGGCGGGCCGGGTTGCCCCCGGCGATGCCGTAGTCGGGTACGTCGGAGGTGACCACGGCGCCGGTGGCGATGATCGCGCCGTGTCCGATCCGTACGCCGGGCATCACCGTCGTCCCATGGCCGAGCCGGACGTCGTTGCCGACGACGGTGTCCCCTCGGTTCGGCAGGCCGGTGAGCAGGTCGAAGTGCTCCGGCCACGAGCCTCCCATGGTGGGGAAGGGGAAGGTCGAGGGGCCGTCCATGCGGTGGTTGGCGCCGTTCATGATGAACCGCACTCCCGTGCCCAGCGCGCAGAACTTGCCGATGATCAGCTTCTCGGGGCCGCAGTGGTGGAGCACGTTGCGGGTCTCGAACGCGGTCGGGTCGTCCGGGTCGTCGTAGGAGTAGGAGGAGTACTCCCCGACCTCGATCAGCGGGGACTTCACCAGCGGCCGGAGCAGCACCCGCGGTTGCCCGGGCATCGGGTGGAGGACCGTCGGCTCTGCAGGGACAGGCATGGCGGGCGGTACCTCATCGGTTGCGTGCCGGTGTCCGGTCCATGATCGCGGCACAGCCTCGCCCAGGACACCGATGTACCGGAGTGCGGCCGGTGAACGCGCCCGTAACCGCGCCACCGATTCCTCGTGTTCGCTTTCTGGCCATCGTGAGGACTGCTGGAATCAACCCGGGATTCTCATGAGCCCATCATGTGCCACTGGTTGCGTGTGCGGGGTCGGTCGGTCCGCAACGTATGAGCACGGAGGCGCATGGTGTTCCTGTCGAAGGCAACCGCGGCGCGCGACGGCCGGGCCGATCAGGTCCGGCCCGGCGAGGGCGGGGAAGGTACGCACGACGAACCGCTGCACGTGGCGAGTCGGCTGCACGCGTTCAACCGGTTCGAGCTGAAGTACCTGGTCCCTGTGGAGCAGGCGGCGGATATCCGGGACGAACTGGCCGAGCGGATGGACCGGGACCTGCACAGCCCGGTCGGCGGCTACGGTGTGTGGAGCCTGTACTACGACACTCCTCAGCTGCGCTTCTACTGGGAGAAGATCGAGGGACTGAAGTTCCGCCGCAAGCTGCGCATCCGCCACTACGGCGACCTCGACGGGATCACCGACGAGTCGCCGGTGTGCGTGGAGATCAAGCAGCGCGTCAACCGGGTCACGCAGAAGCGCCGCATCACCCTTTCCTACGGTGCGGCGCGGCAGTTGTGCGACGGCCGGGAGATGGTGCCCCACTCGGCGAAGGAGAGCGCCTTCATCCAGGAGGTCCTCGAACTCGTCGTGCGGCTCAACCTTCAACCCACCGCGGTCACCGGCTACCAGCGTGAGGCCTTGGTGGGCCGGGACGCGGACACCGGTCTGCGCGTCACCTTCGACCGCCGTGTCCGCGGCCGGGACCGGGACTTCCATTTCGGCATCGAGACGCCCCAGAACCGGTTCACGATCCCGCCGCACCTGTCGGTCATGGAGATCAAGGTCAACGAGCGCACCCCGCACTGGATCACGGACCTGACCGCGCGCCGCGACCTCAACCTCGTACGGATCTCGAAGTACGTGCAGTCCATCGAGGCCTTCGGCCTGGCCCCCCGCTCGGTCTTCCACGTCAACGAGGCGGACTGCCCGCCACCCACCCCCACTGAAGCACAGCCGCCCCGGCAGCGGCCGGCGCAGGACGCGCCGATGAAGGCAGGAGCAAAGTGAACTTCGATCTGCAGGAACTCAGCGGCACGTTCAGCGTGACCGACGTCGTGGCGGCGATGGTGCTGTCGTTCGTCCTGTCCACGCTGATCGGTTACGTGTACCGGTACACGCACCGCAATGTCTCCTACAGCCAGTCCTACGTCCAGACCCTGGTCGTCGTCGGCATGATCGTCGCGCTGATCATGCTGGTCGTCGGCTCGAACCTGGCGCGCGCGTTCTCACTGGTCGGCGCCTTGTCCGTGGTCCGTTTCAGGAACGCGGTCAAGGAGACCAGGGACGTCGGCTTCATCTTCCTCGCCATGGCGACAGGCATGGCCTGCGGTGCCCGCTTCTACACGCTGGCCGCGGTCGGCGCCGTGGTGATCTGCGCCGTCGTCCTCGTGATGTTCAAGTTCAACTGGTTCGCGCTGAACGTGCAGCGCCAGGTCGTCAAGGTCCAGGTCCCGGCCGGTGACGACTGCACGCCGCAGATCCGTGACGTACTGATCAAGTACACCAGCGAGTTCGAGCTGGTGAGCACCGAGACGATCCGCGGCGGCGCACTGAGCGAGATCTTCTACACGGTGCGGCTGAAGAAGGGCGCCGAGCCCGGCGACCTGGTCACCGCCCTTCAGGAGCGGACGTCCGGACAGCGGGTCACGGTCCTGACCGGTTACGACACCACCGATCTGTGATGGCCGGGGACAACACGGTGCGGCACCGGCGCCGCCTGCGGGACCGGCTGCCGGTGCGGCTGCGCCACCACTGGAAGCCGACCGCGGCACTGGGCGTCGGCCTCACCGCGATGGTCTTCTTCCTGGGCGACGCGCGCATCTCCCCCTATGTCACGTCCGCCTCGAGGGCCGAGGCGGACCCCATCACCCAGAACGTCCGGGGAACCGTGGACCTGTACGACACGTCGGTGTCGCACTCGATCCAACTCACCTACAAGCAGACCGACTTCGACAAAATGATGAAGGAGTTCCGGGACGACGGCAGCAAGGAGTACATCGAGGCGGATCTCATCATCGACGGGGTCTGCCTCAACGACGTCGGGATCCGGCTCAAGGGCAACTCCACGCTGATGGCACTGCGCGGCAGCAAGGGCATGCCCGGTGGCGGCCGCGGCTTCCCCGATGCCGCGCAGGGGGCTCCGGCCGGCGCACCCGGCGGGGCGGGCGGCATGGGCGGGATGATGCAGTACGACCTGTCCGAGAAGAAGCCGGAGGAACTGCCCTGGCTCGTCAAGATCGACGAGTTCGTCGACGGCCGTGCCTATCAAGGCGAGCGGGAGATCTCCCTGCGTCCCGGCAGCAACGGCCAGGTTCCGGTGAACGAGGCGCTGTCGTTGTCGCTGACCCGGCGGGGCGGGCAGAAGGCCGAGCGGTACTCCTTCACCCGGCTGACGGTGAACAACCGGCCCACCGTCACGCGGCTCATGGTCGAAAGCCCCGACACCGACTACGCCGAGGATGTCGCCGACGGCAACGGCGTGCTGTACAAGGCGAAGGCCGGCGGCAGCTTCACCTACCGCGGTGACGATCCGACGGACTACGAGAGTTCCTTCAAGCAGCTCAACAAGAAGGGCAGCCGGGACCTCGAACCGGTGATGAAGCTCATCAAGTGGGCCGACAAGGCCTCGGACGAGGAGTTCGCCCGGGACCTCGGCACGTACGTGGACGTCGACTCGCTGGCCACCTATCTCGCGACGCAGAACCTGCTGCTGAACTTCGACGACATGGCCGGCCCCGGCAAGAACTACCTGCTGTGGTACGACCTGGACACCAGGAAGTTCTCCGTTCTGGGCTGGGACTACAACCTGACCTTCAGCGGCGACGCGACGGCCGGGCCCGACGACTCCGTCAGCATGGGAGGCGGCATGGGCGGCGGAACGCCCGAGGGGATGCCCGAGGGGATGCCTGAAGGAATGCCCGGCGGGGCGGCCGGCGGCGGTCAGGGCGGCGATCCGGGCCAGGGCATGCCCGGCGGCCAGGGGGGCTTCATGGAGCATGTCCTGAAGACCAGGTTCCTGGAGGCCGACGCGTTCGACGGCGTCTACAAGAAGGCCTACCGAGCGCTGTACCAGAAGTTCTACCAGTCGGGTACGGCGGCCGAGGACCTCCAGTCCGTCGCGGACCAGGCCCGCTCCGCGGGAGCCGGCTCCAAGGAACTGGACACCGCCGTCGCCGAGCTCGGCGAAACCATCACCGACCGTGCCGCGGCACTCGCCAAGGACAAACAAGTGACCGGCTGAAAACACCGGCATCCCGGGGTCTCTCACCAAGCCGTTGCCCGGGTGCCGGTCGGCCCGCCCGGATCCCCACAGCGACTCCGTCCTCCCGTACACCGAGGTGCCCGAACGTGATCGACCAGCACACCCCTGCACGGACCCCCGCCGCCGGGCACACCGTCCTGGTCGTCGAGGACGACCCCAGCATCCGTACCCTGCTCACCTCCGCGCTCAGCGCGGCCGGCTACATCGTGGCGAGCGCGGCCAGCGGGCAGGAAGCCATGTTCGAGGCCGGCAGCCGCCGCCCCGATCTGATCGTGCTGGACGTCATGCTGCCCGACACCGACGGCTTCCGGCTCACCCGCGACCTGCGCGCCCAGGGCGCCTACACCCCTGTCCTGTTCCTCACCGCCCGTACCGGCGTCGAGGACCGCATCATCGGCCTGAGCTCGGGGGGCGACGACTACGTCACCAAGCCCTTCCACGTCCAGGAGGTACTGCTGCGCATCCGCGCCATCCTGCGCCGCAGCAGCGCCCCCGCCTCCACCCCCGGCGTCCGCCCTCCCCTGCGTTACGCCGACCTCACCCTGGACGAGCGCACCCACGAGGTACGGCGCGCCGACCGGCTCCTGAAGCTGTCGCCGACCGAGTTCCGGCTCCTGGCCTGCCTGCTGTCCCACCCCGAACGCGTGCTGGAGAAGACCGAGATCCTCCAGCAGGTGTGGCGGTACGACTTCTCGGGCGACACCCGCATCGTCGACACCTACGTCAAGAACCTGCGCGGCAAGATCGACCGCGACCCGCCCGCGCTGATCCACACCGTGCGCGGAGTCGGCTACTGTCTGCGGCTCCCGCGCGACGAGACGAACACGGGCGCGCGATGAGGTGGCCGGCCCGACCGCGCCCGCGCTCCCTGCGCAGCCGCCTCGTGCTGATCGCCGGCCTTCTGGCGACCTGCGCCGTCGTCCTGTGCCAGATCGCCGGGCTGACCGTCGTGCGTTCCTGGCTCACCGACCAGGTCGACGACCGGCTCACCCACTTCCGTCCCCCGGCCGACGTCTACCGCGACATCGGCGGCGACGGCGCGCTGCGGCCCCCCGGCGGGAACGACGCCCTGCCCTCGGACTACCGCGTCCACTTCTACGGCCAGGACGGACACCTGCTGCGCGCCTCCCTGGGAAACGGCGACAGCCCCGGCCCGCGCCTGCCCGAGAAGGCGGCCGACCTGCACCTGGACACGGAGAAGCCGAGGACGGTCGAGTCCGAGGACTCGTCCGGATCCGGGTGGCGGGTGATCGACCACTCGGGGCCCGGCGACATGCACGCCGTCGTCGCCCTTCCCCTGGACACCGTCGACGGCGCCACCACCAAACTGCTCTGGTTCAGCGTCGTTCTCGGCATCGGTGTCGCCGGCGGAGTCGTCATCCTGGGCAACGTCGCCGTCCGCCTCGGCCTGCGCCCCCTCACTCGCGTCGAGCGGACCGCCCAGCGCATCACCGAGGGCGCCCTGGAACTCAGCGTTCCCGTCACCGACCCGGACACCGAGGTCGGCCGGCTCAGCCTGGCACTGAACACGATGCTCGACCGCCTGCGCACCGCGCTGCATCGCACGGAGACCTCCGAACAGCAGTTGCGCCGCTTCATGGCGGACGCCGGTCACGAACTGCGCACGCCCCTCACCGCGATCCAGGGCTTCGCCGAACTCCTCCTCGACGAACCCCGGATGAGCGACCTGCGACGGCACGAAGCCCACACCCTGATCAACCACAACGCGGAGCGGATGAGCCGCCTCGTCGACGACCTCTTCCTCCTCGCCACACTCGGCGACACCCCCCTTCCGCACCGCGAGCCCGTCGACCTGCTCTCCCTGGCCGCCGACGCCATCGCCACCACCGCCGTCCGCCACTCGCGGCGCACCATCACCCTCGAACCGCTCCTCACCCACCCCGGCGGCCACGAGCGCGGTCTCGACATCGTCGAGACGTCCGGCGATCCCCACCAACTCGCCCAGGTACTCGGCAACCTCCTCTCCAACGCCTGCACCCACACCCCCGACGACACCTGCGTCCGCGTCAGGGTCGGCGCCGCTCACGCCGGCCAACACGGCTACGGCACAGACCGCCCCGACCGCACCGGCGCCGGCCCGCCACCGGCGCCGGGCACGCCCCTCTGCGTCATCGAGGTCGCCGACGACGGCCCCGGCCTCGACCCCGACGAGGCAGCCCGTGTCTTCGACCGCTTCTTCCGGGCCGAACCGCAGGGGTCGCGGCCCCAACCGGGTTCCGGCCTCGGCCTCGCCATCGCCGAGGCACACGACGGACGCCTGGAACTGGACACCCGCCCCGGCGAGGGCTGCACATTCCGCCTGCTGCTCCCCGACTCGCCCCCTACCGGGCCCGACACGTCGGCCTTCCGAAGAGGACGCGGCGCGGCTCCTCCGGCGGTGGGGGAGCGCCCGGCTTGAGGGGCCACGACCCCATCGCGACCCACCAAACTGCGCCGGCGTCGGCGAGGTCGTCCCGGCGTGATCAGCGCCGGCCAGGTCCCTGGCCGGCGTCCTTCTCGTCGGCCTTGGACCGCACGCCGTCGGCAATGCGCTTGCCGATCGTCTCGTCGATGTTCGACCAGTACGTGAAGGCCCGTTCCAGGACCGGCTCGCTGACCCCGTCGAGGAGGTGCCCGACGACGTTGTCGACCAGACGGTCCCGGGCGGCGTCGTCCAGGACCTGCCGGACCAGGGTGCCGGGCTGCCCCCAGTCGTCGTCCTCGGCGTGGGAGACGTACGCGGTACGGATGATCTCGCCGTCGGCCGCCCAACTGGGCGGCGGGCCGAAGCGGGCGGGGTCGGCGGCGGGACCGCCCTTGGAGTTCGGGGCGTACACCGGATCCGTCGTCTTCCGGTACGCCATCGCCCCGTCCTTCGAGTAGGTGTGCACGTCGACGATGGGCGCGTTCACGGGAAGCTGCTGGTAGTTGGCGCCGATGCGGTGCCGGTGGGCGTCCGCGTAGGAGAACAGCCGGGCCAGCAGCATGCGGTCCGGACTCGGCCCGATCCCGGGGATGAAGTTGTTGGGCTGGAACGCCGCCTGCTCGATCTCCGCGTGGTTGTCGGTCGGATTGCGGTCCAGGGTCATCCGGCCGACCGGGATCAGCGGATAGTCACCGTGCGGCCACACTTTGGTGAGGTCGAACGGGTTGAAGCGGTAGTGCGCGGCCTCCGTGTACGGCATGACCTGCACGTACAGCGTCCAGCTGGGGAAGTCGCCGTCACGGATGTGCTCGAAGAGATCGCGCATGTGGTAGTCCGTGTCGACGGCGGCCATCTGGTCGCCCTCGTGCTGGGTGAAGAACTCGATCCCCTGGTCGGTCTTGAAGTGGTACTTCACCCAGAACCGCTCGCCCCTGGCGTTGATCCACATGTAGGTGTGGGAGGTGTAGCCGTTCATGTGGCGCCAGGTACGGGGGATGCCGCGGTCTCCCATCAGCCAGGTCACCTGGTGCGCGGACTCCGGCGAGAGCGTCCAGAAGTCCCACTGCATGTCGTGGTCGCGCAGGTTGTTGTCCGCGCGGCGCTTCTGGGAGCGGATGAAGTGCTGGAACTTCATCGGGTCCTTCATGAAGAACACCGGCGTGTTGTTGCCGACCATGTCGTAGTTGCCCACGGTGGTGTAGAACTTCACCGCGAAGCCGCGAGGGTCACGCCAGGTGTCGGGGCTGCCCCGCTCGCCGGCGACCGTCGAGAAGCGAATGACCAGGTCGGTACGGGTGCCCGGCTGGAACACGGCCGCCATGGTGTAGGCGCTGACGTCCTCGATCACCTCGAAGTGGCCGAAGGCGCCGCTCCCCTTGGCATGCGGCTGGCGCTCGGGAATCCGCTCCCGGTTGAACTGGGCCATCTGCTCGATCAGGTAGGCGTCCTGCAGCAGGACCGGCCCGCCCGGGCCCAGGGTGAGAGAGTGCTCATCACTCTCCACGGGCGCGCCGGAGTCCGTCGTGGTGGCGGGAAGGAACTCCGTCATGAGACTGCCCTTTCGTCGTGCCGGTCCTCCATCCCCTTCCATGCGCGTGACCGTAAGAACCCGTACTAAACACACCGAGTCGCACGTTATGGGTGACACCGTCGGATCCACGTCCAGGACCGGCGCCCAGGCTCCGTCGTAGACAGAGCCGACGTCGCCCGACCGTGCAAGAAAGCGGAGAAGATGACCACACAGACCGACCGTGTCGACCACGAACTGATCCGGGCAGCGGCGCACGTCGCGGCCACACGCTGCCGGGGTGACAACCACACCATGGCGGCTGCGGCCCGCGCCAGGGACGGCCGGATCGTCACCGCGGTGAACGCCTATCACTTCACCGGAGGCCCCTGCGCGGAGCTGGTCCTCATCGGCACCGCTGCTGCCCAGGGGGCCTACGACCTGGACACCATCGTCGCCGTGGGTGACCGCGACCGAGGCGTCGTGCCCCCTTGTGGCCGCTGCCGCCAGGTCCTTCTCGACTACTTCCCAGCCCTCGAGGTCATCGTCGGGACGGACGATGGCCTCCGGATGGTGCCCGTCACGGACCTGCTTCCCGAAAGCTACATCTGGGCGGACCACCAGCTCGACGCCGAGGAGGGCGCACCCCTCGGCACGAGCTGACGCCTCAGGCGGTCGCAGGCCAAACGTCGCCTGCCACGGCACCGGCTTCGGGCGTGTGGCCCTACCAGGCCCGTCGCGTCTGCCGGCCGAAGAGGATGCGGGGCGGTTCGGGCGGTGGGGGAGTGCCCGGCTTGAGGGGCCAGGCGAGCAGCATGCCCACGATGAAGCCGACCACGTGGGCCAGGTAGGCCACGGTGCCCGCCTCGGCGACGGCCTGGCCGGAGGAGTAGAACGCCTGGAGCACGAACCAGGAGCCCAGGACCACCCAGGCCGGCAGTCGCAGCGGCAGGAAGATCAGGAAGGGGACCAGCACCCAGACCCGTGCCCTCGGGTAGAGCAGCAGGTAGGCGCCGAGGACGCCGGCGATGGCTCCCGAGGCGCCGATCAGGGGAGTCGCGGACTGGGAGTTCATGAGAGCGAATCCGTATGCGGCCGCGTACCCGCAGACCACATAGAACAGCAGGAACCGCACATGGCCCATGCGGTCCTCGATGTTGTTGCCGAAGATGAGGAGGAACAGCATGTTGCCCAGCAGGTGCAGCCAGCTGCCGTGCAGGAACATCGCCGTGAGGACCGACAGCACGGGCGACTTGTCGTAGGCGGGCGGCCCCACCACGCAGCCCGGGCCGTGCACGCCCACCCCGACGACGCCCGTCGGGACCAGCGACGGCAACTGATGGTGGATCAACTCTCTCGGCACCAGCGCGTACTGCTCCGTGAAGGCCTGGAGGTGGCACAACTGCGCCAGCGTGCTGCTGCCCGTGAAGGACCCGGCGATGCCGGGGGTGAGCAGGAACACGACGAAGTTCGCGGCGATCAGGGCGTACGTCACCCACGGAGTGCGCCGCGCCGGGTTCACATCATGGACGGGAATGACCACGGGGAAGTTCTGCCCGAGATGCGCTCGCCGAACCGGTGAACGCCGCCGTCCGCGTGTACGTATGCCTCCTCAACCACCCGCGGTCCGGGGAAGGCGGGCCGCGGGGACGACGTGAGGAACAGGCGATGAACGACCGAGTCACTCCCGCGGTGCACGCGCTGCCCGACGGCGAGGCCGAGCTCACCCTGGTGGTGCGACTGCCCTGGGAGGACGTCGCCCGGCTCGGCCAGGAGGCCGGCCGGCTGGCGTCCCAGATGAAGCGCCCGGTGACGCTGGACGAGGCAGTCGGGCACCGGCTGCGCTCCACCCGGACCACGGCCACGCACGCCCGGCCGGCCGGGGAGCAGCCGGCCGCGACGGCGTCGGCGGTGACGTCCAGCGGCTCGGTCTCCTCCCTGCCGAGGCTGAACGGAACGGCGTAGGGCTCACGCCATGCTGGCGCGGACCTTCGCCGCGGCCTTCCGGGCCGCCACCAGCACCGGATCCCACACCGGGGAGAACGGCGGCGCGTAGCCCAGGTCCAGGGCCGTCATCTGCTCCACCGTCAGACCGGCCGTGAGGGCGACCGCGGCGATGTCGACCCGCTTCGCCGCGCCCTCACGGCCGACGATCTGCACGCCCAGCAGGCGGCCGGTACGGCGTTCGGCGATCATCTTGACGGTCATCGGGGAGGCGCCGGGGTAGTAGCCCGCGCGGCTGGTCGACTCGATGGTGACCGTCTCGAACTTCAGGCCCACCCGGCGGGCGTCCTTCTCGCGCAACCCGGTGCGCGCGATCTCCAGGTCGCACACCTTGCTCACCGCGGTGCCGACCACACCCGGGAAGGTGGCGTAGCCGCCGGCCGCGTTGGTGCCGATGATCTGGCCGTGCTTGTTGGCGTGAGTGCCCAGCGGCACGTGGCGCAGTTGTCCGGAGACCAGGTCCAGGACCTCCACGCAGTCGCCGCCCGCCCAGATGTTCTCGTGGCCGCGCACCCGCATCGCCCGGTCGGTGAGCAGCCCGCCGCGCGTGCCGAGCGGGAGCCCGGCCGCCCGCGCGAGCGCGGTCTCGGGGCGCACCCCGATGCCCAGCACGACCACGTCCGCCGGGTACTCGGCGTCCGCGGTGGCCACCGCCCGGACCCGGCCGTCGTCGCCGGTGAGCACCTTGGTCACGTCGACGTCGTCGACCATGGTGATGCCCAGGCCCGACATGGCCCGGTGCACCAGACGGCCCATGTCGGGGTCGAGCGTGGACATCGGCTCCCGGCCGCGGTTGACGACCGTCACCTCGTAGCCGCGCTTGATGAGCGACTCGGCCATCTCCACCCCGATGTAGCCCGCCCCGATCACCACCGCCCGGCGGCCACGCGCGCGTGCCAGGCTGTCCAGCAGGGCCTGCCCGTCGTCGAGGGTCTGCACCCCGTGCACGCCGGGCGCGTCGGCGCCGGGCATGTCGGGCCGGACGGGGCGGGCCCCGGTCGCGATCACGAGCTTGTCGTACGACGTCCAGGACTCCGTACCGGAATCCACGTCCCGCGCGCGCACGCGGCCGGCGGCCACGTCGATCTCCGTCACCTCGGTGCGCATCCGCAGGTCGATGTCCCGCGCGCGGTGTTCCTCGGGCGTACGGGCGATCAGCAGGTCCCGCTCGCCGACGTCGCCGCCCACCCAGTAGGGGATGCCGCACGCCGAGAACGAGGTGAAGTGGCCGCGTTCGAACGCCACGATCTCCAGCTCGTCCGGCCCGCGCAGCCGTCGTGCCTGCGACGCCGCGGACATCCCCGCGGCGTCGCCGCCGATCACGACAAGGCGTTCCTTCGTACCCCGGGCATCCCGCGCAGCGCTCATGTCCATGCGAACACGCTACGGGGACGGGCCGTCCCGGTCCTGAGGTTGTCCCGGTCCTGAGGTCGTCCCGGTCCTGAGGCCGTCTCAGTCCTGGGGGTCCGGTTCGCCGCCGGGCTTCTGGGCCGGGGGTGCGGGCGCCCGCCGGGAGTCCGGCACCGCTCCCAGCGCGGTCATGGTGGGCGTCGCTTCGGCGGGGCGCCCGGGCAGCCGGGGCCGTACGACCCGCAGCCACAGCGCCGCGAGGAGAGCCGCCGCCGCGGCGAACGGGAGGATCGCCCCGATGGCCAGGGCGATCCAGCGGAGCACGGTGACGAACACGTGCCAGCCGCCCGCCAGCGCGTCCATGAACCCGGGCTGATCATCCTTGGCGACCGCCGGCTCGGGCGCCGGTGTCCGGGACAGGGACAGGGTGATGGTGGCCAGGCTCGTGCGGTCCTTCAGCGACGCCTGCTGGGCCAGCAGCGACTCCAGGTCGGACTCGCGGCGGCTCAGCTCACCCTCCAGGCTGACCACGTCGCTGAGCTGGGTCGCCCGGTCCATCAGTTCACGCACCCGCGCCACACTCACGCGCTGCGACCTGATGCGGCTGTCCACGTCGACGACCTGGTCGGTGACGTCCTGCGCCTTCGCCGTGCGCTCGATCAGCTTGCCGGTGCCCTCCAGGCCACCGAGGACCTCGGCGTACCTGTCGGCGGGCACGCGCAGCACCACGCGGGTGCGCTCGTGGCCGTCCTCGTCGCGGCTGGTGCTCTCGTCGCCGATGTAGCCCCCGGCGTTCTCGACGGTGGTGCGGGCCTCGTCGAGGGCCTTCGGCACGTCCTTGACCTGCACGGTGAGCGAGGCGGTGCGGATGATGTGGCTTGCGGCGACCCGGGGCGGCGTGGTGGCCCTCGCCTCGGAGGCCTGGCCGCCGCCGGTGTCCGGCGCGCCCTTCCGGGCCTCTCCGCCGGCCGCGTCCGCGGCGGACTTGGCGTCGGCAGTGCTGCCGCCGCCGCTGTCGCCCGCGCCGCACCCGGTGAGCGCGAGGGCGGCGGCGAGCAGGAGCCCGGCCAGGGCGGAAGCGGGCCGGACGGAACGTCGTGTGCGCATGTGGCATACCCCCGAGGGTCCTCGTGACCACTGACGCTTCTTCGACTCCCGGGCGGCGCGAGACGTTGGCCGGAAACGGTTCCGATGCGGTCACGTTCATGACTCGGGGCGGACACCGGGGCGCGGGAGGAGCGCCGGAGAGGTCTGAGAGAGTGGGCTCATGAGCGCAACGGGTACGGGCACGGGCCATGTCGTCGTCATCGGGGCCGGGATCGCGGGGCTTGCGGCCGCGCACCGGCTGTTGCAGCGCGGGGCGCGGGTGACCGTGCTGGAGGCGGCGGAACGGGTCGGCGGCAAGCTGCTGCCGGGCGAGATCGCGGGCGTCCGCGTCGACCTGGGCGCCGAGTCGATGCTGGCCCGCCGGCCCGAAGCCGTGACCCTCGCGCGCGAGACGGGACTCGCCGGCCACCTCCAGCCACCCGCCACGGCGAGCGCCTCCCTCTGGACCCGCGGCGCCCTGCGGCCCATGCCCAAGGGACACGTCATGGGCGTGCCCGGCACCGCCTCCGCGCTGGCCGGCGTGCTGTCCGAGGGGGGCCTGGCCCGCATCGAGCGCGACGCCGAGCTGCCCCGTACGGAGGTCGGCGACGACGTGGCGGTCGGCGAGTACGTGGCCGCACGCCTGGGCCGCGAGGTCGTCGACCGCCTGGTCGAGCCCCTGCTCGGCGGGGTCTACGCCGGTGACGCCTACCGCATCTCGATGCGCTCGGCCGTCCCGCAGCTCTTCCGGGCCGCGCAGACCCACGACTCGCTGCTGGAAGGGGTCCGCGAGATCCAGGACGCGGCGGCCGCCGCACAGCAGACCGGGCCGGTGTTCATGGGCATCGAGGGCGGTGTGGGCCGGCTGCCGGTCGCGGTCGCGGAGTCGGTGCGGGCCCGCGGCGGTGAGATCCTGACCGGGACCCCCGTGACGGAGCTGCGCCGGCAGGACCGTACGTCCTGGCGGGTGGCCGCCGGTGACCGCGTGCTGCACGCCGACGCGGTGGTCGTCGCCGTGCCCGCGCCCGCCGCCGCCGGGCTGCTGCGTGCCGAGTCCCCGGAGGCCGCCGCCGAGCTGCGGGCCGTCGAGTACGCCTCCATGGCCCTGATCACCCTCGCCTACCGCCGCGCCGGCACCGCCCTGCCCGAGGGCAGCGGCTTCCTGGTGCCCCCCGTCGACGGCCGCACCATCAAGGCGTCCACCTTCGCCTCCCAGAAGTGGGGCTGGATCGCCGACGAGGACCCGGACGTGGTCGTGCTGCGCACCTCCGTGGGGCGGTACGGCGAGACGGAGATCCTCCAGCGCGAGGACGCCGACCTCGTCGAGGTCTCCCGGCACGACCTGCGCGAGGCGACCGGCCTGGACGCCGCGCCCCTGGAGACCCGTGTCACCCGCTGGACCGACGGCCTGCCCCAGTACCCCGTCGGCCACCACGCGCGCGTGGCCCGCATCCGCGAGCACATCGGCAAGCTGCCCGGTCTGGCGGTGTGCGGCGCGGTGTACGACGGGGTGGGCATCCCCGCGTGCGTCGCGAGCGCGTACGCGGCCGTGGACCAGCTGGACGGCGACCTGCGCGCCGTGCGGGAGCTGACCGCGGACCCGGTGCAGAGTCCGCACGGCGGAGCGGGAGAATAGCCTCATGAGTGACGACGCTCCTACCACCGACTCCGGCAGGATCCCGAACAAGGGCAAGCTGGCCAAGGACCTCAACGAGGTCATCCGCTACACGCTGTGGTCCGTCTTCAAGCTGAAGGACCTGCTTCCCGAGGACCGCGCGGGTTACGCGGACGAGGTCCAGGAACTGTTCGACCAGCTCGCCGCCAAGGACGTGACCATCCGCGGCACGTACGACCTCTCGGGCCTGCGCGCCGACGCCGACCTCATGATCTGGTGGCACGCCGAGACCAGCGACCAGCTCCAGGAGGCGTACAACCTCTTCCGCCGCACGAGGCTCGGCCGCGCGCTGGAGCCGGTGTGGTCGAACATGGCGCTGCACCGTCCCGCCGAGTTCAACCGCTCGCACATCCCGGCGTTCCTCGCCGACGAGACGCCGCGCGACTACGTCAGCGTCTATCCCTTCGTGCGCTCCTACGACTGGTACCTGCTGCCCGACGAGGACCGCCGCCGCATGCTCGCCGACCACGGCAAGATGGCCCGGGGCTACCCGGACGTGCGGGCCAACACGGTCGCGTCCTTCTCCCTCGGCGACTACGAGTGGGTCCTCGCCTTCGAGGCCGACGAGCTGCATCGCATCGTCGACCTCATGCGGCACCTGCGCGCCTCGGAGGCCCGCCGGCACGTCCGCGAGGAGATCCCGTTCTTCACCGGGCGCCGCAAGGACATCGCCGAGCTGGTGGCGGGTCTGGCCTGACACCCGGCCCGGTCCCGGGGCCGGACCCCGGGACCGGCTCGGTCAGCGGGTGGCGCCGGGCCGGCCGGTGGCGTTCTTCAGGGCCTCACGCAGTTGGCGTGCCCGGGACTCGTGGAAGGTCGGGCCGTCCGGCCTCGGCTCCGCGCGCGGGGCGCACGCCGCCTGCCGCACCGGCAGGCGGCCCTGGAGCAGGTAGGCGTCCAGATACGCGTTGACGCACGCGTTCGGCCCGCCCGCGATGCCGTGCGTGCCCGCGCCCCGCTCGGTCACCAGCACCGAACCGGCCAGGCGCCGGCGCAGCTCGAGGGCACCGTCGTACGGCGCGGCCGCGTCCCGTTCGGCGGCCAGGATCAGCGTCGGCGGCAGCTCACCCGGCCAGGTCCGCACATCCAGGGGCCGCTGCCGGGGTGCCTTCCAGTAGGCGCACGGCAGGTTCGCCCACACATTGCTCCAGGTCTCGAACGGCGCCACCCGCGCGAGCCGCGTGTTGTCCCGGTCCCAGACCTCGAAGTCCGCCGGCCAGGCAGCGTCGTTGCACTCCACGGCCGTGTAGACCGCGTTGCCGTTCTCCGCCTCGGCGGCCCCCTCCCGGTGCGGGGCCGCCAGCGCGACCAGCGGCTCGGGGTCGCCCTTCAGATACGCCGACAGGGCCTCGGCGCTGCCCGGCCAGTGGTCGTCGTAGTACCCGGCCGTCAGGAACAGGCCCTGCAACTGCCCCGGCCCCACCGAGCCGCCCGCCGGTTCGGCGGCGAGCCGCGCCCGCGCCCTGTCGTAGCTCCTCTGCACCTGCCCGGCCGTGCGGCCCAGCGCGTACACGTCGTCGTGCCGGGCCGTCCACTCCCGGAAGTCCGCCCAGCGCGCCTCGAACGCGGCCGACTGGTCCAGGTTGTTGCGGTACCAGATCCGTTCGGGCGCCGGGTTCACCGCCGCGTCGAAGACCATCCGGCGTACGTGCGAGGGGAACAGCGTGGCGTACAGCGCGCCGAAGTAGGTGCCGTACGAGGCGCCCACGAACGTCAGCCGGTCCTCACCCAGCGCCGCCCGCAGCACGTCCAGGTCGCGGGCGTTGTTGAGGGAGTTGTAGTGCCGCAGCGCCTGGCCCGCGCGCCGGGCGCAGCCGCTCGCGTACGCCTTGGCCTCGGTGACGCGCCGCTCCTTGTACGCCCGTGAGGGGTGCGTCGGCGCGGGTGCGGGCGCCTTGAAGAAGCCCTTCGGGTCCTGGCAGGACAGCGGGGCCGACCGGCCCACCCCGCGCGGGGCGTAGCCGACGAGGTCGTACGCGGCGGCGACGCGCTTCCACTCCGGCAGCAGGCCCATGAGCGGGAAGGAGGTGCCGTCGGCGCCCGGACCGCCCGGGTTGAACACCAGGGCGCCCTGACGGGGCACTCTGCGCTTGCTGTTGCGAGGGTCCGTGTGGGTGGCCCGCACCCGGCTGACGGAGAGCCGGATCCGCTCGCCGTCGGGGTGCGCGTAGTCGAGGGGCACCGGGACCGTGCCGCACTCCAGGGTGCCGGGCAGGTCCCGCGCCTTCGGGCACGCGCCGAAGTCGATTCCGGCCGCGCGGGCGCGCGCCGCTGCCACGACGGTGCCGCGCAGTTCCGCCGCGGTGCCGGGAAGGCGCGCGGCGCCCGAGGACGGGGCGCCGGCGAGGGCGGTGAGGACCAGGGACCCGGCGGCCGTCCAGACGGCGGCAGCGGTCATCGCGTATCCCTTCGGTGCACGGCAGCGACAGAAGGGATGTTTCGTCGCCCCGGTGGGGAGGGCAAGCACCGTCCCGCCGGTGTCGGCGCCGATGCGCCCGTCGCGCCCCGCGCGAGCGCTGGTGCCGGGCGCGCGCTCCGGCCCGCACCGCTGTCTGTATGCCCGTTGGCCCGTACGCCCCCACGCCCGTTGGCCCATACGCCCGTTGGCCCTGGCCCGGGCCGGTCGCGTCGCGGGCTACCCGTCCCGGAGGGCCCGGCCGTGCGGGGGCCCGCCGTGCGAGGGACGGTCGGGCGAGGGCTGGTCGCGATGGGCGAAGGCCGCACGCAGGTTCGGTTCGCCGATCGCGCTGATGCCGTGTACGGCCACGGACGCCAGATACGTACGCTCGTCACCGGCGCCGTCCACCCGCCGGTTCAGCGCGCCGAGCAGGCGCTGTCCGGCCGGGGACGCCCAACGCGAGTACGGGTGGACCTCGAAGCGGGCGATGGCCAGGCAGCTCAGGGTGAGCGTGAGCGGCAGCGCGAACCACAGGGCGATCAGCTCGCGGGGCATCCCGGTCGGGCCGGGCAGCAGCAGCGCGGTCGCGCCCAGGGCGAGCACGGCCAGCGTGGCCGTCCGCACCCGGCGGACCCCGGCCGCGATCGTGGACCCGTCCCCGTCCGGCACGGCGAGACCGGCGCTGACGAGCCGGTCGGCGAGGCCGCGCACCGCGTCCGCGGTGGCCGCGGCCGCGCGCACCGGCGCGATCCGGGACTGTCCCTCCGGGCCGATCGCCCCTATGACGGAGCGCTCCATCTCGTCCCGCCCGCGGGGATCCACGACCGTCGCCCAGCCGGTGTGCGCGAGCAGCAGCCGGCGCTGGCGCGCCATGGAGACCAGGGTCAGATCGGCGACCCGCGCCGGTCCGCCCGAGAGGAACGCCGCCTCATAGAGCGTCAGATCGCGGCCCCGGCCCGCGTCCACGTCGACGGCCGCGGCGCGTACCGCGGCCAGGCACAGCCGCAGGCACGCCGTGCCCGCGAAGGCCCAGGCCAGGAGCAGGAGAAGGACCCAGAACATGACGCGTTTCTATGCCAGAGGCCTGGGAAACGCCATGCCTTGTTCGCCATCCGGACAGAGTGTGGCCGGTATGTGACGTTCCGTTTGTTTTCCGAGGTCAGGGCGTCGTGGCCGGGCTCAGCGGCGCAGCAGCACCCGCTGGGCCGCGCGGGCCACCCGTACCGCCGGTCGGCGCGACCGCGGCGCCGGCCCCGAGCGGTCCAGCCACCACTCCCGCAACTCCCGCCGGATGCCCGCGTTCCGGGGCCCGTCGGCGAGCAGCAGCGACTCCGCGAAGTCCAGGGCGTCCTGCCGGTAGCCGCCGGTCATCGGGTGCCTCTGCGCGTACGCGAGGAACGCGGTCCGGTACCCCTCGCCGAGCAACACCGTCAGTTCGGGAGCCACCTTGGCCACGACGTCCGCCCGCTTCGCGGCCAGCGACCGCGCCTGCACGCCGATGCGCACCCGGTCGAACCCCTCCGGCGCGGGCGTCCCGGCGACGAGCGCCGACAGCAGCGAGGTCTGTGCGAGAGCGAGCCGCTGCCGGGCGGGCCCGGTGCCGCCGGCCGCCCGCGGATCCGGTCCGGGCGCACCGCGGCCGCCGGCGTCCGGCGCCTGGCCGGGGCCGGTGGCGGGGCCGGGGTCGGGGTCAGGGCCGGGACCGGGGGTTGGAGTGGGGGCCGGGGCGGGGTCGGCCGCCCGCCGGGCCGTCGTACGCCCCGACTCCACCGCTGTTCCGATGACCGCCAACTCCCGCTCCAACTCAGCCGGTTCGGGGAAGTTCTCGTCGCGCTCCAGCAGGACCCCCGGCGGGGCGACGCGTGAGGCGAGGTCGGTCAGGATGTCGAGGACCGGCCGCGGCACCGGGTGTGCGTGGCTGTCGTGCCAGACACCGTCGCGTTCGAGGCCGCCCGCCACATGGACGTACGCGAGGGCTTCGAGGGGGAGTTCGGCCAGCGCCCGGGCCGGGTCCTCTCCCCGGTTGACGTGGTTGGTGTGCAGATTGGCGACGTCGATCAGCAGCCTCACACCCGTGCGGTCGGCCAGCTCGTACAGGAACTGGCCCTCCGTCAGCTCCTCGTCCGGCCAGGCCAGCAGCGCGGCGATGTTCTCCACGGCGAGCGGCACGGGCAGCGCCTCCTGCGCGATCCGGACGTTCTCGCACAGCACGTCGAGGGCGTCGCGGGTGCGCGGCACGGGCAGCAGATGCCCGGCTTCCAGCCGCGGGGAGGCGGTCAGTACGCCGCCCGCGCGCACGAACGCGATGTGCTCGGTCACCAGCGGCGAGCCGAGCGCCTGCGCCCGCTCGGCGAGGGCGGTCAGCCGGCCCTCGTCCGGCCGGTCGGCCCCGCCGAGGCCGAGCGAGACCCCGTGCGGCACCACGGTCACCCCGCGGCGGCGCAGGCGCAGCAGTGACTCGGGAAGGTGTGCGGGACACACGTTCTCGGCGACGGCCTCGACCCAGTCGACGCCCGGCATCTCCTCCACGGCGTCCGCGATCTCCGGCCGCCACCCGATCCCCGTCCCCAGCCGCTCCATCGTGCTCTCGCCCCCCTCTTGCCCGCCTCCACACGGCGCACGTGACCGGGGTATGGCCCTGACGCCGGGACCCGAACCCCGCCGCCCGCACCTTCAGAGCAACATTTGAGCTAAGCCCGCCGGGGGAGCCAGTTCGGCGACCGGAGGGTTTGCCGGGCGGCGTCGCGAGCCGGTGAACCATCACGGTCGCGGCACTAGATCAGGCCCGGCCGCAGCGCGGGGTGGTCGGCGACGACCGTGCAGGAGCCGGGGGCGATCTCCGTGAAGCCGGCGTCGCGCACCACCGGCAGTCCGCCGGAGGTGAGGTCCCGCCAGTGGGCGGGGCCCGCGGTGCGGACGGTGAGGGGGAAGCCCGCGTCCCGCCAGGCCGTGCGCTGCTCCTCGGACAGTTCCCACCAGGCGAGCTGGGCGCCGTGACCCGCCTGGGCCATCGCCTTGCCCGCCGACATCTCCAGGCCGGGGCTCATCCACAGCACCGGGACGGCCGGGTCCGGCGCGGCGGGCGGCTCCGCGTCGTCCAGCTCGGTGCCGGAGACCTGAAGCCTCGCCAGGTCCTTGGGCCAGCCGTCCAGCGGCACGGGCGGAAAGACCCGCACCTGCGCGGTCCCCCCGGTCACGGTGATGCCGGGGAGGGCCTCGGCCCGCCGCCACTCGGCGCCGCGCGCCCGCCGCACCACCTTGCGGATCCGGGCGTCCTGCCAGTCCCGCACGGCCCGCGCCCACTCCCCGTCACCGGCCGAGCGCTCGTCGGCGAGCAGCACCAGGACCGCTCGGGCCGCGGTCTCCAGGGCGTCCGTACGGGCCGGGGGAGCGGCCCGCTCGATCCGCACCACCAGCGGCAGCACGAACTGCCGTGCCTGGTCGCGTGCGCCGGGCTCGGACCGGAACGGGCTGTCCTGCGGGGCGGTGGCGGTGGTGCTCTCGTCGGTGCTCACGGCGTCCAGTCTGCCAGCCGGGTGACCGGCCGCCGGAGCGCGCCGGCCCGCGGACGATTCCCCGAGAGCCGGCCGGTCCGTCAGGCGCGGTCGGTCGAGGCGCCGATCAGGTCGGAGACCTTCACCAGGCGGTAGCCCCTCTTGCGCAGCTCCGGTACGACGGCGCGCACCACGCGCTCGGTGGTGGGGGCGGCGCTGCGGGTGCAGTGCATGACCACGACCGAGCCCGGCCTGACCCCGTCCAGGACCTGCCGGACCACGGCGTCCGCGTTCGTCGCGAACGCGTCTCCGCTCACCACGTCCCACTGCACCGCGGTGACGCCGAGACCGCTGAGCGCCCGCAGGGACTGCTGGTCGTAGCAGCCGCCGGGGAAGCGGAAGTACGGCATCGCGTGCGGCACGCCCGCCTTGCGGAACGCCGCGTACGCGCCCTCCACGTCCGACCGCATCCGATTGGCGGGCACTCTGGGCAGGCCGTAGCAGTTCGCGGTGAACGCGTAGTGGCTGTAGGAGTGGTTGGCGAGCTCGAACAGGGGGTCGCTGCCGATGGAGCGGGCCTGGTCGGGGTACTGCTCGGCCCAGCGACCCGTCATGAACACCGTGGCCGGCGCCTTCAGTGCGCGCAGGGTGGCGATGAGTTCCGGGTTGTCGAAGTGCTCGCCCGCCGCCGCGCGCGGTCCCTCGTCGGCGGTCATGTCGGCGTCGAAGGTGAGGGCGACCGTCTTCCCCTTGGTGCGGGGGCCGTGGCTGAAGACGGGGGTCAGACCGCCGGGTCCCGGGGTGAGGGCCGGAGGCCGGGAGGGCGAGGGCCTGGCCGGAGCGGAGGGGGAGGCCGACGCGGACGTGGCGGGGGCCGTCATACCGGTGCGGGACGCCTCGGTGCCGCCGCCGCAGGCGGCCAGGGCGGCGCTGAGAGCGCAGACGGCGGTGATGCGTCGTACAAGTGTGATCACACGATGAACATATGACCTTCTCCGATCACGAGAACGGCGGCACGGCGGTACGGTCACCCGGCCGGTGGCCGGGCGCCGCGGTCCCGGCTCAGCGGCCGTAGCGGGCGGTGAGGGTGCCGGTGGAGAGGGTGTGGCCGCTCAGCGCGCGTCGGACGTCGGCGGCCGTGGCGTCGGGCCTCAGGGCGAGGCGGCGGTCGGCGGCGTACACCGTGAAGACGTAGCGGTGGGGTTTGCCCGGGGGCGGGCAGGGGCCGCTGTAGCCCGTCTTCGAGAAGTCGTTGCGCCCCTGGGCGGCTCCCGGCGGGGTCGCGCCCGTCGGCAGGCTCGTGGTGCGCGGGTCCATGTTCCAGACCAGCCAGTGCGTGAACGTGCCTCCCGGGGCGTCCCGGTCCTCGACCAGCAGGGCCAGCGCCGCCGTGCCCGCGGGAACCCCGGAGAACGCCAGCGGCGGCGAGACGTCCGACCCGGTGCACGTGTAGCGGCCGGGAACGGTGCCGCCGTCGGTGAACGCCGGACTCGACACGGTGATCCGACCCGCGGCACCGAGTGAGGCGGTGCCGGAGTCGCTCGGCGTGGCGGCCCCCGAGCCCCCGCCGCCACCGCACCCCGCGACGCCCCCCAGCGTCGCGATCAGGACAACCCCCACGAACCGGCTGCGCATGCCTCGCACGCTAACGACGGCCCCACGGCGCCGCCACCGCGCGGGGCCGACCGGGGGACGGGTGGGGTACGGGGATGGGCCGGAGGCAAGCCAGTGCCGCGACGGACAGCGTTCGCCCCGTCGCGACGCCCGGCATTCCTGACGCGTCGGACGCCGCTCCTTCAGGGGCAGACGTCGCCCGCCGCGGCACCTGGGCCTCTCGTTTGGATCATGCCGGGCTCGCGGGCCCTGGCACCGCTCCCCCAAGCTCTTCGAGCAGGGGGGTACCCCCAGCCGCGTTGTCGTCGGTCGGCACGGCTCCGCCCTGCCGCCCTCCTCCGCCTCGCGATGCACGGCACCAGACCCCGCTCCCTGATCCGGCCTGATCCAAACGAAAGACCCTAGCTCCTGGTGCGGGCCGCGCTGCCGTCCGGGTCGGGGGTGACCGCGTCGGCGGTGCTCCGCACGGGCGTGATCGGTGCCTCCTCGGGGGCGGGGTCGCCGTCATCCGCGGCTGCCCTCGCACCCTCCGGCAGCTGTTCGGGCGGGCCGGGAGCCGCCGGTGCGGCGCTGCGGTCCAGGCTCCGGTGCGGCTCCGGCTCCGGCTCCCGCTGGGCCTTCTCCAGGAAGCGCAGCAGTTCGACCGGGAAGGGCAGGACCAGGGTGGAGTTCTTCTCGGCGGCGACCGCCGTCACGGTCTGGAGGAGCCGCAGTTGCAGCGCGGCGGGCGTGTCCGCCATCTGCTGGGCCGCCTCGGCCAGCTTCTTCGACGCCTGGAATTCCGCGTCCGCGTTGATGATGCGGGCGCGCCGGTCCCGGTCGGCCTCCGCCTGCCGGGCCATGGACCGCTTCATCGTGTCCGGCAGGGAGACGTCCTTGATCTCCACGCGGTCGATCTGCACGCCCCACCCGACGGCCGGGCTGTCGATCATCAGCTCCAGCCCCTGGTTGAGCTTCTCGCGGTTGGACAGCAGGTCGTCCAGGTCGCTCTTGCCGATGATCGAGCGCAGGGACGTCTGCGCCATCTGCGAGACCGCGAACTTGTAGTCCTCCACCCGGATGAGCGCGCTGGAGGCGTCGACGACCTTGAAGTAGACGACCGCGTCCACGCGTACCGTCACGTTGTCCCGGGTGATGCCCTCCTGGGCCGGGATCGGCAGCGTGACGATCTGCATGTTGACCTTGTAGAGCCGGTCCGCGAACGGGATGATCATGGCCAGGCCCGGCGGCCGCGGCTCGCCGGTCTGCCGCCCGAGGCGGAACACCACCCCGCGCTCGTACTGCTTGACGACCCGCATCGCCGCGGCGAGGTACACGAACCCCACGCAGCCCGCGCTGATCACGGCGGTCACCAGTTCCTGCACCATGACGAGGACTCCTCGACCGGTCGCCGATATGCGCGTTATGCGCCGCTTCAACGATATGCCCGCTCCGAGGTCATGGTCGAGTCGCCGGACGGCCCCGGCTCACAGGCCCGTCACAGGGCCGTGAAGGCGTCCGTCCGCGGGCAGTGCGCCAGCACCGCGCCGGTGTGCACCTCGTAGTACCAGGCGTGCAGGGTGAGCCGGCCGTCCGCGAGCCGCTTCTCGACGCACGGGTACGAGCGCAGCCGCAGCAGCTGGGTCAGGGCGTGGCTCTGGACGCCCTCGGCGACGGCGGGGTCCTCGACGGCTCCGGTGGGCCGGGGCGTCGCGTGGGCCAGCCAGTCCCGTACGGCGGGCACGGCGTCGAGGTCGTCCCCGCGCACGAGGGCACCGACCGCACCGCAGTGGGAGTGGCCGCAGACGACGATGTCGCCGACGCCCAGCACCTCCACCGCGTACTCGATGGTGGCCGCCTCGGCGGTGGGCCGTGCCGAGGCGTAGGGCGGCACGATGTTGCCCGCGGTGCGCAACTCGAACAGCTCACCGGGCCGGGCGCCGGTGATCAGGGCCGGCACGACCCGGGAGTCGGAGCAGGCGATGAACAGGACCTCGGGGGACTGGCCCTCGGCGAGCCGGGCGAAGTCCTCCGGGCGCCGTCCGAACGTACGGGCGTTGTGGATCAGGGGCTGCATGGGGTGACTCCGTGTCTCCGGCGCGGACCGGCCAACGATCAAGAACTGGCCAGGAGACACGGTAGACCCCGGGGAGCCGTCCGCCGGGGCGCTGTCGCGTCAGTGCGTCTCGACGAGCCCCTTGGCGTCCCGGGCGAGGGCGGTCAGGCGGGATATCGCGCGGAAGTACTTCTTGCGGTAGCCGCCGTTCAGCATCTCCTCGCTGAACAGCCGGTCGAAGGGCAGTCCGGAGGCCAGCACGGGCACCTCGCGGTCGTAGAGCCGGTCCGCGAGCACCACGAGCCGCAGCGCCGTCGACTGGTCCGGCACCGGCCGCACGTCGGTGAGGCACACGGCCGCCAACCCGTCGGTCAGGGCGCCGTAACGGCTGGGGTGCACCTTGGCGAGGTGGTCCAGCAGGTGCGGGAAGTCGTCGAGCGAGGCGTTCTCGGTGGCGTACGCCGCCTTCGTCACCTGTTCGTCGGAGTACGGCGCCGGCGCCTCGGGCAGGCCGCGGTGGCGGTAGTCCTCGCCGTCGATGCGCAGCGCGCGGAAGTGCGCGGACAGGCCCTGGATCTCGCGCAGGAAGTCCGTGGCGGCGAAGCGGCCCTCGCCGAGCTTGCCCGGCAGCGTGTTGGAGGTGGCGGCGAGCGCGACGCCCGCGTCGACCAGCCTGCCGAGCAGGGTGGACACCAGAACGGTGTCGCCCGGGTCGTCCAGTTCGAACTCGTCGATGCACAGCAGGCGGTGGCCGGAGAGGGTCTCGACGGTCTTCTGGAAGCCGAGGGCGCCCACCAGGTTGGTCAGCTCCACGAAGGTGCCGAACGCCTTGCGGGCGGGCTCGGCCGGGGTGGCGTGCCACAGGGAGGCCAGCAGGTGGGTCTTGCCGACGCCGTAACCGCCGTCGAGGTACACACCGCGGGGCCCGGCACCGGCGGCCCTGCCCTTGCCCTTCGTCCGGCCCCTGTCGTCGGTCCTGCTCCTGCCGAAGCCGAACAGGCCGCGTCTGCCGGAGCCGGGCGCGGGCGCCACGCCGAGTCCGGCGGCGAAGTCGTCCAGCACCCCGACGGCCTCGGTCTGGCTGGGCTGCTTCGGGTCCGGGATGTACGTCGCGAAGCGCACCGAGTCGAAGCGCGGCGGCGGCACCATCTCGGCGACCAGCCGGTCCGCGGGGACGTGCGGCTCGCGCGCGCACAGGGACAGCGGGGCCGCGGCGGTCAGGGAGCTGAGCCCGGAGGCGGTTGTGGAGGACGACACGGTTCCCCATGGTAAGCGGCGTGGAACACTGCACGTCATGCGACGCCTGTTCCCTGTGACCGACGAAACAGCAGCCCAGACCCCGGAGGGGCCGCACGGGGCCGGTGGTACGAGCGCGCCCGGCGCCCTCGTGGACCGGGAGTGGACCTTCGCCGAGCTGGCCGCCGCGTACGCCTACCCCCAGCGCGGGGTGGCGGGGCGGGAGCCGTGGCTGCGCGCCAACATGGTCGCCACCCTCGACGGGGCCGCCCAGCACGAGGGACGTTCGCAGCCCATCTCCAGCGCCGCCGACATGCGGATCTTCGGCACCCTGCGGGCACTGGCCGACGTGGTGGTGGTCGGCGCGGAGACGGTACGCCAGGAGGGGTACCGCCCGGCCCGGGCCCGGGCGGAGTTCGCGGCGCTGCGGGAGGCGGCCGGGCAGGGCCCGGCTCCGGCGATCGCGATCGTCACGGCGAGCCTGGAGCTGGACTTCTCGCTGCCGCTGTTCACCTCGCCGCTGGTGCCCACGCTGGTCCTCACGGGCGCGGCGGCGGCCCCGGAACGGATCGCGGCCGCGGAGAAGGCGGGCGCCCGGGTGGTGATCGCCGGTGACGGCGCCGGCGTCGACCCCGCCCGCGCCGTGCGGGCGCTGGCCGAACTCGGTCACACCCGCCTGCTCACCGAGGGCGGCCCCCGCCTGCTCGGTCAGATGGTGGCGTCCGGCGTCCTCGACGAAATGTGCCTCACGGTCTCCCCGATGCTCACCGCCGGTGACGCCCAGCGCATCGCGGGCGGTCCCTCCGTCGCGGTCCCGCAACGCTTCACCCTGGCCTCCCTGCTGGAGGACGACGGCTTCCTGTTCGGCAGGTACCGCCGCCCCTGACCGGAGCCCCGCCGTCCGGCTGCCCGGGGGCTCGCGCTCCGGGCAAGCGGAATCAATTGTTCCGGTCCGTGTGCGCCGGGTGCGCCAAATCCCGCGATACCCGTGCGATCACGGGGCAGGATGGTTTCCGCAGGGGCTGCTACGGCCCGTGGAGGGAGACGGAGGGTCCAGGGACCCTCGGAGGAGAAAGGGCGCCTGGTGTTCACAAGCGTATTGATGATCGAGAAGGCCCTGACGTCCGCCGACGTGGAGTTCGTCACCACCTTGCACGGCGAGGAGCCGGTGTTCTTCCACGTGCTGCTCCAGCCGCGCGGGGATCAGGCGGACCGGTTGCTGCGGGCCATCGACGACATCGCGCTCGGCGAACTCGACGAGGCGGCGCGCGAGGGCGAGACCCCCGAGGGCGCGGCCGCGAAGGGCGCCGGGGAGCAGGCCCTGGACGTGTCCCTCCTCGCGCTGCGCGCGGCGGGCAGCCGGGCCGACGGCCGGCTCGTCGAGGACCACCCGCTGGACGCCCTGAAGTCCCTGGTCGCCGAGGTCGACGCCGACGAGGTGATCGTCCTGACCGACCCGCACTACGTGGAGGAGTTCTTCCACCGCGACTGGGCCTCCCGGGCCCGCCACAAGGTGGGCGTACCGGTCCTGAAGCTCTTCTCCCACAGCAAGGCATAGGCTTGGGCGGCGCCCCCGCACGGGGGCGCGCGCACCGTCGTACCGCAGCCGCACCACCTGGGGAGAAAAGCGCATGGCACCCGGCCTTCCTACCGCCATGGACCGACCGCACTTCATCGGCATCGGCGGCGCCGGGATGTCGGGCATCGCGAAGATCCTCGCCCAGCGCGGGGCCAAGGTGGCGGGCAGCGACGCCAAGGAGTCGGCGACCGCGCAGGCACTGCGCGCGCTGGGCGCCACCGTGCACATCGGGCACGCGGCCGGGCACCTCGCCGACGACGCCAGCTGCGTCGTCGTCTCCTCGGCGATCCGCGGGGACAACCCGGAGCTGGCCCGCGCGGCCGAGCTGGGCATCCCGGTCGTCCACCGCTCCGACGCGCTGGCCGCCCTGATGGAGGGCCTGCGCCCGATCGCGGTCGCCGGCACCCACGGAAAGACGACGACCACCTCGATGCTCGCCGTGTCCCTCGGCGAGCTGGGCCTGCGCCCGTCGTACGCCATCGGCGGCGACCTGGACGCCCCCGGCTCCAACGCGCTGCACGGCGACGGCGAGATCTTCGTCGCCGAGGCGGACGAGTCGGACCGCAGCTTCCACAAGTACGCGCCCGAGGTCGCCATCGTTCTCAACGTCGAGCTCGACCACCATGCCAACTACGCCTCGATGGACGAGATCTACGAGTCCTTCGAGACCTTCGTGGACCGGATCGTCCCCGGCGGCACCCTGGTGATCGCCGCCGACCACCCGGGCGCGCGGGAACTGACCCGGCGCGTGTCCGGTGCGGTGCGGACGGTGACGTACGGCGAGTCCGAGGACGCCGACGTACGGATCCTGTCGGTCGTTCCGCAGGGCCTCAAGAGCGAGGTCACCGTCCTGCTGGACGGCACCGAGCTCACCTTCGCCGTCTCCGTGCCCGGCCGCCACTACGCGCACAACGCCGTCGCCGCGCTGGCCGCGGGCGCCGCCCTGGGCGTCCCGGCCGCCGAGCTCGCCTCCGCGCTGGCCGCGTACACCGGTGTCAAGCGCCGCCTTCAGCTCAAGGGTGAGGCCGCCGGCGTCCAGGTCGTCGACTCCTACGCCCACCACCCGACCGAGATGACCGCCGACCTGGAGGCGATGCGCGCGGCCGCGGGCGACGGCCGGATCCTGGTCGTCTTCCAGCCGCACCTGTTCTCCCGCACCCAGGAGCTGGGCAAGGAGATGGGCCAGGCGCTGGCCCTCGCGGACGCCTCCGTCGTCCTCGACATCTACCCGGCCCGCGAGGACCCGGTCCCCGGTGTCACCAGCGAGCTGATCATCGCCGCCGCGCGGGCGGCGGACGCCGACGTGACGGCCGTCCACGACAAGGCCGAGGTGCCCGACGCGGTCGCGGGAATGGCGAAGGCCGGCGATCTTGTTCTCACCATGGGCGCGGGCGACGTCACCGACCTCGGACCGCGCATCCTGGACCGTCTGTCGAAGTGAGGGGCGCGAGACCCATGCCGTACGACGTCGAGAAGCCGGACGAGCAGTGGCAGGCCGAGCTGAGCCCGGCCGAGTACGCCGTGCTGCGCAAGGCCGGCACGGAGCCCGCCTTCACCGGTGAGTACACGGACACCAGGACCAAGGGTGTCTACTCCTGCCGGGCCTGCGGCGCGGAACTGTTCACCTCCGGCACCAAGTTCGAGTCCCACTGCGGCTGGCCGTCCTTCTACGACCCGAAGGACACCGACGCCGTGGAGCTGCTGGAGGACCGCTCCCACGGGATGCTGCGCACCGAGGTGCGGTGCGCGCGCTGCGGGTCGCACCTCGGGCACGTCTTCGAGGGTGAGGGGTACGCGACCCCGACCGACCAGCGGTACTGCATCAACTCGATCTCCCTGCGGCTGGTCCCGGACGAGGGCTGAGGCGGCGGGTCGCGGGTCCCGGCGGACGCCGGGACCCGCGACCGTGTCCGGGAGCACGGGCGGCGCGCCCGTCACAACGCCTCGTCGTCCCACTGGTCGAGCAGCAGGTCGCCCAGGTCCCCGCCGGGCCGCGCCGACCCGCCGTGCAGCGGCTGTTCGGTCCAGATGACCTTGCCGTGGGGTGTGTACCTGGTCCCCCACCGCCGAGCCAGCTGGGCGACGAGGAACAGGCCGCGTCCGCCCTCGTCCGTCAGGGCGGCCCGGCGCGGGTGCGGTGAGGTGCTGCTGCCGTCGGAGACCTCGCAGATGAGGTCGCGGTCGCGCAGCATCCGCACCCGGATCGGCTCGCTGCCGTAGCGGATCGCGTTGGTGACCAGTTCGCTGAGCATCAGCTCGGTGTCGAAACCCACCTCCTCCAGTCCCCACGCGTCCAGCTGCCGGGCGCACGCCGCGCGCACCGGGGCGACGGACGCGGAGTCGCGGGGCACGTCCCACTCCACGACGTCCGCCGGGTCCAGCAGCCGGGTGCGGGCCACCAGCAGTGCCACGTCGTCGCTGGGGCGCGGTGGCAGCACGGCGTCGATCACCTCCCGGCACGTCTCCTCCGGGCTCCGGTCGGGCCGGCCGGCCAGGGTGTCGCGCAGCAGGGCGAGGCCGGTGCCGATGTCCCTGTCCCGGTCCTCGACCAGCCCGTCGGTGTAGAGGACCAGGAGCGAACCCTCCGCCAGGTCCAGCTCGGCGGTCCCGACGGGCAGGCCCGCCGCCAGGCCGAGGGGCGGGGAGGCGGGCACCTCGGGGAAGATCACCGTGCCGTCGGGACGTACCAGCGCCGGCCCGGGGTGACCCGCGGTCGCCACGGTGCAGCGTCCGCCGGCGGGGTCGTAGATCGCGTACAGGCAGGTGGCCCCCGTGACCGTGTCGGCCTCGGCCTCGGCCGCCCGGTCCTGGTCGATCCGGGTGACCAGTTCGTCGAGGTGGACCAGGATCTCGTCGGGCGGCAGGTCGAGGGCCGAGAAGTTGAGCACCGCGGTGCGCAGGCGGCCCATGGTGGCGGCGGCGTGCAGACCGTGTCCGACGACGTCGCCGACGACGAGGGCCACGCGCGCGCCCGACAGCGGGATCACGTCGAACCAGTCCCCGCCCACGCCGCCGGCCTGCGCGGGCAGATAGCGGTGGGCCACCTCCAGCGCGTTCTGCTCGGGCCGCCCCCGGGGCAGCAGGCTGCGTTGCAGGGTCACGGCGACGCCGTGCGCGTGGGTGTAGCGGCGTGCGTTGTCGATGGACACGGCCGCCCGCGCGACCAGTTCCTCGGCGAGGGAGCGGTCGTCGTCGTCGAAGGGGCTGCGCCGGTCCGTCCGCCAGAAGTCGGCCAGTCCCAGCAGGACGCCCCGCGCCCGCATCGGTACCGCGATGAGCGAGCGGATCCCGTGGTCGAGGATCCTCGCGGCCGTCTCCGGGCTCTGGACCCGCCAGTCGCGGGCTGCGCCCAGATCGGCCTCCAGCACCGCGTGACCGGTCTCCAGCGCCGCCGCCATCGGGGTGCCGGGCACCCAGGTGATCCGCCCTCCGACGGGGAAGACGGGCGGGTCCAGGCTGTCGCCGAGGATGACCGTGCGGCGCATGTCCGCCGTGTCCGTCGGCTCGTCGCCGCGCAGGACGGGCTCCAGCAGCTCGACGGTGACCAGGTCGGCGAACCTGGGGACGGCGACCTCCGCCAGTTCCTCGGCGGTCCGTACGACGTCCAGGGCGGTGCCGACCCGCACACCCGCGTCGTACAGCAGCCGCAGACGCTCCTGAGCCTCCTCGACCCGGCCCGAGAGGGCGCGCAGCTCCGTGGTGTCCCGCAGCGTCGTCACACTGCCGGCCGGGCCTCCGGCGCGGTCCGTGAGACGGGTGTTGACGATCAGCAGCCGGTCTCCCGCGAGGAGCACCTCGTCGCTGGCCACCCGCCCGGAGGACAGCAGCTCGGCCACCCGCGGTTCGAGGCCGAGATCGGCGATCCGGCGTCCCTCCGCGTCCGCCGGCAGGCCGAGCAGCCGCCGCGCCTCGTCGTTGGCCAGGAGCAGCCGGCCCTCGCCCGAGAGGACGAGGACGCCCTCCCGCACGGAGTGCAGGACGGCGTCGTGGTGCTCGTACATCCGCGTCAGCTCGACGTGGCCCAGACCATGGGTCTGCCGCCGCAGCCGCCTGCTCGCCCACGCCGATCCGCACGTGGCCAGGACGAGCGCGCCCCCCACGCCGCCGAGCAGGACCGGCAACTGGTGCTGGACCGTCGTGTTCACCGTCCCGAGCGTGATCGCGACGCTCACGACGCCCGCGACCGAGCCGTCCGGCCGGAAGACCGGGACGATCGAGTCGACCGCGGGGCCGCGGGTCGCGTTGATGACCTCCGTGAAGGGCCTGCCCTCCACCGCCTGCTTGTACGGGCCTATGACGTGCTTGCCGATCAGGGCGGGGTCGGGGTGCGTGAGCCGGATCCCGTCCGGCCGGTAGACGACGACGAAGGCCACACCCGTCCGCTTCCGGGTCTCCTCGGCGCGCGGCTGGAGGATCGCCGTCGGATCGCGGCTGTCGAGGGCCTGCGCCGTCCCGGGGGCACTGGCGAAGGACTCGGCGACGGAGCGGGTGCGGTGCCGGGCGTCCGCCAGGCTGTTGTTCCAGGTCTCGAGCACGAGGACGGCGCCCGCGGCGATGATGAGCACCAGCAGCATCACCATCTGGACGGCGAACGCCTGCGCGGCGAAGCTGCGCACGCCCGGCGCCGGGCGCCGCCGCCACGCGGGCGTGTGCCGAGGCCCGTGCGCGTCGCCGGTCCGAGTCCGCCGTCCCCGCTCCGGCTCCGGGTCCGCGCGGTGCCGGAGCGGACGACGGCCGGTGCGGACGTTGGACATCAGGATCCGGCATCGGTCGAGAAGTCCGGCCATGTGTTCATTTTCCAGCACCGGCGGCCACGGCGGAGTCACCGGCGGCTACCGGGGCGGCGGCCGCCCGGGGAGTCGCGGGCACTTTGCGGGGCACTCGCACGGTGGGACAATATGGGACACAGGTGGCGTCATCGGCGCCACCGGCACTCTTCGCTTTCCTTGGTGAGGCGGGTGGAAGACATGGACATAGCCTCCTACGCCGTACTGGCCGTGGCACCCAATGTGTGGGCCACCTTCGGCGCCTTCATCGGCGGACTCGTCATCGTGATCGCCTTGGTGTGGGCCGTCGGTATGGGCATCGGTGTGATGCGCCGCGAGCCGGACCGGCCGACCGAGGCGGAGCAGCCGCACCTGCCGGTCACCGGCGCCGTCCACGAGATCAGGGAGATGCGGGAGCTGGACGAGCTCCACCCGGACGACGGGGAGCGGCTCATGCCCTATGAGCTGCACGCCACCGGAACCCGCCGCAGCCAGGACCAGCACCGGCGGCGCTGGCATCCGGGCAGCAGCGGATCCTTCGGCGGTGGCGGCCCCGGCCGGACCTGACCCGGCCCCGGCCGCACCCGTCCAGGGGACGGGCCTTCGGGCCCGCCCCCGCCCCTTGCCGGGGCCGGGGCGCCGGGGGCGGGGCAGGGCGGAGACGTGGCGCGGATCGCGTAGGCCGACCGGTGTCGCGGACGCGATGCTGGGTAGGCGTCGGTGTCGAAAGGCGCCACGGGGCCTGGGAACCGTCCGGTCGGGCGGGCCCGCGCGCCGGGCTCACAGCTTGCGCACGGTGCGGTTACGGGGGACGGGGGTGTCACGTGCGGTCGTCGCACGTCACAAGGTGCTCGGACCATTCCCGCAACGGCCCGCGCGACCTTGGCGGAGAGCGGGCAGCTCCTGCCAGACCCGAAGGGTATTCGGCGTTTTGATACGGATAGATTCAGTCACCAAGCGGTATCCGGACGGCACGCTGGCTGTCGACCGGCTCTCGCTCGACATACCGGACCGCTCGATCACCGTCCTCGTCGGACCGTCGGGATGTGGCAAGACCACCACTCTGCGCATGATCAACCGGATGGTGGAGCCGACCGGGGGCACCATCCTCCTCGACGGCGTCGACATCCAGGAACAGCCCGTCAACGCCCTGCGCCGGTCCATGGGGTACGTCATCCAGCACGCGGGGCTCTTCCAGCACCGCACCATCGTGGACAACATCGCGACCGTGCCCCGCCTGCTCGGCTGGGGCAAGCAGAAGGCCCGCGCGCGGGCGGCCGAGTTGATGGAGCGGGTCGGCCTCGACGCCTCGCTCGCCAAGCGCTACCCGTACCAGCTCTCCGGCGGCCAGCAGCAGCGCGTCGGCGTGGCGCGGGCGCTCGCCGCCGACCCGCCGGTGCTGCTGATGGACGAGCCGTTCTCCGCCGTGGACCCGGTGGTGCGCAAGGGCCTCCAGGACGAACTGCTCCGCATCCAGGAAGAGTTGGGCAAGACCATCGTCTTCGTCACGCACGACATCGACGAGGCCGTCAAAATCGGCACGATGGTGGCGGTCCTGCGCACCGGCGGCCGGCTGGCCCAGTACGCCCCGCCCGCCGAACTGCTCTCCGCGCCCGCGGACGACTTCGTGGAGGACTTCCTCGGTATCGACCGCGGCATCCGCCGGCTGTCCTTCTTCGCCTCCGGGGGACTGGAGTTGACGAAGACCCCGATCGTCACCGCCGACTCCACCGCCGAGCAGATCGCCGCCCGCGCCACCCCCGACGTGCCCTACCTCCTCGTCACCGACCCGGACGGCAGGCCCCTCGGCTGGAGCGAGCCGGGCGCGCTGGGCGACGGCCCCCTCGACGCCGCACGGCTCCTCTCCCACGGGCGGCCCTTCGAGTACGGCACCGATTCGCTGCGCGCCGCCCTCGACGGCGCCGTGCTCTCGCCGACCGGCTGGGCGGTCGCCGTGGACGGCACCGGCCGCGCGGTCGGCGTCGTCTCGCAGCAGACCATCGGCGAGGCGATCCGCAGCGCCCACGCCGAGGGGCGTACCGGGGCGGAGGCCGGCGCGGGGGCCGCGGCGGAGGCCGGCGCCGAGGCCGGGGTCGCCGGATGAACCGATTCTTCGACATTCCGAGCGACCTTCAGCACAGCTGGTTCGGCCTGATCGGACTGCACCTGCGCGAGGCGCTGCTGCCGGTGCTGGCCGGTCTCCTCGCCGCCCTGCCCCTCGCCCAGCTGTGTGTGCGCTTCCGCTGGCTGTACCCGCCCGTGCTGGGTCTGACGACGGTGCTGTACGCGATCCCGTCGCTGGCGTTCTTCGTCGTCCTCATCGACTACACCGGCCAGACCGAGCTCACCGTGATGATCCCGCTCGCCGTCTACAGCCTCGTCGTGCTCGTCCCGGCGATCGTCGACGGCGTCCGCTCGGTGCCGCAGGAGACGCTGGCCGCGGCCACCGCCATGGGCCTGGGGCCCGTACGCCGGTACCTCCAGGTGCAGTTGCCGATCGCGGTGCCCGCCATCATCGCGGGGCTGCGGGTGGCCGCCGTCTCCAGCATCTCGCTCGTCAGCGTCGGGATGCTGATCGGCAACCAGGGCGCCCTCGGCAATCTGCTCCACGACGCGCAGATCTACAACCGGCCCGAACTCGCCTGGAACTCCGTCCTCACCACGGCGGCCCTGGCGGTCGTCGTCGACGCCGTGCTGGTCCTCGTACGCCTGCTGCTGACCCCCTGGATGCCGCGCGGCACCCGTCGCGGCATCCCCACGGACGCCGAGGCCCGGCCCGAACCGGCCACGCCCGCACGGGAGGACGCCGCCCGGTGAACGTACTCCACTTCGTCAACGCCTTCTTCAGCGACGCGGCCCACTGGAAGGGCTACGACGGCATCCCCACGCGCCTCGCGGAGCACGTCCAGTACTCCCTGATGGCCCTGGGCCTGGCCGCCGTCATCGGCCTGCCGGTCGGCCTGGTCACCGGGCACTACGGGCGCGGCGGCAACGCCCTCGCCCTGATCGCCACCGCCGGGCGGGCGCTGCCCAGCTTCGGTCTGCTGGTGCTGATGGTGATCCTGCTCGGCTTCGGCAAGATCCCCGTGATGATCCCGCTGGTCGTCCTCGCCGTCCCGCCGATCCTGATCACGACCTACGAGGCGATGCGCTCCGTCGACCCCTCGCCGGTGGACGCGGCCCGGGGCATGGGCATGGCCGAGTCGCGCGTCCTGTTCCAGGTCGAACTGCCCGTCGCCCTCCCGCTGATCCTCAGCGGACTGCGGTCGGCGGCCATCCAGATCGTCTCCACGGCCACCATCGCCGCGTACGTCAGCCTCGGCGGCCTCGGCCGGTACATCGTCGACGGCCTCTACCAGCACGACTACGAGAAGGTCGTGGGCGGGGCCACGCTGGTCGCCGTGATGGCGCTGGCGACGCTCGCGGTGTTCTGGGCGGTCGCGCGGGTGACGGTGTCGCCCGGGGTGCGCCGTGGCGGCTGACCGCGGGCGGCGAAGCGGCACCCCGGGGCCGGGGCGGATCCCCGGCCTCCCCGGGCGCCCTCCGTCCTCACCACCTGCCACGCATCGAAGCCGATCGGTGACCCGGCGCCTCTTGACTGACGAAGAAGCCGCTGGATTGGATCAAACGGCGGTGCTCGCGTCCCGCGTGCCGCCGCCGCTGCCATGTGCCCGACCAACCTCTCAGCCGGGAACGGGAATTGTGACTTCCAACACGAAGAGCACCAAGTCCAGCAAGAGCCACTTCGGGGCGGCCGCCGTCGCACTCGCCGCCTCCGCGGCGCTTCTCGCGGGGTGTTCGTCCGGTGGCTCCTCCGGCAAGGACCCGCTCGCGGAGGGCAGGGCGGGCGCCGGCACGGTCGTCGTCGGCTCCAACAACTTCGCCGAGAGCATCCTGATCGCCGACATCTACGGCGAGGCCCTGAAGGCCAAGGGCATCAAGGTCGAGTACAAGCCCAACATCGGCAGCCGCGAGACCACCTACGGTCTGCTCAAGAACGGCTCGATCACCGTGCTGCCCGAGTACAACGGGGCGCTGCTGGCGTATCTCGACTCCAAGGCCGCCCCGCAGACGGTCGAGGCGACGACGGCCGCCATCGGCGCCAAGCTCGACTCCGGGCTGACGCTGCTCGAACCGGCGCCCGCGGAGGACAAGGACTCCGTCACCGTCAACGCCACGACGGCGAAGAAGTACGGCCTCACCGAGAAGTCCTCCATCGCGGACCTCAAGGACGCCGCCAAGGACCTGGTCATCGGCGGCTCGCCGGAGTTCCAGGCCCGGCACCAGGGCCTCAAGGGCCTGAAGTCCGAGTACGGGCTGGAGTTCAAGTCCTTCAAGGCGTTGGACGCGGGCGGCCCGCTGACCCAGGCGGCGCTGAAGAAGAACACCGTGCAGGTCGCCGACCTGTTCACCACGGATCCGACCATCGCCAAGGAGAAGTTCGTCGTCCTTCAGGACCCGAAGAACCTCTTCGGCTTCGAGAACGTCCAGCCGCTGGTGTACAAGTCCGGCCTGGACCAGAAGGGCGTCGACGCGCTCAACGCGGTCTCCGCCAAGCTGGACACGGCCACCCTGCTGGACCTGGACACCCAGGTGCAGTCGCAGAACAAGGACCCGCTCGACGTGGCCAAGGCCTGGCTGAAGTCCGCGGGCCTCGACTGACCGACCGCGGTGGGGACACGGCCCGCGGGGCCGTGACACCGCTCCCTCGCCGGGTACCGGACGACCGTCCGGCACCCGGCGAGGCGTCGAGCCGCGGGACCCGCCGGCTCAGAGGTCGAACTCGTGCGGCGGCAGCCCCAGGGCGAAGCAGGCCTCGCGCACCATGGCCTGCTCGGTCTTGTCGAAGTCGCCGTCCGCGCCGCCGATGACGATGCCGATCTGGACGACGGCACGGGCCTCGGCGGGCTTCTTCTTCGCCTTGGCGATCTCCTGCAACACGCTGACCTTGCCGAAGTCGAAGTCCGCGGTCAGCCTGTTCAGGTTCTCCTCGAAGCGGCGGCGCAGATCGTCCGCGGGGAAGTTCTGCAGCACCTCGTTGGTGGCGATCAGCTGTGCGACACGCTGGCGCTCCGAAGGGTCGACGGTGCCGTCGGCGGCGGCCACGAGGGCGCACATCGCCATGCTCGCGTCCCGGAAGGCACCGCTCTTCAGGTCGTTCTTCTTCGCCACGAGCTGGGTCTGCATCTGCGTCGCGGAGTCCTTGATGCGGTCCCACAGGGCCATGTGCTCTCCAAGTGTGGTGTCGGGTGGCCTAACACGTTCCGTGCTGCATCTACAGCAACGTAGAAACTAGCGGAGCGACGGATAAGTTCCGGTGGACGAGTTCCGGCGGGTCCCGTTCGTACGGGGCCGCCTAGACTGGTGCGGCTCGTACCTGGCGTGCGGGCGTGCGCGAACAGGAGGAAGACGACCGTGGCGGCAGCCGGCAGTGGCTTCGAGGATCCGCCCGCCGACGTGCTCGCGGAGGCGGCCGCGGCCTTCGGGCTGCTCGCCTCGCCCGCCCGGCTGCACATCGTGTGGGCACTGGCCCAGGGCGAGAGCGACGTCACCGGGCTCGCCGAGCGGGTCGGCGGGGCGCTGCCCGCCGTCAGCCAGCACCTGACCAAACTCAAGCTCGCCGGGCTCGTCCGCTCCCGCCGCGAGGGCCGGCGGCAGGTCTACTTCGTCGACGACCCCGACGTGGTCGACGTCGTACGGCTCACGGTCGCCCGGCTCACCGACCGGGGAGCCGACGCCGACGCCCCGGCGCGCCGCCTCCGTGGCCTCTGAGCTCGCGGCGGCGCGCCCGGCCGAGCCGGAGGGAACACCCCTCCAGGTACTGCGGCGGCTCGACAGCGGTCCGCGCGGGCTGACCGACGCCGAGGCGGAGGCACGACTGGCGGCGGTCGGCGAGAACACGGTCCCCGAGGTGCGCACCCCGTCCTGGCCCCTGCTGTGGGTGCGCTCCCTGCGGGACCCGTTCACCGCCGTACTGCTCTGCCTGGGCCTGGTCTCCACGCTCGTCGCCTCCTGGGGGACCGCCGCGGTGATCCTCAGCCTGGTCGTGGTCAGCTGTGTGCTGCGCGCGACCGGCGAGCACCGGGCCGACCGGTCCATGGCCGCCCTGCGTGAACTGGTCGCCGGCACCGCCACCGTGCTGCGGCGGACGGCCGGCGGGGAACGGCCGCGCGCCCGGGAGGTCCCGGTCACCGAACTGGTGCCGGGCGACGTGCTCCGGCTCGGCCCCGGCGACCGCGTACCGGCCGACGTACGACTCCTGCGCGCCCGAGGGCTGACCGTGCATCAGGCCGCGCTGACCGGCGAGTCCGCCCCGGTCGCCAAGGCGGCCGTGGAGGAGCCGGGGCTCGGGGAAAGCGGCCCGTTCGGACAGGCGCACCTGTGCTTCCAGGGCAGCAGCGTCGCCACCGGCACGGCCACCGCCGTGGTGGTGCACACGGGCGCGCGCACGCGGTTCGCCGCCGCCCACGGGACCGCGGGCCGCGGGCGCGGGGACCGGACGGCCCTCAGCGCCTTCGACCGCTCCGTGCAGGGCATCTCCTGGGTGCTCATCCGGTTCATGCTGCTGACGCCGCCGCTGGTGCTGGTGGCGAACGCGGCGCTGCGCGGGCGCGGCCTGGAGACGCTGCCCTTCGCCGTGGCGGTGGCCGTCGGGCTCACACCCGAGATGCTGCCGGTGATCGTCACCCTCTGCCTGGCCCGCGGCACCCGGCAGCTCGCGGGGGCGCACGGCGTCATCGTCAAGCGGCTGCCCGCACTGCACGACCTGGGCGCCGTCGACGTGCTCTGCGTCGACAAGACCGGCACCCTCACCCAGGACCGGCCCGTCGTCGAACGGGCCCTCGACGCGGACGGCCGGGACGACCCGGAGGTGCTGCGCTGGGCCGCGGTCGGCGCCTGGTGGACCCTCCAGCTCGCCGAACTGCCCGCCCCGGACGCGCTCGACGAGGCACTCCTGGAGGCCGCCGGAGCGGTCGGCGAGGAGCACGACGGGGTCGCGGCCGTCCCCTTCGACCCGGTACGGCGCCTGGCCACCGCCGTGGTGCGGGGCCGGTTCGGCAGGCACGTCCTCGTCGTCCGGGGCGCCGTGGAGGACGTACTGGAGCGCTGCGCGCTGGAGCCCGCCGAGCGCGAGCGCCTGCGGGAACTCGCCGCGCGCGAGGCGGACGCCGGGCTGCGGCTGCTGGCCCTCGCCACCGCCGAACGCGCCGCCCGCACCGGCGACTACACCCCCGCCGACGAGCGCGGCCTCACCTTCCGGGGCCTGATCGCCTTCCGTGACGCGCTCGCGCCGACCGCGGCCGAGGCCCTGCGCGGGCTCGCCGAGGCCGGTGTCACCGTGAAGATCCTCACCGGCGACCACCCCGGCACGGCGGCGCGCGTCTGCCGTGACCTGGGGCTCGAGGTGGGGGAGGTGCACACGGTGGGCTCCGGGCCCGGCGGGGACGGGGACCTCGCGGCGGCCGCAGCCCGTTCCACCGTCTTCGCCCGCTGCACGCCGGACGACAAGGCCCGGGTCGTGGCCGCGCTGCGGGACGCGGGGCACACCGTCGGCTTCCTCGGCGACGGCGCCAACGACGTGCCCGCGCTGCGGGCCGCCGACGTCGGCGTCGCACCGCGGGCGGCCTGCGACATCGCCCGGGACAGCGCCGACGTGGTGCTCGCCGACAAGGACCTCACCGCGATCGGCCACGCCGTGGTCGCCGGCCGGCGGGCCAGCGGCAACATCGCCTCCTATCTGCGCGTCACGCTCTCGTCCAACCTCGGCAACGTCATAGCGATGCTCGTCGCGGGCCTGCTGCTGCCCTTCCTGCCGATGCTCCCGGTGCAGGTGCTCGTCCAGAACCTCTGCTTCGACGCGGCCCAGTCGTCCTTCGCCCACGACCGTCCGGGAAGGGCGGCGCTGCGCCGCCCGACCGCGCTGCGGCCGCGTGCCTTCCTGCGGTTCATCACCGGGTTCGGCGCGCTCAACGCGGTCGCGGACTTCGCGACCTTCGCCGTCCTCGCCCTCGTTCTGTGGGGACCCGACGCGCTGAACGACGAGGCCGTCTTCCACTCGGCCTGGTTCACCGAGAACCTGCTGACCCAGGCGCTGGTGATGGTGCTCCTGCGCACCGGCCGGGACGAGGGCGGCCGACGGCGGCTGCCCGGACCCGTCGGCCGGGCCGCGGCCGGCCTCGCCCTCGCCGGGCTGCTGCTCCCGGTCAGTCCGCTGGGCCCGCCGCTGGGCATGACAGGGCTTCCGTTGCCCTACTACGTTCTGCTCGCCGCCGTCCTGGCACCGTACGGACTCGCCCTCGCGGCGGCGGTCCGGCGGTACGAGCGGCGAACTCCGGAAGCCGTCGGGCCCGGGTACGCCGCCGAGGCTCCTGGTCAGGAAGCCGGCCGGAGCCGAGGCGAGTGCCGGTCATCGGCCGGCACGAGCGTGTTCAGCGGCCGCGCAGCCGCAGGGCGAGGGCGGCGCCCCCGGTGAGCACCAGTACCACGGCGGCGCCGCCCGCCAGCAGTGGCGCGGAAGGACCCTGGCCGGCGTCGGTCGCGGACGCCACCGGGCTGCTGTCGGGAGCGCCCGAACGCGCCTGAGCGGCGGCGGAGTCCGGTGTCTGCCGCGCGGGATCGGTCGTGTACGGCCCGTGCGAGTGGCCCGGACTCGGGGCCTGCGTGCCCGGCTCCGGCGTACCGGCGGCCGGGCTCCCGCCCGAGCGGCCGGAGTCACCCGGCTTGGCCGGCCCGGCCGTTCCGCTCGTGCCGCCCGAACCGCTCGTGCCGCCGGTCCCCTTTGTCCCCTTTGTCGCCTTTGTCGCCTTCGCGAACACCACGTCCGAGCACGAGTAGTAGGTGTCCGGCGTGCTGCTGTTCTGCCAGATGGTGAACAGCACATGACGGCCCGCCCGGTCGGCGGGCAGCGTCGCCCCGATGCGGTACGCGCCGCCCGTCAGCGGTGGGTCCTTGACCTCGGCGAAGGGCTGGGCGGGCAGGTCCGACCAGGTCAGCGGCTTCGTCGGGTCGTAGCCCTGCCTGGTCAGATAGAGCTTGAACGTGCCCTCGTGCGGGATCGTCGAGGCGTACGCCATCGTGAGCCCCGCGCCCGGCACCAGACGGGTCGACGGCCAGTCGTCGCGGGCGAGGTCGAGGCCCTTGTACGCGGGCAGTCCTCCGCTGCACAGCTTTCCGTCGGGGACGACCTGGCGGTCCCGGCCACCCACGCTCGCCACCCGCAGGTTGTCCCACGCGGTGAAAGGGGCTCCGTTCGCGGCGACGGCCGCCCGGCAGGCGGCCGAACCGGCCCGGCCGCCCCCGTCCGGCGAGCAGGCGAACACCCGGCTGACCGGGTCGGTCGGGGCGCCGTGCGCGTGTGCGGGCCCGGCCGCCCACACCATGAGCAGGGCCGACACCGCCGTAGCGGCTGCGGTGCGCCCGAGGGGCGCGGTCGTCCGGGTCATCGGGAGACGTCTCCTGGGCCGACGGGGAAACGGGCTGCTGCGCGGTCCAGTACGGGCGGCGGGCGCGAAGCGTTCAACCGGCCCGCGAGTGGTGGCACATGAGCGCGGACGGGCGGCGGGCGCCGATACAGCGCGTCCCGTCTGCTTCCACCGGCGGCGCACGCTTCCGGAGCGCCGAGGGTGACGGCGGAAGGTCCAAGGGGCCCTGGTGGACGCCTCGGAGCCGTGAGCTATCGTGTACGCGGAGTGAGAAACAAACGGCACGCCCCGTTCGTTAACGGCCCCGGGAGTGTTCTGTCCATGCCGAGGCAGTTACGCGCCGAACAGACCCGCGCGTCGATCATCACGGCCGCCGCCGACCTGTTCGACCGGCACGGCTACGAACGGACCAGCCTGAGCGACATCGTCACACACGCACACGTCACCAAGGGCGCCCTGTACTTCCACTTCGCGGCCAAGGAGGATCTGGCCCACGCCATCCTGGAGTTGCAGTCCCGGGCCGCCCGGCAGGTGACCAGTCGCGTGGACGAGCAGGGCTACTCGTCGCTGGAGGCCCTGATACGCATCACCTACGCGCTCACCCGTCTCACCGTGGAGGGCCCCGTCACCCGCGCCGGCCTGCGACTGGCCACCGGAGGAGTCGAGGTGCGCCCGCCGCTGCGGCACCCGTTCACCGAGTGGCTGGACATCGCCACCGGCAAACTCCTCGGCGCCGTCAAGGAGTACGAGATCCAGCAGGACGTCGACGTCCACGCCGTCGCGCACTCCCTCGTCTGCTTCTTCGTCGGCACCCGGGTCGCCGGCCGGCCCCTGGAACCCATGGCGCGGCTGCCGCGCAGGACGACCGAGATGTGGCACCTGCTGATCCGCGGCCTCGTGCCGGTGCACCGGCGCCCCCGCTATCTGAGCCTCGCCACCCGGCTGGAGCGGGAGATCGTCGTCGTATGACCCGCCGGGTACGGTGAGGCGCATGCCCGCCAACCCGTCCGCGCCCGTACTCGTCGGCGACGAACCCGGTTCCTTCCCGCACAGCGTGCTGGCCGAACGGCACCCGGCCGTCATCCGGCAGGTGCGCGACGCCTTCCCCTACGGACCCGGGCAGCACCGGGCCCTGGACGCGCTGCTGGAGAGCTGCGCCGAGGGCGTGATCGACGACCTTCCCGCCGCCGCGCCCGACCGCGACCGCTGGCAGGACTGGGGCCTGGGACAGTACGCCGGCCACTCCTGGTTCGACGTGCCGTGGCTGTGGTCCGAGAGCTACTTCTACCGCCGGCTCCTCGAAGCCGTCGGCTACTTCGCACCCGGCCCCTGGCAGGGCATCGACCCCTTCCGCCCGTCCAAACTCGCCGAACTCGACTCCCCGGAGACCGACGAGGAACTGGCGGCGCTCGACGAACTGGGGGGCAAGCCGGCGGCGGAGCGCGCGGACGCCCTGCTGCACGGCTCGCTCTGGGGCAACCGCGCCGACCTCGGCTTCCGGCTGTCGGCGGGCGGCGCCGAGGCCGGACCGCCCGTCCCCGCCCTGGTCGCCGACGACAGGGAGGCCCTCTGGTCGCTGCTGCCGCCCTCCGGCAGCGGCACGCTCTGCCTGGTCGCCGACAACGCAGGCCGCGAACTCGTCCCCGATCTCCTCCTCGTCGCCCACCTCCTCGCCCAGGGCCGCGTCCGGCGGGCGGTCCTGCACGTCAAGCCGTACCCGTACTACGTCTCCGACGCCACCACCGCCGACGTCGTCGACGCCGTGCGCCGGCTGACGGCGGCTCCCGGCGCGGCCGCGGAACACGGACGCCGCCTGTGGGCGGCGATGGCCGACGGCCGGCTGACGGTCCGGGCACACCCCTTCTCCTGCGCCCCGCTGCCCTACGCCGACATGCCCGCCGACCTGCGCGAGGAGTTCGCCGCGGCCACGCTGACCGTGTTCAAGGGCGACCTGAACTACCGGCGGCTGGTGGGCGACCGGCTGTGGCCCCCGACCACGCCGTTCGCGGACACCACCGGCTACTTCCCCGGCCCCCTCGCCGCCCTGCGCACCCTGAAGTCCGACGTGATCACCGGCCTGGACGCGGACACCGAGGCCGCGCTGGACGCCGCCGAGGGCGAGCGCTGGCGCGTCGCGGGCACGCACGCGCTGATCCAGGTCGGGACCTGAGCCGCCGGCCGGCCGCACCGCGCGACAACCCCATTCACGTGCGGATTCACGCGATGGAGTGATCCAGTTGGTGCGTACGGATGGTGCCGGAGTGTCGCGGGTAGGGCCCGGCCATGACGCAGCAGCCCTTCGAACTCCCGCACTTCTACATGCCGTATCCCGCGCGGCTCAACCCGAACGTCGACGAGGCCCGAGCCCACTCGACGCGGTGGGCGCGCGACATGGGCATGCTGGAGGGCTCCGGGATCTGGGAGCAGTCCGACCTCGACGCGCACGACTACGGACTGCTCTGCGCCTACACCCACCCCGACTGCGACGGGCCCGCCCTGTCGCTCATCACCGACTGGTACGTGTGGGTCTTCTTCTTCGACGACCACTTCCTGGAGACCTTCAAGCGCAGCCAGGACCGCGCGGGCGGCAAGGCCTACCTGGACCGGCTTCCCCTGTTCATGCCCCTCGACCCCGAAACCCCCGTCCCCGAGCCGCGCAACCCGGTCGAGGCCGGCCTCGCCGACCTGTGGGCGCGTACGGTGCCGTCGATGTCGGCCGACTGGCGCCACCGGTTCGCGGTGGCCACCGAGCACCTGCTGAACGAGTCCCTGTGGGAGCTGTCGAACATCAACGAGGGGCGGATCGCCAACCCCGTCGAGTACATCGAGATGCGCCGCAAGGTCGGCGGCGCGCCCTGGTCGGCGGGGCTGGTGGAGTACGCGACCGCCGAAGTGCCCGCCGCCGTCGCCGGAACCCGGCCGCTCAGGGTGCTGATGGAGACGTTCTCCGACGCCGTGCACCTGCGCAACGACCTGTTCTCCTACCAGCGTGAGGTGGAGGACGAGGGGGAGTTGAGCAACGGCGTCCTGGTCCTGGAGACCTTCTTCGGGTGCACCACCCAGGAGGCCGCCGACTCCGTCAACGACGTCCTCACCTCCCGCCTCCACCAGTTCGAGCACACCGCGCTCACCGAAGTGCCCGCAGTGGCACTGGAGAAGGGCCTCACCCCGGTCGAGACCGCGGCGGTGGCGGCGTACGCCAAGGGCCTCCAGGACTGGCAGTCCGGCGGCCACGAGTGGCACACGCGCTCCAGCCGGTACATGAACGAGCGGGCCCGGCCCACCAGCCCCTGGCAGCGACTGGCCGGCCCCGGCACCTCGGCGGCCGACGTGGGGGCGCTGCTCGCGGCGGCCGGGGCGGAGAGGCTGCGCGCGTACACGCACGTGCCCTTCGAGAAGGTCGGTCCGTCCCGCATCCCCGACCTCCGCATGCCCTACCCGCTGGGGCTGAGCCCGCATCTGGACCGTTCCCGGCGAAGGCTCGTCGACTGGTGCCACAGCATGGGCATCCTCGAGGAGGGCGTGTGGGACGAGGACAAGCTCGCCGCCTACGACCTCGCGCTGTGCTCGGCCGGCATCGACCCGGACGCCACGCCCGAGGCGCTCGACCTGAGCGCGCAGTGGCTCGCCTTCGGCACCTACGGCGACGACTACTACCCGCTGGTGTACGGGCACCGCCGCGACCTCGTCGCCGCGAAGGCGACCACGGCACGCCTGTCGGCCTGCATGCCCGTGGCGGGGGAGGCGGCGCCGGTCCCGCTCAACGCCATGGAGCGGAGTCTGACCGACCTGTGGGCGCGCACCACCGCGGAGATGACCCCCGACCAGCGGCGCACCCTGAAGCACGCCGTCGACTCGATGACCGAGAGCTGGGTGTGGGAGCTGTCCAACCAGCTCCAGAACCGCGTCCCCGACCCGGTCGACTACCTGGAGATGCGGCGCGCCACCTTCGGCTCCGACCTCACCCTGAGCCTGTGCCGGATGGGATACGGCCCGGCCATCCCCGCGGAGGTCTACCGCAGCGGCCCGGTCCGCTCCCTGGAGAACGCGGCCGTCGACTACGCCTGCCTTCTCAACGACGTCTTCTCGTACCAGAAGGAGATCGAGTACGAGGGCGAGATCCACAACGCGATCCTGGTCGTACAGCACTTCTTCGGCATCGATTACCCGGCCGCGCTCAAGGTCGTCCAGGACATGATGAACCAGCGCATGCGTCAGTTCGAGCACGTCGTCGCCCACGAACTGCCCGTCGTCCAGGACGACTTCGAGCTGTCCGAGGAGGCGCGGGCGGCCCTGCTCGGCTATGTCGCCGACCTGCAGAACTGGATGGCGGGCATCCTCAACTGGCACCGGAACGTGGACCGCTACAAGGCCGAGTGGCTGGGCCGCCGGGCCCACGCCTTCCTCCCGGACCGTCCGCCGGTCCCCGCCCTCCCCGTGGGCTGACCGCCCACCGAACAGCGGCAGCCGGAGGCGGTCGATGGAACAGACAGCGTTGCGTCCCAAGCCGATGCCGGGACAGGAACCCGGCGGTGGCGAGCACGGCCCGGTACGGCGCCCGTTCGCCGCGCGCCGCCGCGGCCGCCGGCTCGCGGCCCTGGCATGCGGGCTGCTTGCCGCGATCGTCCTGGTCCTGTCCGGGGTGGGCCTCGGCGCGGTGGGCCTCACGGTGATCGGCACGAGCAGGCCCGCCCCCGCCGAGCCGCAGCGGCCGGCCGGCACCCGGGCGCGCACGGATCCGGCGCCCGTCTCCGCGCCCGCACCGGTGCGTCCGACCCTGGGCGTGGAGGTGGTGGACGACGGCAGGCCCGGAGCCCGGGTGGTCGGCGTCCACGTCCCCGGCCCCGGGTACACGGCGGGCCTGGTCCGCGGGGACGTACTCCTCGTCTTCGGCAGAACCCGGGTGGACACGGCGGCGGACCTGGCCCGCGCGGTCGCCGGGTCCCGCCCGGGGCAGCCGGTGGTCCTCACCGTGCGCCACGCCGGCGGCGGCTACCAGCAGCTGACGGTCACCCCGGGGATCGTCACATGACGGCTCCCGCCGCATCCCGAGGCCCGGCCTGGCTCATGCCCCGTACCCGGCCCCGTCCTGTGCCCTGCCGCGGTCCGTGGTCCGCCTCCGTCTGTGGCCCTGCCTTGGGCTCGTGACTCGTGCCTCGACTCGTCCTGTGCCCTGGTCCGTCCCGTGCCCCGGCCCGCTACGTGCTCCGTCCCGGTCCGTGCTTCGCCCCGGTCTGTGGCCCGTCCCGTTTCGTGCCCTGTCGCGGTCTGTGGTTTGCGCGCTGGTCTGTGGCGTGACCTGTGCCGCGTGCCGTGGCTCGCCCCGGTCCGTGGCCCGACTCGTTCCGTGTCCTGTCGCGGTCCGCGGTCCGTGGTCCGCCCCGGTCCGTGGCCTGCCCCGGCTCGTTGCCCGTGTCCCGTCCCGTGGCGCGTCCCCCGTGCGGTGGCCGAGGGGCCGGCGCGGGCGGGCGACGCGAGGGTGGTCGAGATCCTCGACCGGCTCGCGTCGCACGGCGTGGCCGGGCAGGATGCTGCCCGTAGCCTTCCTCACCGTTTCAGCCGCATACGGAGGCCCGGATGACCGGCACCGCGCTCGCGCCCTTCACCGCCGACGACTACAGGGTCCGGCTGGAACGAGCCGCCCGCGCGGCGGCCGACGCCGGGCTGGCCGGACTGCTGGTGGCACCGGGGCCGGACCTGGTGTGGCTGACCGGGTACGCGCCCACCGCCGTCACCGAACGGCTCACGCTGCTCGTCCTCGCCGCCGGACGCGAACCCGTACTCGTCGTGCCCACCCTGGAGGCCCCGGACGCCGCCAAGGCGTCCGGCGCGTCCGCTCTGGCCCTGCGCGACTGGACCGACGGCACCGACCCCTACGCCGTCACCGCCGCCCTTCTCGACGACCGCGGCCGGTTCGGCATCAGCGACAACACCTGGGCCATGCACCTGCTCGCCCTGCAACAGACGCTGCCCAAGACCTCCTACGCCTCCCTCACCGAGGCCCTGCCCATGCTGCGCGCGGTGAAGGACGCGGCCGAGGTGGAACTGCTCGCGGCGGCGGGCGCGGCCGCCGACGCCGCGTTCGAGGAGATCCGGAAGCTGCGGTTCTCCGGCCGCCGTGAATCCGAGGTCGCCGCCGACCTCGCCGGCCTGCTGGGGCGCTTCGGACACTCCCAGGTCGACTTCACCATCGTCGGCTCCGGACCCAACGGCGCGAATCCGCACCACGAGGTGGGCGACCGCGTCATCGAGCGCGGCGACATGGTCGTCCTCGACTTCGGCGGCCTCAAGGACGGCTACGGCTCCGACACCACCCGCACCGTGCACGTCGGCGCGCCGACCGACGAGGAGCGGCGGGTGCACGACATCGTCCGCGAGGCCCAGGAGGCCGGCTTCCGGGCGGTGCGCCCCGGAGTCTCCTGCCAGGAGGTCGACCGCGCCGCCCGCGCGGTCATCACCCGGGCCGGGTACGGCGAGTTCTTCATCCACCGCACCGGCCACGGCATCGGCGTCACCACGCACGAGCCGCCCTACATGATCGAGGGCGAGGAGCAGCCCCTCGTACCCGGCATGTGCTTCTCCGTGGAGCCCGGCATCTACCTGCCCGGCCGCTTCGGGGTGCGCATCGAGGACATCGTCACCGTGACCGAGGACGGGGGCCGCCGCCTCAACGACACGACCCGGGAGATGGTCATAGTGGCCTGACCACCGGCAGTCCCCACCCCGCAACCGCAACGACACGGCGCGACGATGACCCAGGCACCGACACCCACCGCGGACACGGTCCGCAGACTGGTCCGCACCCTGCTCAAGGACGGCTCGGACACCGCCCGCGGACCCGAGATCCGGCCCGTCGCCGAGGGCGGCGAGCACTCCACCTGGTGGGTCGGCACCCGCCATGTGCTGCGTCTGGCCCCCGACCGTGAGGCCGCCGAGCGCCAGCGCCGCGAACTGCGGCTGCGCGAACTGGTCCGCCCGCACCTTCCGGTCGCCGTCCCGGCCAGCGTCGCGCGCGGCGAATGGGCGCCCGGGCTGACGTACACGCTGGACACCCGGATCACCGGCGGCTCGGCCGGCGAGCACGACGTCTCCGCCGTCGGCGAGGACGACCTGGCCGGGCTGTTCACCGGGCTGCGCGAGGTCCCCGTCCGGCAGGCCCGGACCCTCGGCGTCCCGCGCACCGCGCCGCGCTCCCTGGAGGCGCTGCGCCGCATGGCCGTGCACGCCGCCGTACGCCTCGGCGCCGCCGACGAGTTCGACCCCGCGCGGATGGCCCAGCTCACCGCGCCCGCCGCGGCCCAGCTCGCCGCCCAGCCCGGCACCGCCGTGCTCGTCCACCACGACCTCAAGGGCGAGCATCTGGTGGTGAGCGCCGACGGCCGGGTGCGCGGGGTCCTCGACTGGACCGACGCCGTGGTCGGCGACCCGGCCGAGGACATCGCCGGCGTCGCCGTCGCCGTGGGTTCCCCCGCCGCGGTGCGCGCCGCCACCCTCGCCGGCTACAGCGCCCGGCCCTGCCTGCGTGGCCTGTGGCTGGCCCGCTGCGACACCGTGATCCGCCTCGCCGCGCGCCTCGACGGCCGCGACGAAAGCCCGCTGCCGCTCCTCAGGTCCCAGCTGCGCCACGCCTGGGAGGCGATCCTGCTGGAGCGGGTGACGGAGTTCCGGGAGGACGCCGCGGACCCGGCGGACCCGGCTGACCCCGGGGACACCGCTGACACCGAGGACCCCGCCGACCCCGGGGACACCGGCGAGTAGGCGCCGTCCGGGCGCGGTGCCGTGCTCAGTGCTGGAACAGCACCGCGCACGACTCCGCGGGCACGTGCAGCAGCCCGTCCGCTCCGGGTGCCGCGACCGGTTCCCAGGCGGCCAGCACCTCGGTGGGACGGTTGCCGAGGGGGATCCGCGCAGGCTCCTTGGCGAGGTTGAGCGCCACCAGCACGTCCCCGCGCCGGAAGGCGAACCAGCGGGCCTCCTCGTCGTAGGCCACCTTGGTGTCGGCGAGGTCGGGGTCGGTGAGGTCGGGCTGCTCGTGCCGCAGGGCGGTCAGCCGGCGGTACCAGGCCAGCACACGCGCGTGCGGCTCGCGCCCCGGCTCGGACCAGTCCAGGCAGGAACGGTCGCGGGTCGCCGGGTCCTGAGGGTCGGGCACGTCCTCCTCCGCCCAGCCGTGCTCGGCGAACTCCCGCCGCCGGCCCCGTCGCACCGCCTCCGCGAGCTCCGGGTCGGTGTGGTCGGTGAAGTACTGCCACGGCGTGCCGGCCGCCCACTCCTCGCCCATGAACAGCATCGGCGTGAACGGCGCGGTCAGCGTCAGCGTGGCCGCGCAGGCCAGCAGCCCGGGGGAGCCGGCGAGCAGCGTGGACAGGCGGTCGCCCCGGGCACGGTTGCCGACCTGGTCGTGGGTCTGGCTGTAGCCGAGCAGCCGGTGCGCGGCCACCCGGGTGCGGTCCAGCGGGCGGCCGTGGTGGCGGCCCCGGAAGCCGGAGTACGTCCCGTCGTGGAAGTAGCCGCCGGTGAGGGTCTTGGCGACCGCCGCGAGCGGGGCCCGTCCGAAGTCGGCGTAGTAGCCCTGGGACTCGCCGGTCAGCGCCGAGTGCAGCGCGTGGTGGAAGTCGTCGTTCCACTGGGCGTCCAGGCCGAGACCGCCCTCCGCGCGCGGGGTGATGATCCGCGGGTCGTTCAGGTCCGACTCCGCGATCAGGAACGGACGGCGGCCCAGGTCGGCGGAGAGCGCGTGCACGGCCGTCGACAGCTCCTCCAGGAAGTGGCACGCGCGCGTGTCCACCAGGGCGTGCACCGCGTCCAGGCGCAGACCGTCGATCCGGTAGTCGCGCAGCCACGCCAGCGCGCTGCCGACCAGGAACCGGCGCACCTCGTCCGAGCCGGGCGCGTCCAGGTTGACGGCGGCGCCCCACGGGGTGTGGTGGGTGTCGGTGAAGTACGGCCCGAACCGCGGGAGGTGGTTGCCCGACGGACCCAGGTGGTTGTGCACCACGTCCAGGACCACGCCCAGGCCCAGCTCGTGGGCCCGGTCGACGAAGCGTTTCAGCCCCTCGGGTCCGCCGTACGGCTCGTGCACGGCCCACAGCGACACGCCGTCGTAGCCCCAGCCGTACCGGCCGGGGAACGGGCACACGGGCATCAACTCCACGTGGGTGACGCCCAGTTCCACCAGGTGGGGCAACCGTTCGGCGGCCGCGTCGAAGGTGCCCTCAGGCGTGTACGTGCCGATGTGCAGCTCGTACAGGACCGCGCCGGACAGCGGGCGCCCGGGCCCCTCGGCGGAGCGCCACGGGTACCGCGCGTGCTCGACGACCGCGCTCAGCCCGTCCGGGCCGTCCGGCTGCCGCGGCGAGCGCGGATCGGGCAGCACCGGGCCGCCGTCCAGCGCGAATCCGTACCGCGAGCCGTCGCGCGCCTCGGCCTCACCGGTCCACCACCCCTCCCGCTCCGGATCGCGCTCCAGCGCGCGCGTGGCGCCGTCGCACTGGAGCGTCACACGGCCGGCCTGTGGTGCCCACACCTCGAACTGCACGGACGGTTCCCCTTCGTTCGCTCACCGTGACGTAGCCCGTCCATGGTGCGGCACAAGAGATCAATCCGCTTTTGAATTCCCCCTTTCACGGTGGGTGTCGCCGGATCCGCGTGGCTGGTGTGCGTCGCCGTGGTAGCTGGACACGCGGGGTCGACTGACCGACAATCACCAACGTGACGTCGTCCTTCGAGTCCCACACGTACCCTGCGCGGCTCTCCGACGCGCAGCGCGACAAGGCGCTGAAGGTGCTCCGTGACGGCGTCGCGATGGGACGGCTGTCGCACGACACGTTCATACGGCGGATGGAGCTGGCCCTGGCCGCCCGCCGGCCGGACGAACTCGCCGCGCTCACCTCGGACCTGCGTACCGAGGGACGCGTCTCCCGGCTGGTGTTCGGCACGGTCGAGGCGGTGTCCGGTTTCAGCGTACGGCTGCGCCGCGCCTGGCAGGTCGAGCGGCTGCCCAAGCTGCTGCTGCCGCTTCCCGGCAGCGGTCACCCGTTGCTCATAGGGCGCGATCCTGCCAGCGGTCTGCGGCTGACCCACGAGACGGTCTCCCGGGTGCACGCCGAACTGCGCCACCAGGGCGGCATGTGGGTGCTGCGGGACCTCGGCTCGACCAACGGCACGACCGTCAACGGGCGGCGCGTGGTCGGCGCGGCGGTCGTGCGCGAGGGCGACCAGGTCGGGTTCGGGCAGGTGGCGTTCCGGCTCTCCGCGAACTGAGCCACACCGCCGCCACCGGCCCCGGCTCATCCGATACGGCGGGTCAAGTCCTTTTTCGGACGCTGGTGTTGACGTATCCGACAAGTCATGACTGACTGTGTGTACGCCATGTACATGTGGTGAAGCGTCGGCGCCGCACTGTGGAGGTGTGTCCTGCCGCCACTCCCGTGCTATCCGTCCGTGGACGAGCTGGGCGCGCACGCCGCCGCACTCGTCGCCCGCCGGCCCCGGGACGCCCGGCTGCGCCGCGTCGGAACCTCCCGCGGTGGCCTGCCCCTGTGGCTGCTCTCCGTCGGCCACGGCAGCCGCCAGGCACTCGTGGTCGCCGGACCGCACGCCAACGAGCCCGTGGGCGGGGCCACCGTACTGAGGCTGGCCGGACGCGTGCTGGCCGGCCGCGGCGGCGGCGCGGACGCCGACGTCACCTGGAACCTGCTGCTGTGCCTCGACCCCGACGGCTCACGGCGCAACGAGGGCTGGCTCAAGGGCCCTTACACCCTCGGCCACTACTTCCGGGACTTCTTCCGGCCCGGGTTCCTGGAGCAGCCGGAGTGGCTGCCCGACGGTGCCGCGGCCGCCGCGCTGCCGGAGACCCGGGCGCTGCTCGAACTCCAGGACGAGCTGCGGCCCTTCGTCCAGTGCTCGCTGCACGGCGTCGACGTCGGCGGTGGCTTCGTCGAGGTGACCCGCGAACTGCCCGGCCTCGCACGGCGCGTGGGGCACGCCGCGGCCCGGCTCGGCATCCCGCGCGAACTCGGCCCGTACGACCCCCTGTACTGGCCGCGTCTGGGGCCCGCCGTCTACCGGATCCCGCCGCCGCGCCGGAGCGGCCTGGCCGCCGCCATCACCGAGGCGGCCGTGGAGTCGACGTGGTTCCACCCGCAGCGGCACGGCACCGTGACCGCGGTCGTCGAAGCGCCCATGTGGGGTGTGGACGCCGTGTCCGACGGCTCGGCGCCCGCGGACCCGGACGGCGTGCTGCGCACCGTCAGCCGCGCCCTGCGCGAGGACATCCGGCTCATGGAACGGCTGCTGGAACGGGTCCGGCCGTACCTCGCCGACGTGCCGGACGCGGACCGGCTGCTCGCGCCGGTGGACGACTACCTCCTGGTCTGCCCCGGGCTCGCCGACGCGTGGGACCCCGACACCGACGACGGCACCCTGCGCCCGCTCCCGCCGCTGACCAACGCCCACCTGGCCGCGCTGCGCATCGCGGGGCGGCGGCTGGCGCTGCGCACCGCCGGACTGCTGCACCGGCTCGTGCGCGGTGCCGGGCACGACCGGGCCCGCGTCCTGCCCGAACTGGACCGGTTCATCGAGCAGGGATGCGCCGACTACCACGACAACCTGCGGGCGCGCTGGATACCGGTCGCCCGGCAGGCCGAGTACCAGACGCGGGTGGTGCTGGCCGTGTGCGAACTCGCCGGGCGGCACGCGCGCGTGCGCTCACGATCGGGTGAGCCGGGGTGGGGCACGCGGGCGGCCCTGCCGATACAGCGGGAATGACCCACCTCACCAAGGCGGCCACGACCTGCCTGCGCCGCGGTCTGACGGCGGCGGCCGCGCTCCTGCTCGCCGGCGCCGCCCCGGCCACGGCCGCCCACCGGCCCACCGGCCAGTCCGACTGGCTCTACGTCACGGTCACCCAGGGCGACGAGCGCTCCGGTCACGTCCGCGGCGCCCTGCTCCTGTGCGACCCGCCCCGGGGCCACGCCCACGCGGCCGCCGCCTGCACCCAGCTCCGCTCGTCCGGCGGCGACATCCACGGCATCCCCCACCGGGACGTCCTCTGCCCGATGGTCTACGCCCCGGTAACGGCCCACGCCCGCGGCCAGTGGCACGGCCGAACGATCCACTACACGGAGACCTTCTCCAACACCTGCCAACTGAACGCCCGCACGGGCGCCGTCTTCGCCATGGGCAACTGAGGCCCGACGCGCGGCGGTTGGAACGCCCACCGCGCACCCGGCACGCGCGCGTGCCCAGGGCGGGCTTCCGGGGGTGTGCCGCTGTCGTACGTGCGGCGCGGCGGCGGGCACGCCCGCTGGAACGCCCGGCCGGGCGATGCCATCGCCGTGGGTGGCGGTACGCGCGTGTGCCAGGGCGGGTGTGCGGGGGCCGCTGCCGTGCGTATGCGGCGCCGTGACGGGCGCCCGCTCGCGGGCTAGGGACTGTGGTCGGCACGGGGCGGCGCGGCCGGTGCGGGCGGCGACGGCCGTGTGTCCGGCGGGCGTGTGTGCTCAAGGTGTCGTCGGGGCGCGGGGCGCGGGGCGCGGGGCGCGGGGCGCGGGGCCGGCCGCTGCCGTGCGTGCACGGCGCGGTGGCGGGTGCTCGCTGCCGGTTCGGCGCAGGGCGGTGTGGTCCGGGTGGGTCAGGTGGGTGGGGTGCGGGCCTGGTGGGCTGTGGTGACGACTGTGCGGCTCTGGTGTTCCACCTGGTGTGCCAGGGGGACCCAGCGGGCGTGGAAGCGGTGGGCGAAGGACTCGCTCCAGGCGTTCACGAGCTGTTCCAGGTCCGGGGCGGCGCGGTCGTCGGTCTCGCGCAGGGTCCGCAGGAGCATTGCCGCGGCCCGCAGCGGCAGGCGGCGCCCGAACGCGTCCACGCTGCCGACGTACGCCATCGTGGTGTCCGCGGGCGGGGTGTGGATCCAGTCCGCGGCCAGTCCCGGCACCAGGCTCAGCCCCCACTTCGCCGCCCGCAGCAGCGGCCCGTCCGCCCCGCGCAGGCGCGGCAGCGCGTCGGTGAGGACCAGCTCCACCTCCCGCGCGTCCCGCAGCAGCCGGTGCGCGAGCCGCCGTATCGCCGCCGCCGGGGCGGGATGCGGCGCGGGGTCGTCCACCAGGTCGCTCGCCCACATCGGCACCTCCACGACCGCGGTCATGCCGCCGTACCGGTGCGGGCGGAACCAGGTGCTGTGCCGCGCGTCGTCCGGCATGCTCGGATACGCCGGGTCCGCGCCGCGCCCCGGCATCACCCGCACCCCGGGCCCCGAGACCGGCCAGCCCGCCGCGTCCGAGGCACCCGTCTCCACCGGGATGTGCAGCCGTGCCGCCGACTTGCCGAACGGCTCGGCGAGCCCGGGCACGTCCCGGGTCAACTGCACCCAGCTGCCGCCCAGTTCGGTGCCGTGCAGTGTCACCTGGAGGTAGGGCCGCAGCTCGTCGATCACCCCGGTCAGCGCCCGCGTCTCCGGCGGCAGCCGGTCGGGCGGCAGCACGGAGGGCGACCACTCCGGCTGCTCGGGCCCGGCGGGCCGGAAGAACCCGAGGTGGTAGTCGAGCAGGCTGCGTGGGGCAGGAGTGACGTGCAGACTCGCCCCGTCCGGGTCCGCGCACAGCAGGAAGTGCCAGGAGGTGTCCGCCCGCAACCGCTCCTCGCGCAGCACGCGGCGGGCGACGGCGAGGAGGGTGGAGCCGCCGGTGGGCTCGTTCGCGTGGGCGCCGGCGACCACCAGAACCGCCCGCCGGGCGTGCCCGACGGACAGCAGGTGCAGCGGTCGTCCCGCGCGGGAGTGGCCGACCTGCCTCAGTACACACCGGTCCGGCCGGTACGCGGCCAGCGCACGGGCGGAGGCGACCAGTTCGGGAACACTGGGGTAGCGCAACTCCGGCAGGAGACTCACCCCCGACCTGTCCTCCCGGCTTCGCATTCCGCAGTACCCCACGGACGCCGGGTCCTGTCAAGCGCGCTCCAGCAGCGCCACCGGCAGCCGCTCGAAGAGTTCCGCCACGAGCACGTGCCCCTCGAACTCCCGCCCCGGGGTGAGCGTGTCGGTCCACCGGCCCGGCGGCAGGGGCAGCCGGGTGTCCCGCCAGCCGCCCGCCTCCGCCAGCCGCAGCGACAGCCGGGTCACGGCCGTGACCACCTCACCGGAGCGCTCGAACGCCGCACAGTGGGCCGCCGCCGGCCCCTCGGCGGGCAGCGGGGCGTACGTCGCCGCCGGGCCGAAGACCTCCGGCCGGCGGGCGCGCAGCCGCAGCGCCGCCACCGTCACCGCGCCCTTGTCGCCCGCGTCGGCGGGCGGGAACCGCACCGGGCGCCGGTTGTCCGGGTCGACCAGGGCCCGGTACTCGGCCTCCGTGCCCTGGTACACGTCGGGCACGCCGGGCATCGTCAGGTGCACCAGGGCCGTGCCCAGGACGTTCGCCCGGATGTGCGGTTCGAGCGCGGTGCGCAGGGCGGTCACCGGCCCCGCCGGCGCCCCGCACGGCCCCTCGTCGACGAACCGCGCCACCGCCTCCTCGTAGACGGGCTGCTGCTCGGTCCAGCTCGTGTGGAGGCCCGCCTCCCGCACATGCTTCAGCAGCGCCTGCCGCACGCGTTCCCCGTCGGCGGGGCCGAGGCCGAACACCGTCTGCCAGGCCGCCCACGCCAGTTGCCGGTCCGGCACGCCCTCCCCGCCGCCGGTCACCTCGTCCAGCAGGTCCGCCCAGACGTGCGGGCACTCGGTGAGTACGGCCAGCGCCGCCCGTACGTCGGCGCTGCGCTTGGTGTCGTGCGTGGAGACCACGGTCCCGGTGACCGGCCAGTCGCGCTGCACCCGGGCGCAGTACGCGTGGAAGTCCTCCGGGGACACCGCCGGGTGACCGGGCTCGCCGCCCACCTCGTTGGCCGACAGCAGCGGCACGTACCGGTAATAGGCGGTGTCCTCGACGGACTTGGCGCGCAAGGCGGAGGCGGCCTGCGCGAACCGGGTGCGGAACTCCACAGCGCCGGGCCCGGATCCGGCCCGCCCGACGACCAGGTCGCGCACCACGTCGACGGCCTCGCCCTCCTCCGGCACCACGAAGGCGAGCCGGGCCTCCTCGGCGGCCTGCTCGGTGACCACGGACGCCGGGTCCACGGAGGCGTAGGGCCGGTAGACGCGGAGGCGGACCAGCAGCTCCCGCAGCGCGGTGCGCAGCGTCCAGGGAGCGCGGTCGCGCAGCGCCGGGTCCCGGGAGGTGGCGCACACCCGGTTCGCCACCCGGGTCAGCCGCTCCGTCTCGGCGGCCAGCTCGTGCGTGATCACCGTGTACGCCGCTCGTCGTACGGTCGCCTCCCAGTCCCCGCCGTGGTCTTCGCGCGGAGCGGCGAACCGCCGGTAGCGCCCGGCCAGCTCGGCCGCTCCGGCCGGATCGGTGAACAGGCCGTCGACGTGCCGCAGGGCGTCGTAGCCGGTGGTGCCCGCGACCGGCCAGGAGGCCGGCAGGTGCTCGCCGCCGGAGAGGATCTTCTCGACGACCGTCCAGCGCCCGCCGGTCGCCTCGTGCAGCCGCCGGAGGTAGGCGTCGGGGTCGGCGAGCCCGTCCGGGTGGTCGACGCGCAGCCCGTCGACCACCCCCTCCGCCAGCAGCTGGAGGATCTTGGCGTGGGTCGCCCGGAACACCTCCGGGTCCTCCACCCGCACCCCGATCAGCTCCGAGATGCTGAAGAAGCGCCGGTAGTTCAGTTCCGTACGGGCCAGTCGCCACCACACCGGCCGGTACCACTGCGCGTCCAGCAGTTCGGGCAGCGGCAGTCTCCCGGTGCCCTCGCGCAGCGGGAAGGCGTGGTCGTGATAGCGCAGGACGTCGCCGTCCGCCTTCAGCTCGCCGGCCTCCCGGCCGACCGGACGGCCGAGCACGGGCAGCAGCACCTTGCCGCCCTGGGCCTCCCAGTCGATGTCGAACCAGCGCGCGTACGGCGACGCGGGGCCCTCCCGCAGCACCTCCCACAGGGCGTGGTTGTACCGCGGGGCCATGGCCATGTGGTTCGGCACGATGTCCACGACCAGGCCGAGCCCGTGCTCCCGCGCGGTGCGCGCCAGCGCCCGCAGGCCCTCCTCACCGCCGAGCTCGTCGCGCACCCGTGTGGGGTCCACGACGTCGTAGCCGTGCGCGGAGCCGGGTACGGCCTGGAGGACGGGCGACAGGTGCAGGTGCGAGACGCCGAGCGAGGCCAGGTACGGGACGGCCCGCTCCGCGGCCGCGAACGGGAACTCGGGCTGGAGCTGGAGCCGGTAGGTGGCCGTGGGCACGACGGGCACGGGACGCTCGGGTGTCTCGGATGTCATGGAGAGCTACGTACCCGCCCGGCCGCCTTTGGTGTCACCCGGCCGCCATGTGCCCCGGGCCCCACGCGGGCGGGCGAGCGCCCTCGCCCGGACGGACGCTTGCCCCCACCCGGGTGGGGAGCCTGTTGTCGCCCGGGTGGGGGGGCGCCACGCCGGCTTCCGGGCCGGGGGGCCACGTCGGCTTCCGGGCCGAGGGTGCCACGCCGACTCCCTGCCCGGGAGGGTGGGCGCTGCACCGGGCGCCTCGCCCCGCCTGGGAGTGCTGCGCCGGGCTTCCGGTCTGGGGGGCCACGCCGGCTCCCCGCTGGGGAGGGCGGGCGCTGCACCAGGCGCCTCGTCCGGCCCGGGGCCCGGCCTGGGGAGGCGCCGAGCCGGCTTCGGCCCCGGGGAACGCCACGCCGGCTTCCGGCCGGGGTCTTACGTCGGCTCCCTGCCCGGGAGGGTGCGCGCTGCACCGGCGCCTCGCGCCGATCCGGAGCGCCACCCCGGTTTCCGGCCCGGGGAGCGCTAAGCCGGGCGTCGCAGTACCGTCAGGCTGCGGTCCGTCAGGGTGAGGCGTTCCCCGGCCCGCACCTTGGGGCCGGTGCCCGGCGGGACCGGGTCCGTGCGCGCGGTGTCCACCACCACCTGCCACTGGCGCCCGTGATCGACCGGCACGGCGAAGTCGAGCGGCTTCGGCGCGGCGTTGAACAGCAGCAGGAAGGAGTCGTCGGCGATCCGCTCCCCGCGCGTGCCGGGCTCCGAGATCGCGTTGCCGTTGAGGAAGACGGTCAGCGCGGAGGCCCGCGCCGAGTCCCAGTCCTGCTGGGTCATCTCCCGGCCCTCGGGGGTGAACCAGGCGATGTCGGACAGCTCGTCGTGCGTGCCCTCCACCGGCCGCCCGTGGAAGAAGCGGCGCCGCCGGAAGACCGGGTGGTCCCTGCGCAGCCCCGCCATCGCCCGGACGAAGTCCAGCAGTTCGCCGTCCTGCTCGCCGGGCTCCGGCCAGCGCACCCAGGACAGCTCGTTGTCCTGGCAGTAGGCGTTGTTGTTGCCCCGCTGGGTCCGCGCGAACTCGTCACCGTGGCTGATCATGGGCACGCCCTGGGACAGCATCAGCGTCGCGACGAAGTTCCGCGCCTGCCGGGCCCGCAGTTCGAGCACCCGGGGGTCGTCGCTCTCGCCCTCGGTGCCGCAGTTCCAGGACCGGTTGTGGCTCTCGCCGTCCCGGTTGTCCTCGCCGTTGGCCTCGTTGTGCTTGTTGTTGTACGACACCAGGTCGTGCAGGGTGAAACCGTCGTGGCAGGTGACGAAGTTGATCGAGGCCAGCGGGCGGCGGCCGTCGTCCTGGTAGAGGTCGGAGGAGCCGGTCAGCCGGGAGGCGAACTCGGCGAGCGCCCGCGGTTCGCCGCGCCACAGGTCCCGCACGGTGTCGCGGTACTTGCCGTTCCACTCGGTCCACAGCGGCGGGAAGTTCCCCACCTGGTAGCCGCCCTCGCCGACGTCCCAGGGCTCGGCGATCAGCTTCACCTGGGAGACCACCGGGTCCTGCTGCACCAGGTCGAAGAACGACGACAGCCGGTCCACCTCGTGGAACTGCCGCGCCAGGGTGGCCGCCAGGTCGAAGCGGAAGCCGTCGACGTGCATCTCGGTGACCCAGTACCGCAGCGAGTCCATGATCAGCTGGAGCACGTGCGGGGACCGCATGAGCAGGGAGTTCCCGGTGCCCGTGGTGTCCATGTAGTAGCGCGGGTCATCGGTGAGCCGGTAGTAGCGCGGGTTGTCGATGCCCTTGAAGGACAGCGTCGGGCCCAGGTGGTTGCCCTCGGCGGTGTGGTTGTAGACGACGTCGAGGATGACCTCGATCCCGGCCTCGTGCAGCGCCCGGACCGCCGACTTGAACTCCAGGACCTGCTGGCCGCGGTCGCCCCAGGAGGCGTAGGCGTTGTGCGGGGCGAAGAAGCCGATCGTGTTGTAGCCCCAGTAGTTGTTGAGGCCCAGGTCGACCAGGCGGTGATCGTTCACGAACTGGTGCACGGGCATCAACTCAAGTGCGGTGACGCCGAGTTCGGTCAGATGGTCGATGACCGCCGGGTGGGCGAGACCCGCGTAGGTGCCGCGCAGTTCCTCGGGCAGCCCCGGGTGCCGCATGGTGAGGCCCTTGACATGGGCCTCGTAGATCACCGTCTCGTGGTAGCCGCGGCGCGGCAGCCGGTCGTCGCCCCAGTCGAAGTACGGGTTGACCACGACGGACGTCATGGTGTGCGGCGCGGAGTCCAGGTCGTTGCGCCGGCCGGGGTCGTCGAAGTGGTAGCCGTACACCTCCTCGCCCCACCGGATCGAGCCGCTGATCGCACGCGCGTACGGGTCGAGCAGCAGCTTCGCCGAGTTGCAGAGCAGTCCGCGCTCCGGGGCGTACGGACCGTGCACCCGGAACCCGTACCGCTGTCCCGGCATGACACCGGGCACGTACGCGTGCCGGACGAAGGCGTCGCTCTCCCGCAGTTCCACCGCCGTCTCCGAGCCGTCGTCGTGCAGCAGACACAGCTCCACTCGGTCCGCGGCCTCCGTGAAGACCGCGAAGTTGGTGCCGGCGCCGTCGTACGTGGCGCCGAGTGGGTACGCCTCTCCAGGCCAGACCTGCATGGACAAGACTCTTTCAGGTGTGCGGCGCCGCGGGTGGCGCCTTGACTCCGAGTCTCCACGAAAGTCGGGGATGCGCCTATGACGCACGTCCGTGTGCCGAACCGGTGGGTTGGATGCTCCCCTCCCCGGAGGAGAGGGGAGTCCCGGCTCGGGCCGCCTCCTGGAGCAGCGCTCCAGGAGGTCTGCGCCCTCGGCACCATCCGGGTCCGGACCTGCCCGGACGAGGATCACGCGGGCGGAGTCCTTCCTTCCGGTGCGATCACCCCGATCGGCGGATGCCGGTACACGCGTTCGCTTTCGTCCGGCTCCGCCGGGCAGCCCCCAGGGCGCTCCGCGCGCCGGAACCCGGATGCGGCAGCACTCCGCGCCGCTGCCGCAGGACGCGGTTCCTGCCCGGCGTGCCCGTGGGTCAACGGGCTGACCGGCCCTCACCCGGCGGGGTGGCGGGCACGGGGCGTACGGCGCCGCCCGGGACGCGGACGGCGGCCGGTGCCGGTCACCGGCTATGAATCAGCTCACTCGGCAGGCCCCGGCCCGTCGGAACGGGCAGATAGCGTGCGGAAGTTGAGAAAGGAGCTGTGCATCCGGCTGCGTCGCGCGCCGCTCCCGGAGTACCCTTCCTTGATCGTTGGGACGGGGAGTGCCCGGGGGAGCGGAAGGCGGTGCACGGGTGGGCTCGGGAGGCCTGGAGCTGCCCCCTGGTGACGAGGGTCACGAGGGGCACTCCGCAGACGTCCCGTCCGGTGCGGTGTCCCTCGCCCGGCCGATGGACGCGGGTGCCATCGGGCCGGAGCTGGACTGGGACGCGGGCGCCTGGCGAGAGGTGCGCACGCGCGCCCAGCGGGCCGGCCGCGCCTACATCTGGCTGAACCTCGTCGAACAGCGGCTGCGCGCCGTCGTGGCCGCCGTGCTGCGCCCCGTCTACGAGCCCGTCCACGGCGACGACTGGGTGGTGGCCGCCGCCGGACCGGCCGGTCAGGAGTGGGTGCAGCGGGCCGTCGCGGTACGCGAAGTCAGCCGCCGCAAGGGCTACTTGCTCGACCCGGCCGACGACAACGTGATCAGCTTCCTCACCCTGCCGCAGCTGCGTGAGCTGGTGGTGCAGCACTGGCCGTGCTTCGCGCCCTACATAGACGAGCGCCGGGACGTCGAACTCGCCCTGGACGAGCTGGAGGTGACCCGCAACGTCGTCTCCCGCAACCGGGCCCTGTCCGAGACGGTGCTCAGTCAGGCCGAGCGGGCCTCCGCGCGACTGCTCGACATCCTCGGCACCGGCGGTGACGTGCCCTCCGCCCGGCGGCTCCCGGTCGACGCGGTCGAGGACCTCGTCGGCGACCGGTACGCGGACGTGGTCGCGGTGCACCCCGACCGGGTGCGGCTGCTGCGCCAGTTCCCGGCCGAGGACATCTTCGGCGGCGCCCGCCGCCTGGACGTCATCGGCATCGGTCTGAACCTGCTCGTGCAGAACTTCTCCGGCCGCCGCCTGGTGCGGCTCGCCGAGTCCGGCTGCCGGGTGCGGCTGCTGTTCCTGAACCCGGCCTCCAGCGCGGTGAAGCGGCGCGAGCGCGAACTCGGGCTCAAGCGCGGGGAGCTGAGCCGCTCGGTGGAGATGAACATCCTCCACATGCGCCGGGTGCGCGGCCGGCTGCGCGACCCGGGCGCCTTCGAGATCCAGGTCTACGACGAGACTCCCCGCGTCACCGCCTACCTGATCGACGGCGACGGCTCCGACGGCATCGCGGTCGTGCAGTCCTATCTGCGGCGCAGCCGTGGCATGGAGGCCCCCGTCTTCGTCCTGCGGAACGGGAACAAGGTGGTCAAACCCGGCGAGATCGACGAGGGTGGGCTCTTCTCCGCCTATCGCGAAGAGTTCGAGCTGATGTGGGTGGATTCGCGCCCGGTGTCCTGAAACGCCCTCAGTCCCCGGGCGCAAAGCGGAACGTGGTCCTCGGATTGTCAGTGGCGCGTGCGATCGTGGAGGCCACTGGGGGAACGCACCACCGAGAAGGGGGGCCGCCATGGGCTGGCACCGGGAGCTGCTGATCGGCTTCGACCTGGAGACGACCGGGACGGATCCGCGCGAGGCGCGCATCGTCACCGGGGCCGTGATCGAGGTCAGGGGAGGGGAGCCGGCGGGTCGCCGGGAGTGGCTGGCGGATCCCGGCGTGGAGATCCCGGCGGATGCGGTGGCGGTGCACGGGATCAGCAACGAACGCGCGGCCGCCGAGGGCGAGCCGGCCGACCGGGTCGCGGAGGCCATCGCGGACGTCCTGACCGGTTACTGGAAGACGGGCGTGCCGGTCGTGGCGTACAACGCGGCCTTCGACCTGACCCTGCTCTCCGCCGAACTGCGCCGGTACGGACTGCCGTCCCTGAGCGACCGCCTGGGCGGAGCGGAGCCGGGCCCGGTCGTCGACCCGTACACCATCGACCGCTGGGCCGACCGCTACCGCCCGGGCAAGCGCACCCTGGAGGCGGTCTGTGCGGAGTACGGCGTCGTCCTGGACGCCGCCCACGACGCCTCGGCCGACGCCCTCGCGGCGGCCCGGCTGGCCGCCGCGATAGCCGGCCGCCACTCCAAGGTCGCGGCCCTCGGCCCGGCGGAGCTGCACCGCCGCCAGATCGAGTGGCACGCCGCCTGGGCGGCGGACTTCCAGGACTTCCTGCGCCGCAAGGGCGACCCGGACGCGGTGATCGACGGCGCATGGCCGTTGCGGCAACCGGCGGGCGAGACGATCTGAGCCCCGGGCGCCGGGGGCGCGGCCCGAGTGGCGGGCTTCGCCGTTCCGGTCACGCTCGTCGGGCCCGCGGGGCGGCTTCCGCTCGTCGCGGCGGGCCTGCCGGTCCGGCTGCCGGTCCGGTCACGGTTGCCGAGGGGTGCGGTCCGGGCGGCCGACCTGCCGGTTCGGCCGTGTTCGTCGGGCCCGCGGGGCGGCTCCGGTTCGGCGCGGTCGGCTTGCCTGGTCGGCCACGGTCGTCGTGCCCGCGGACGGGTTTCCGCTCGTCCCGCGCCGGCCGCTGCTGCCGCTTCGGCGACGGATCCCGAGCCGGGGAGGAAAGGTCAGAACGGGTACCAGCGCACGGTGGTGTCGCCGTCCCGCAGGGACGCCACCCGGCGCTCGAACTCGGCCAGTGCCTTGGGGTTGCTGGGGGCGTGCTGGGCGACCCAGGCGCAGCTGGCCGTCTCGCGGGCGCCGCGCAGCACCGGGCAGCCCTCCCACTCGCGTACGTCCCAGCCGTACGTCCCGGTGAAGGCGTCGTACGCCTCGGCGGGCAGGCCGTAGCGGTCCCGGGACAGGGCCATGACCACCAGATCGTGCTCGCGCAGGTCGGAGGAGAAGGTCTCCAGGTCGACCAGGACCGGCCCGTCCGGACCGATGTGCACATTGCGCGGCAGCGCGTCGCCGTGGATCGGGCCCGGCGGCAGCTGCGGGGTGAGCGCGGCGGCGGCCGCCGCGAAGCCGTCGCGGCGCTCCCGCAGATAGGCCGCGTCGGCCGGGTCGATCGAGTCGCCCGCGAGCCGCAGCCAGCGTTCCACTCCGCCGAGCAGTTCGCGGCGCGGCAGCTCGAAGCCGGGGGCGGGCAGGGCGTGGACCAGGCGCAGCAGTTCGGCGAGGTCCCGCGGCTCGGCGGGCCGCACCGGATCGGGCAGCCGGTGCCATACGGTCACCGGATGCCCCTCGGCGAGGATCGCCTCCGCGGCGGCGGCCCGCACCGCGGGGACACCGGCCTCGGCCAGCCACAGCGCGATCCGCAGCTCGCGCCGCGCCCGGTCCCACAGCTCGGCGTCCCGGCCCACCTTGACGACGAGGTCCCCGGCGGCGAACACCGCGTTCTCGCCCAGGGCGAGCAGCTGCGCGTCACGTGCCGGACCGGGCAACACCCCCGTCACGGCCAGTACCTCCCGAGCCCGCGCCTCGTCCATCGTCCGCCTCCGTGTCCTCGTCCGGGCCCCGGCAACCGCGCCGGAGCCCTGCCCTTTTCGCCGGGTCAGTGTCGCATCCGCACAGGTCGGGACCGGTGTCCGGTGTCCCGGACGGTGCGATCCGTCCGCAGGCGCCGAAACCGCGTTGCACGAGACGTATCGTCTCGCCTAGGGTCCGGGACATGCCCACTCGCACCCACATCGCCATGTTCTCCGTCGCCGCCCACGGACACGTGAACCCGAGCCTCGAAGTGATCCGGGAACTCGTCGCACGCGGACACCGGGTGACGTACGCCATCCCGCCCGTCTTCGCGGACAAGGTCGCCGAGACCGGCGCGGAGGTGAGGCCCTGGAACTCCACGCTGCCCTCGCCCGACGACGACCCCTCCGCCTGGGGAAGCACCCTGCTCGACAACGTCGAGCCGTTCCTGAACGACGCGATCCAGGCCCTGCCCCAGCTGATCGAGGCCTACCGGGGCGACGAGCCGGACCTCGTCCTGCACGACATCACCTCCTACCCGGCCCGCGTCCTCGCCCACCGCTGGGGCGTGCCCGCGATCTCCCTCTCGCCGAACCTCGTGGCCTGGGAGGGCTACGAGGAGGAGGTCGCCGAACCGCTGTGGGCCGAGCCCCGGAAGACCGAGCGGGGCCGTGCCTACTACGCCCGCTTCGAGGCGTGGCTCGCGGAGAACGGGATCACCCAGCACCCGGACCCGTTCGCCGGCCGCCCCGACCGCTCGATCGTCCTGATCCCCCGCGCGCTGCAACCCCATGCCGACCGGGTCGACGAGAAGGTCCACAGCTTCGTCGGCGCCTGCCAGGGCGACCGCTCGGCGCAGGGCGACTGGGAGCGGCCCGCCGGGGCCGAGAAGGTGGTGCTCGTCTCGCTCGGCTCCGCCTTCACCAAACAGCCCGCCTTCTACCGCGAGTGCGTCGAGGCCTTCGGCGAGCTGCCGGGCTGGCACACGGTGCTCCAGGTCGGCAAGCACGTGCGTCAGGACGAACTCGGCGTCGTTCCCGCGAACGTCGAAGTGCGGTCCTGGGTACCGCAGTTGGCGATCCTGCGCCAGGCCGACCTGTTCGTCACGCATGCCGGGGCCGGGGGCAGCCAGGAGGGCCTGGCCACCGGGACGCCGATGATCGCCGTACCGCAGGCCGTCGACCAGTTCGGCAACGCGGACATGCTCCAGGGCCTCGGCGTGGCCCGCCGCCTCGCCACGGAGGAGGCGACCGCCGAGACCCTGCGTGCCACCGCCCTCGCCCTCGTCGGCGACCCCGAGGTGGCGCGGCGGCTGAAGGACGTCCAGGCCGCCATGGCCCAGGAAGGAGGCACCCGGCGGGCGGCCGACCTCATCGAGGCCGAACTGCCCGCCGGGAGAAGGTGACACGCGCCGCCCGCTGAGGCTCACACTCCCAGTGGCTCGCCCTTGCTCGGAGCAGGAGGGGCGGGCTGGGCCGCGACCGCCTCCGGGGTCTCGTCGTGGGTGAGGTCCGGCAGGCGGTGCAGCCACTTGGGCAGGTACCAGTTGCGTTCGCCCAGCAGGGACATCACGGCGGGCAGCAGCACACCGCGGATGACCGTGGCGTCGATGAGCACCGCGGCCGCCAGGCCCACGCCCATCTGCTTCATGGACTGCATGGACAGCGTCCCGAAGATCGCGAACACGGCGACCATGATGACCGCGGCGCTGGTGACGACACCCGCCGTGGTGACCACACCGTGCTGGATGGCGTCCTTCGTGCTCCGGCCGCGCAGCCGCGCCTCACGGATCCGGGAGACCACGAAGACGTGGTAGTCCATCGACAGGCCGAACAGGATCACGAACAGGAACAGCGGCAGCCAGGTGACGATCGCGCCGACGCCGTGGGCGCCCACCAGGGACGCGCCCCAGCCGTGCTGGAAGACCGCGACGAGGATGCCGTAGGCGGCGCCCACGGACAGCAGGTTCAGCACGATCGAGGTGATCGCGACGGTCAGCGAGCGGAACGACAGCAGCATCAGCAGGAAGGCGAAGACCACGACGAAGACGAAGACCGGCACGACGGAGCCGACGAGCTGGGCGTTGAAGTCGTGCGAGCCGGCGACCTGGCCGGTGATCGGCGCCTGGAGGCCGTCGACCTTGCCCAGCGTGGCGGGCCGCACCTCGTCACGCAGCTTCTCCAGGCTCCTGCCCGCCTTGTCGAGGTCCGAGCCGCCGACCAGCGGGACGGAGACGAGGGCGACGTTCCGGTCCTCGTGCAGCCTGATGTCGACCGGGCCGCGCGAGGCGCCCGAGGCGATGGCCCGCTCCTTGAACGCGGTCAACGCCTGCCGCACCTCGGGGGCGTTGACGTTCTCGGCCTTCACGACCACCTGGGCGGGCTGGGAGCCGCCGGGGAAGGCCTCGTTGAGCCGCTTGTAGGTCTGCACGATGGGCAGCGAGTCGCCGAACTCCTGGTCCAGCGTGAGCTGCGAGGTCTTCATGCCCAGTGCCGGAGCCGCGACGGCGAGCAGCGCGCCCGCGGCCACCGCGGCCGACACCACGGGCCGGGCCAGCACACGCCGCAGCACGGCCGTCCAGAACCTGCTCTCCCCGTTGCCGCGCCGTCCGCGCCGCAGGAACGGCATACGCCCCTTCTCGACCCGCTCGCCCAGCAGCGACAGCAGCGCCGGCAGCACGGTCACCGAGCCCACCATGGCGACGGCCACCACCATCAGCGAGGCCAGGCCCATCGCCTCGAACTCGGCGACCCCGGTGAACAGCATGCCCGCCATCGCCACGCACACCGTGACGCCGGAGACGATGATCGCGCGCCCGCTGGTCGCGGCGGCGATGCGCAGCGCGGTCCCCGGATCCCGCCCGGCCTCCCGCTCCTCGCGCTCGCGGCGCAGGTAGAACAGGCAGTAGTCGACGCCGACCGCCATGCCGACCAGCAGCATCACGGAGTTGGCGGTGTCGCTCATCGGCTGAAGATGGCTGACGATGCCCATCAGGCCCATCGTCGCCATGATCGCGGTGATCGCCAGCGCCACCGGAAGCAGCGCGGCCACCAGCGCGCCGAAGGCGATCAGCAGAATGCCGAGGGCCACGGGCACGGCGGAGAACTCGGCCTGCTTGAAGTCGTCCCCGAAGGCGTCGGAGTACTGCTTCTGCATGCTGGCGCCGCCGATCTCCTCGATCCGCAGCGAGGAGTGGTCCTTCTGGACGTTCGCCACGGCCTGGAGCACCGGCTCCACCCGCTCGCCCGCGGTGTCCGCCTCGCCGCGCAGCGCGAACTGCACCAGCGCGCTGCGGCCGTCCCCGGAGATGGTCCTCGTGTCGTACGGCGAGGTCACGTCCGTGACCAGACCGGTTCCCTCGACGGCCGTGATCACGTCGCCGACGGCCGCCCGGAAGCCGGCGTCCGTGGCCTTGCCGGAGTCGTCCTTCGCCTGGATCAGGACGGTCTCGCTCGCCGGTTCCTTGATCCCCGCGTCCTCGATGATCTTCGCCGCGGTGTGTGTCTCGCCCTTGAGCTGGTCGCTCTCCTTGACGTCCAGCCGGCCGGCCGCCGAACCGAGCCCCATCGCCAGGACGACGAACAGCACCCAGACACCGACGGCAGCCCATCGATGCCGGGCGCTCCAGCCGCCGGCCCGCGCGGCGAGGCCCCGCACCCGTGTCTCTCCGTTGACCATGACGGGCTTGCCCCTTCGTGAAAGGCCCTGCGGACCTCGTGCGCGGCGACGGCCCCCTGCCGTCGCCCTCCGCATCGAAGGTAGGGGCGGGGGGATGCCCCGCTCGTCGTGCTGACCGGTGAAGTGCGCCCGCCGGGGCTCCTCCTGCCGGACCCCGCTTCCTCCGCACTGGGGAGTACGCCGACCCCCTACACCTATCCCGGCTTCTCGGGGGCGCGGATCAGGGTGCCCGTTCCGCCGACCGCTCTATCGTGGGCGGATGACGACGTACGCCGCGCTGCTGCGCGGAATCAACGTGGGCGCCAAGAAGGTCCCGATGGCCGAGCTGCGCACCCTGGTTGCGGAGCTCGGCCACACCCGCGTGCGCACACATCTCCAGAGCGGCCAGGCCGTCTTCGCCGCCGGTCACGGCGACGAGGAGTCGCTGGCCGCGGAGTTCACGGCGGCGCTGGAGAAGCGGTTCGGCTTCCCGGTGGACGTGATCGTGCGCGACCACGCCTATCTGCGGGCGGTCGCCGAGGCCTGCCCGTTCCCGGCCGCGGAACTGGAGGGCCGACAGCTGCACGTGACCTATTTCTCCGCGCCCGTCGAGGCGGAGCGCTACGCGGAGATCGACCGGGACGCGTACCTGCCCGAGGAGTTCCGCCTCGGCGACCGGGCCCTGTACCTGTACGCGCCGGACGGGCTCGGCCGTTCCAGGCTCGCCGAGCACCTGTCCAGAAAGCGGCTGAACAAGGGCCTGATCGCCACCAGCCGGAACTGGAACACGGTGCTCAAACTCGTCGAGCTGACCGCCCCGGACGCCTGACCCGGGCGGACGCGATCGACGCGATCGGGGCGGGCGCGCTCACCCGAGAGCGGCCAGCAGGGACAGCTCGGCGGCGCGGAGGGACACGCCGCCCGCGTCCAGGTTCTCCTCCAGGTGCGCGAGCGTGCCCGTGCCCGGTGTCGGGCAGAGCACGGGGGAGCGGTGCAGCAGCCACGCCAGGGCCACCTGCCCCGGTGTGGTGCCGTGCGCGGCGGCGACCCGGGCGCACTCCGGGTGCCCGGTCAACGTGCCGTTGCCCAGCGGGAACCACGGCAGGAACGCGATCCCGCGCTCCTCGCACAGCTCCAGCAGCGGCTCGGACGCGCGGTCGAGGAGGTTGTGGCGGTTCTGGACGGAGGCGATGGAGGTCGACTCCAGTGCCGCGGCGAGCTGTTCGGCGGAGACGGTGTCCAGGCCGATGTGGCGGATCTTGCCCTCCTTGCGCAACTCGTCGAGCGCGCCGAGCTGTTCGGCCATCGGCACGGAGGGATCGAGCCGGTGCAGCTGGTACAGGTCGATCCGCTCCAGCCGCAGCCGGCGCAGGCTCGCCTCGCACATCGCCCGCAGTGCCTCCGGCCGCCCGTCGACGTGCCAGGCGCTGTCGCTGGTGCGGACCACCCCGCCCTTGGTGGCGATCACCAGGTCCTCGGGGTAGGGGTGCAGGGCCTCGGCCACCAGTTCCTCGGCGACGCACGGCCCGTAGTTGTCCGCGGTGTCGATCAGGGTCACCCCGCGCTCGACCGCCCGCCGCAGCACGGCCACCGCGTCCCGGGCGTCGCCGCGCGGGCCCCAGTAGCCGGGCCCGGTGAGCTGCGCGGTGCCGTAGCCGAGGCGCCGCACGGGCAGGTCGCCGCCGAGCGTGAACATCTCCGGGATCACAGGGTCTCCTCGGTCGTCCGGTGAAGCGTACGGATGGCTGTGGGAGGCTCGTCCCATGCGCTACATCATCATCGGGGCAGGGGCGGTCGGCGGCGCCATCGGGGGGCGGCTGGCTCAGAGCGGGCGCGAGGTCGTGCTGGTCGCGCGCGGAGCGCACCTCGCGGCGCTGCGGGAGGGCGGGCTGCGGCTGACGGTGCCGGAGGGCGAGCTGACGTACCGGCTGCCCGCCGTGGACGGGCCCGAGGCGCTCGGCGAACTGCGCGCCGACGACGTGCTCGTGCTTGCCGTCAAGACACAGGACACCGAGGCGGCGCTGGCGGTCTGGGGCCCGGCGCCGGTCGCGGGCGGCGGCACGGCCGAGCGGACGCTGCCGCTGCTGTGCGCGCAGAACGGGGTGGAGGGACAGCGGCTCGCCCTGCGCCGCTTCCGGCACGTGTACGGCGTCTGCGTCTGGCTGCCCGCGACCCACGTCGAACCCGGTGCCGTCTCGGCCGCCGGCACCCCGCTCACCGGCCTGCTGCACCTGGGCCGCTACCCGCGCGGCACCGACGACACCCTGCGGCGTGTCTCCGCCGACCTGGAGTCGGCGCGCTTCGAGGCGCCGGTCGTGCCGGACGTGAGCCGCTGGCAGTACGCCAAGCTGCTCGGCAACCTCGCCAACGCGATCGAGGCGGTCAGCGGCCCGCTGGACAACGAGGAGACGCGGGCCCTGTACGCGAGGGTGCGCGCCGAGGGCGAGGCGGTGCTCGCCGCCGCCGGCATCCCGTGGGCGAGCGCCGAGGAGCAGCAGAAAGTCCGCGGCGACAAGATCACCCTGGTGCCGCTGCCCGGCGCCCCGCGCGGCGGCGGCTCCTCCTGGCAGTCCCTCGTGCGCGGTACCGGCTCCATCGAGGCAGACCACCTCAACGGGGAGATCGTGCTCCTGGGCCGGTTGCACGGCGTACCGGCACCGCTGAACGAACTGCTCCAGCACCTGGCCGGCACCTTCGCGCGAGAGCGCCGGGCGCCCGGCTCGCTGCCGCCGGCGGAACTGGTGCGGCTGGCGGACGCGGTGGATCCGGCGGACCGAGGGGGGTGGGCGGGCCGGACGGACGCGCTGGACCCGGTGGACCCGGCGGGCCAGGTGGCCCACGAAAAGACCTCCTGATTGGACCGCGATCCTGTGCCAATCGCGCACTAGCGTCGACGGCATGACCCCTGACTCGCCGACCCGCGTCGACTTCTTCTTCGACCCCGCCTGCCCCTTCGCCTGGATCACCTCCCGCTGGCTGCTGGAGGTGGAACGCGAGCGTCCGCTCGACCTCGGGTTCCGCGTCATGAGCCTGTACCTGCACAACACCGGCAACGAACTGCCCGACTGGTACCGGGAACTGGTCGACAAGTCGATCGGCCCGGTGCGCGTCGCGGTGGCCGCCGCCGAGCGGCACGGCGAGAAGGCGCTGCGGGACCTGTACACCGCGTTCGGCGTCCGCATCCACGAGCGCGGGGAGGAGGACTTCGACTCCGTGGTCGCGGCGTCCCTGGCCGAACTCGGACTCGACCAGGACCTCGCGGCGGCCGCCCACGACCCGTCCTACGACGAGGCGGTACGGCGCAGTCACGAGGCAGGCGCCGAGCCGGACACGGGCGTGTATGTGGGCACGCCCACCATTCATGTGGACGGAACGGTGTGGTTCGGCCCGGTGCTGCGGGCCATCCCGCGCGGGGCCGAGGCGGCCGAACTGTTCGACGCCTTCCGGGTCCTGGCGACCCGGCCGGACTTTTTCGAGCTCAAGCGGACCCGCACCGGATCACTCCGCTTCGACTGAGCCGCGACCGACCGGGCCGTGCACCGGACGCGCATCCCTCGGCGCACGGCTTGGGCTGGAAGATCCACATTCGGATCCCCGCCCGTCGTACGGCAGTGACACTTGCGCACCGCCGCACGCTGAACTGAACGACACCACCGCTCGCCGATCAACGGCGGCCGGTGGTCGGACCGTCCGCGGACCGGCACCACGGGGGAGTGCCGGGCCGCGGCCGGAACGGGCGCCCGCCCGTCAGGCTCCCAGGGCCGCGGACAGCGGCAGCCGGGCGGCGTCGTAGCGCTCCAGCAGGACCCGGGCCACCTCCGGCGCCGGGCCGAGCACCCCGGCCAGCACGTCGGCCCCGGCCTCGGCCGCGCCCCGAGCGATGCGGTCCGGCAGGAAACCCGGTGCCAGCACGTACGGCGCGACCGCGACCTCGGCGCAGCCCATCTCCCGCAGTTCCCGCACCGCGTCCTCGGTGCGGGGCAGGGATGCGGAGGCGAACGCAGGCCGCACGGCGCACCAGCCGGTGTGCCGCCACTCCCGCGCGATTTCTGCGATCACTGCGATCGCCTCCGGGTCGGAGGACCCCGCCGAGGCCAGCACGACCCCGGTCGAGGACTTGTCGGCGGGGTCGAGACCCGCCTCGTACAGACGGCGTTCCAGGGCGTCCGTCAGCAGCGGTGAGGGGCCGAGGACCTCCGCCTGCCGGATCCGCAGCCGCGACGGCGCCCGGCGCAGCACCGAGGGGATGTCCGCCTTGGCGTGGAAGGCGCGGGTCAGCAGCAGCGGCAGCGCCACGACGTCCCGCATCCCGTCGGCCGCCAGGGACTCCAGCACGCCCGGCACGGACGGAATGGTGAAGTCCAGGAAGGCCGTCTCCACGCGCAGCCCGGGGCGCAGCGCCCGGACCCGGCGGACCAGGGCGTGCACGGTCGCGGCATGGCGCGGATCGCGGCTGCCGTGGGCGACGACGAGGAGAACAGGCTGGGAGATCACGGGCGTTCAGCTCTTCACGAGAAGACCGCGGCTGCGCAGCACCCACCGCTCCAGCGGACTGAAGATCAGCAGGTCGATGGCGATGCCGACGAACAGGATCAGGATGATGGCCTCGAACACCATGGCCATGGAGCTGGCGTTGCGGCCGTTCTCCAGCAGCGCGCCCAGGCCGATGCCCAGGTCCGGCGAGGAGGCGATGATCTCCGCCGCCATCAGCGAGCGCCAGGAGAACGCCCAGCCCTGCTTCAGACCGGCCAGATAGCCCGGCAGCGCGGCCGGCAGGACGATGTGCCAGGCGCCCCGGACACCCGTCGCGCCCATCGTGCGGCCCGCCCGCAGGAACAGCGGTGGCACCTGGTCGATGCCGGACACCAGGCCGTTGGCGATGGATGGGACCGCGCCGAGCAGGATCACCGCGTACATCATCGAGTTGTCCAGGCCCAGCCAGATCACCGCCGGCGGCACCCACGCCACCGACGGCAGCGACTGGAGACCGGACAGGATCGGGCCGATGGCCGCCCGCACGAACTTCACCCGGGCCACCAGCAGGCCCAGCGGGGTGCCGATCGCCAGCGCGAACAGGAAGCCCAGCAGACCGCGCGAGACGGACGTCCAGATGAAGCCGAGCAGCTTGCCATGCAACCAGGCGTCCTTGAACTCGGCGCCCACGTCCGCGGGAGAGGGCAGCCTGCTTGGGTCGTCGACCACCTTGAGGGAGATCAGCGCCTGCCAGGCCACCAGGACCACCGCGATCGCCACGACCGGTGGCAGGACCTTGTTGACCAGGGTCTGGCGCAGCGGCGTACGGCCGGCCGCCGTGGTCTCCAGGGCGTCGAGACCGGCCTCCACGTCGGCCAGTTCGCCGCCCCGCGCCGTCTTCGTCTCAGTGCTGGCCATGTCGGCGGATCTCCCCACGCAGGACTTCGGTGATCTCCAGGGACAGTTCCGCCACGGGCGCGTCCTCGATGCGGCGCGGCTGCGGAATGTCCACCGTCCACTCGCGGGCCACCCGGCCCGGACGGGAGGACAGCAGCACCACGCGCTGGGCCAGCCGCACCGCCTCGCGCACGTTGTGCGTGACGAACAGCACCGACACCCCGGTCTGCTGCCAGATCCGGGTCAGCTCGTCGTGCAGGACGTCCCGCGTGATGGCGTCCAGCGCCGCGAACGGCTCGTCCATCAGCAGCAGGTTGCTCTCCTGGGCCAGCGCCCGGGCCATCGCCACGCGCTGGCGCATCCCGCCGGACAGTTCGTGGACGCGCTTGCCGTACGCGCCCTTCAGCCGGACGAGTTCGAGCAGCTCCTCGGCCCGGCCGCGCCGCTCCGGCTTCGCCACCCCCCGCAGCCTGAGGGCGAGTTCGATGTTCTTGCCTGCGGTCAGCCAGGGGAAGAGGGCGTGCTCCTGGAACATCAGGGCGGGGCGGCCGTCCGTCGTGATGGACCCGGCGGTCGGCCGGTCCAGCCCCGCCACCAGGTTCAGCAGGGTGGACTTGCCGCAGCCCGAGGCCCCCAGGAGGGTGACGAACTCGCCCGGAGCGACATCGAGGCTGATGCCGTCCAGGACGAGCTGCTGCCCGCCCGGTGCCGCGAAGGACTTCGAGACGTTCTCGAGGCGGGCCGCGTGCTCTACGGTCTCGGCGGCCCTGGCAAGGGTCGTGGCCATGGTCGTCACCTCCTGGGAACTCTTCGGCTACGGGCTTTACTCGGCGCCGAGACCGGCGTCGCTGACGGTCGGCTCGCCCGCGGCCTTCAGGACCTTGTTCAGCGGGGCGAGGTCGTAGATGCCGGCCAGCTTCGGGCTCTGCAGCAGGCCCGCCATGACCGCGTGTTGCGCCTGGGCGTCGAGGGTCGAGGCCAGCGGGTCGTCGGTGATCCGGATGGACTTCCACGCCGGGTCCAGGACGTTCTCCGGCAGTTCCTTGCCGGAGTCGATGCCCAGCTGCTTGTTCGCCGCGGCCTTCGCCTCGTCCGGGTTGGCGTTGATCCACTTGTTGGTGTCCACGGAGGCCTTCAGGACCGCCTCGACGGCCTTCGGGTGCTCCGTGAGGAACTTCTGCGACACGATGATGTTCGTGATCACGAACTTCTTGTCGGGCCACAGCGACGCCTCGTCCAGCAGCACCTTGGCACCCTCGGCGACCAGCTTGGACGCGGTCGGCTCCGGCACCCAGGCGCCGTCGATGGAGCCGGACTTGTAGGCGTCGGGGGTGATCTTGTTGTCGGTGCGGACCACGGAGACGTCGCCCTTGCCGCTCTGCGCGTCGACCTTCCAGCCCTGTTCCGCGATCCAGTTGAGGAACGCCACGTCCTGCGTGTTGCCCAGCTGCGGGGTCGCGATCTTCTTGCCCTTGACGTCCTCCAGGGACTTGATCTTCGCCGGGTTGACCACCAGCTTGACCCCGCCGGAGGCCGAACCGCCGATGATGCGCAGGCTCTTGCCGGCCGACTTGGTGTAGCCGTTGATCGCCGGGGACGGGCCGATCCAGCCGATGTCGATGGAGCCGGAGTTGAGGGCCTCGATCTCGGACGGCCCGGCGTTGAAGACCGACGGCTTGACGACCGTCGCGCCCAACTCCTTCTGGAAGAAGCCCTTCTGCACCCCGACCAGCGCGGTCGCGTGCGTCAGGTTGCCGAAGTAGCCGATCCTGACCGAGTCGAGACCGTCGGTCTTCTCGGCCCCGGCGGCCACCTTCTGCTTGGCGCCGTCGTCGTCGGCCTGGGAGCCGTAGCCGCAGGCGGCGAGCGCGAGCAGGGGCAGGGCGGCGACCACGGCGAGGCCGCGGCGCAGTACGGGCCCGGGGGAGCCCCCGGTCGGGCGGTTGCGGAACGGGGCACGGTTGGCTGGCACGGGAGGCTGTCCTCTCGCAGGCCCGGCGGTCACGCCCGTCAGGTCGTGGCCGGGAGGTCGGCAGGTCTTCGTCTACGCGGGGGGTGGGGGGTGAGGGCGCGCGGGCAGTGCGCGTACGTCAGCGCACACATCGGGCCACTCCGCCCTGTCCGCTGCCGAGGGCGCCGCTGCCGACGCGGCCGCCCTCCTTGGCGAACGTCGAGTAGAAGTCGGGGGAGTTCATGGTCAGAAGTCCCAGCCGTCCTCGTCCGCCGCGTCCTTGACCGGTACCGGCGAGGCGAACGACTCGCCGACCATGCCCGCGGTGAGCGTGGTGCCGTCGGAGGGGTCGATCAGGATGAACGAGCCGGTGCGCCGCGAGTCGGCGTAGGAGTCGACCGGCAGCGGCTCGGCGGTGCGGATCTTCACCCGGCCGATGTCGTTGGCGACGAGCTGCCCGGGGTGCGGGTGCAGGGACAGGTCGTCCAGGGTGAGCCGGGACGGGATGTCCTTGACGATCGCCTTGACCGTGCGGGTGCCGTGCTTGAGCAGCACCCGGTGGCCGACGGTCAGCGGCTGGTCGGCGACGTGGCAGACGGTCGCCTCCACGTCCTGGGTGGTGGCGGGCGCGTCCTTGCTCGGCACCATCAGGTCGCCGCGCGAGACGTCGATGTCGTCCTGGAGCAGGACCGTCACCGACTGCGTCGTCCAGGCCACGTCGACCGGCTCACCGAGCAGGTCGATGCCGGAGATCCGGGTGGTGCGGCCGGACGGCAGCACCGTGACCTCGTCGCCGACCCGGAAGCTGCCGGCGGCGATCTGGCCGGCGTAGCCGCGGTAGTCGGGGTGCTCGGCGGTCTGCGGCCGGATCACGTACTGCACGGGCAGTCGTGCGTGGCAGTGCGCCAGGTCGTGGCTGACCGGGACCGTCTCCAGGTGCTCCAGGACGGTCGGGCCGCCGTACCAGTCCATGGTCGCGGACGGCTCCACCACGTTGTCGCCGACCAGCGCCGAGATCGGGATCGCGGTGACCTCGGGGACGCCCAGTTCGGTGGCGTACGCCGTGAACTCCTCGGCGATCGCGGCGAACACGGACTCCCGGTAGTCGACCAGGTCCATCTTGTTCACGGCCAGGACCACGTGCGGCACGCGCAGCAGCGCGGCGATCGCCGCGTGCCGGCGGGTCTGCTCCACCACGCCGTTGCGGGCGTCCACCAGGATCACCGTCAGTTCGGCGGTGGACGCGCCGGTGACCATGTTCCGCGTGTACTGCACATGGCCCGGGGTGTCCGCGAGGATGAACCGGCGGCGCGGGGTGGCGAAGTAGCGGTAGGCCACGTCGATGGTGATGCCCTGCTCGCGCTCGGCGCGCAGCCCGTCCGTCAGCAGCGCGAGGTCCGGGGCCTGCTGGCCGCGGCTCGCGGAGGCACGCTCCACGGCCTCCAGCTGGTCGGCGAGGACCGACTTGGAGTCGTGCAGCAGCCGGCCCACCAGGGTGGACTTGCCGTCGTCGACGGAGCCGGCGGTCGCGAACCGCAGCAGGGTCGTGGCCGCCAGGTCCGTGGTCGTGGTCGTGGTCATCTCTAGAAGTACCCCTCGCGCTTGCGGTCTTCCATCGCGGCCTCGGACAGCTTGTCGTCGGCCCGGGTGGCGCCGCGCTCGGTGAGGCGCGAGGCGGCGATCTCGGTGATCACCTTCTCGATGGTGTCGGCGTCGGAGTCCACGGCGCCGGTGCACGACATGTCGCCGACGGTGCGGTAGCGCACGAGCCGCTTCTCCACGGCCTCGTCGTCCTTGGGGCCACCCCAGTCGCCTGCGGTCAGCCACATGCCGTCGCGCCGGAAGACCTCGCGCGTGTGGGCGTAGTAGATCCCGGGCAGCTCGATGCCCTCGCGGGCGATGTACTGCCACACGTCCAGCTCGGTCCAGTTGGACAGCGGGAACACCCGGACGTGCTCGCCGGGCGCGTGCCGGCCGTTGTAGAGGTTCCACAGCTCGGGCCGCTGACGGCGCGGGTCCCACTGGGAGAACTCGTCCCGCAGCGAGAACACCCGCTCCTTGGCGCGGGCCTTCTCCTCGTCGCGGCGGCCGCCGCCGAAGACCGCGTCGAACCGCTCGGACTGGATCTTCTCGGTCAGCGGGAGGGTCTGGAGCGGGTTGCGGGTGCCGTCCGCGCGCTCCTTGAGGACGCCACGGTCGATGTAGTCCTGCACGGAGGCGACGTGCAGCCGCAGGCCGTGCCCGGCCACCGTGCGGTCGCGGTAGTCGAGGACCTCGGGGAAGTTGTGCCCGGTGTCCACGTGCAGCAGCGAGAAGGGGACCGCGGCGGGCCTGAACGCCTTCAGCGCCAGGTGCAGCATGACGATGGAGTCCTTGCCCCCGGAGAACAGGATCACCGGGTTCTCGAACTCGCCCGCCACCTCGCGGAAGATGTGCACCGCCTCGGATTCCAGCGCGTCCAGATGGGAGAGGGCGTACGGACTGCCCGTCCCCTCGTCGCCCGCCTTGGTCTTGGCGACGGTCGTCATGCCAGTCCCCTCTCGCTGAGCAGCGTGTGCACGGAAGCCGCCGACTCCCGGACCGTCTGGTGCTGCGACTCGACGCGCAGGTCCGGCGACAGGGGCTCCTCGTACGGGTCGTCGACGCCCGTCAGTCCTGTCAGTTCGCCCGCGGCCTGCTTGGCGTACAGACCCTTCACATCGCGTACGGAGCACACCTCGACCGGGGTGGCGACGTGCACCTCCAGGTACGCCGTGCCGTTCTTCGCGTGCCATTCGCGCACCGCGTCGCGGCTGTCGGAGTACGGCGCGATCACCGGGACCAGCGCCTTGACGCCGTTGCGGGCGAGCAGTTCGGCGACGAAGCCGATGCGCCGCACGTTGGTGTGCCGGTCCGCGCGGCTGAAGCCGAGGCCCGCGGAGAGGAACTCGCGGATCTCGTCGCCGTCGAGCACCTCGACACGGTGGCCCTCCGCACGCAGCCGCCCGGCCAGTTCGTGCGCGATGGTGGTCTTGCCGGCGCTCGGCAGACCCGTGAGCCAGACGGTGGCTCCGGTCGTCACGTGTGTCTCCCTGTGTCTGGAAGCGGTCGTGGAAAGCACGGTCATGGGTCAGCCGTGCAGTCCGCATTCGGTCTTGGCGCTGCCCGCCCAGCGGCCGGCGCGCGCGTCCTCGCCCTCCAGCAGGCGCCGGGTGCAGGGCGCGCAGCCCACGGAGCCGTAGCCGTCCATCAGCAACGGGTTGGTGAGGACGCCGTGTTCGGCGACGTAGGCGTCCACGTCGTCCTGGGTCCAGCGGGCGATCGGGGAGATCTTGACCTTCCGCCGCTTCTCGTCCCAGCCGACGACCGGCGTGTTCGCCCGGGTCGGGGACTCGTCGCGGCGCAGCCCGGTCGCCCACGCCGTGTAGCCCTTCAGGCCCTCCTCCAGCGGCCGCACCTTGCGCAGTCGGCAGCACAGGTCCGGATCACGGTCGTGCAGCTTCGGGCCGTACTCGGCGTCCTGTTCGGCGACCGTCCGCTCCGGGGTGAGGGTGATGACGTGGACGTTCATCACGGCCTCGACCGCGTCGCGGGTGCCGATGGTCTCCGGGAAGTGGTAGCCGGTGTCGAGGAACACCACGTCCACGCCCGGCATCGCACGGGAGGCGAGGTGGGCGACCACCGCGTCCTCCATGGACGAGGTGACGCAGAACCGGCGGCCGAAGGTGCCGGTGGCCCACTGGAGGATCTCCAGCGCGGAGGCGTCCTCCAGATCGTGGCCGGCCTGTTCGGCCAGCGCCTTCAACCCGGCTTCCACGCCTGCTTCCGGAGTCGTGGTCATATCCCCTCGTCCCCTTCCTGGCCGGCTCGCCCGACGCCCCGGGCGAGCAGCCCGAGGAACTTCAGCCGGAAGGCCCGGTTGCATCCCGCGCACTCCCAGGCACCGTGGCCCTCCTCGTTGGGACGGAGGTCCTCCTCGCCGCAGTACGGGCAGTAGAAGGGGGCGGCCCGCTCGCTCATGACAGCTCCTCCTCGGACGCCCGCGCGGCCCAGGCGGCGAACCGCTCGCCGTCCTCGCGCCGCTCCTGGAAGCGGGTCAGGACCCGCTCGATGTAGTCGGGCAGCTCCCGCGCCGTCACCTTCAGCCCGCGCACCTTCCGGCCGAAGCCGGGCTCCAGGCCGAGCGCGCCGCCCAGGTGCACCTGGTAGCCCTCGACCTGCTCGCCCCGGTCGTCGACGACCAGTTGGCCCTTGAGGCCGATGTCCGCCACCTGGATGCGGGCGCAGGCGTTGGGGCAGCCGTTGAGGTTGATGGTGATCGGCTCGTCGAAGTCCGGCAGGCGGCGCTCCAGTTCGTCGATCAGCGTGGCGCCGCGCGCCTTGGTCTCGACGATGGCGAGCTTGCAGAACTCGATGCCGGTGCAGGCCATGGTGCCGCGCCGGAACGTGGACGGCCGGGCGGTGAGGTCCAGCGCCTCCAGACCCGCGACCAGCGAGTCGACCTGGTCCCCCTCGACGTCGAGGATGATCATCTTCTGCTCGACGGTGGTACGGACCCGTCCCGAGCCGTGCGCCTCGGCCAGTTCGGCGATCTTCGTCAGGGTGGCGCCGTCGACGCGGCCGACCCGCGGGGCGAAACCGACGTAGTGACGGCCGTCGTTCTGCCGGTGCACCCCGACGTGGTCGCGCCACCGCTGGACCGGCTCCTCGGGGGCGGGCCCGTCGACGAGCCCGCGCTTCAGGTACTCGTCCTCCAGTACCTGGCGGAACTTCTCCGCGCCCCAGTCGGCGACCAGGAACTTCAGCCGGGCCCGGTTGCGCAGCCGCCGGTAGCCGTAGTCACGGAAGATCGACAGGACGCCCTCGTAGACGTCCGGGACCTCCTCCAGCGGTACCCAGGCGCCCAGCCGCACGCCCAGCTTGGGGTTCGTGGACAGGCCGCCGCCGACCCACAGGTCGAAGCCGGGCCCGTGCTCGGGGTGGCGTACGCCCACGAACGCGACGTCGTTGATCTCGTGGACCACGTCGAGCAGCGGGGAGCCGGAGATGGCCGTCTTGAACTTCCGGGGGAGGTTCGAGTAGGCCTTGTTGCCCAGGACGCGGCGCTGTATCTCCTCCAGCGCCGGGGTGGCGTCGACGATCTCGTCCTCGGCGATGCCGGCGACGGGGGAGCCGATCATCACGCGCGGGGTGTCGCCGCAGGCGGTGACCGTGGACAGGCCGACGGCCTCCAGGCGGTTCCAGATCTCCGGCACGTCCTCGATCCGGATCCAGTGGTACTGGATGTTCTGCCGGTCGGTGATGTCGGCGGTGCCGCGCGCGAACTCCTGCGAGACCTCGCCGATGACCCGCAGCTGCCGGGTGGTCAGCCGGCCGCCGTCGATGCGCACACGCATCATGAAGTAGCGGTCGTCCAGCTCCTCCGGCTCCAGGATCGCGGTCTTGCCGCCGTCGATGCCGGGCTTGCGCTGGGTGTACAGCCCCCACCAGCGCATCCGGCCGCGCAGGTCGTTGGGGTCGATCGAGTCGAAACCGCGCTTGGAGTAGATCGTCTCAATGCGCGTCCGCACATTGAGACCGTCGTCGTCCTTCTTGAACTGTTCGTTGCCGTTGAGCGGGGTCAGGTGCCCCACGGCCCACTGCCCCTCGCCGCGGTGACGGCTCACCTTGCGGCGGGGCGCGGTGGGGTTCTGCGGAGAGGCGGCCATGGTCGATACGTCCTTCGGGACAGCGGGAATGCGGCTCTTACCTGCGCGGGCGCAGGGCACATCGGCAGACGGGCAGGCGTGCGCGTCTGTGCGCAGGTGGGAAAAGCGGGGGAAGCTGAAAAAGCAGCAAAACAGGAAAACCGGAAAACCGGAAAAGCGGGAGAACCGGTGGACCCGGGCCCGTGGCCGTCAGGCCACAGCGGGTGACGTCAGCTCGCCGGACAGATGGCGCTGGACATGCGGCCGTGGTCGACGTGCCGTCGGCTCACCAAGGCGACTCCAGTTCCAGACATGGTGGAAAGCCTGGCATGGCGATCTGGACAGCGTCCAGCTTCGTCCGACATGCGGACACCCCTGTCCCGGGATTCGGGACAGGGGTGTCGTTCGGCGCGTCGGCCGCGATCGTGCGCGCACCCGCAGGTCAGGCCGGGTACGCCCCCGGCCAGGGGCCCGGAGTGGCCACCTCCGTCTCCTCCTCGACCTTGGTGTCGAAGAGCTTGAAGCCACGGCGCTGGTAGTTGTCCATTGCGAACTCGCCGTCCTTGCTGCACGTGTGCAGCCACACCCGCTTCGTCGGCGTCCGCCCGGGCCAGCGGTCGGCCAGGTCCCAGGCGCGGGCGGTGCCGCAGGACAGCAGGTGGCCGCCGATCCGCCGGCCGCGGAAGGCCTCGATCAGCCCGAAGTAGACGATCTCCACGACGCCCTCGTCCTGCGCCTCCAGTTCGACGTAACCCGCCGGAGTGCCGCGGTCGTACGCCACCCATGTCTCGACACCCGGACGCTCCAGGTGCTCCCGCCACCGCGCGTATGTCCAGCCCAGCCGGTCCGTCCAGCGGATGTCGCCGCCGACCGAGGCGTACAGGAACCGGCTGAACTCGGGGGAGGGAACCTCGGACCGTACGACCCGTACGTCCCCCTCGGGCACGGCGGCCGGCAGGAGGTCGGTCGGGGAGGTCTGCTCCAGGGACCAGGTGGTCACGGCGATGCTCGTCATGCCGGTCAGGGAATCATCCGCGCCGGGCCCGTGTCGATCGGGAGTGCGGGGTCTCACCCGGGACGCGCCCACCGGCCGGGCGCGGTTCCCGTGCGACGGCCCCGGCGCGGTTCCCGCTCGACGGCCTGGCCCGGCTCCGTGCGACGGCCTGGCGCAGCCCCCGTGCGACGGCCTAGTGCTGTGGCCGGGAAGGTTTGCCGGGAAGCTCGCGGCGTCCGGTGCCGGGGGCACCTCCCACGCCGTTCAGGCAGTGGGGGAGACTCGCGAGGCGGAGCATTGCCCGCGTACTGGATGTACTCGGGTGATGCGACAACGCGGCGTGGGGGTACCCCCGGCCGAAGGCTGGGGGAGTGCCGTGCCGGGCGTCGCGAGCCGGTGAACCTTTCCGGCCACAGTACTAGCGCAGCTCCCGTTCGACCGAGGACAGCGGCAGCGCGAACAGCATCCGGCCCGACAGGGACCAGACGTCGCCGGTCTCCTGCCAGTAGGACAGGGAGCCGGTGCCGTCGCCCCAGCAGCGGTGGGTGTCCTCGGATCCGCACTCGGCGGCCTTCGCGCCGCGCTCGTCCTGCCGCCACAGCGTGCCGTGGGTGCCCTCGTCCGCGGGGCGGCCCAGGTACCAGTCCGGCGTCGCGGACGGGCCCGGACGGTGCGACAGGACACCCCGGACGTCCTCCGCCTTCGTCCCGTAGGCCTCGTCCGAGGCCACCGTGCCGCCGGAGTCGGTGGCCAGCAGGCCGGAGCGGAGGGGGTCCCGGCTGAAGGAGTAGCGCCACAGGCGCGTGTGGCGGCCGCCGTCCGTGGGCGCGGCCTGACTCGCGACCAGGCTGGCCGGCGCGGAGCTGCGGTCCAGGGAGAGGCCGTCCGGGCAGGGCAGCGCGGACAGGTCCGCACCGGCCGCCCGGACGCAGTTGCCGTCGGCCGGGCGGTAGGAGGCCACCGCGGGCAGCACCCACCGGTAGCCGTGCGCCGACCACCCGCCCGGCACCCGGCCCACCTCCCGGCCGTCGACCGTGGCGCGGTGGATGCGGCGCAGGTCGTAGACGTACAGCGCGTCGCGCTCGCCGCCGGAGGTGGTGACCAGCAGTTTGTCCCGGTACCAGACCATCCCCGACACGCGCGAGACGAGCCCGCGGAAGTCGCGTCCGCCGTCGACCGGGACGGCGAGCAGCGCCCAGGTGTAGGTGAGGTGACCGGGATCGTCGGCGTTGACGAAGGCCACCCGGGCCAGTCCGCGCCCGTCGTCGGTGTCGTGCGTCCAGCCGGAGAGGATCACCCGGTGGGCGCCCCACCGGCCGCTGTCCTCGGCGTCCCCCGAGGTGGTCACCGACTCCGGCCGCCACCGGCGGGTGGCGGAATCCGCGGGGTCCCAGCAGTACGCGCGCGTGGCCGCCGGCTCGAGGGGCAGCGCCTCCTTCTCGTGGGCGCTGCACTCGTCCGCGTCGCGCAGCGAGCGGTCGGCGCCGCTGAGCACCGTGCCGACTCCGACCGGCCGGCCCATCGCCGCGGCGAGCCGGTCGAGGGACCGCTGCGGCACCGGCTGCTCGGTCAGCCGCAGCCGGCCGAGCTCGGCGGACGAGGTGAGCGGCTTCAGGGCCCCGGGGTCGTCGGCGACCGTGGCCTGCGAGGTGCTGATCATGGTGGCGGCAGCGGTCAGCGCGAGGCCGGCCCCGGCCAGGACCGCGCGCAGCGCCCTGCCCCGTCTGCGCCTGCGGTGTCTGCCGCGCTGCTTCATACAGCCCCCTTTTCAGGGCTCGGTCCGCCTCCGGGACGCCAGTTCCGCGCACACGGGCCAACTGCTTCGGGAGGTCCGAGCGTTGACCGAGTAGCGGCTGGGGCGACCCTGTGGCGATGCTACGGCAGTCGGGCCCGCGACAGGTCGAAGACCCTGCAATTATGCGGAAGATGCCACCCTGGAGCCGAACCCTTGACCTACCGGGGCCACCGGGGTCACCCACCCGCGCCACTCACGGCACCGTGATGACACGCTCCCCTCGTATCGCCGGTGCCGCCGAGGGGGGAGGAGGTCGTCGGGGTCGTCCGGGTCGTCCGGGGGGAGCAGTTCGACGTCGGTGCGCTCGCGGAAGCGGCAGGGGCGGTGCTCCAGAAACGGGCCCAGACAGCGTCGTACCCGCGACATCCCGGCGCGGACGGTCACCTTGCGGGCCGGGTCGCCGAACACGGCCCCGGCCGGCTGCGAGGCGCTGCGGCCGGTGCGGTGCACGGCGAGCGGACAGAACAATTCGGCGGGGCGCGGGCTCAGTTCGTGGATCCAGGAGTCCTCGCCGCCCAGGACGGTCACCGGCCGGCGGCGCGGCCGGGCCGGGTCCAGCACGATCCGGGCTCCGTCGTGCGGGGCCGGTCCCCCACGGGCCCGTGCCAACCAGCGGTCCACCGGCGGCTCCAGAGAACACAGGCCGGCCGCGGGCGGCCACACGGGGCCCGCCGAGCGGGACTTGGACCGTGGGATTCGCGCCGCGTACGGCATTCCGGCCACCACCGCCGCCGCCGTCGCCGTCCGGCCCACGGCCGCGACCCGCACCCCCGCCGCCGCGACCGCGGCGGTTCCGCGTCCACCACTGCCCGGCCGTCCCGCCGGGCCGGCACCGGCGCCGCGACCGCCCGCAGCCGCTCCAGCGAGGCCGGATGCGGCTCCCGCAGCCTCGCCCCGCCCGGTTCCGCCACTGAGCCGACCCGGATCGGCGTGCCCGATCACCGGGCGCGGTGCCACCCGCGCGCGCCGGCCGGTGAGCGTCACCGAGCGGGTCTCGCTGAGCGACCCTGCCGCCTGCGCCGGATCGACGGCGGCGAGCTGCGCGACGTCCACCGGTCTCTTCGCCACTGAGTCCCCCCGTGAAAGAGGTCCGGACAACCGGCCTCCCGGGGCGCCCCGGCCCTGCGGGCGTGCACGGTCGCGCCCCTTCCGGCCGCCCCGTGCACCGTGCTGCCCGGCCGCGCCGGAAGGATGCGGTCCGCTCACGCGGACGCGCAAGTTGCAACCCCTTGCAACCCTGGTGAAACAGGCTTGAGCTCATTGAAACTTGTCCAACGCCGCCGTGTGCGGCGTATACGGCCTGGAACGGGCCTGAAGTGCGGGGGTGGTGCCGTGTCGGCGCAGCACCACCCCCGCGTCAGTGCGCGGGGCGCGCCCGTTCCACCACCGCCGCCAGGTTCAGGGTGTGCGGCAGCGCCCCGAAGGCGGCGCCCCACTCGCCGCCCAGCCGCGAGGCGCAGAACGCGTCGGCGACGTCCGGCGGCGCGTACCGCACCAGCAGTGCCCCCTGGAGTACCAGCGCCAGCCGCTCGGTCAGCCGCCGGGCCCGGGCCTCGGCGCCCTCCAGATCGGCGAGTTCGGTGAGCAACTGCTTGATCGCCGTGTCGAGACGGTGGTCGGCGCCGCGCGACAGGCCCACCTCCCGCAGATAGGCGTCGAGCGCCTGCGGCTCCCGCGTCAGCGCCCGCAGTACGTCCAGCGCCTGTACGTTCCCGGCGCCCTCCCAGATCGAGTTGAGCGGCGACTCACGCACCAGGCGCGGCATCCCGGACTCCTCCACGTACCCGTTGCCGCCCAGGCACTCGGAGGCCTCCACCGCCAGCGGCGCGCACCGCTTGGTGACCCAGTACTTGGCGGCCGGCACCGCGATCCGCAGCAGCGCCCGCTCCTGCTCGCCCCCGTCGTCGTAGGCGGCCGCCAGGCGCAGCGCGAGCGTCGTCGCCGCCTCCGACTCCAGCGCGAGGTCGGCCAGCACGTTGCGCATCAGCGGCTTGTCGACGAGCTTGCCGCCGAACGCCTCGCGGTGCCCGCAGTGGTGCACCGCCTGCGCCACCGCCTGCCGCATCAGCCCCGCCGACCCGAGCACGCAGTCCAGCCGGGTCGCCGCGACCATCTCGATGATGGTGCGCACCCCGCGCCCCTCCTCGCCGACCCGGCGCGCCCAGGTCCCGTCGAACTCGACCTCGGCGGAGGCGTTCGACCGGTTGCCCAGCTTGTCCTTGAGCCGCTGGATCAGGAACACGTTGCGCGTGCCGTCCGCCAGCACCCGCGGCACCAGGAAACAGGTCAGCCCTCCCGGGGCCTGCGCCAGCACGAGGAACCCGTCCGACATCGGCGCCGAGCAGAACCACTTGTGCCCGGTCAGCTCGTAGGCGCCGTCCTCGGCGAGCGGCCTGGCCGCGGTGGTGCCCGCCCGTACGTCGCTGCCGCCCTGCTTCTCGGTCATCCCCATCCCGAACAGCGCCCCGGCCTTCAGCTGCCCGGGCCGCAGTTCGCGTTCGTAGACCACGGACGTCAGCCGCGGCTCCCACTCGGCGGACAGCTCCGGGTCGGTGCGCAGCGCGGGCACGGCCGCGTGGGTCATCGACAGCGGGCAGCAGGTGCCGGCCTCGACCTGCGTCCACACCAGGAAGGCGGCCGCCCGCCGCACATGCCCGGCCGGACGGTCCCAGGCCGCGGTCAGCCCGGCCGAGACGCCCTTGCCGAGGAGCCGGTGCCAGGCCGGGTGGAACTCGACCTCGTCGACGCGGTGGCCGTAGCGGTCGTGGGTGCGCAGCCTCGGCGGGTTCTCGTTGGCCTGCGCTCCCCACTCCTGCACCTGGGCGGAGCCGGCGGCCCGCCCGAGCGTCGTCAGCTCCGCGCGCACCTCGTCGAGCAGCCCCGCCTCCACGTGCCGTCCGACGGCCTCGGCCAGGGCCTGATCGGCGGCGAAGACGTCGTACCCGACCAGCGGCGGCGGCTGGTTGGTCACGGTGTGCGTGCTGGGTGCCATACGACGGAACCTACCGTTCCTGAAGACTGAGCGGGAGCGAGTGCTGGTGCCAGGACTCATGCTCAGCCGCGGGCCCCGAACGGGCCCGCCGGACCCCGGCAGAGGTCCTGCCTGAGGGCCGCCCCCGGCGGGTGACGGGGAGCGGGGCCGACGGAGATACCTTTGGCTCGTGCAGCAGTCAGCCAGCGAAACCCCCGAAAGGCCCTCCGGCCGCCTCCACCGGGCACGAGCCCTCTACCGGAACGTATCCAAACGCAGGACCGCCTGGCTGCTGCTGAAGGACACCGTCAACTCGTGCATGGAGTACCGGATCCTGGGGCTGGCGGCCGAGGCGGCGTTCTTCTCCCTGCTGTCCGTGCCGCCGCTGCTGCTGAGCCTGATCGGACTGCTCTTCTACGTCGACACCTGGACCGGCGCGCACACCATCGCCAGCCTGGAGCGCAACATCCTGGACGCCTCCCGTACGGTCCTGTCCGACCAGGGGGTCAAGGAGATCACTCAGCCGATCCTGCGGGACGTGATGAAGGGCGGCCGGCCCGACGTGATCTCCATCGGCTTCGTGTTCGCCCTGTGGTCGGGCTCGCGCGCGGTGAACGTCTTCATCGACACCATCACCGTCATGTACGGCCTCGACGGCGTGCGCGGCATCGTCAAGACCCGGCTGCTGGCCTTCGGTCTGTTCATCGTGGCCCTGCTGATCGGCTCCATCGCGCTGCCGCTGATGGTGGCCGGCCCGGACGCGGTGGTGCGGATCGTGCCGTGGTCGACGACGCTCGTCCAGATCCTGTACTGGCCGGTCGTGATCGTGCTGTCCGTCGTGTTCCTGACCACGCTGTACCACGTGTCCGTGCCGGTGCGCTCCGCGTGGACAGAGGACGTGCCCGGCGCCCTGGTCGCCCTGGCCATGTGGGTGGTGTGCAGCTTCCTGCTGCGCATCTACCTCACCAGCACCGTCGAGGGCCCGACCATCTACGGCTCACTCGCCGCGCCGGTCGCCGTGCTGCTGTGGATCGGTGTGTCCGCGTTCGCCGTGCTCGTCGGGGCGGCGGTCAACGCCGCCATCGACCGGGTCTGGCCGGCCGCCGCCACGGCCCTGGCGCGCGCCGCCAACGAGCGGGTGCGCGAGGCGCAGATCGCCGAGTACGTCGCCCGCGCCGCCGCGACCCGCGAGAACGAGCCCGACGACCCGGAGGACCCCGACATGCCCGCGGAGTTCCCCGAGCGGTGGTCGCGCTTCCTGCCCCCGGAGGACGTGACGGCACGGCTGCGGGCCCATGTGAAGACCACGCACACGCGGAGCCCGCACAAGGACGACCAGAACGGCTCGTCGAAAGGGTGACCGGCCCGACGGGCCGCCGCGCCGCCCGGGGCCGCCCGGGACCTCCCGTGGCCTCCCGTCGGGGCCCGGCGGCGGCGTAGGGTCGTCCGCCATGGACCGCCGACTCCTCGTCCACACCCGTACCGCCGACTACCGCCACGACTCCATCCCGGACGCCGTCGACGCGCTGCGTGCCCTCGACGGCTTCGAGGTCGAGCACACCGAGGACCCCGAGGCCCTCGCCCGGCCCCTGGAGCGGTACGCCGTCGTCGTCTTCCTCTCCACCAGCGGCGAGGTGCTCACCCCGGCCGGCCGGAAGCGCCTCGCCGCGTACGTCGAGCGGGGCGGCGGGTTCGTCGGCGTGCACGCGGCGGCCTGTACGGAGTACGACTGGCCGTACTACGGCGAACTGCTCGGCGCCCGGTTCGCCCGGCACCCGGAGTACCAGCCGGGCCGGGTCCTGGTCGAGGACCGCGACCATCCGGCCACCCGGCACCTGCCCGCCGAGTGGGCCTTCACCGACGAGTGGTACGACTTCCGCACCAACCCGCGCGGCGCCGTACGGGTCCTGGCCCGCGCCGACGAGTCGTCGTACCGCGGCGGGGGCATGGGCACCGACCACCCCCTGGTGTGGTGCCGCGAACAGGGCCGGGGCCGCGTCTTCTACACGGCGCTCGGCCATGCCTCCGAGGCCTACGCGGACCCGGACTTCCGGGCCCATCTGCGCGGCGGGATCGAGTGGGCGGTGGGGCCCGTCGCCGGGTGAGGTCCGGCCCGGGGCGCTACGGCCGCCGCCACCGTTTTCCTTGTCGGGACCGATCATTACCGGTATCGATCCGGTATCCCGCCCATGACCACCACGTCCGCCCTTTCCATCCTTAGCGAAGGAGACCTCCTGTGCTCGCCGACTCCTTCCCCGCGTCGTCCTCCACCCCGTGGATGGCGATCGTGCCGCTGGTGGCCCTCGTCCCCGCCGTCCCCTGCATGATCGACATCTCGCGGCACCCCGATACCAGCCAGCTCTCGCCCCTGGCATGGCTGGCCGTCTGCGCCTTCGGCAACGTGATCGGCCTGGTCGCCTATCTGAGGTTCGGCCGCAGCGAGAACCGCTAGCGCTCCACCGGACTTCCACCGGACGGCGGTGCCGGCACCCCGCGCCCGGAATACCGGAAGACGGCGGTGCGCTTCGGTGATACCGGTGTGAGACGCGGCGAAGGGCTGGTGGGCGCATGACGGCCGGCAGATCGGACCCCGTGGTCACCACCCCCTACGGGGCGGTGCGAGGCAGACATGAGCACGGAGTGGCCGTGTTCCGCGGCGTCCCGTACGCCGCACCCCCCTTCGGCCCCCGGCGGTTCCGGCCTCCGGTGCCGCCCGAGCCCTGGGACGGTGTGCGCGCCGCCGCCCTCTTCGGCCCGACCGCGCCGAAGCCTCCGTACTCCGAGGCCTTCGCCCGGTACCTGTCCGACCCCGTAGTCCCCGGCGACGACTGCCTCAACCTCAACGTGTGGACACCCGATCCGGACCCGGCAGCCCGGCTCCCCGTCATGGTTTGGCTGCACGGCGGCGCGCTCACCCGCGGCTCCTCCGCCGTGCCCGTCTACGACGGGCGTGCCTTCGCCCGTGACGGCGTCGTCCTGGTCTCCGTGAACTACCGGCTCGGCGTGGAGGGCTACGGACTCTTCCCGGACGCCCCCGCCAACCCCGGCCTGCGCGACCAGCTCGCCGCTCTGCGCTGGGTCCACGAGGCGATCGGGGCCTTCGGCGGCGATCCGGACCGGATCACCCTGTGCGGCCAGTCGGCCGGAGCCATCAGCATCGGCGCCCTCATCGCCGCCCCGCAGGCCCAGGGCCTGTTCCGCCGCGCGGTCCTCCAGAGCGGGCCGCCGGAGGCCGCCGACCGCGGCAACGTACGGCGGATGGTGCGGCGCATGGCGACCCGGCTGAAGGTGCCCGCCACCGCGGAGGCGTTCGCCGCCGTCGACCGGGACCTGCTGCTGCGCACCCAGGCCGAGGTCGGCCGGCTCGGCGGTCCGGTCCTCGGCGGGCCCGCCCTCGGCATCGTCGTCGACGGCGACCTCGTCCCGCGCGACCCGCTCCAGGCCCTGGTGGAGGGCGACGCGGCGCGGGGAGCGGACCTCCTCATGGGCTGGACCCGCGACGAGTACCGGCTGTGGCTGGTCCCGGGCGGGCTGCTGGAGCGCGTCGACCGGCTCGGTGCCGTCGCGCTGGCCGCCGCCATGGCCCGCTGCCACTGCGGACACGAGGTGGTCCGCGGCTACCGGGCGCTGCGCCCCGGGGCCGGCACCGCCGAGATCGTCGGGCAGCTGGTCACCGACCACCTGCTGCGCCGCCCGCTGCACCGCCTGGCCGACGCGCGTCCGGGCTCGTCGTACGTCTACGAGTTCGCCTGGCCCTCGCTGCTGCCGGACCTCGGTGCCTGCCACGCCCTGGAACTCGGCTTCGTCTTCGACACCGGCGACCTCTCGGACTCCCGCAGACTGGCCGGGGAGGGCGCCCCGCAGGAGCTGGCCGACGCCATGCACGCGGCCTGGGTCCGCTTCGCCACCGACGGCGACCCCGGCTGGCAGCCCTGGGACGCCACCCACCCGGTACACGTCTTCGGCGACGGCCCGCCCCACACCGTCCACGGCCCACGCGACGCCGAACTCGCCCTCTGGACCGCCGCCCCCGAGCCGCCGCCCACCCTCGACGGCACCCGGCCCCGCGCCACGGAACTCCGCGCGGTGGTACGACGCCTGCGCCGCCCGGGGGGCGTGGACGGCGTGAGCGGCCGCTGACGATTCTTCGCCGGGGGGAGGGAGCCACGGCAGCGTGAACTGGGCGGGCCCGCGACGACCGGCCGGGGCGTCGACAGCAACCGGGCGAACTCCGTGTTCGCCCCGGGCTGCGCCCGGCAGAAGCCGCCGCCGACCGGACGGGTGCGGGGCGGGGTGCGGGTGTTCTGACCGGTGGATTGCGCCGGGGAGGGGGCGGTGCTGCGGCTACGGGACCGACAGCACGCGGGCCACCGCTGTGATCACCTGGTTCGGTCCGGCAGGAGTCGCCGGCCGATGGTGGAGGGGACGGCGGTGTCGTGCCTGCTGCACCGATCGGTGGTTCGCGTCGGGGAGAGGGCGGTGTTGCGGTTGCGCGATCGACAGCGCGCGGACCATCTCCGTGATCGCCCGGTTCGGTCCGGCAGGAGTCGCCGCGCGGATGGTGGAGGGGGCGGCGGTGTTCTGGCCGCTGCACTGACCGCTGGTTCGCCCCGGGGCACGGTGCTGCGGCCGCGCGGTCGACAGCGTGCGGGCCATCTCCGTGATCGCCCGGTTCCGTTCGGCAGGAGCCGCAGTCCGGCCGGCCGTCGGGAGGGGGGCGGCGGTGTTGTGCGCGCCGGCTGGTGGCCGCCGGTCCCGTGAGGGTGCCGTGGGCCCGCTACCGGGGCGACAGCGCGCGGGCGATCTCCGCGACCGCCTCGGGGCCCACTCGGCAGCAACCGCCGATCAGGCGGGCGCCGGCGGCGCGCCAGCGGTCCACCTGGGCCGGGGTGAAGGTGGAGCGGCCGGTCCAGGAGCGGGACTCGGCGTCCCAGGACTCGCCGCTGTTGGGGTAGACCACGACCGGTTTGCCGGTGACCCGGGCGGCCGTGCGCGCCGCGGCCGCAGCGTCGCCGGGCGCGCAGCAGTTCACGCCGACCGCGATCACCTCGTCCGCGTCGGCGGCCAGGGCGAACGCCTCCTCCAGCGGCTGCCCGGCGCGCGTGCGGTCACCGGCGACGGTGTACGAGAGCCAGGCCGGCACCCTCAGCCCGCGCACCGCCCGCAGCAGCGCCCGCGCCTCCTCCGCGTCGGGCACCGTCTCCAGCGCCAGCACGTCGGGCCGGGCGGCGGCCAGCACCTCCAGGCGGGGCCGGTGGAAACGCTCCAGCTCGTCGACGGTGAGTCCGTACCGGCCCCGGTACTCGGAGCCGTCGGCGAGCATCGCCCCGTACGGCCCCGCCGACGCGGCCACCCACAACGGCCGTACCACCCCGAGCGCGCGCGCCCGCCGCGCCGCCTCCCGCGCCGACTCCACGCTCAGCCGCATGAGTCCGGCGGCTCGTTCCCGTCCGATCCCCCGCCGCGCGAACCCCTCGAAGGTGGCCTGGTAGCTCGCGGTGATCGCCACGCTCGCCCCCGCCTCGAAGTACGCCAGGTGCGCCTGAGTGACCGCCTCCGGCCGCTCGGCCAGCAGCCGCGCCGACCACAGCTCGTCACTCAGGTCGTACCCGGCCGACTCCAGCTGGTTGGACATACCGCCGTCGAGCACGACCGTCCCGCCGTCGAGCGCGTCGGCGAGGGCGGGGGAGGTGACACTGGGGATGACGCTGTCCATGGCACGACGCTAGCCGATCGGGCCCCGCGGAATTCCCCTGCACGGTCCCGGACGCCCTGACATCATCCCCGTATGACCTCCGCCATACGTCACGTCACGATCGACTGCGCCGACGCCCACGCCCTGGGCACCTTCTGGTCCAAGGTCCTGGACCTTCCGGTGCACGAGGACGACGAGCCGGGTGACGACGAGGCGTTGATCGAGGGCGCCGGCCTGCTCTTCGTCACGGTGCCGGACGCCAAGACGGTCAAGAACCGCGTACACCTGGACCTCCAGCCGCAGGACCGCACCCGCGACGAGGAGGTGGAGCGGCTGCTGGGCCTCGGCGCGACGCTGGTCGCCGACCGCCGCAACCCGGACGGCACGGGCTGGGCGGTGCTCGCCGACCCGGAGGGGAACGAGTTCTGCGTGGAGCGCGGCGCGGGGGAGCGGGCGGGCTGACTGGAACGGTTCGGCCGGTACCGAAACAACCGGCCCCTAGCGTGGGCCGCATGAGCGAGACCGTCCACGAGACACCCGCCGCAGCCGTCACCTCCATGGTCGACCACGTACTCGAACTGGCCGCCACCTGGACCGCCTGGGACGGCATGCCCGCCCGCGTCGACGGCCGTGTGTACACCCCGCACAAGGCGATCCGCCGCGTCGCCGACCACATGATCGACCACTTGGCCGAAATGGAGGCGCGGCTGGCCGGAGAAGAGCCCCGGCCCGACCACTGGCACGCCTCCGCGATCACGACCGAGTCCGACCGGGCCCCCTTCACCCCCGAGGATCTCGACGAGACGCGCAGCCGTCTGACCCGACTGGCCCGGATCTGGGCCAACCGCCTGGACGCGCTCACCGACGAGCAGCTCGACCACTCGCCGGGCGAGGGCTGGAGCTTCCGCGAACTCGCCCGCCACCTCGCCGGATCCACGTACTACGCGGACGCCGTCGGAGACCTGTCATGACCGCCTTCGCCGACCTCCACCGGGCCGACGAGCCGCTGCTGCTGCCGAACGCCTGGGACCGGGCCTCCGCCCTGTTGCTCGCCGCCCGCGGATTCCCGTCCATCGGCACCACCAGCCTCGGCGTCGCCGCCTCCGCCGGACTGCCCGACGGCGCCGCCGCGACCCGCGAGCTCACCCTCCGCCTCGCACGCGTCCTCGGCTCGCAGCCCTTCCTGCTCACCGTCGACGCGGAGGGCGGGTTCAGCGAAGACCCGGACGAGGTGGCCGAGTTCGCCCGGCGCCTGTGGGAGGCGGGGGCCCGCGGCATCAACCTGGAGGACGGGCTCGGGCCGCCCGGCCGGCACGCCGCGAAGATCACCGCGGTGAAGTCCGCCGCCCCCGGCCTGTTCGTCAACGCGCGCACGGACACGTACTGGCTGGGCGACGGAGACGTCACACGGACACTGGGCCGGCTCGACCTCTACCAACAGGCGGGCGCCGACGGGGTGTTCGTCCCCGGGCTGACCGAACCCGAGGCGATCACCGCCCTCGTGGAGCAGCTCGACGCACCCCTCAACATCCTCTACTCCCCGGCCGGCCCCACCGTCCCCCACCTCGCCGACCTCGGCGTACGCCGGATCAGCCTCGGCTCCCTGCTGTACCGGGTGGCGCTGGGCGCCGCCGTGGAGGCGATGGCCGCCGTCGCGGACGGGCGCACTCCACGGGGCGCCGCTCCCTCGTACGCGGAGGTGCAGGCGCTCAGCGCCCAGGAGGGAAGCGCGAGCGGAGTTCCCCGCCGCCCAGGAGAGGGCGCGCCGGCGGGATGCCGGCGCGCCCGGGTGAGGGACGGTGTGGGTGTCAGCTCGCGGTGCAGCTGACCGAACCGACCGGGAAGTTGTTGCCCGTGGACGTGGCGGTGAATCCGAAGAAGACACTGCCGTCAGGGGGTACGGTCCGGTTGTAGTCGGCGTTCTTGACCGTGATCGTGCCGTCTCCGGCGGTGGTCAGGTTGCCGTTCCAGGCGCTACTGATCTTGGTACCGGTGCCGGGCTTCCACGTCACCGTCCAGCCGTTCAGCGGTGCCGTGCCGTGGTTCATCACTTGCACGGAACCCTGGAAGCCGCCGCTCCAGGAGTTCTCCACGTTGTACACGGCCATGCAGGAGCCGGTCTGCGGACCGGAGGGCGTCGGCGTCGGGGTGGGAGTCGGGGTGGGAGTCGGGGTCGGAGTGGGCGTCGGGGTCGGGGTGGACGAGCCGGAGTTCCGGATGCCCGTCACCTCGCCGTGGCCGCCGTCGAAGGCGATGTCCGAGCAGGAGAAGAAGTTCTCCTGGCTGTCGGAGCGCACCCACTGGATGAAGAGCAGCGCGTTGCCCGAACGGCCGGAGGGCAGCGGGAGGTTCCAGTAGTAGTGCCCGCCGTCGGTGCCGGGCGACCCCACCTGCGGCGGGTTGCTGACGGTCTGGATCAGGTCCAGGTCGGCCCAGCGCAGCTGGGCCGTGGGCGACCAGGAGGGCTTGGTCAGGTAGACGCGGAAGTCACCCGGGTGGGCGGCCCAGTTGCTGTACTGGAGCTCCATCGTGGACCCGGAGGTCAGATGGGTCCTGGGCCAGTCGGCGCGGGCGGCGTTGTAGGCGGAGAAGTCGTACGGCGAGCGGTCGCCCGCGCTGCACAGGGTGCCGTCCGGGACGTAACCCTGGTTCCGGCCACCGGCGTTGGAGTCGAGCACCGCGAACCAGTTGTACAGCGGCGTGGCACCGCTCTTGTTCATGGCGTCCCGGCACGCGGGGTTCGTCGGATCGAGACTGCCGGTCGCCGTGCGGGCGTCCACGTAACACAGATAGGTGCGCGAACCGGGCATCATCGCCACGCCGTGCGCCTCGGCGCGGCCCTGACCGAGAAGGGTCAGGCCCAGTGCCGCGAGGAGGGTGGCGAAGGCCGCCGCCACCGATAAGAGTCTGCTGCGTCGAGCCACGTTCGGTCCGTCCTTCCTTGTGGGGGTGGTGGTGCGTCTCAGGCGGTGTTGCAGGCAGTGCCGTTGAGGGTGAAGGCGTTCGGTGCGGCGAACGTGCCGCTGTAGGCGCCCTGGAAGCCGAACGTCTGGCTGCCGCCCGGCGCCAGCTGCGCGTTGTGCGACAGGGCGGACGCCGTGACGGCACCCGAGGTCGGGTTCACCGTGGCGTTCCAGGCGCTGGTGACGCGCTGCCCGGAGGGCAGGGTGAAGCCGAGCTGCCAGCCGTTCACCGCCGTCGAGCCGGTGTTGCGGACGGTGACGTCGGCGGTGAACCCGCCCGGCCAGACATTCGTGGCGTACGTCACCGAACAGGCGGTCTGGCCACCGGGGTTGCCGCCCCCGCCGCCACCGTTGCCTCCGCCGCCGTTGCCACCCGTGCGGATCTCGGAGGAGAACGACGTCACCGCGAGCCCGGTGCCGTTCTGCCAGGGTTCGAAGCCTGCCTGCACACTCGTCAGGTACCAGTTGTTCGACGCCAGTTGACGGGAGACCGCCTGCTGGACGAAGTCCATCACGTCGAAGTTCCAGCTGGTGATCGCCGAGGGGGCGACGAAGGACAGCACGTTGTTGGAGCCGTTGCTGCCGGACCACACCTGCCAGGACCGGCCGGCGACCGTGGCCGTGCCGGTCTGCGAACCCACCGGCTGGATCGGCCCGACCTTGTTGAACCAGACCATGATCTCGGTCCGGTTCACGCCGTCCTTGCGGGCCGTCGGGTCCAGCCAGATGTCGTAGGCGGCGTCGTAGACCGCGTCGCTGACATAGCCGTACGAGATGCTGGTGGGCGCGCTGGAGATGGTGTCCAGCCGGGCCGGGAGCGCCGTGCCCGGCGAGCAGTTGGTGTAGTGGCAGCCGTTGTAGACGGACGGGTACGACTTCGGAGCGCCGTTGGTGGCCGCCGAGCCGTCGGCCCGGTTGATCCGGAAGCCGGAGTCCGTGACGGTGATGCACTGGGCGGCGTCGGTGCCCCAGCGGTTGTTCTGGACGACGTAGCGGCCCTGGATCGTGGTTGTTCCGAAGGCGTCGCAGATCTGTGTGTCGGCGCGCGCCGCCGGAGCGGCCGCCAGGAAGGCGGCGACCAGGGCGAGTGCGGTGAGCAGCGCGCACAGTAAGCCGCGCGCGGGGTCGAGCCGATGGGGCGGCAGTCGCATAGGGGGGCCTCTTCGAGGGGCGACGTCGTGGGGAGGAGGAGTGCTCCCGTTCGCGCTTCTGTGGGAGCGCTCCCATCGTTTAGAACCGGACTATAGAAGCGATGCATGCCCCTGACAAGACTGCGAGTGAGAAAAGCGGATCGGGTAAGTGGCCGGCAGGGGTCCTTACCCGATCCGCGATCAATCACTTGTGCGACTGGTACCTCTTGTGGCGGTGCGTGTGGTGGTACTCGTGCCTGATGGAGGTGCGGTCGGTGGCGCTGTGCGTGGTGGGGTCGCCGCCGCCGCTGACGGTGGCACGGTTGGTGACGTGGTGGGGGGCGTTGCGGGAGACCTCGGCCTTGAGGGTGATGGGCGGGTAGGAGCTCTTGGCGGGCAGCGGGTTGGTGCGTGTGCAAGTGAGGGTTTTCTGGTTGCAGTTCCACCCGGGGCCGCTGATCCCGCGAGCGCGCAGCCCTCGCGGAAGGGCGTCGTGGACCGTGACGGTGGTGCCGTCGGTCGGGCCGGGCCCGGCGTTGCGGACGGTGATGGTGTAGGCGCCCCACTTGCCTCGGGTGAGGTGCCCGGTGTGCCTCTTGGTGATGGTCAGCTTGGGTGCGAGGGTGTAGGAGATGACGAGTTGGCCGTTGTTGTTCGCCGTGCCGATCGTGGACAGCGCATAGCTCGTGCCGGTGCCCGTCGGGGTGGCGAAGCTACTGCCTCCACCACCTCCGCCACCACCCGCCCGGCCGAAACCGCTGGTGCCGGGTGCGGCGGCGCCGCCGCCACCACCGGCGAAGTACCCTCCGCCTCCGCCTCCCCCGGCCCCGGCGGCCACGCAGAAGCTGCCGGTGTTGTAGGCGCCGGTGCCGCCGGTGCCGACCGTGGTGCCCGTGAAGCTGATTCCCGGGTTGCCCGCGGTGGGCGTGCAGCCTCCAGTGGCGGTGCCTGGCGCACCGCCGGTGCCGCCGGTCAAGGTGGTGGTGCTGCCGCCTTGCCCGCCAGATCCTGGCGAACCACCGCCATCGGATCCTCCGGTGGTGCCGACGGCGGCGTCTGGTGTGCCACTGTTGCCCCCGTTTCCTCCCGTAATGGTGCCGGAGAAGGGGGTGCCGCCGGCGGCGCCGCCGCCGCCGGCGACGACGAGGAGGCTGGTGCCGGTGCTGACGCTGGACGCCCCGCCTCCTCCGGGACCGTGCCGGAAAGAGCCTGTGGGGTTGCTTGAGGTGCCGCCTGGTGCGCCGCCGTTGTATCCGCCGGCGCCGGTTCCGTTGCACCCTTTGCCGCCGGTGCCGCCGACATTGACGGTGAAGGTCGTCGGGGCGGTGGTTGGCGGCAGTGTGGTGATGACACGTCCCGCGGTGCCCCCGGTCCCGGTGAAGCCGCAGACGGTGCCGGTGTTGTCGGCGCCCCCCGCGCCGTCCGCGGTGATCGTCACGACCGCCCCCGCCGGGACCGTGTAGGTCTGCGGGGCGCCGGTGAAGGTGAACGTCTGTGTCACCGGTGCGGGCGCCGCCCGCACCCGCGCCGCAGCCGCGGCCACCGGCGGGGCCGTCACGGCCAGCAGCGCCATTCCGGTGAGCACCGCGCACCCCGCAGACACCGCACCGTGATTCCACCCGCCCTCACCCCGGACACCGTCTCGGGCCGCCGGCATCCGACTGACCCAACGCCGCAGCAGAGCGTCATGTTGACGCTGACAAGCATTCATCTACGGGTCAAACCCCTTCTCTCACGGCGAGGCACTTCGCGTGCGAGCGCGCGGCCGTACACCTGACGGGCTAAAAAGCGACAAACCTTATTAAACGCCCATAAGAGATCATTTTGTGATCACGGTGACAGAGAGGGGCTGCGTGTCGGGAGTGGATCGACGTTGACGCTGCTCCGGTGCTTTTTCGGCGAGGACTACCAGGACCCCACAAGGCGGTCCGCGAACGCCTCAGGGTGCTGGACGGCGCCGATGTGTCCACCGGGGAATTCCGCGAAGCCGGCGCCGTACCGCTCGGCGAGGAACGCGGCGGTGCGGTGCAGGAGTTGGCCTCGTGAGTCGACGCCGGCAGCGAGTGTGAGAGGCGCCGAGGGAGGGACCGCGGGCGGTACGTGGGAAGTGAACGGAATGAGCACATGGGCGAGGAAGAGCGCCATCGGGGAGGACAACTCGCCATCACGGGAGAGGGGTTGGCCGTCCCGGCCGTCCTCTCCCGCCTCCCGTTCCTCCAGCACGACGGCGAGCCGCGCTCCCGCGGCCTGCGGGCCCGCCGCGCGGTACGTGTCGTACACCTCTTGGAACCGCTCCCGCTGCCGTGCCCCGTCCGGCAGTGCCGCCACGCTCGGAGGCTCGTGCGCGACGACGTGCCGCAGCCGTCCGGGGTGACGGGCCAGCAGGTCCAGTGCGGCGATGCCACCGGAACTGGTGCCGAGGACGTAGGCCGACTCCCCGTCGGGCAGGACCTCGTCGAGCACCCGGCGTGCCCCGTCGCTCCACTCCTCGACCCGCTGGTCGTTGACGGGCTGCCCGAGTCGTCCGTGGGCGAGGCCCAGCGGGTCGTAGGTCACGACGGTGAAGCGCTGGGCGAGACGCGCCGCCATCCGGTCCAGCCCCATGGGATGCCCGGCCCCACCGGGGATGACGAGCAGCACGGGCCCGCTGCCGGACACGTCGAAGCAGAGGTCACTCATGCGCGGCGAACCCTGTGAACTCCGACCAGGCGGTGGGGGAGAGGGTGAGCTGAGCACCGGCGGTGTTCTTGGAGTCGCGGACATGGATGGCGGCGGGGCAGGCGGCCACCTCGACACAGTCGCCGTCCCCGCTGCTGCTGTAGCTGCTTTTGAACCAGGCCAGTTCATCGGTGCTCATAGCGCTCCTCGCGTTCGCTCCAGCAGGTTCCGGGTGTCGCCCGGAGAAAGAGCCTGTGAGCGCAGTTTCGCATAACGCATGTGGAGCACACTGATCGATTTCGGGTCCACGAGGAGTTGGCCGCTTCGCTGTCCTTCGCAGTACGCGAACCACTCGTGCTCCGGGGCCTCCAACAACTGGATGGGACCGGCCATACCTGCGTGGGCGCCCAGCGCCAAGGGCAGCAACTGCAGCTCGATGTTGCGAGGCTTCGTGACCTCCAGCATGTGGTCGATCAGTTCGCGCCTGACGTCCGGGCCGCCGGTCGCCCGGTGGATGACGTACTCCTCCACGATGAAGCTGTACGCCGTGTTGGGCCGTTCCACCAACAGGCGCTGGCGCTCCTCCCGAGCAGCGAGCTGAGCTTCGACCTGGGAGTCGGTCAGCACGGGAACTTGTTCGTCAAACAAGGTGCGCGCATACGCCTCCGTCTGCAAAAGTCCCGGCACCAGCCGGTTCTCGAAGGTGTACAAACTGATCGCCTGCTCCTCCAGCTCCGCCCACTGGCGGAACCAGGACGCCAGCCCCTTCTCCCGGCCGACGTGCTTGTACACGCCCTTCAGCGCGCCGAAGGCGTCCAGTACCTCCTCCGCGCGCTCGACGAACACGCGGGGCGGGAAGCGTCGCCCCTGTTCGATCGAGGCCACGGTCCCCGGCTGGTAGCCGACGAGCGGGGCGTAGTCCTCCTGGGTGAAGCCCGCCCGTTTGCGGAAGGCCTTGTGTGCCGCCCCGAACGCCTTCATGCTGTCCGACGGTTCGGGCTCGCCGGTGGTCGTGGCCGTGTTGGTGCTGGTGGTTTCGGTCATGGCAGGTACCCCCCGAGTCCGCTGAATTTCCCAACCCCGCGAGGGCACCCAGGGTCACGCCCAGTGACGCCCACTGTCCATGGCGTGAACTCCTACAGTGCGCAGCGTACGAGCGCCGTGACTGGTTCGGCCCGCGTGACCTGCGGAACCGTCGGGCCATGCACGCAGACCCCCGGCTCCAGGAGCCCGTCACCGTACGTATGTTCAGTCAGTTGTTCAGCTGCACGCCGCGAGGTGCCCGGCTCGCGCGGCGGCTCGTGGCGCACCGGATGGACGCCTGGGGTTTCCCGTACGGCGGCGAGGCGGGCGAGAACGTGACCCTGGTCGTCGCCGAACTCGCTGCCAACGCCGTGCGGCACGGCCGCGTCCCCGGGCGGGACTTCCGCGTCCGGCTGCTGTGGGAGGGCGCGGTCGTCCGGGTGGAGGTGGCCGACGCGCGGACCGAACGGCTCCCGGTGCTGCGGGAGCCGGACGGCGAGGGCGGGCGCGGGCTTCTGCTGGTCGCGGCGGTGTCCGAACGATGGGGCGTGGAGCCGCGGGCGGGCCGTGCCTACAAGATGGTGTGGGCGGAGGTGCGGGTCACGGGGTCAGGAGGTCCGCGAGGAAGGCGTTCGTGAACTTCCCGGCCGGGTCCAACTCCCGTGCCAGGACGCGGAAGTCGTCCATGCGCGGATACCGGTCGCGCAGTGCGGCCGACGGTGTGGTGAACACCTTGCCCCAGTGCGGGCGGGGGTCGAGGTCCGCCAGAGCCTCCTCAAGCCGGCGCACGACCGGCAGTACGGCGACCGTGTCCTCGAACCAGGTGAAGTGCGCGGCGACGGTGTCCCGGCCGTAGGAGGGGCTCAGCCACTGCTCGTCGGCGGCGACGGTGCGGATCTCGCACGTCTGGAGCACCGGGGCGACCGTCTCCCGGATCCCGTCGATCGCGTGCAGGACGTCGAGGGCGTACCGGCGCGGCAGCAGGTACTCCGACTGCAACTCGGCGCCGCTGCTCGGGGTGAACTCGGCCCGGAAGTGCGGGAGTCGCTCGTGCCAGGGGCCGGGCACGCCGAACTGCTGCGTGCAGTTCTCCGCCGGCATGCCCGGCACCGGGTGCAGCGCGACCTTGGCCGGTACCGCCCACGGGAAGGCGGGCAGCGGCTGGTCGGTGCGCCGCTTGAGCCATACCTGGCGGAAGCCCGGGTCGCGCCAGTCGGTGAACAGGCTGACGCTGTACGCGGCGGCGGCCACCGTCTCGTAGTCCAACCCCTCCAGGGGGAGTTCGGTGAACAGGTGCTGTTCGACCTCGTAGGCGGGCTCCAGGTCCAGGGTGAGCGCGGTGACCACGCCGAGCGCGCCGAGGGAGGTGACGGCTCCGCCGAACCGCGGGTCGCCCCGGCCGATGACGACCGTCGAGCCGTCCGCGGTGACGATCTCCACCTCCCGCACGGGCGCGGCCAGCGGTCCGTTGCCGACGCCGGAGCCGTGGGTGCCGGTCGCCACCGAGCCGGCCACCGAGATGTGCGGCAGGGAGGCCATGTTGGGCAGGGCGAGGCCGTGCGCGTGCACCCGGCGGGCGAGTTCCGCGTACCGCAGACCGCCGGCCACCCGGACCGTGCGGGCCGCCGTGTCGACGTCGGCCTCGGCGGGCATCGCCTCCAGGGAGAGCAGGGTGCCCCCGGTGCCCGGGTCGGCGATCTCGTTGAAGGAGTGCCCGCTGCCCAGCACCCGCACCCGCGCACTGCGGGCGACCAGCTCCCGCACGGCGTCGAGCGAGCCCGGCCGGTCCACCTCCGCGGCGCTGTAGGTGATGTTCCCCGCCCAGTTGGTCACGGTCGTCCCGGTCATCCCGCTGCTCCTCCCCCTCACGCCACGGCCCACCAGGCCACCGGAGGGAACCTACCCGACGGCCGCCGGGCAGTGGTTCACGGCGTCCGTGCGGGGGACCCGGCACGACCCGCGCGCGAGCGTAGGCATACCGTGAGAAGTCGTACACGCGAGTCGGGAGGAGTCAACGGCATGGACAGCCGTACCGAGCTGGTCGAGGATCTGATGGAGCGCTTCCCGCACGTGCCGCGGGAGGCCGTCTTCAAGGAGGACCTGCTCCGGGGCGGTGTGGCCTTCGACCCGTCCGCGCTGAGCGACAACGAGAGCGGCGAGGTCAAGCCGAAGTCGTACTTCATCTTCTCCTTCGACCACGGCACCCTGCCCGAGCTGGGGGAGGCCGCGCTGCGGCGGCCGCCGGAGGAGATCATCCTCACCGGCGGACCGTACGACCTGCGGCGGACCGTCGTCTCCGTACGGGTGAATCCCGCCTCGCCGTACCGTGTGGCCGCCGACGACGAGGGGCTGCTCGGCCTCTACCTCGACGGGAAGCGGATCGCCGACGTCGGTGTGCCGCCCATGCCCGAGTACTACCGGCACAAGCTGTCCAACGGGAAGTCCGTGATGGAGGTCGCCCCGACCATCCAGTGGGGCTACCTGATCTACCTCACCGTCTTCCGCGTCTGCCAGTACTTCGGCGCCAAGGAGGAGTGCCAGTACTGCGACATCAACCACAACTGGCGCCAGCACAAGGCGGCCGGCCGGCCCTACACCGGCGTCAAGGACGTCGAGGCGGTCCTGGAGGCGCTGGAGATCATCGACCGGTACGACACCCAGAAGGCGTCCACCGCCTACACCCTCACCGGTGGCGCCGTCACCTCCAAGGTGGCGGGCCGCGACGAGGCCGACTTCTACGGCCACTACGCCAAGGCCATCGAGGAGCGCTTCCCGGGCCGCTGGATCGGCAAGGTCGTCGCGCAGGCGCTGCCGAAGCCGGACGTGCAGCGGTTCAAGGACTACGGCGTGCAGATCTACCACCCCAACTTCGAGGTGTGGGACCGACGTCTGTTCGAGCTGTACTGCCCGGGCAAGGAGCGCTACGTCGGCCGCGACGAGTGGCACCGCCGCATCCTGGACTCCGCCGAGGTGTTCGGCGCGCGCAATGTGATCCCCAACTTCGTGGCGGGCGTGGAGATGGCCGAGCCCTTCGGCTTCACCACCGTCGACGAGGCCATCGCGTCTACCACCGAGGGCCTGCGCTTCTTCATGTCGCACGGCATCACGCCCCGCTTCACCACCTGGTGCCCGGAGCCCACCACCCCGCTGGGCAAGGCCAACCCGCAGGGCGCGCCGCTGGAGTACCACATCCGGCTGCTTGAGGCCTACCGCGCCACGATGGACGACTTCGGCCTCTCCTCGCCCCCCGGCTACGGCCCGGCCGGCCCCGGGAACGCGGTCTTCTCGGTCAGCTCCTTCATGGACAGCCTGCCGGCGGCGGAGGAGACGCCCCAGGAGACCGAGGCGGCGGCGCGGTAGTCCTCCGCGGTGCGTTTTCGGGTCCCGTGAGTCGAATGGGGACTTCAGTCCGTACTACGGAGCGGAGTTGAGGACCACGGGATCCGTCACGACAATTGCATACGTGGCTTGTCAGTTGTGTCAAAGGCGTGAAAAGCTCGTGCTCTGCCGCGAGGTTCCCCCCAACTTCTCCCTGAGCGCAGAGAGTTGACCTCGCCCGTGGATGCAGGAGACCCATGCCCGACCTGCCGAGCCCCCAGGACGCGACCGAGGCCGCGCTGCTTGCCGAGTGCTGGGACGCCGTGCTCTCCTACGCCGACCTGTGCACGGCCGGCTCCGGCGCGGCCGGGCAACTGGCCGCGGAGGCCTTCGCGGCGGGCGTGCGCGAGGTACGGGCCGCCGAGGCCGGCGCGTCCCGGGGCCGCCGTACGCCCCGGCTGCCCGCGATCCCGCTGACGCTGGCCGCCGTGCGCGCCACCGCCGCGACCTGGGAGGCCGGCGGGCTCGGCGACCGGCTCGCCCCGGACCTTCGGCTGTGGCTCAACTCCGACAAGGCCGCCCGCTGGAGCGGCCCGCCGCCGCACCGCCCGCTCGCCCTGCGCACCCTGCGGGACCTCCAGGAACCGGACGCCGCGCTGCTGTGGCTGGCCGAGGTGGAGGCGCTGCCGTCGACCGTGGTGGCCCGCCGGCTGGGCCTCGACCCCGCGCTCGTGTCCGAGGAACTCGACCAGGTGCGGGCCCTGTTCCGGGACCGCTGCCGCCGCAACCACCTCGACACCCCGATGGACGCGGAGTGCCGCGGCTACGCGGGGCTGCTGGACGCGGTCACCCGTCCCGCGTCCGCCGCCGAGACCCCCGAGGACCTCTCCCGGCACCTCGCCACCTGCGAGGGGTGCGCCCAGGCCGCCGCCTGCCTGCGGCCGCACGGCGGCGGACTGCCCGCCGCACTGGCCGGCGGCGTCATCGGCTGGGGCGGCCTGGCCTACCTGGAGCGCCGCCGCCGGGCCGCCGAGGTGCGCCTCGGCGCCCACCGCTCCGCGGCGGCCGGCACCGGCGGGGAGCCGCAGGAGGGCGCCGCTCGGGCGCGGGTCGTGCGCGGCGGCCTGCTCGCCGCGGCGGTCGCCCTGTCCGGGCTGGCGCTGGCCGTGTCCATGATGCCGTTCGACGGCTCCGCGAACGACGCCGCGCACGGTGAGGCCGGCCGTCAGCCGGTCGCCGACGGCCGCCAGGCCGACGACCCGGTCGCCGCCCCGCCCGCCGCCGACCCCCTGCCGTCCGCGTCCGTGGCGGCCTCGGTGTCCGCGGCCCACGAATCGTCCGCGAGCGGCGCGGCGACCCGGTCCGGCCGTGAGAACCCCGACCCGGAGCCGCAGGGAACCGCCTCGGCCACCGCCGACGGGGGCGACTCGCCCGATCCCGCGACGGACGGGCCAGGGGCGGGCGACCCGGCGACGGGCGGGCAGGGGAGCGGCGGGCCGGGGGCCTGCCGGGTCGACTACGACCTGACGTACCAGTGGACCGACGGTTTCCAGGCCAAGGTCACGGTCACCACCGCCCGCTCCCTGGACACCTGGCGCGTCGCCTGGTCCTTCCCCGACGGGCAGCAGGTCGGTCAGATGTGGGACGCGACCGTGGCCCAGAACGGCTCCCGCGTCACCGCCACCGCCGCCGAGTACAACAAGTCCGTCCCCGCGAACGGCACCCTGTCCTTCGGCTTCCTCGGCACCTGGCACGGCCACAACTCCACGCCGTACGACTTCACGCTCAACGGCCACAGCTGCGCGACGGCCTGATCCCAGGACCGTGAGCGGCCCGGCGGTCTGATCCCAGGACCGTGAGCGGCCCGGTGGCGTGGCGTTCCGGCGTTCCGGCGGCCCGCTCCGAGGAGTGACCCGAACGGCCCTGTCGGGTACCCGGGCGGGGCATGGAGGGTGGGAGCGTGTGCCACCGGCACGCGGTACCCCCGACCGCTGTCCCGCCCCGGAAGGAAACCCGATGTCCGTCGAGACGCAGCAGGCAGCCGCCGGGCTCACGGAGGAGGAGCTCGCGACGCTGGACGCCCACTGGCGCGCCGCGAACTACCTTTCCGTCGGCCAGATCTACCTCATGGGCAACCCGTTGCTGGCCGAACCGCTGCGCCCGGAACACATCAAGCCGCGCCTGCTCGGCCACTGGGGCACCTCGCCCGGCCTCAACCTGGTCCACACCCACCTCAACCGCGTCATCAAGGCCCGTGACCTGAACGCCGTGTGCATCTGGGGTCCGGGGCACGGCGGGCCCGCCGTGCTCGCCAACTCCTGGCTGGAGGGCTCGTACACCGAGACCTATCCGGACATCACCCGGGACACGTCCGGCATGGCGCGGCTGTTCAAGCAGTTCTCCTTCCCCGGCGGGGTGCCCAGCCACGTCGCCCCCGAGACACCGGGTTCCATCCACGAGGGCGGCGAACTCGGCTACTCCCTCTCGCACGCCTACGGCGCCGCGCTCGACAACCCGGACCTGGTCGTCGCCTGCGTGATCGGCGACGGCGAGGCGGAGACCGGCCCGCTGGCCGCGTCCTGGCACTCCAACAAGTTCCTCGACCCGGTCCACGACGGAGCGGTCCTGCCGATCCTCCACCTCAACGGCTACAAGATCGCCAACCCGACCGTCCTGGCCCGCCTCCCCGAGGCGGAACTCGACGAACTGCTCAGGGGCTACGGCCACGACCCGATCCACGTCACCGGCGACGACCCGGCCGCCGTGCACCGCGCCATGGCCGCGGCCATGGACACCGCGCTCGACCGTATCGCCGCCTTCCAGCGCGCCGCCCGCACCGACGGTGCCACGGAACGGCCCCGCTGGCCCATGATCGTGCTGCGCACCCCCAAGGGCTGGACCGGACCCGCCGAGGTCGACGGGCTGCCCGTGGAGGGCACCTGGCGCTCCCACCAGGTCCCGCTGGCCGGTGTCCGGGACAATCCCGAGCACCTGCGGCAGCTGGAGCGGTGGCTGCGCTCGTACCGCCCCGAGGAACTGTTCGACGAGCACGGCACCCCGCGCCCCGCCGTGCTCTCCTGCGTCCCGCACGGCACCCGCCGGCTCGGCGCCACCCCGCACGCCAACGGCGGGCTCCTGCTGCGCGAACTGCCCCTGCCCCCGCTGGAGAAGTACGCCGTCGAGGTCGACAAGCCCGGCGCGACCCTCCACGAACCCACCCGTGTCCTCGGCGACCTGCTCGAGGACGTCATGGCCGCCACCACCGACCGGCGCGACTTCCGGCTCGTCGGCCCGGACGAGACGGCCTCCAACCGCCTCCAGGCCGTCTACGGCGCCAGCGGCAAGGCATGGCAGGCACTGACCCTGCCGGTGGACGAGCACCTCGACCCGCACGGCCGGGTCATGGAGATCCTGTCCGAACACACCTGCCAGGGCTGGCTGGAGGGCTACCTCCTCACCGGCCGGCACGGACTGTTCTCCTGCTACGAGGCCTTCGTGCACATCGTCGACTCGATGGTCAACCAGCACATCAAATGGCTGCGCACCACCCGCCGGCTGCCCTGGCGGGCCCCCATCGCCTCGTTCAACTACCTGCTGACCTCGCACGTGTGGCGCCAGGACCACAACGGCTTCTCCCACCAGGACCCCGGCTTCGTCGACCACATCCTGAACAAGAGCCCCGAAGCGGTCCGGGTCTACTTCCCGCCGGACGCCAACACCCTGCTCTCCGTGGCCGACCACGCGCTGCGCAGCCGCGACTACGTCAACGTGATCGTCGCCGGCAAGCAGCCCTGCTTCGACTGGCTCTCCATGGAGCAGGCCACGGTGCACTGCGCGCGCGGCGCCGGCATCTGGGAGTGGGCCGGCACCGAGGACGGCAACCGCGAACCGGACGTGGTGCTGGCCTGCGCGGGCGACGTGCCGACCCAGGAGGTGCTGGCCGCCGCCCAGCTGCTGCGCCGGCACCTGCCCGACCTGGCCGTGCGCGTGGTCAACGTCGTGGACATCGCCCGGCTGCTGCCCAGCGGGGAGCACCCGCACGGGATGACCGACTTCGAGTACGACGGGCTGTTCACCCGGGACAAGCCGGTGATCTTCGCCTACCACGGCTACCCGTGGCTGATCCACCGACTCGCCTACCGCCGGGCGGGCCACCCCCACCTGCACGTGCGCGGCTACAAGGAGATCGGCACCACGACCACGCCGTTCGACATGGTGGTGAGCAACGACCTGGACCGCTACCGCCTGGTCATGGACGTCATCGACCGCGTCCCCGGCCTCGCGGTGCGCGCCGCGGCCGTCCGCCAGCGGATGGAGGACACCCGGCTGCGCCACCACGCCTGGATCCGGGAGCACGGCGTGGACCTGCCCGAGGTGGCGGACTGGTCCTGGGACGGCTGACCCCGGCGTCGCCGTCCGGCGCGCGGGGCGGCCGGCAGGATCCCATCCCGGGTGTGCGCGGACCAGGGCCGACCGGCCCTGGTCCGCGCACGCGCTTCGGGGAAGGATCCTTGAGGTAAGCCGACACATCACAAGGAGCGACCGATGGCGGACCGTGAGCAGGCCGGACCCGACACCCCGATCCGGGTCTTCCTCCTCGACGACCACGAGGTGGTACGGCGAGGGGTGCACGACCTGCTGAACGACGAACCGGACATCACGGTGGTCGGCGAGGCCGCTACCGCCGATCAGGCACTGGTGCGTGTCCCCGCCCTGCGACCGGACGTCGCGGTGCTGGACGTCCGGCTGCCGGACGGCGACGGCGTGACCGTCTGCCGCGAGCTGCGCTCCCGTCTGCCGGAACTGGCCTGCCTGATGCTGACCTCGTTCGACGACGAGGAGGCGCTGCTGGACTCGATCATGGCGGGTGCCTCCGGCTATGTGCTGAAGCAGATCCGGGGCTCGGACCTGGTCTCGGCGGTGCGCACGGTGGCGAGCGGCCAGTCACTGCTCGACCCCAGCGCCACTACGAAGCTGATGGCCCGGCTGCGGGGCGGACAGCAGCCGGAGGAGCCGGACACGCTGCCCGGCCTCACCGACCGGGAACGGGAGATCCTGGCCCTGATCGGCGAGGGACTGACCAACCGCCAGATCGGCCAGCGCCTCTACCTGGCCGAGAAGACGGTGAAGAACCACATCTCCCGTCTGCTCGCCAAGCTCGGCGTGGAGCGGCGCATCCAGGCCGCCGTCATCGCCACCCAGGCCAAGGACCGGCTGCGCGGGACCTCCTGACCGGGACCTGACCAGACCTCCCGGCCTTCGTCCATCGGCGCCGGTGCCTCATGCGTGGCCGGTGTGTCCGCCGGTGTCGTCGGACCGGTAGATGATGTCGGTGCTCACCGACACCACGCCGTCGACCCCGCCGCACAGCCGCTCGATCACCGCGACGAGGCTCCTGGTCCGCACGGTCCCCTTCAGCGAGACCCGGCCGTCGGACACCGCGACCGTCACGTCCGCCGGGGTGAGCCCGAGGGTCCGCGCGAGCACGTCCTGGGTGATCTCCTCGAAGATGGCCTCGTCGCGCCGGAGGAAGACCCGCAGCAGGTCGCCGCGGCTGACGATGCCCACGAGGGTGCCGCCCTCGTCGACCACGGGCAGTCGCTTGACCCGGTGCGCGTCCATCAGGCGCGCGGCCTCCACGACGGTCCACTCGGGGCGCGCGCACACCGCCGGTGCCGTCATCAGGTCCTCGGCGGTGCCGGCGGCGGAGCCACCGTGCCCGGCGCCCTCCGCCCGCGTTCCGGGCAGCAGGCCGGCCGGGTCCGGGCGCACGGCCACCGTGCGCAGCAGGTCCGCCTCGGAGACCACCCCCACGGGACGGTCCGACTCGTCGACCACGGGCACGGCCGTCACCTCGTTGTCGGCCAGCACCTTGGCGACCTGCTTGAACGGGGTGTCCCGGCGGACCCGGACGACTCCGCGGGTCATGAGGTCATCCACCGTACGGTGTCGCATGACGTCTCTCCCTTCGGTCCGCCCGACCGGTTCGCGTGCGCCGGTCCGCGGTTCACGCGCGGGCCCGCACTCTCCAGGGTGGCGGTGGCACACCCGGGCGGGCTTGGGCCCCTCGTGTACGAGGACGGCGCCGTTCGTCCCTTTTGCGAGGGACCTCGGGCCCGTTGGTGCGGGCGGCGGGGTCGGGCGATCCTGGAGGGCGGACCCCGTTCAGGGAGGGATGGCCATGCACGCTCAGCTGGGCGACCGACTGGTCGTCGAAAGCCCGGTCACCGGCGACGTCCGGCGGGACGGTGAGATCGTCGGCCTGCACCACGAGGACGGCACCCCGCCGTACGACGTGCGCTGGTCCGACACCGGCGAGATCACGCTGGTGTTCCCAGGGCCGGACGCGCATGTCCGGCACCCGGGGGAGGACGAGGAGACCACGGCCGGCGGACAGGCCCCCGCGGAACCCTCCCGCGCCGGGCCGGGCCGGCCGGGGGACTTCGGCAGGCGTCTGGCGGCCGCCCGCCGGAAGCGGGGACTGAGCCTGGAGGAGACGGCGGGCCGGGCCCGGATGTCCCCGCAGTACCTCGCCTATCTCGAGCAGCGCCCGTCGGCGCCGGGGATGGGGACCGTCGTACGGCTGGCCGACGCGCTGGACACCACACTGATCACGCTGAGCGGCGGCGACCAGGACGTGCCGCCCGGGCAGGGACAGGCGCTGCTCCACCCCCGGCTGACCGACCTCGGCCCGGACGAGTGCCGGGCGCTGCTGTCGACGCACGGAGTGGGGCGTATCGCGCTGACCGGCCCGGACGGGCCCGCCGTCCTCCCGGTCAACTACGACGTGGTGGACGACTCGCTCGTCTTCCGCACCGAGCCCGACGCGGTCCCCGCCGCGGCCGTCGGCCACGAGGTGGCCTTCGAGGTGGACCAGGTCGACGAGACGATGAGCCAGGGCTGGAGCGTGCTGGCGGTCGGCCGCGCCGAAGCGGTCACGGACGCCGAAGCGGTGCGCCGACTGGAGCAGCGGGTCCACTCCGACCCCTGGGCGGGCGGGCCGCGGACCCTCTGGGTGCGTATCCGCCCCGCTCGTCTGACGGGACGCCGCATCACTCCCGCGGACCGGTGAGCGGGGCGGGGTCCGGGCTTCGGCCGGACACGATCGGACGGGAAGGACAATCCACTTCTCGCGGATCCTGATTGCGCGGTGCACGGCTTCTCCGCCGCTTCCCCGCGTCTTCCGGTCCTTCCCGTCACTTTCATGACACCACACGGGCCGCCGCGGCACCAGGGCCGTCCGGCCCCGGCCGTGCAGCCGCGGCCCGGTCGGGACCTGCGGCCCTGCCGAGGGCCCGCTGAGCCCTTCCGCCCCGGCCGGTCGGCGCAGGAAGGTGGACGGGCAAGCGTCAAGGGAGCCCATGGAGGAGTCGTCATGCGGACACCGGCAGTCGACGCGACCACCCTGGAGAGCCTGCTGTACTCGGCCGTGGCGGCTCCGTCGATCCACAACACCCAGCCCTGGCGGTTCGGCATGGACGCCGACACCCGGTCCATCCACGTCCGCGCCGACTCGCGGTCCCTGCCGCTGACCGATCCGCGGCAGCGTGCCCAGCACCTCTCCGTGGGCGCGGCCGTCTTCAACCTCCGCGTCGCCGCGGCACACCTCGGCTGGGACCCGCTCGTGACGCTCCTGCCCGACCCGCGCGACCCCGGCCTGCTGGCCACCGTCCGGCTGTTCGTGGCGGCCCCGGACGCACAGCCCTCGTACGCAGGCCTGTACGACGCGGTCGCGCGCCGGCACACCAGCCGGATGCCCTTCACCGGGCGGCCGGTGCCGGAGCACATCGTGCTGGAGATGGTCAAGGCGGCGCGGATCGAGGGGGCGCACCTGGAGGTGCCCGACTTCGCCGGCACCCGGCGCCTGCTGAGCCTGACCGCGCAGGCCGAGGCGCGCAACGCCGCCGACCCGGCCCGCACCGCCGAGACCAGGGCCTGGGTCAACACGCCGGACATGCGCCTCCCGCACGGCATTCCGCTCACCTCGCTCGGCCCGCGGGACACGGCGGGGCGGATGCCGATGCGGGACTTCACCGGCCCGCTGCCCGGGCTGCGACCGCCCGCCCTGCGATTCGAACGGCACGCGCAGGTGGCCCTGTTGTGGACCCCGCACGACCGGCGGGAGGACTGGCTGCGCGCGGGGCAGGCGATGGAGCGGGCCCTGCTGGTGGCCACCCGGTTCGGAGTGCGCACCTCGATGCTGCACCAGGCGATGGAGTGGCCCGACCTGCGGGCGACGATGGCCGCCCCGAGGCTTCGGTGCCGCCCCCACCTGCTGATCCGCTTCGGCTACGGCCCGGAGGGCGGCCGCACCCCGCGCGCAGCCACCCGGCTGACCCCCACGGATGAAACACCGGCGGGCACGGACGAAACACCGGCAGGCCCCACGGGCGGGACGGGCTGAACGCACACGACGAGGGGCCGGGCGGCGGACCGAACGTCCGCCCCGACCCCTCCGTGCCCTCAACCGGTGACGCGCGGCCGCTCAATTGGCGACGCGCAGATCCGTGAGCTCCCGTCCGGTGACCATCGTGGCCTCGATGCGGACGAAGACGTCCTCCTCGATCGGCATCCAGGAGCGCGGCCCGGTCCGCAGGAGACGCTCGTGCTCGACCGGATCGGTCACCACGGTGGCCCGGCCGGTGACGACCACGCTCCAGCCCGACCGGCTCTGCGCGTCGAACGCGTCCGCCTCGAAGGCGACCACGACACCGTCCACGGCACGGACGAGGTCGGAGCCCGCGGAGGTACGCAGCAGGACGGACGCGTCCGCCGCCAGGGCGAAGTTGACGGGCAGCACCGCGGGCAGTGCCTGCCGCGTGTAAACGACACGGCCCACCGGTACCTCGGCCATCAGGCGCAGGCACTCCTGCCGGTCCATCGAGCGAAAGCCATCGTTGTCGGACACCCTTCCATGGTCGCCGCGCACCCGGCCCGCCGTTAGGGCCTGTTGGCCCACATCTTCGGCGGGGTCCCGCCCGACGCCCCAGGCCCCGACGTTTCGAGGGGCGGCGCTCCGGTCGGTGGAATCCTCTGGTGCGCGGGTGCGCGGGTGCGCGGGTGCGCGGGTGCGCGGGTGCGCGGGTGCGCGGGTGCGCGGGTGCGCGGGTGCGCGGGTGCGCGGGTGCGCGGGTGCCGGGCCGCGCCGTTCGCGCTGCCCTCGTCGGCTACCTCGCCCGGCTCTTCACCGCCGGAGACCCCGCGCACCCCCTCACCACGGTGGCTCAGGCCGGCACGGGCGGCATCCTGCTGTGGGTGGTGCTGCCCTACCTCGCCCTCGCCCCCGCCGTCTTCGTCCTCCGGCAGACCAACTCCCCCTGGTTCCGGTCCGTCTTCGCCCTGCAACCGCGCCCGGAACTGATGAGCGGCGTGCCACTGCTGTTCCAACTCCACGCCCTCAGCGTCCTGTTGCTCTTCGCGGCCTGGCCCTTCGCCCGGCTGGTCCACATGCTCACCGCACCGCTGGGCTGCCTCACCCGCCCCTGCATCGTCCACCGCAGCCGCGAGCCTCGCCTCGGCGCGGCTGGGAGCGCATCGGGTGACGGCGGGCGGCGCCGGCGTAAATCCGGTGGCGCCGCTTCCCCGCGCTCCCCTACCGTGAGGCTCGCATCACGCGGAGGCCGGCGGCCGCCGCTGCCGGTTCCCAGAGTTCGCTGAGTTCTCGCGGAGAAAGAGGAGGTGTGACCCATGGCTGTCTCGGTAATGGGCGCTGCCCGCAACGACAGGACCATCCACTCCACCTCCGCGGCCACCGGCTGACACCTCCTGCCACGCCCGCGCGCACCGTCGCGGGCCGTCGGGGCCGCCCTCGTGAAGGGTTCCCCCTTGCGTTCCTCCGCTTCTTCCGTTCCTTCCGCTCCCTCCGTTCCTTCTTCCGTCTCGCCGCATCCTCTCGCCCCCTACGGCTGGGACGAGGGCTGGGAGTCGGTCTTCACCCCGTACACCGCCGAAGGCCTGCTGCCGGGCCGGGTGATCCGCGTGGACCGGGGGCAGTGCGACGTCGTCACCGCCGGCGGTGTGCTGCGCGCCGACACCGCGTTCGTCACCCCGCACGACCCGATGCGGGTGGTGTGCACCGGCGACTGGGTCGCCGTCGAGCCCGGCGGCAACCCGCGCTACGCCCGCACGACGCTGCCGCGCCGCACCGCCTTCGTGCGCTCCACCTCGTCCAAGCGGTCCGAGGGCCAGATCCTCGCCGCCAACGTCGACCACGCGATCGTCGCGGTGTCCCTCGCGGTCGAACTCGACCTCGGCCGCATCGAGCGCTACCTGGCACTGGCCTGGGAATCCGGCGCGCAGCCGCTGATCGTGCTGACCAAGGCCGACCTCGTGCCGGACGCGACGGGGCTGGGGTATCTCGTCCAGGACGTGGAGACGAGCGCGCCCGGTGTGCCGGTGCTGCCCGTCAGCGCCATGACCGGCGACGGGCTCGACGTCCTCCTCGCCGTCGTCTCCTCGGGCACGTCCGTGCTGCTCGGATCGTCCGGCGCGGGCAAGTCCACGCTCGCGAACGTGCTGCTCGGCGAGGACGTGATGACCGTACAGGCCGCACGGGACGTCGACGGCAAGGGCCGGCACACGACCACCACCCGCAACCTGCTCGCGCTGCCGGGCGGCGGCGTGCTGATCGACACCCCGGGACTGCGCGGAGTGGGCCTGTGGGACGCCGAGAGCGGGGTCGGACAGGTGTTCTCCGAGATCGAGGAGCTGGCCGGACGGTGCCGGTTCCACGACTGCGCCCACGACAGCGAGCCGGGGTGCGCGGTGCTCGCCGCCGTCGACGCCGGTGAGCTGCCCCAGCGGCGGCTGGAGAGCTACCGCAAGCTCCTGCGCGAGAACCAGTGGATCGTCGCCAAGACCGACGCGCGGCTGCGCTCGGAGATCCGGCGGGACTGGAAGCGCAAGGGCGCCGAGGGCCGGGCCGCGATGGAGGCCAAGCGGGGGCGGTGGCGCTAGCCCGTCACCCGTCACCCGTCACCCGTCATCCGTCACCCGTCATCCGTCATGTCGGCCGCAGTGTCCGATTTCCGCCAGCGGCACCCCCGCACGGAGGCGGACACTGGACGGCGTGATGGAGGAGGACACCAGGTACGAGGCCGTACGCAGCCGGGACGGCCGGTTCGACGGGGAGTTCTTCTTCGCCGTCGACACGACCGGGATCTACTGCCGTCCCAGCTGCCCGGCCGTGACACCCAAACGGCACCACGTGCGGTTCTATCCCACGGCCGCCGCCGCGCAGGGCGCGGGCTTCCGCGCCTGCCGGCGCTGCCGGCCGGACGCGGTGCCCGGCTCCGCCGACTGGAACGTACGGGCGGACGCCGTCGGGCGGGCCATGCGGCTGATCGGCGACGGCGTGATCGACCGGGAGGGCGTCGCCGGGCTCGCCGCGCGACTCGGCTACAGCGAGCGGCAGGTGCGCCGGCAGCTCATCGCCGAGTTGGGCGCCGGGCCCGTCGCGCTCGCCCGTGCCCAGCGGGCGCACAGCGCGCGCGTCCTGCTCCAGACCACGGACCTGCCGGTCACGCAGATCGCGTTCGCGTCCGGGTTCGCCAGCGTGCGGCAGTTCAACGACACGATGCGGTCCGTCTACGCCGCGACCCCCAGCGAGCTGCGCGCCACCGCCCGCAGGGCACGGGGCCGCCGCCCCGCGGCGCCCACCGCCGGGATCCCGCTGCGGCTCGCCCACCGGGGCCCCTACCAGGCCGGCCCCGTCTTCGACCTGCTGGAACGCGAGGCCGTGCCCGGCGTCGAGGAGATCGGCGGTACGCCCGGACGGCGGACCTACCGGCGCACCCTGCGCCTGCCGCACGGCACCGGGACCGCCGCCGTGGACGAGCGTTCCGGCGCGCCGCGGGCCGGGTCCGGAGCGCATCCCGGCGGCTGGCTGGAGGCCCGGCTCCACCTGACCGACCCACGCGATCTGACCACGGCCGTGCAGCGGCTGCGCCGGCTGTTCGACCTGGACGCCGACCCGTACGCCGTCGACGAGCGGCTCGGTGCGGACCCGCGGCTGGCCCCGCTGGTCGCCGCCCGGCCCGGCCTGCGCTCGCCGGGCTCGGCGGACCCGCCGGAGACGGCGGTCCGGGCGTTGGTGGGACCGGCGGCCGCCGCGGAGCTGGTACGGCGCTACGGCAAGGCACTGGACGCTCCCACCGGCACGCTGACCCACCTCTTCCCCGAGCCGGCCGTGCTCGCCGAGGCCGAACGGGACGGCCCCCTGGGCGTCCTGGCCGCCGCCCTCGCCGACGGCACGGTGCGGCTGGACCCGGGAGCCGACCGCGACGACACGCACCGGGCACTGCTCGCCCTGCCCGGCCTGGGTCCGGCCGTGGCCGCCGCCATCCGTACCCGGGCCCTCGGCGACCCCGACGTGGCCCCGCCCGGCGCGGACACCCCTGAAAGCTGGCGCCCCTGGCGCTCGTACGCCCTGCGGCACCTGCGTGCCGCCGAAGAGCTGGAGACCACCCCATGACCACGCACACGCACTCGACGGTCACCGGTACGACCTACTGGACCACCCTCGACAGCCCGCTGTGCCCCCTGCTGCTGACCGCCGACTCCTCCGGGGCGCTGACCTCGCTGTCCGTGCCAGGCCAGAAGGGCGGTCGCGAGGTCCGGGCCGACTGGCGGCACGACGCCGGGCCCTTCCGCGCGGCGGAGGAACAGCTCCGCGCCTACTTCGCCGGTGAACTCAAGGAATTCCGGCTGCCGTTGCGCACCTCCGGCACCGCGTTCCGGGAGCGGGTGTGGGCCGCCGTCGACGACGTTCCGTACGGCTCGACGACCACGTACGGCGAGATCGCCGCGCGTATCGGCGCTTCCCGCGCGGCTGTTCGGGCCGTCGGCGGCGCCATCGGCGCCAACCCGCTCCTGGTGCTGCGCCCCTGCCACCGCGTGATCGGCGCGGACGGTTCCCTGACCGGCTACGCGGGCGGCCTGGAGCGGAAGGTGCGACTGCTCACGCTGGAGGGCGTGCTGTAGGCACCGGCGTGTCAGCCGTGCCTGTAGGCACCGGCCCGTCAGCCGTGCCGCTCACGGGCCACCCAGCCCCGTTCGTAGGCGTGCCAGCCCAGTTGCAGCCGGGTGCTCACCCCGGTCAGCTCCATCAGCCGCTTCACCCGGCGCTGCACGGTCCGCAGGCCCAGGTCGAGTTGCTTGGCGACGCTCGCGTCGGTCAGACCGGCCAGCAGCAGCGACAGCACCTCCAGGTCGATGGCGTCGGGGCCGTCCCGGCCCTCCTCGGTCACACCGGACGCCCCGAGCCGCAGCGGCAGCGCCTGCCGCCACACCGACTCGAACAGCCCGTAGAGCAGCTCCAGCAGGCCGCTGGCGTGCACGACCAGCGCGGTGGGCTCCGGGGTGTGCGAGGTGAGCGGCACCATGGCGAGCGTCCCGTCGGCGACGACCAGTTTGGTCGGTACGGTCTCGACGACCCGCACCTGCTCGTCGCGGCTGAGCGCGGCGGTCAGCTCCGTGACCCCGTTCGGCTTGTCCAGCACGGCGCGTTCGAGCACCACCCGGTAGCGGACCCCGCGGGCGGCCGCCTGCTCCTCGGCGTGGTTCTCCATCGAGGAGACGGCGATCGGGTTGCCCGTGACCAGCGCGCACACCTCCTCGCTCGCCCCGAGCTGGAGCTGGAGGAAGCGCTGCGCGACCGCGGGGGCGCCGGTGACCACCTCGACCAGATCGTGCACCGCGGGCTCGGAGGCCGCCGCCCGGTACTCCTCGGCGAGCAGCGCGGCGGCCAGCTCCGCCCTCTCCAGCTCGTGGCGGTGCTGGGTGAGCAGTGCGCCCAGCGCCACCCCGGGCGGCGCGGCCACCCAGCGGCCGGGCCGGGCCGAGGACTGGGCCGCGAGTCCGTGCCGCTCCAGACGGCGCAGGGCGTGCTCGGTGTCCCGCTCGCCGAGCATCAGCCGCCGTGCGAGATCGGGGACTTCGGCGGCGCCCACGGACACCAGAGCCCGGTACGCCGCCTCGTGTGTCTCGTCCAGACCTATCGCTGCCAGCATCAGCTGCTGTCCCTCCCCTTTCGGACCCCTGGCATCACGTTCCGCGGCGCGTCGGCGGTGGCGGGAAACAGCCACGGCGCAAACCCGCCGCGGCACATCATCGCTGTACCACCGGTCACTCTGACAAGGTGGCGCCACCGAAGCACCGACGGGTGCCTGGTGTCCAGCCATGGACGTGGCCTGCACGGATACGCACCCCGTGCGGGCGGCCGGGGCAACTGACGGCCCCGGCCCGCAGCGCCCGGGCCGGGCACCGCGGGCCGCGTCGGGGCGTTCCGGACGGCGGTGTTTCGGCCGACCGGACCGTGATCCGGACCAGGATCACCCATGTACCGCCGGACGGCTCCTCCGTGGGGGGTGGAGCCGTCCGGCGACTTCGTCGCGCCCCGGGATGGTTCGGTCCACCGGATTTGCCGATGCCCCGTTCTCACAGGGCCCGTGCGGTGGACAATTGGCGGCATGAGCCAGCAGGGGGGAAGGCCCACCGGTCAAGAGGACGACTGGTGGGGGCAGTTGTACGACGACTCCGCCGAGGACACCGGCCCCGCGGCCGGGGCCGATTCCCTGGACGACCGCTTCGCCTCGGCGTCCGGAACGGTCGACGGCCCCCCGCGGGACGCGCCGCTACCCACCCCACGCCCACCGGACCCGGCCCCGGACTGGTGGCGCAGCACCCCCGAGGACACGGCGTCGGCAGCCGACCGGGGTTACGGGCCGGTGGAGCCCGAGCGGCCGTCGCGGTCGGCCACGCCGGCTTCAGGGGTTGCTTGGGGTTCAGATCCGGGGGAGTCCGAGCGGTCGTCCCGGTCCTCCTCTCCCGCCGAGAGGGCAGCCGCGGAGGCTGACCGGGATCCCCGGACGGGGACGCCGGATCGGCCGCCTCAGCCATCCGCGCCTCCGGAGGGGCCGGCTTCGGGGGGTGCTTGGGGTTCTGGGCCGGTGGAGCCTGGGCGCGGGCCTCGGTCGCCTCGGCCGTCCGCACCGGCGGAAGGGCCGGTGTCGGGGGCTGACCGGGCTGACCGGGGTTCCGGGCCGGTGGAGCCCGAGCGGCCGTCTCGGCCGCCCGCGTCGGCTGAGGGGCCCGCCGCGGGGGCAGCTTGGGGTTCCGCGCCGGTGAAACCATCTCAGCCGCCTGCCTCCTCTGGGGGGTCGGCTGCGGCGGCTTCCTCTTCCGATGCGGTGGCCGAGGATTCTGGTCCGATGGAGCCCGAGTGGTCGCCTCGGTCGTCCTCTCCCGCCGAGGGGGCGGCTCCGGGGCCCGCCTGGGACCCCGGGACGGGGACGCCGGAGCGATCGGTTCAGCCGCCCGTCACCTCCGAGGGGACCGTCGAGGGCTGGTCGTCGGGCCCCACCGAGTCGACCCACCGGGGAGGTACCGGCTCCGGCCCGGGCGGTCCCTCGCCCAGGGACGCCGCCGACCCGGCCTGCCCCGCCGCGAGGCGGCTTCCGTCCACGCCCCCGCCTCCTCCCGCGCCCCCGTCACCTTCTTCGCCTCCGTCCGCGCCCGCAACCGCCTCTCCATCCCCGTCCACCCCCTCGCCCCCTTCCGCACCTCCGGCCGCCCCTCCACCTCCGTCCGCTTCTCCGCGTTCCTCCGCACCCCCGCCGCCCTCCACGCCTCCCTCCCCGCCGGAGCCTTCATCTGTCGGGGCCGTGGGCGGCTCCGGACGTGAGGTGGGCGGTGGCGAGGCGTACGACCCACCAGCCGCCGGGGAGGCGTACGCCGTATCGGGTGGCGCGGAGGCGGAGGAGGGTCCGGCCGCCGGGGAGGCGTACGCCGTATCGGGTGGCGCGGAGGCGTACGACGTACCGGCCGCCCGGGAGGCGAACGCCGCAACGGGCGGTGTGGAAGCGCACTCCGCACCGGCCGCCGGTAAGGCGCACTCCGCACCGGCCGCCGGTAAGGCGTACTCCGTATCGGGCGCCGGGGAGGCGCATGTCGCACCGCCCGACGTCGGGGCGCACGTCGCACCGCGTGTCCGGGGTGGCGGCGTTGTCGTCGGGTATGTCGGGGCCCGGCCGCCCACCTACGCGGCCGAGCCCACCGCGTTGCCCGGGGCCGAGCCGGACGGGCTGGACGTCACGGTGCCGGACACCGTGCTGGACGGGGCCGCCTACGGGGCGTGCACGCTGCGGGCGGTGTCGATCCGGGGGGACTCCGCACGGTACCGGGGCGAGTCGCGGCGCGACGCGCTGCTCACCGCCCGCTTCGGCGCGGGGGACCAGGCACTGGTGATGGTCGCGATGGCGACCGGCGCCCGCGCCACCCCGGGCGCGCACCGCGCGGCCGGCGAGGTGTGCCAGTGGATCGCCGAGGCCGTGGGTCGCAGCCACGCACGGCTGGCCGAGGACATCCGCGCGGCCCGGCGCGGCGACCTGAAGTCGGGGCTGCACCGCCTCACCGACCGCAGCCTCGGCAGACTCCGAGCGGGCGCCGCCGAACAGGGCGTGGAGCCGGAGCAGTACACGGCCACCCTGCGCTGCCTGCTCCTGCCCGCCGACCCCGACTGCCGCGTCCGGGTCTTCTTCGGCGTCGGCGCCGGCGGCCTGTTCCGGCTGCGCGAGGGCGAGTGGCAGGACATCGAACCTGGCGTCGCCGAGACCCCCGGCCACCCCGTGGTCGGCTTCGGCTCGCCGCCGTCCGAGACCCCGGACGGCGACCGGCTCACCCTGGACCTCGGCATCACCACCCCGCCGAACCCGTACGACCCGGCCCCGGAACCGCCCCGCGAGCCCTTCCGCTTCCGTGCGTCCGTGGCCCAACCGGGTGACACGCTCCTGATGTGCACCGCCGGTCTGGCCGACCCGCTGCGCGGCGAGCCCGAGCTGTGCGCCCACCTCTCGCGACGGTGGTCCGATCCCGCCCCGCCGGGCCTCGCCGCCTTCCTGGCGGACGCCCAGGTGCGGGTCAAGGGCTACGCGGACGACCGTACGGCCGCTGCCGTGTGGGAGGCGTGAGCGCCGGGCCTGTGCCTTCATGGAGGCGGAGGATCCGCGGCAGACCGAAGGGGTGTCCGAGCGCCATGGCCAAGCAGAGCGTCGCAGAGCAGTTCGTCGACATCCTCGTCCGCGCCGGAGTCAAACGCCTGTACGGCGTGGTCGGGGACAGCCTCAACCCGGTCGTCGACGCGGTCCGCCGCAACGCCGCCATCGACTGGATCCACGTCCGCCACGAGGAGACCGCCGCCTTCGCGGCCGGCGCCGAAGCCCAGATCACGGGCCGTCTGACGGCCTGCGCCGGCTCCTGCGGTCCCGGCAACCTGCACCTCGTCAACGGCCTGTACGACGCCCACCGCTCCATGGCCCCGGTCCTCGCCCTCGCCTCGCACATCCCCTCCGGAGAGATCGGCCTCGGGTACTTCCAGGAGACCCACCCCGACCGGCTGTTCGCCGAGTGCAGCCACTACAGCGAGCTGATCTCCAACCCGAAGCAGATGCCCCGGCTGCTCCAGACGGCCATCCAGAACGCGGTGGGCCGCAGCGGCGTCAGCGTGGTGTCGCTGCCCGGCGACATCGCCGCCGAGCCCGCGCCCGAGAGGGCCGCCGAGACCGCCATCGTCACCTCCCGGCCCACCGTCCGGCCCGGCGACGCCGAGATCGACCGGCTCGTCGAGATGATCGACGAGGCCGACAGGGTCACCCTGTTCTGCGGCAGCGGCACGGCGGGCGCGCACGCCGAGGTGATGGAGTTCGCCGAGCGGATCAAGTCCCCGGTCGGGCACGCGCTGCGCGGCAAGGAGTTCATCCAGTACGACAATCCGTACGACGTCGGCATGAGCGGGCTGCTCGGCTACGGCGCCGCCTACGAGGCCACCCACGAGTGCGACCTGCTGATCCTGCTCGGCACCGACTTCCCGTACAACGCCTTCCTGCCCACCGATGTGAAGATCGCCCAGATCGACGTCCGGCCCGAGAACCTCGGCCGCCGCTCCAGGCTCGACCTCGCGGTGTGGGGCGATGTGAAGGAGACCCTGCGCTGTCTCGTGCCGAGGGTGCGGGTCAAGACGGACCGGCGCTTCCTGGACCGGATGCTCAAGAAGCACGCGGAATCCCTGGAGGGGGTCGTCAAGGCGTACACGAGGAAGGTGGACAAGCACGTCCCGATCCACCCCGAGTACGTGGCCGCCGTCCTGGACGAAGTGGCCGACGACGACGCCGTGTTCACCATCGACACGGGCATGTGCAACGTCTGGGGTGCCCGCTACATCTCGCCCAACGGACGCCGCCGCATCATCGGTTCCTTCTCGCACGGCTCGATGGCCAACGCCCTGCCGATGGCGATCGGCGCGCAGTTCACCGACCGCGGCCGGCAGGTGGTGTCCATGTCCGGGGACGGCGGCTTCGCCATGCTGATGGGCGACTTCCTGACCCTGGTGCAGTACGACCTGCCGGTGAAGGTCGTCCTGTTCGACAACTCCTCGCTGGGCATGGTGGAGCTGGAGATGATGGTCGCGGGCCTGCCCGCCTACGGAACGGCCATGAAGAACCCCGACTTCGCCGCCGTCGCCCGCGCCTGCGGCGCCCACGGCGTCCGGGTGGAGAAGCCCAGGCACCTCGCCGGTGCCCTGAAGGAGGCCTTCAGCCACAAGGGCCCCGCCCTCGTGGACGTCGTCACCGACCCCAACGCCCTGTCGATCCCGCCGAAGATCAAGGCCGAGATGGTGACCGGGTTCGCGCTGTCGGCCTCGAAGATGGTGCTGGACGGAGGCGTCGGCCGCATGGTGCAGATGGCGCGCTCCAACCTGCGCAACATGCCCCGGCCGTAGGCCCGTCGGGACAGGGGAGCGCCGGACAACTGGCGTGGGCCATTCCACATGACTGGCCCGCGCCCGACGGGGCATGGATCTCCGTGAACGTGTTCGAACTGGAGGGGAACCGACATCGGCACGCGGACGGGGGCCATGAAGAGGCAGGCACGAGGGGGCGGTCCCGCGACGGTCGGGGCCTCCTCGGCTCGGACGACGGAGGAACACACGCAGAGACCGGCGGGCGGAGAGAGGGACGGCCTCCCGGGACGGCCCGTCCCGCCGCAGCTCAGACGCAGACTGGGGCGGGCCGACCTCAAGGCGGTGCCCGAGGCACGACGGGCGCTGCGCGCACTGCTGCGCCACTGGGGCAGGCCCGGCACGTCGGAGGTCGCGGAACTGCTCACCAGCGAACTGGTCACCAACGCGCTCGTCCACACCGACGACGACGCGATCCTGACGGCCACCGTGTCACCGCGCGGACTGCGCGTGGAGGTACGGGACTTCGTGGCCCGCCGGCCCAGACCCCGGACACCGGGGACGGGCGACGGCACCGGCGGCCGGGGCCTGTTCCTGGTGCAGTCCCTCGCGGACACCTGGGGCGTGTGCATGCACGGGGTCGGAAAGTCCGTCTGGTTCGAACTGGGCGCGGACGCCGCGTGAACGGGTGGGGGGCGCGGCCCGCAGGCCGCGCCCCCCACCCGTTCACCGGTCCAGTCGACTCGTTCCTAGCCGAACTGCTGCTCCAGGTCCTTGAGCTTGCGCTCCAGGGAGTCGAGGCGCGGCAGGGCCATTGTGTCGTCCTCCGCGGTGAGGTCGACGGCTGAGCTCTCGGATCCCTTGCGGACGGGCTGAAGGGACGGACGCGCGCGCACGGGAAGCTCCGCCGCCGCTATGGCAGGCTCCGCGGTGACCTGCGTGGAGCCGCGCTCCAGGGCCTGCTGCTCGACGGGCCGACCGCCCCGGCCGATGAAGCCGCGGTGGCCTCGGCTGAGCGCCTTCAACTGCGCCCGCTCCATGCGCTCCTGATCGCGCCGCAGCCGTCGGCTCTCCGCCTTCTGGCGCTCGTCCTCGCGCACCTCGTCGACCGCCTCGTCCAGGCTCCGCACGCCCTCCAGGAGCATCAGCGACCAGGCCTTGTAGGTCTCGCGCGGCGCCCGCAGCCAGCGGACTATACGGATCTGCGGCAGCGGGCGCGGCACCAGACCCTGCTCGCGCAGGGCGGCCCGGCGGGTCTGCTTCAGCGCGCGGTCGAACAGGACAGCGGCCGAGAGCGACATGCCCGCGAAGAAGTGCGGCGCCCCCGCGTGGTCGATGCCCCTGGGCGCGTGCACCCAGTTGAACCAGGCCGCGGCGGCGGCGAACATCCACACGAGTATCCGCGAGCCGAGCGCCGCGTCACCGTGGCTGGCCTCGCGCACGGCAAGCACGGAACAGAACATCGCCGCGCCGTCCAGACCGAACGGCACCAGGTACTGCCAGCCGTCGGTCAGGCCGAGGTTCTGCTCGCCGAAGCCGACCAGGCCGTGGAAGGAGAGTGCCGCGGCCACCGCCGCACAGCAGAACAGCAGAACGTAGGAGGCCGTGCCGTAGATGGCCTCCTTGCGCCTGCGGCGCTCCTCGTTGCGCTCCCACGAGTCGTCCGCGCTCGCGTTCTCCCCGGAGGAGCGCTTGCCGCGCGCGATCACCGCAACCGCCGCCAGCACGCCCAGGAGCAGCACGGCGCCCGGAAGCAGCCAGTTCAGCGATATGTCGGTCAGTCTCATCTGGGGTCCCTTGCATTGGGATAGGGCGTAACGCCCGCCATAGTGGCCCAATCCCGTCGGCCCTCAGGGGTTTTCGGGGCAAGAGGCCGCCAAGGAGGTGCAAGGGGATGCCCGGGGCGGCGTTCTGCTCGAACCGCCGCTTGAGGGGCGGGAGTTGAGTTCGAATAAGACTACCCGTACCGGTGGTTCCGCGGAAAGTTCCCGTGGCAGGTGAGGAATTTGTGAATCACCTGTGACCTTGTGGGTGTCCCAGTCGCGAGTGATCTTACGCGATCGCTGGGGTGCGCCGGACCGTCAGGGCGGTTTCAGTCCGGTGTGACGAGGGCTCAGCCGGCCGCCGTGGCCGTCAGCTTGGCGATCCGGTCCGCGTCGCGGGTGCGCGGGCAGGTGACGCAGAGGTCCTCGGGGCGCACGGTGTAGAACATGCAGCAGCTGGCCCGGTCGCGGGTGGGCAGGGACTCGCCGTCCGGCCCCGTCAGTTCCCGGAAGGCGGCGGAGCCGACGTACGGCCGGGTCGCCCCCGGCAGCAGCAGCTCCAGTTCGCGCACCGCCCGCTCCTGTTCGCCGAGCAGATGGGCGACGTACCAGAGTCCCTCGACGACCTCGTCGGTCGCCATGCCCCACAGGGCGCGCCCGCGCCGCCGCATACGCGGGCCGAATCCGGCCAGTACCGGCTCCAGGTGCTCGGCGACGGCCGAGCGGAGTTCGGCCCGCAGCGCCTCCTCGTCGCGGACGACGCGCGCGCCGGGCAGTGCGGCCGCCGGGTCGCCCGGCAGGCAGGCGAAGGCGGCGGGGCGTACGGCCATGCGGCCGGCGGCGCGGTCGTAGGAGACGTGGGTCACGGGGAGGCGGGGCACCCGGCGGTGCAGGAACCAGGGCACGGTGAACAGCAGGCAAGTGGGCCAGGCGTAGCGGTGCAGCCCGAAGCTCGCCACGACGTCCGGCCGGGCGTGCGTGCCGTAGTCCCGCAGCACCTGGGCGTCGTCCCAGGCCAGGAACGCGTCCAGGCCCCTCCCGCCCGCCGCGAGGGAGGCGGCCGAGGTCCAGCCGCCGCCGTCCGGGACGCTCTCGCCGGGGCCCGTCTCCGTCACCGCGAGTCCGGGGAAGGCCTCGGTGAGGCGGGCGTAGGCGTCCGCTACGGCCGAAGAGGGCACAGGCATGCCGGACCACCGTTTTCACGTTCGATTGTAGGTAAGGCTTACCTTACTTCAGCTGATCGGAATGTGAAGCCTTGGCCTACAGCGCCTAAGGTGCTTGACGGCAGAGCGACAAGCCGCCGTAATGACCCCAAGCACCCCAAGCACCCCAAGCACCCCAAGCACCGCGAGCCCGGAGGAGAACCGTGAAGCAGGGCGCACAGGACTCCGCCGGCACCCGGGCCCCCGGGGCCGGCCGGGGCGCCGTGCCTCGCGTGCCGCGCCAGCCGCAGGTCGCGGATCTGCGGCGGGAGCAGGCAGCCGGGGAGCCGCGGCGGGACCAGGAGGCCCCCGGGGCCGCGGACCTCCCTCGGGCGGGCGTCCGCGGCGAGCACACGCACGGCGAACCGCCCGTCCCGCACCCCCGGCCCCTCGTGCGGCGCTCCTCGGTACGCGGCCAGATCCTGCAGGCCCTGCGCACCGCCCTGGTGGCGGGGGAGCTGAAACCCGGCGAGGTCTACTCGGCACCCGCGCTCGGCGAGCGGTTCGGGGTCTCCGCGACCCCCGTACGCGAGGCGATGCAGCAGCTCACGCTGGAGGGCGCCGTGGAGGTCGTGCCCAACCGCGGCTTCCGGGTGATCGAGCGGGGCGACCGCGAGCTCGCCGAACTGGCCGAGGTGCGGGCCCTGCTGGAGGTGCCGGTGATGCTGCGGCTGGCCCGCCGGGTGCCCGTCGAGCGCTGGGACGAACTGCGCCCGCTCGCCGAGGCCACCGTGCGGGCCGCGTCCTCCGGGTGCCGGGCGACCTACGCCGAGGCCGACCGCGCCTTCCATCGCGCGGTGCTGTCCCTCTCCGGGAACGACCAGCTCGTCCAGATCGCCGAGGACCTGCACCGCCGTGCCCAGTGGCCGCTCGTCGGCGGCTCCGCGCGCCCGGCCCGCGCCGACCTCGTCGCCGACGCGGCCGAGCACACGGCCCTCCTGGACGCCCTCGTCGCGCGGGACGTCGACGTGGTACGCGCCCTGGTCGCCGAGCACTTCGCGGGCGCGGACTGAGCAGGCGGTCATGCGGTGCGGGCCGGCGCGCGGTGACACGTGGTGGCGGTGTTCCGCCCGTCAGTCGTCGCCGCCCGACTGCGTGGCCGTCTTCGAGTAGGCGTCGTGCCAGGCGGCCTTCGCGCCCGAGTCGCCGATCCGGTACACGTCGACGACCGCACCCGCGGCCACCACCACGGACAGGACGACCGCGGCGACCCGGAGCACCGAGCCCGCGCGCGTCCCCCCGTCCGGTGCGGGCGTCCGGCGGGATATCCACCAGACGCCGGCCGCCAGCACGAACAGGCCGAGGACCCACGGGAGCAGCCCGTCACCCAGCTCCGCGTGCCGGCGCACCAGCGCGTCGCCGCTCACATGGCGTTCCAGCCACTCCCCGGCCTGTGTGGTCAGCGGCACGCTCACCAGCGTGACCAGGGCGAGCAGTGGCAGCACGAGACCGAGGCGCCGGGCGGCCTGCGGCCACACGGCGCAGAGCACGAGCGCCAGGGCGCTGAGAGGGACCAGGACGACGACTGCGTGGACCAGCAGCACATGGGCGGGAAGTCCGTTGACCAGGCTCATCGGGCGATCCTCCGGAGCGACCGTGGGGGGTGCGCGCGGACACCGTCGGCCGTCCGCGCGTTGGGGCTGGTCAGCCTGGCACAGCAACCTCTCAGGTTCCTCTGAGAAGCAGTCGCCTCGTGGGTCTCTCAGGCCGTGGCCGCGCCCGGCGCCGGTGTCGGTGGTGCCGGGGTCAACTGCTGTGCCAGCCACGTCGGTACGCCCCCCAGCAGCCGGAACAGCCGTCGTGCCTCCTCGCGCAGGCGGGACGCCTCCGGTTCGGTCTCCGTGTCGGCCAGGGAGACCAGGGCCGGCGCGGTGCCGACGAGGTAGCCCAGTTCCTCGCGGATCCGCAGCGACTCGGCGAACCCGTTCCGGGCCTCGGCCAACTCGCCGTCCCGCATCGCCAGTCCGGCGAGATGGCGCCAGGTGAAGGAGAGCAGCAGCGGATCGGCGTGGGCGATCGCGCCCGCGTGCGCGCGCCGGTACGCGGCGTGCGCGGCCTGCGGGGAGCGGGTGAGGTTCTCGGCGATCAGTCCGCGCCGGAAGTCCAGCAGGGCCCGTCCCGGTACCCCGGGCGGGATCAGCGCCGCGGCCCGGCCGAGCGCCGACCGCGCCTCGTCCGCCCGGTCCCGTACGCCGTGCAGCGTGGCCGCGTAGGCAAGGTACCCGCGTTCACAAGCGGCGGCGCCCCGCTCCTCGTCGGTGTGGGCCAGCGCCTCGGCGGTGCGCAGCGCGTCCTCGGCCTCCTCCCAGCCCGCCTCGGTGTAGAGGCAGCGTTCGACCAGCAGTGCGGTTCTCTGCAGCGCCGCGGCCGCGGTGGCCGACTGGAGCAGCGCCGCCGCGTCGGCCCAGCACGCGCGTGAGCGCAGCCGCCATACCGCGGTCTGGAGTGGATCGTCACCAGGGGTCGTTCCGTTACCAGACATGGCGGTATGCGCCACGTTGCCCTCCCCGAGCACGCCATCGAGCCTTGAGTGGTGGCGGCATCTCAGCACGAAATCCGTGGCCCGGCCAAGAGGATGGGTGAAAAATTTCACAAAGTCGTGGGACGGAGGAGGCCGCAGGTGGCGTGCCGTGCCCGTCCGCCGCGGTCTCAACTCATGCGCAGCGCCAGGAAGAAGTCCAGCTTGTCCTCGAGGCGGGACAGGTCACGGCCCGTCAACTGCTCGATACGCCCGACCCGGTAGCGCAGCGTGTTGACGTGCAGGTGGAGCCGGGTGGCGCAGCGGGTCCAGGAGCCGTCGCAGTCGAGGAAGGCCTCCAGGGTGGGGATCAGCTCGGCGCGGTGCCGGCGGTCGTAGTCCCGCAGCGGGTCCAGCAGCCGCGCGGTGAAGGCGCGGCGCACGTCGTCCGGGACGAAGGGCAGCAGCAGGACGTGGGAGGCCAGCTCCTGGTGCCCGGCCGCGCAGACGCGGCCGGTGCGCGCCGCCGCGACCCGCCGGGCGTGCCGGGCCTCCTCCAGCGCCCCGCGCAGCCCCTCGGCCGAGTGCACGGCCGCGCTGACGCCCAGGGTGAGCCGCCCGTCGTCGTCGAGGCCGGCCGACAGCGGGTCGCGCACGGCCTCCAGCAGCGCGTCGGCGAGGATCCCGGTCTCGGAGCCGTCGTGCTCGGCCGAGACGGCCGGGAGCGGGACCAGCGCGACCGCCTCGTCGCCCGTGTGGGCGACGGCGATCCGGTCGGACGGCTCGGGACCGGTGCTGTGGGGGTCGACGAGGATCTCCTCCAGCAGCGACTGGGCGATCGGCCCGCCCTCGTTCTCCTCGTCGTCCCACTCGACCCGGGCCACGACCACCTGCCAGTACGGGGCCGCCCCGAGGCCGGGCAGCAGCACCGGCGCGGCGACCCTCAGCCGCGCGGCGATCTCCGCGGGCGGCGCGCCGCTCTGCACCAGCTCCAGCACCTCCTGGGCCAGCCGCCTGCGCACCGTGCGGGCCGCGTCCCGGCGGTCCCGTTCGACCGCGATCAGCTGGGTGACGCCCTGGAGCAGATCCAGCCGCTCCTCGGGCCACTCGCCCGCGTCCGCCTCCACGGCCAGCAGCCAGTCCGACAGCACCGTCTCGCGCACCTCCCGAGCGGCCCGCGGGGAGCGGCCGCCGCCGCGGATGGGGAACAGGGAGTACGTCGTCGGGCCCAGCGTCACCCGGTGCGGGCCGCGCCGGCCGGTGCGGGCGGCCGCCAGGTGCTCGGCGGCGAGCCGGGCGCACACGTCGGCGGGCAGCGCCGGGCCCGCCACCTTGGGCCCGGCGATCAGCCGGCCGGTGGGGGAGAGCAGCCAGGCCCGCAGGTCCAGGTCGGAGCCCAGCAGGTCCAGCACCACGTCCGGGCCGCCGCCCGCCGGGCCGGCCGTCATCATCCTGCGGTGGCGCTCCACCACGGCCGCCAGGTCGCCGGCGCGCTCGCCGGACACCTGCCGCACCACGTGCTCGGTGATCGTCGCGAACGCCACCGACTCGTTCACCGCGAACAGCGGCAGCCGGTGCCGGGCGCAGGCCACCACGAGGTCGTCGGGCACGGGCCCCAGTTCGGCCTCACCGGCCGCCAGGGCGGCCACCCCGGCCCGCACGAGGATCCGTACGAACGGCTCGGAGTCGGCGGCGTCCCGGCGCCAGGCGAGCCCCGACAGCACCAGCTCACCGCCGGAGAGGTAGCGGCTGGGATCGCGCAGGTCGGTGGTCATGACACCCCGGACGGTGCGGTCCAGCTCGTCCTCCCCGCCGAGCAGCTTCAGGCCCAGCGCATCGGTGTCCAGCAGTGCGCGCAGCCGCATTCTCGTCGCCGCCGTTCTGTGTCTAGAAAACTACGATGGATCAAGTGGCGAGGGCCCGGCCGCGCGGCCGGGCAGCAGCTCCGCCAGGAGGTGAGTCCGCGTCCCCTCGGCCACCTCTGTTTCCAGGGGAACCCAAGAGGTTTCTGAAGACCTCGGTTCATACGAATCTACAAGATGCCCGCGCCGACCAGCCAAACCCTTCATGTTTTCGGTGACTGACCGAGCCGGAGCGGTCAACGGTGTACTGACTCCACTCCGCGTAAAAGGGACAGGAACGAGCCGGGCCCGCCGCACACGGATTGGCTCAATCTGTACGACTCACGAGACGGAAGAAGAGAGCCGGTCATGGACTTCCTTCGCCCCGCCAGCTGGGAGGAGGCGCTCGCCGCGAAGGCCGAGCACCCCGCCGCTGTGCCGATTGCCGGTGGCACCGACGTGATGGTCGAGATCAACTTCGACCACCGCCGGCCCGAGTATCTGCTCGACCTGAACCGCGTCCCGGATCTCTACGAGTGGGAGGTCGGCGAGGACGCCGTGCGGCTCGGCGCCTCCGTTCCGTACTCGAAGATCATGGAGAACCTGCGGGCCGAGCTGCCGGGCCTGGCCCTCGCCTCGCACACGGTGGCCTCCCCGCAGATCCGCAACCGCGGCGGCGTCGGCGGCAACCTCGGCACCGCCTCCCCGGCCGGCGACGCCCACCCCGCCCTGCTGGCGGCCGGCGCGGAGGTAGAGGTGGAGTCGGTCCGCGGCTCCCGCCGCATCCCGATCGACGCCTTCTACACCGGCGTCAAGCGCAACGCCCTGGAACCCGACGAGCTGATCCGCGCCGTCCACGTCGCGAAGGCCGACGGACCGCAGCAGTTCTCCAAGGTCGGCACCCGCAACGCCATGGTCATCGCCGTGTGCGCCTTCGGCCTCGCCCTGCACCCGGAGACCCGTACGGTGCGCACCGGCATCGGCTCGGCCGCGCCCACGCCCATCCGGGCCAGGGCCGCCGAGGAGTTCCTGAACGCGGCGCTCGACGAGGGAGGCTTCTGGGACAGCGGGGAGATCATCACCCCCTCCGTCGCCCGGCAGTTCGCGCAGCTGTGCTCCGCCGCCTGCAACCCGATCGACGACGTCCGCGGCACCGCGAGCTACCGCCGCCACGCGGTGGGCGTCATGGCCCGCCGGACGCTCACCTGGACCTGGGAGTCGTACCGCGGCGCCCGCCGAACGAACGAGGGAGCGGCGTGATGCGCGTCAACTTCACCGTCAATGGACGCCCCCAGCAGGCCGACGACGTCTGGGAGGGCGAGTCCCTGCTGTACGTGCTGCGCGAGCGACTGGGGCTGCCCGGCTCCAAGAACGCCTGCGAGCAGGGCGAGTGCGGCTCCTGCACGGTGCGCCTGGACGGCGTGCCGGTGTGCTCCTGCCTGGTCGCCGCCGGGCAGGTCGAGGGCCGCGAGGTCGTGACCGTCGAGGGCCTGGCGGACTACGCCAGGCAGCGGTCCTGCGGCACGGGCGCCTGCGGTACGACGCTGGAGGACGCCCAGCGGTGGCAGCCGCGGGGCGCCGGCGCGCAGACCGGCGTGGAGGGCGAACTCTCGCCGGTCCAACAGGCGTTCATCGACGCGGGCGCCGTCCAGTGCGGATTCTGCACCCCGGGCCTGCTCGTCGCCGCCGACGAGATGCTGGAGCGCAACCCCAACCCGACCGACGCGGACATCCGCGAGGCCCTGTCGGGCAATCTGTGCCGCTGCACGGGCTACGAGAAGATCATGGACGCGGTCCGCCTGGCGGCCGCCCGGCAGTCCGAGGGGGTCTGAGCATGGCGGCCAACGGCGCTCCCACCAAAATCACCCAGGGCTCGCGGACCAGGGGCGGCATCGGCGAGTCCACGCTCCGCCCCGACGGCATCCTCAAGGTCACCGGCGAGTTCGCGTACTCCTCCGACATGTGGCACGAGGACATGCTCTGGGGCCAGATCCTGCGCTCCACGGTCGCGCACGCCGAGATCGTCTCGATCGACACCGCCGAGGCCCTCGCCCTGCCGGGCGTGTACGCCGTGATGACGTACGACGACCTGCCCACCGAGGTGAAGAACTACGGCCTGGAGATCCAGGACACCCCGGTCCTGGCCCACGGCAAGGTCCGCCACCACGGCGAGCCCGTCGCCGTCGTCGCCGCCGACCACCCCGAGACCGCCCGCCGCGCCGCCGCCAAGATCAGGGTGGAGTACCGGGAACTGCCGGTGATCACCGACGAGGCCTCCGCGACCGCGCCGGACGCGATCCTCGTCCACGAGAACCGCACCGACCACCACGCCGGCCACGTCCCGCACCCCAACGTCGTCCACCGCCAGCCGATCGTCCGCGGCGACGCCGAACAGGCCGCGAGGAGAGCCGACTTCGTCGTCAAGGGGGAGTACCACTTCGGCATGCAGGACCAGGCCTTCCTCGGCCCCGAGTCCGGGCTCGCCGTGCCCGAGGAGGACGGCGGCGTCCACCTCTACATCGCCACCCAGTGGCTGCACAGCGACCTGCGCCAGATCGCGCCGGTGCTCGGCCTGCCGCCGGAGAAGGTCCGCATGACGCTGGCCGGAGTCGGCGGCGCCTTCGGCGGGCGCGAGGACCTGTCGATGCAGATCCACGCCTGCCTGCTGGCGCTGCGCACCGGCAAGCCCGTCAAGATCGTCTACAACCGGTTCGAGTCCTTCTTCGGACACGTCCACCGCCACCCGGCCAAGCTGTACTACGAGCACGGGGCCACCAAGGACGGCAAGCTCACCCACGTCAAGTGCCGGATCGTGCTGGACGGCGGCGCGTACGCCTCCGCCTCCCCGGCGGTCGTCGGCAACGCCGCCTCGCTCGGCATCGGCCCCTACGAGGTCGACGACGTCGACATCGAGGCCATCGCCCTCTACACCAACAACCCGCCCTGCGGCGCCATGCGCGGCTTCGGCGCGGTCCAGGCGTGCTTCGCCTACGAGGCGCAGATGGACAAGCTCGCCGACGCCGTCGGCATGGACCGAGTGGAGTTCCGGCAGCTGAACGCCATGTCCCAGGGCACGATCATGCCGACCGGGCAGCCGGTCGACTCCCCGGCCCCGGTCGCCGAACTCCTGCGCCGCGTCAAGGCGATGCCGATGCCGCCGGAGCGCCAGTGGGAGAGCTCCGAGGGCGCCGACGTACGGCAACTGCCCGGCGGCCTGTCCAACACCACGCACGGCGAGGGCGTCGTGCGCGGGGTGGGCTACGCGGTCGGCATCAAGAACGTCGGCTTCTCCGAGGGCTTCGACGACTACTCCACCGCCAAGGTCCGCATGGAGGTCGTCGGCGGCGAGCCGGTCGCCACCGTGCACACCGCGATGGCGGAGGTCGGCCAGGGCGGCGTCACCGTCCACGCGCAGATCGCCCGCACCGAGCTGGGCGTCACCCAGGTGACCATCCACCCGGCCGACACCCGGGTGGGCAGCGCCGGTTCGACGTCCGCCTCCCGGCAGACGTACGTCACCGGCGGCGCCGTCAAGAACGCCTGCGAGCTCGTGCGCGAGAGGGTCCTGGAGATCGGGCGCCGCAAGTTCGGCTCCTTCCACCCGGCCTGGGCCACCGCCGAACTCCTCCTGGAGGGCGGCAAGGTCGTCACCGACGGCGGCGAGGCCCTCGCCGACCTGGTGGACGTCCTCGAGGACGAGGCCGTCGAGGTGGAGGAGGAGTGGCGGCACCGGCCGACCGAACCCTTCGACCTGCGCACCGGTCAGGGCAACGGCCATGTGCAGTACTCCTTCGCCGCGCACCGCGCGGTCGTCGAGGTGGACACCGACCTCGGCCTGGTGAAGGTGATCGAGCTGGCCTGCGCCCAGGACGTCGGCAAGGCGCTCAACCCGCTGTCCGTCGTCGGCCAGATCCAGGGCGGCACCACCCAGGGCCTGGGCGTGGCGGTCATGGAGGAGATCGTCGTCGACCCGAAGACGGCGAAGGTGCGCAACCCGTCCTTCACGGACTACCTCATCCCCACCATCCTCGACACGCCGACCATCCCCGTCGACGTGCTCGAACTCGCCGACGACCACGCGCCGTACGGGCTGCGCGGCGTCGGCGAGGCCCCCACCCTGTCGTCCACACCCGCCGTCCTGGCGGCGATCCGCAACGCGACGGGGCTGGAGCTGAACCGCACGCCGGTCCGGCCGGAACACCTCACCGGCATGTGAGCCCACGGCGTCCGAACCGATGAACCCCCGGGGGGAGTCCGCCCCCGGGGACCCCAACTGTTCGTCTCGGGCCGTCCCCCGGGTCGTCCATTCCCAGATCCCGCATGCCGTCGACGGCGTCGGGTGTCCCTGTGAACCTTGGGAGATGGCCCCATGACCCAGCAGTCAGTGGAGCCGAGGACCACCGCCGAGGACGCGGGCGCGGGCAGCCGCGTCCCGGCGGGCCGGTCCTGGCTCGACCGCTACTTCCACATATCCCGGCGGGGATCCACGGTCGCGCGTGAAGTGCGCGGCGGCGTCACCACCTTCATGGCGATGGCGTACATCCTGCTCCTCAACCCGCTGATCCTGTCCGGCAAGGACGCCGCCGGCGACACCCTCGGCCAGAAGGCCCTGATCACCGCGACCGCGTTCGCCGCGGCCCTCACCACCCTGCTGATGGGCCTCGTCGGCAGGGTGCCGCTCGCCCTCGCCGCCGGCCTGTCCGTGTCCGGCGTCCTGTCCTCGCAGGTCGCGCCGCAGATGACCTGGCCGCAGGCGATGGGCATGTGCGTGGTCTACGGCGTGGTCATCATGCTGCTGGTGGTCACCGGCCTACGCGAGATGATCATGAAGGCCATTCCGCAGGCGCTCAAGCACGGCATCACCATCGGCATCGGCCTGTTCATCGCGCTCATCGGCTTCTACAAGTCCGGCTTCGTGCACCAGGGCAAGTCCACCCCGCTCGCCCTCGGCCCGGCCGGCGAACTCGCCGGCTGGCCGGTGCTGCTCTTCGCCTGCACCCTGCTGCTGATCTTCATGCTCCAGGCCCGAAACGTCCCCGGCGCCATCCTCATCGGCATCGTCGGCGGCACCGTGGCGGCGGCCGTCCTGAACGGGGCGGGCGTCATCAAGTCCGGCGCCTGGGCGGGCGGCGCGCCCGTACTGCACGGCAGCGCGGTGTCGATGCCCGACTTCTCGCTCTTCGGGCACGTCGAGTTCGGCGGCTGGGGCCAGGTCGGCGCGATGACGGTCGGCCTGATCGTCTTCACTCTGGTCCTGGCCGGCTTCTTCGACGCGATGGCCACCATCATCGGCGTCGGCACCGAGGCGAAGCTGGCCGACGCCGAGGGCCGGATGCCCGGCCTGTCCAAGGCGCTGTTCATCGACGGCGCGGGCGGCGCGATCGGCGGCGTCGCCGGCGGATCCGGGCAGACCGTGTTCATCGAGTCGGCGACCGGCGTCGGCGAGGGCGCCCGCACGGGCCTCGCCTCGGTCGTCACCGGCCTGTTCTTCGCGGCCTGCCTGTTCTTCACCCCGCTCACCGCGATCGTTCCGCAGGAGGTCGCGGCCGCCGCGCTGGTGGTCATCGGGGCCATGATGCTGATGAACGCCCGGCACGTGGACTGGGCCGACCGGTCCACCGCGATCCCGGTCTTCCTCACCGTGGTCCTGATGCCGTTCACGTACACCATCACCACCGGTGTCGCGGCCGGGGTCGTCTCGTACACCGCCATCAAGGCCGCCCAGGGCAGGGCCCGGGAGATCGGCGCCTTCATGTGGGGCCTGACGGCGGTCTTCCTCGTGTACTTCGCACTCAGCCCCATCGAGAGCTGGCTGGGCGTGCGCTAGCGGCGCCCACCGCCCACCACCCGCCGCCGACGCGCCCCCACGACCGCCGCAAGGAGACCGACTGATGCTGGACATCGCCGAGGAACTGGACCGGTGGGTCGCGCAGGGACGCGACTTCGCCGTGGCCACCGTGGTGGCCGTCGGCGGCAGCGCACCGCGCAGGCCGGGTGCCGCCCTCGCGGTCGACGCCGACGGCACGGCCATCGGCTCCGTCTCCGGCGGCTGTGTGGAGGGCGCCGTCTACGAGCTGTGCCGGCAGGCGCTGGAGGACGGCGAAACCGTCCTGGAGCGCTTCGGCTACAGCGACGAGGACGCCTTCGCCGTGGGACTGACCTGCGGCGGCGTCATCGACATCCTCGTCACACCGGTACGGGCCGCCGATCCGGCCCGTACCGTGGCCGCCTCCGCGCTGGCCGCCGCCGCGCGCAGGGAGGCGGCGGCCCTCGCGCGGATCGTGTCCGGTCCGGCCCGGCTGCTGGGCAGGGCGCTGCTGGTCCGCCCGGGCGGCTCCTGGGAGGGCGGCCTCGGAGGCCATCCGGAACTGGACCGCACGGTCGTCGGCGAGGCGTCCGCCTTCCTGGACGCCGGACGCACCGGCACCCTGGAGATCGGCGAGCGGGGCTCGCGCTGCGGCGCCCCGCTCACGGTCCTCGTCGAGTCCGCGGTGCCGCCACCCCGGATGATCGTCTTCGGCGCGATCGACTTCGCCTCGGCGCTGGTGCGCATCGGCAAGTTCCTCGGCTTCCACGTCACGGTGTGCGACGCCCGGCCCGTCTTCGCCACCCGGGCCCGCTTCCCCGAGGCCGACGAGACCGTCGTCGAGTGGCCGCACGAGTACCTGGCCCGCACCGGGGTCGACGCCCGCACGGTGCTGTGCGTCCTGACCCACGACGCCAAGTTCGACATTCCCCTGCTCGAGCTGGCGCTGCGCCTTCCGGTGGCCTACGTCGGCGCCATGGGCTCCCGCCGCACCCATCTCGACCGCAATCGCCGCCTGCGCGAAGTAGGCGTCACGGAGCTGGAGTTGGCGCGGCTGCGGTCCCCGATCGGCCTCGACCTCGGCGCCCGTACGCCCGAGGAGACGGCCCTGTCGATCGCCTCCGAGATCGTCGCCGACCGGCGCGGCGGCAGCGGTGTGTCCCTCACCGGAGTGCACACCCCGATCCACCACGACGGCGTGCCCGCGGCCACCGAGCGCATCGGCACGGTGGCCTGACGGTACGTCAGCTTTCTCAGGGCTGCCTGAGCAGCCGGTTCAGCGCCCGCCCGAACACCGACCGGGCCGCGCCGCGCAGGGGTTCGTCGAACAGGCCCGGCAGGAAGCGGACCCGCAGTTCCTCCCGCCACACCACCCGCGTACGGCCCCCGGGGCCGGGCCGCACCTCGAACTCGGCCCAGCCCAGCACCACTCGGCCCCGCTTCTCCACCCGGCACAGCCCCGGCTCGCCGTCGGCCGGCGGGCGCCAGACGGTGACCTCCATCGGATCGTCGAAGCCGAGCGGACCGATCCCCGAGCGGGCCACGAACACCGTGCCCTCCCGGGTCGGCGCGGACGTGACCACGTTGATACGGGTCAACGGCACCGTGTCGGCATGCCGCGACCACCGCGTGATCCGCCGCCACGCCTCGTCGAGGGGGAGCGGCGCGGTGCGTTCGAGCGAGAAGTTCACCACGCCACGATCGTAGGCAATCGGGGGCCTCCTCTTGTGCGTTCGCCTTCCGCTCACACGGTTGGCTCATCGCCCGGCCCTTCCGCGTATGCACCCGATCACGGGGAGCGCTACCGGATCCGTCTCGGCAGCGGTGGCTGAACCGGGCCACGCGTCAGGAGCGCGGCCCGGTGCCGCGGGTCGTCCTACGGCCGGTAGACCTTGCCCGGCTCCGCCCTGCCCGGCGCCAGCAACTGCGGCACGGTGACGAAGACGTACCCCCGCTCCTTCAGCGCGTCGATGATCCCGGGCACCGCGGGCACCGTGCCCGCGTAGATGTCGTGCAGCAGGATGATCCCGTCCCGGGAGGACTGGTCGAGGACACGCTGGGTGATCAGCGCGGAGTCGGTCGTGGTGTAGTCCTTGGCGGTCACGCTCCACAGGACCTCGGCCACGCCCAGCTCCTCGCAGATCCGGTGCACGGTGTCGTCGGTGCGGCCCTGCGGCGGCCGCATCAGGGTCGGCTTGTGCCCGGTCAGCCGCTCTATCTCCTCGTTCGGGCGCTGTATCTCCTCGCGTACGCGCTCCGCCGGTATCCGGGTCAGGATCTGGTGGTCCCAGGTGTGGTTCGCCACCTCGTGGCCCTCCGCGGCCATGCGGACGACCAGCTCCGGGTACTTCTCGATGTGCCGGGCACCGAGCAGGAAGAAGGTCGCCGGTACCTGTTTCTCCTGGAGGATGTCGAGCAGCCGGGCGGAGTTCTCGCTCGGCCCCGCGTCGAAGGTCAGCGCGATGCACTTGGCGTGACGGCAGTCCACCGTGCCGAACCCGGCCGGCGCGCCCGCGGCGGGGTGCGCGCGGGCCGCGCTCGGCGCCGTGCCGTCGCGTGCGCAGCCGCTCAGCGTGAGACACGCGGCCGTCAGTGCCGCCAGTGCCGTCGATGCCCGGAACCGGGCCCCCGTTTTCGTCGTCTTCCTGGTCACACAAGGCATGCCCGGACTTTATGCGGCGTGTATAGACGCGGTGTATAGCAGGGTCGAATAACTGATCGAAAGCGAAGGTCTGGGCCGGTCGAACGGGCACCACGGCGGCCACGGCGGGGACCGGGCCTGTCGGCGGTGTGTCAGGACTCGGCCCGGCGGCACAGCAGCCGCAGGACGGAGAACAGCGTCACCGGCCACACCGCCGCGAACGCCCAGATCACGCCCGGCTCCGCGGTGACGGCACCGGCCGTCAGGAGGGCGGCGGAGACCGCCACCAGCAGCACCACGGTCCACATCCCGGGAGCGTAGGACGCCACCCGGGAGAGGGCCGGTGGTCTGCGCGCCGACCGCAGCCGCCGGACCAGACGGCGGTCACGGCTGAGGGCGCGTTCTATCTCGTTCAGGATCCGCTGTTCGCGGTCGGGGAGTCGGCCTGTCGACACTGTTGCTCCTACGGGGAACCGGTCTGCCGTGAGTCCTCTCCGACTGCCCCTCACACCTCGGCCTAACCGGCCGGCCGGCGGCGCCGGCGGGATGTGGACGGCCGGGTCCCGCGGGGTACCCGGCACTCGGGGCGGAAGGAGACACGCCCATGAGGTTCCGTGACCGCGCACAGGCCGGCCGGCAACTGGCCGAACGGCTGCGCCCCCGGTACGAGGCGGGCGCACTGCCCGACCCCGTGGTGCTGGCGCTGCCCCGAGGCGGCGTCGCGGTGGCCCGGGAGGTCGCACGGGTGCTGGACGCCCCGCTGGACGTGGTCGTGGTCCGCAAGATCGGCGCCCCCTCGCAGGAGGAGTACGGCCTCGGCGCCATCGCCGGGGACGACCCGCCGCTGTTCGACAAGACGGCCCTGCACCTGCTCGGCCTGACCGAGGAGGACCTCGCCCCGGCGGTGGAGCGCGAACGCGCCGAACTGCGCCGCCGAGCCCGGCGCTACCGCCATGGCCGCCCCGCCACGGACCTGCGCGGACGCACCGCGATCGTCATCGACGACGGCCTGGCCACCGGCTCCACCGCCCGCGCCGCGCTGCGGCACGTCCGGCGCGGCGCACCCGCGCGCACCGTCCTCGCCGTCCCCGTCGGCGCCCCCGACGCCGTCCGCGCGCTGAGCGGCGAGGCCGACGAAGTGATCTGCCTCCACCAGCCGCCCACCTTCACCGCCGTGGGCGTCTGGTACGACGACTTCGAGCAGTTGACGGACGAGGAGGTGCTGCGGGCCCTGACGGACGGCTGAGAGGAGGCACGCCCGTGCCCCGCATGGACCCCGGCGAGGCACGCCGCCGGTTCCTCGCCGCCAGGGTGGCGCGGCTGGCCACGGTGGACGCGGCCGGCCGCCCGTACCTGGTGCCCACGGTGTTCGCCGCCTTCGGCGACGACGGCATCGTGACGGCCGTCGACCGCAAGCCGAAGACCACGACCCGGCTCAAGCGCCTGCGGAACATCGAGGCCACCGGGTCCGTGTCCCTGCTGGCGGACGACTACGACGAGGACTGGAACCGCCTGTGGTGGGCCCGCGCCGACGGCGACGCCCGGATCGTGCCACCCGACGCGGAGGACGAACGGACCGTGGTGCGGTACGGGACCGCGCTCGCCCGGCTGCTGCGCAAGTACCCGCAGTACCGCGAGATCCCGCCGGACGGACCGGTGATCGCGATCACCGTCCGCCACTGGACGGGCTGGTACGCCACCGAACCGCCCGCCGCCGGCCCCGGCGGCCAGGACCCCGGTGACCGAGGACCGGGACCCTGACGCAAGAGGGCAGAGGACAGAGGACAAACGAAAAAGGAGGACGGACGAAAGAGGACAGATGCTGTCCTCAAGGGCCGCTACCGTGCGGACATGACGAAGACGACGACCACCGCGTCGGCCCCCGTGCTGGGCGTACGCGCCCTCAACCGGGCGACTCTCGACCGGCAGTTGCTCCTGCGCCGCGCACCGCTGCCGGCCAAGGCGGCCGTGGAGCACCTGGTGGGCCTTCAGGCGCAGAACGTCAAGCCGCCGTACTACGCCCTCGCCGCCCGCCTCGACGGCTTCGCGCCGGAGCGGCTGTCGGAGCTGATGGCCGGCCGTGAGACGGTCCGCATCGTCACCCTGCGCTCGACCATCCACACCCACACCGCCGACGACTGCCTCACCCTGCGACCGCTCGTCCAGGGCGCCCGCGAACGCGAACTCAACCAGTTCCGCAAGGGCCTGGACGGCGTCGACCTCGACCGGCTCACCGTGCTCGTCCGCGACCTCGTCGAGACCGAGCCGCGCACGATGACACAACTGCGCGCCGCGCTCGGCGCCGAGTGGCCCGACGCCGACCCGCAGGCCCTCGGCGTCGCCGCCCGCTGCCGGCTCCCGCTGGTGCAGGTCACCCCGCGCGGACTGTGGGACAGAAGCGGGCAGGTCGCCCTCACGACCGCGGAGCACTGGCTCGGCCGGCCCACGGGCTTCCCTCCAGGGCTCGCGGAGGGGGACGACCCCACCGCCCTGGAAGTCGCCGTCCTGCGCTACCTCGCCGCCTTCGGTCCGGCCTCCGTCCGGGACATGCAGACCTGGGCGGGCCTGACCCGGATGCGCCCCGTCTTCGAACGCCTCCGCCCCCGGCTCGTCACCTTCCGGGACGACCGCGGCGCCGAACTGTTCGACCTTCCCGACGCTCCCCGTCCCGACCCGGACACCTCGGCACCGCCCCGCTTCCTGCCCGAGTTCGACAACCTGCTCCTGTCCCACGCCGACCGCGCCCGCGTGGTGCCCGAGCGGTACCGGGGCCGCAACGCGCAGGGGAACCTGGCCCATCGCACCCTCCTCGTCGACGGCTTCCTGGCCGGGGTGTGGAAACCGGAGGGCGACACGCTGGTGATCGAGCCCTTCGGCCGGCTGAGCAGGGACCAGCGGCAGGACGTGACCGCGGAGGCCGAGCGCATGCTCGCCGTCCTGCACCCGGGTGCGGCGTACGACATACGGTTCGGGACCGTCGTGGGGCGGTGAGCGCCCGGCGGCCCGGACGCGGACCCCGGCGGTGGCGGTGCCGGGGCCAACGAGGCGATGGAAAGGGGGCGTTGCGGGCCGCTCGTGGTGGCTCGCAACGCCCCCTGGCTTTCACCGGGGCACGGCTCAGGTCAGGACCTGTTCGGTCACGAGGCTGGAGAAGGAGGCCAGTCGGGTGTAGACACCCGGCCGGCCCGCCTCGGCACAGCCGTTGCCCCAGGAAGTGATCCCTGCCAGGACGCCCCCGATGAGCAGGGGACCGCCGCTGTCGCCCTGGCAGGTGTCGACGCCGCCGGACGGATATCCGGCGCAAACCATGTCGCTCGCGACGAAGTCGGAGCCGTAGGAGTCGCGGCACTCGGTGTCGGACACGACGGGTACCGTCGCCGTCCGCAACTGGCCGGAGGAGCCGCCGTTCTCGCCCGTGGTGCCCCAGCCCAGGACGCGGGCCGTCATGCCGGGCGCGTACACCCCGGTGCCGGTGGGGGAGACGTACGCCGCCGTGGCGTACGGCATCCGCGTCGCCAGGGTGAGCACGGCCACGTCGCCGCCGTCGACGACGTCCGTGTAGCCGGGGTCGAACCAGATCCGGCTGACCTCGCTGACCGTGCCGTCCGTGCCGTCGAGGTGGGTGCGCCCGCCCACCACCCGCAGCGTGCCCGGGGTCTCGCCGACCACGCAGTGCGCGGCGGTGACCACCTTCATGGGCGCGACCAGGGTGCCGCCGCAGAACTGGCCGCCGGTCGCGTCCGTGATCTGCATGACGAACGGGTACTCCGCCGTCGTGGTCGTCGTGCCACCGACGACGGGCCTGGGGGCGGCGACCGCCGAGGGGGCGGTGGGCAGCGCGGCCGCGGCAGCGCCGAACGCGACCGCGGCGGCGGTCCGTCTGGCGCGGGTGAGGCCGAACATGCGTCTCCTCGGGGCAGGCCGATGGGGGATCGCGCGGGCGGGGGAGCACCGGGGGCCGTGGGGTCCGTGCTCGGGTCCCGTGTGCCCGGGCGAGCGGCACGCCCCTTACGCTAGGACCGGGCCCACCCTCCTCCAATGAGGGAACTCCCTAGGGGAGTCGGGCAGGGAAATCCCTCGGTCCCACCCCGGTGGGCCCCGGTGGTCCGCCCTCGTCCCGCGGCGCGCTCCGGTGCCGGTCCTCACTGCGTTCACGCGGTCGTCCACGCGGTCAGTCAACCCACGCCGCGCTCACTTCGCGCGCCGGCCTGCCGCCAATCGGACGATGTCGACGCGCGAACGGATCCCCAGCTTGCGGTAGACCCGGGTCAGGGTCGCCTCCACCGTCTTGACGCTGATGAACAGCCGCGCCGCGATCTCCCGGTTCGTCGCGCCCTCCATGACCAGCGCCGCCACCTGACGCTCCATCGCCGCCAGTCCGTCCAGCGCCGCCGGGGCCACCTCCGGCTGCTGCTTGGGCCGGGCGGCGGCGGCCTCCTCCACCCGGCGCAGCCACGGCAGCGCGCGGCAGCGCCGGAACAGCCGCGCCGCCTCGTCGTACGACGTCGGCCCCGGCACGGGGGCCGCCCCAGCCCGGCCGACTCCCAGGGCCGGGGCGAGGGTGCGCAGCCGGGCCAGCGCGAACGCGGCGCGGGCCTCCTCCAGACCGTTGCCGAGCTTCGCCAGCCGGTCCTGTGCGGACGTCAACTGGGCCACGGCCACGTCCTGTTCGCCGCAGGCCGCCCGTACCTGCGCCTCGGACCGGTCGAGTACGGCCAGCACGCTCTCGCGGCCGAGCCGCAGCGCGTGCTCGCGGGCCACGTCGATGACGCGCTGGGCCTCGGCCCGCTCCCCGGTCCGCACCAGGGCCTCCGCGAGGTCGCCGTGCCAGCGGCCGCGCGCCGGATCGGTGATGCCGAGCCCCAGCTCCAGCTCCCGCACCCGGCGCAGCGCCGTCACGGCGGCCTGGTCGTCCCCGGCCACCAACTGGGCGTGCCCCAGGGCGGTCAGGGCGCGCGAGAGATACATCTGGTCGCCGTCCTCCTCGGCGTGCCCCACCGCCTCCCGGGCCAGGGCCAGCGCCCGGTCGGTGCTGCCGCCGGAGGCCTCGGCGAGGGACGCCAGCGTGGCCGAGGCGCTCTCGCCGATGCCGGTGTCCCGGGCCATCCGCAGACTCTCGCGGGCCAGGTCCAGGGCACGGCCGCAGTGGCCGGAGCGCAGTTCGGTCTCGGCGAGCAGGCGCAGGAAGTGCACCTCGCTCTCGACCATGCCGCGCCGCCGGACCTCGCGCAGCAGCGCGGTGATGGTCGCCCGGGCCTCGGCCAGCCGGTCGCTCATCAGCAGCCAGCGGTAGCGGGCCGAGCCGACGCCGTTGTGATGGCAGGCGACGTACGGGTCCTGAGGCTCCCTCAGGGCCCGCTTGATGGTGGCGGGGGCGTTCGGATGCCCCATCAGGGTCTCGGTGGAGGCCTGGAAGGCGAGCGCCATCAGCTCGGTGCGCCGGTCCCGGCCGCGCTCCGCCAGTTCGGCGGCGTGCGCGGCCTCCTGGCGGGCCTCGGCGAAGTCGCCCTCCACGACCAGCCCGCGCCAGGCCAGTTGGTAGTGGACCAGGGCGAGCAGCCGCGGGTCGTCGCCGGCGTCGGCCAGGGCCTGCGGGAAGACGATGTCGACGTCCCCGAGGGCCTGGCCGGCCGACTCGATCACCACCATCCAGGCCCGCACGCGTTCGGCGGGCACGGTGGCCCGGGTCAGCACCTCGCGGGCGATGTCCCGGGCGAGGTCCACCTCGCCGGCCGTGATGGCGTCCTCGGCGGCCTGCAACCGCCGGCCGTCCGGTCCCGGCCCGCTGCCGGCCGGGGTGTGCCGGGCGGCGAGCAGGCCCAGCGAGGCGGCCACCGAGGGCGCCCCGCGGTCCCGGGCCAGCGCGGCGGCCTCGGCGAGCCGGGCGGCCACCTCCGGGTCGGTGCCGGTGGTGGCCAGCGCCAGGTGCCGGGCCCGCTCGATGGGGTCGGGGGCGGCGGTTGCCAGCGCGGCGTGGGCGGCACGGCGCTCCTGGGCCGGGGCCTCCGCGTAGAGCGCGGCCGATATCAGCGGGTGCGCGAACCGTACGGCGGGGTCTTCCGGCTCGGTGGCCAGCAGCCCCAGTTCGGCGGCCTGCGCGCACTCGGCCTCGGCGTTGCCGCGGCCGGCCGCGTGCAGCAGGGCGGGGGTGGGGCGGGCGCCGGCACTGGCCACCAGCAGGGTGCGGCGGGCCTCGTCCGACAGCATCTCCAGCCGGCTCAGGACGAGGGCGCGCAGCGAGGTCGGCACCGGCAGCGGCTCGCCCGGCCGGGGCGGGGTGGGGCTCTCGGCCAGGGCGCGGCCCAGTTCCAGCGCGAACAGCGGGTTGCCGCCGCTGGTGCGGTGGATGTCGCGGACCGTGGAGCGGGACAGGCCGGCGTAGCCGCGGTGGCCGAGCAGCGAGGACACCTGGGTACGGGTCAGCGGGCCCAGCCGGACGGAGAGGGTGTCGGGCGGGCAGGCGCGCAGATGGCGGTCGTACTCCTCCTCCTCGGTCCGCACCGCGCACAGCATCTGCACGGGTGTCTCGCCGAGGCGCCGGGCGGCGAAGCCGAGCAGTTCGGCGCTGGCCGAGTCCAGCCACTGGAGGTCGTCGGCGACGATCAGGACCGGGCCCTTCGCGGCGAGCGCGCGCAGCGTGGAGAGCACGGCCAGGCGCAGGGCGAGGCCGTCGCGCTGGAGGGTGGACTCGCCGCGGCCGGTGAGCGCGGACTCCAGCGCGGTGTGCTGGGCGGCGGGCAGCTTGCCGGACACCTCGTCCAGGACCAGGCCGAAGAGGTCGGCCAGGGCGAGGAAGGGCAGGTGGGATTCGGACTCGGTGGCAGAGCAGCGCAACACGGTGCGGGCGTTCGGGGCATATTCCGCGGCCAATGCCCGCAGCACCGTCGACTTTCCTATTCCGGCCGGCCCGTGCAGCAGCACACTCCCACCGCGCGCGAGCTGCTCCCGCGCCGCCGCGGACGGCTCCTCCTGGCCGATGACCAGGTCGGAACGGCAGCTCGCAGGGCCCTTGAAGTCCCGTCGCACGGTCACCGCTCCCCTCGAGTGTCGTGTTCGGGCCAAATTCTAGGCAACCCGCCCGTGAATTTCGGACAGCCAGGGTGGTGAGGGAAATAACAGCGCCCGGAGCAGGCCCATATTCAAAGCACCGCTGAATGAATACGCCTCCCCACGAGCAGAGCCCTCCGACGGTACCCCCGCCACACCCCCACGAACACTCCCGTACCGGCCTTCCCGCCCGGGCCACCGGCCTCTACGGAAGCCGCTCCCACCGGCGCGTGCCGGGGCCCTGACCCCGACCTGGGGAGGATCCACGCCCCGGCACCCCCCGCTGCCGGTAGGCCCGCGGGGGTGCGGGTTTCCGCCGGCGCCTGCCGGAGCCCGGCCCCCAGCCGATACCGGAAGCCCGCCCACTGGGCTGTGCCCGCCCACTGGGCTGTGCCCGCCCACTGGGCTGTGCCCGCCCACTGGGCTGTGCCCGCCCACCGGGCTGCGCCCGCGCGCCCGCGCGTCACTACCCCCGCACCCCTCGCGGGCCAAGCCCCCGCCCCTACGGCAGTAGCCCCGCCCGGCGGGCCGTCGCCACCGCCTCGCCTCTGGTGTGGGCGCCCAGTTTGCGCATGGCCGCGCGGAGGTAGCTCTTGACGGTTTCCGGGCTCAGGCCCAGGCGGGTCGCCGCGGCGGCGTTGGTCGCCCCGGCGGCGACGCAGGTCAGTACGTCGATCTCGCGGGGGGCCAGGCTCACGCCCGCCACCGGGGCAGCCGCCGTGGTCAACAGGCCGCAGGCGTCGAGGAGTTCGGCGCGCAGGCCGGGGTCGGAGATCCGCGGGGCCAGGGCGCGCAGGGCCGCGTGGGCCTCGCGGACCTGCTCCCAGGCGACCCCGTCCGCGGGGTCAGGCGCGGGCGCCGCACGGGACGCCGCCAGCAGGTCCCGCGCCTGCTCCTCCGCCACCAGCGCCTGCTCCACGTCCCGCGCCGCCTCCACGGCCGCGCTCAGCGTCCGGTCGCCCAGCGGCTGGGCCGTGCGCAGCGCGCCGTACAGCACGCCGCGCACCCGGCGCCGTACGACCACCGGCACGGCCAGCACCGAGCGCAGCCCCTCCGCGGCGACCGGGACGTCGTACTCGTGGCTGATCCGCGGGGACAGCGAGTAGTCCGTGACCGCGCACGGGCGGGCGAGCGCCACCGCCTTGCCGCCGAGCCCGTTGCCGGAGCTCACCGCGAGCGCCCTGAGCGCGAGCGTCGTCGTGCCGGTCAGCTCGCTGATCCGCACCCGCGGCCGGCCCGGCTCGACCAGGCCGCCGAAGGCGACCGGGAGGCCCGTCGCACGCCGCAGCCGTACCAGCGCACCGCGGATCTCCGCCGCCCCGGACGCCTCCGTCCTCACCGCTCGCCCCTTCGCCGTGGACCGTCGTGGACCTTCCCGCCCACCACACCCCCGTTCGGGGGTGGTGAGACGCACATCACGGATTACACGATGGCAGAGAGCCGCCCGGCAATGGTCCGGAACCTAGGAGGACAGATGACGACGGCGACGGAGCTCTTCCGCAGGGCACGGGACTTCCTGCTGGAACACCGTGAGGACTACGCCACCGCCTACGCCGGCTTCGAGTGGCCCCGCCCCTCCCACTTCAACTGGGCACTGGACTGGTTCGACGCCGTCGCCGAGGGGAACGACCGCACCGCCCTGCACATCGTCGAGGAGGACGGCACCGAGACCCGCCTCTCCTTCGCCGAGATGTCCGAGCGTTCCAGCCGCGCGGCGAACTGGCTGCGCGACCGCGGTGTCGCCGCCGAGGACCGCATCCTCGTCATGCTCGGCAACCAGGCCGAGTTGTGGGAGACCGCGCTCGCCGCGATGAAGCTGCGCGCGGTCGTCATCCCCGCCACCCCGCTGCTCGGCCCCGCCGACCTGACCGACCGCGTCGAACGCGGCCGGGTCAGGCACGTGATCGCACGCGCCGCCGACACCGCGAAGTTCGCCGACGTCCCCGGCGCCTACACCCGTATCTCGGTCGGCGGCCTGCCGGAGGAGGGCTGGGAGCCCTACGAGGACGCGTACGCCGCCCCCGCCGAGTTCGTCCCGGACGGGCCCACCCTCGCCGACGATCCGCTGATGCTGTACTTCACCTCGGGCACCACGGCCCGCCCCAAGCTGGTGGAGCACACCCACGTCTCGTACCCCGTCGGGCACCTGGCGACCATGTACTGGATCGGCCTGAAGCCGGGCGACGTGCACCTGAACATCTCCTCGCCCGGCTGGGCCAAGCACGCCTGGTCGAACCTGTTCGCGCCGTGGAACGCCGAGGCGACCGTCTTCATCCACAACTACACCCGCTTCGACGCCGCCCGGCTGATGGCCGAGATGGACCGCGCGGGCGTCACCACCTTCTGCGCCCCGCCGACGGTGTGGCGCATGCTGATCCAGGCCGACCTCACCCAGCTGCGCACCCCGCCCCGCGCGGCCGTGGCAGCGGGCGAACCGCTGAACCCCGAGGTCATCGAGCAGGTCCGGCGTGCCTGGGGCGTGACCATCCGGGACGGCTTCGGGCAGACCGAGACCGCCGTGCAGGTCTCCAACAGCCCCGGTCAGCCGCTGAAGACCGGCTCCATGGGCCGGCCCAGCCCCGGCTACCGCGTCGAACTGCTCGACCCGGTGTCCGGCGCGCCCGGCGCCGCCGAGGGCGAGATCGCGCTCGACCTGTCCGCGCGCCCGGTCGGCCTGATGACCGGCTACCACGGCGACCCGGACCGCACCGCGGAGGCGATGGCCGGCGGCTACTACCGGACGGGGGACGTCGCCTCCAGGGACGAAGAGGGGTATCTCATGTATATCGGACGTTCCGACGATGTCTTCAAGGCGTCCGACTACAAGATCAGCCCGTTCGAGCTGGAGAGCGCCCTGCTGGAGCACGAGGCCGTGGCCGAGGCGGCGGTCGTACCCGCGCCGGACCCGCTGCGTCTGGCGGTGCCGAAGGCGTACGTCGTCCTTGCCGAGGGCTGGGAGCCCGGCACCGGCACCGCGAAGGCGCTCTTCGAGCACTCCCGGGAGGTGCTCGCCCCCTACAAGCGCATCCGCCGCCTGGAGTTCGGCGAACTGCCCAAGACCGTCTCCGGCAAGATCCGCCGGATCGAGCTGCGCGAGGCCACGGCCGAGGGCTCGGCGAACGAGTACCGCGAGGAGGACTTCCGGTGAGCGCACTCGCGGTGATCGAACCGTCCTACGCCCACGGCACCAGCGGCACCCCGCTGCTGGGCGACACCATCGGCGCCAACCTCGACCGGGCGGTCGCCGCCTTCGGCGACCGCGAGGCGCTCGTCGACGTACCCTCCGGACGCCGCTGGACCTACGCCGAGTTCGGCGCCGCCGTCGACCAGGTGGCGCGCGGACTGCTCGCCAAGGGCGTGGCCAAGGGCGACCGGGTCGGGATCTGGGCGGCCAACTGCCCCGAGTGGGTGCTCGTCCAGTACGCCACCGCCCGCATCGGCGTGATCATGGTGAACATCAACCCGGCCTACCGGGCCCACGAGGTGGAGTACGTGCTCCGGCAGGCCGGCATCTCGCTGCTGGTCGCCTCGCCGGCCCACCGGGGCACCGACTACCGGGGGCTGGTCGAGCAGGTCCGCGGCAAGTGCCCCGAGCTGCGGGAGACCGTCTACATCGGCGACCCGTCGTGGGACGCGCTGACGGCCGCCGGAGCCGATGTGTCGGTAGATCAGCTGCGTGCGATTCAGGGCGAGTTGAGTTGTGACGACCCGGTCAACATCCAGTACACCTCGGGCACCACGGGCTTTCCCAAGGGCGCCACGCTCTCCCACCACAACATCCTCAACAACGGCTACTGGGTGGGCCGTACGGTCGGCTACACCGAACGGGACCGGATCTGCATCCCCGTGCCGTACTACCACTGCTTCGGCATGGTGATGGGCAACCTGGCGGCGACGTCGCACGGCGCGTGCATGGTCATCCCGGCGCCGTCCTTCGAGCCGAGGGCCACCCTGGAGGCCGTGCAGCAGGAGCGCTGCACCTCGCTGTACGGGGTGCCGACGATGTTCATCGCGGAGCTGAACCTCCCCGACTTCGCGTCGTACGACCTCACTTCCCTGCGCACCGGCATCATGGCGGGCTCGCCCTGCCCGGTGGAGGTGATGAAGCGGGTGGTCGCCGAGATGCACATGGAGGAGGTCTCCATCTGCTACGGCATGACCGAGACCTCGCCGGTCTCCCTCCAGACCCGGATGGACGACGACCTCGAACACCGCACCGGCACGGTCGGCCGCGTACTGCCGCACCTGGAGGTCAAGGTCGTCGACCCGGCCACCGGCGTCACCCAACCCCGTGGCACGGCGGGCGAGTTGTGCACCCGCGGTTACAGCGTGATGCTCGGCTACTGGAACGAGCCCGAGAAGACCGCCGAGGCCGTCGACCCGGGCCGCTGGATGCACACGGGCGACCTGGCGGTGATGCGCGAGGACGGGTACGTCGAGATCGTCGGGCGTATCAAGGACATGATCATCCGCGGGGGCGAGAACATCTACCCGCGCGAGATCGAGGAGTTCCTCCACGGCCACCCGAAGATCCGCGACGTCCAGGTGGTCGGCGTGCCGCACGAGAGGTACGGCGAGGAGGTGCTGGCCTGCGTCATCCCGCTGGACGCGGCCGACCCGCTGACCCTGGAGGACCTGCGGGCCTTCTGCGAGGGCCGGCTGGCCCACTACAAGATCCCGAGCCTGCTGCGGGTCCTGGACTCCTTCCCGATGACCGTCTCCGGGAAGGTGCGCAAGATCGAACTGCGCGAGAAGTACGCCCTGTGAGCGGATGGCCGGCGTCCCGGGCACCTGTGGTGCGCGGGACGCCGGCCGTGCGGTTCACCGGCCGCGGGTACGGTCCGGACGGTCCTGGCTCTGCTCCCTTCACAGGCTGCGGGCGGTGATGTCGCCGTGGGAGGTGGTGGCGCGGATGTCGAGTTCGGCGCTGCCGTCGTTCTTGAGGGTGTTGCTGACACGGCCGTGACCGGTGCCGGCGTCCAGGGTGGCCGAGACGCCGCCGCCGGCGGCGACCGAGATGTCGCCGGACTGGGTGCGGAGCACAACCGTGCCGCGCACGGCCTCGGTGATCCGGATGTCGCCCCTCGCGGTGCTGATCTCCGCGGGGCCGCCCAGCCGGCCGACCTCGACGTCGCCGTCGATCGCGGTGAGACGGACGCTCGCGGCCTCGTCGATCTTGATCTGACGGTACGCCCCCTCGAAGGCGACGTCGCCGAGGCGGCCGACGCCGCGGAGCTCGGAGCCGGCGGCCTTGACCTCGACGCGGGAGCCGGCGGGCAACTGGACGGTGACCTCCAGGGATCCGGAGGGGCCGAAGAGCTGGTTCTTGGGCTCGGCGGTCCGGATCCGCAGGACGCCGTCGGCGTAGGCGACGGTGGTCTGCTCGGCGGTCTGGACGTCGCGCTTCTTGGAAGGGTTGGCGGGCAGGACCTCGACGGTGGTGTCGGCGCGGTCGGCGGCGATGAACTGGACGCGTCCGGCGGGGATGTCCAGGACGGCGGAGATCGGGGCGGGGCTGTCGAACTTCTGCATCATGCTCTCCCGTGCTCGCTCGTTGTTTCCGATGCCAGAAACGCTACGTTGCTTTCCAGAAACCATCAACACGCTCGTTGCATAGGATGAGCATCGGTGCAGGTAGATGCCGGAAAAGTGTTGCAACGGGCTCATCGGTAACGCAACGACGACTGCTCCGATCATTGCAATGGGTGATGAGTGAACGCTAGGGTGGAGGTGGGACCACCACGAAGGATCACCAAGGAGACCGCGATGCCGGGAGGCAGGCTCACCCAGCAGGAGCGCCAGCAGATCGCGCTGGGGCTGGCCGACAGCCTCCCCTACGCGGAGATCGCCCGCCGCCTCGGCCGTCCGACCTCGACGGTCACGCGCGAGGTGATGCGCAACGGCGGCCCCACCGCCTATCGCGCCGACCTGGCCCACCGCGCCACCGAACACCGTGCTCGCCGGCGCGGGCCCGCCCCCTCCCGCGGGGCGGAGTCGGTCCCCCAGTCGCACGGGCGCGACGCCGGGGCCGTGGCCGAGTACGAGGAGACACTCACCACCGTCCTCATGGCCTCGGGCCTGCCCAGGATGACGGCCCGCGTGCTGACCTGCTTGTTCACCACGGACGCGGGCAGCCTCACCGCGTCCCAGCTCGCTCAGCGCCTCCAGGTCAGCCCGGCGTCCATCTCCAAGGCGATCGCCTTCCTGGAGAGTCAGAGCCTCGTCCGCCGGGAACGCGACGAACGCCGCCGCGACCGCTACATCGTCGACGACGAACTCTTCTACCAGGCGACGATCGCCAGCGCCCGGTCCAACGACCAGCTCGTCGAGACCGCACGTCAAGGCGTCGCCGTCCTCGGCCCCCGCACCCCCGCCGCCGCCCGCCTGGAGAACATCGCCCGCTTTCTCGACTTCATCAGCGAAAGCATCACCCGCGCCGCCGAGCAGGCCCGCGCGGTCCTCCACACCAAACCCGGGACAACCTCGACCGACTCCGCTCAGTCAGGTCCGGGTCGCGCATAAACAGCCGTCCCGAACGTCACACCCGGCCCGATCGGCGCGCTGAGCGTCACCGTCACCCGTGAGTGCCATCGTCGCCCTGGGTGGCGCGGTCCTGCGGGCGCCCCGGCCTGCCGGGCGCGCGTCCCGTGAGTCTCCGCCGAACCGCCGCCCGTCCGGAGTTTCCGCCGCCCGAGGCCGCCCCTTGCCCACTCTTGACGCCCTTTGCGGGCCGCACTTACATTGCTTCCAGATAGTAGAAAGTAGTTTCCGCTATACGGAATAGCCACAACCGCGGGGCGCGACGGGCGTGCGAATCCGACAGCCGAAGACAGCCGAAGCAGGAGAACTCGATGGCTCGTATGACCGCTGCCCGTGCGGCAGTTGAGATCCTCAAGCGCGAGGGCGTCACCGCCGCGTTCGGTGTGCCGGGCGCCGCGATCAACCCCTTCTACGCGGCGCTCAAGGCGTCCGGCGGCATCAACCACACCCTCGCCCGCCATGTGGAGGGCGCCTCGCACATGGCCGAGGGCTACACGAGGACCCACGCGGGCAACATCGGCGTCTGCATCGGCACGTCCGGCCCCGCCGGTACCGACATGATCACGGGCCTGTACTCGGCCATCGGCGACTCCATCCCGATCCTGTGCATCACGGGCCAGGCCCCCACCGCCGTGATCCACAAGGAGGACTTCCAGGCCGTCGACATCGCCTCCATCGCCAAGCCGGTGACCAAGATGGCCGTCACCGTCCTGGAGGCCGCGCAGGTCCCCGGCGTCTTCCAGCAGGCCTTCCACCTGATGCGCTCCGGCCGTCCCGGCCCGGTCCTGATCGACCTGCCGATCGACGTCCAGCTCACCGAGATCGAGTTCGACCCGGAGACGTACGAGCCGCTGCCCGTCTACAAGCCGGCCGCGACCCGCGCCCAGGTCGAGAAGGCGGTCGCGCTGCTCAACGAGTCCGAGCGGCCGCTGATCGTCGCGGGCGGCGGTGTCATCAACGCCGACGCGTCCGAACTCCTCGTGGAATTCGCCGAGCTGACGGGCACTCCGGTCGTCCCGACCCTGATGGGCTGGGGCGTCCTGCCCGACGACCACGAACTGAACGCGGGAATGGTCGGCCTCCAGACCTCGCACCGCTACGGCAACGCGACCTTCCTGGAGTCCGACTTCGTCCTCGGCATCGGCAACCGCTGGGCCAACCGCCACACCGGCAAGCTGGACGTCTACACCGCCGGCCGGAAGTTCGTCCACGTCGACATCGAGCCCACCCAGATCGGCAAGATCTTCGCCCCGGACTACGGCATCGCCTCCGACGCCAAGGCCGCGTTGAAGCTGTTCGTCGAGGTGGCACGGGAGTTGAAGGCGGCCGGACGGCTGCCCGACCGCTCCGCCTGGGCCGGCGCCGCACAGGAGAAGCGGGCGAAGCTCCAGCGCCGTACGCACTTCGACGACATCCCGATCAAGCCGCAGCGCGTCTACGAGGAGATGAACAAGGCCTTCGGCCCGGAGACCCGGTACGTCTCCACGATCGGTCTCTCGCAGATCGCCGGCGCCCAGATGCTGCACGTCTTCAAGCCGCGGCACTGGATCAACTGCGGCCAGGCCGGGCCGCTCGGCTGGACCGTCCCGGCCGCGCTCGGTGTCGCCAAGGCCGACCCGGAGGCGTCCGTCGTCGCCCTCTCCGGCGACTACGACTTCCAGTTCATGATCGAGGAGCTGGCGGTCGGCGCGCAGCACAAGATCCCCTACGTCCACGTGCTGGTCAACAACTCCTACCTGGGCCTGATCCGCCAGGCGCAGCGGGCCTTCGACATCGACTTCCAGGTCAATCTGGAGTTCGAGAACATCAACTCGCCCGAGCTGGGCGTCTACGGCGTCGACCACGTCAAGGTCGCCGAGGGCCTGGGCTGCAAGGCGATCCGGGTGACCGACCCCAATGAACTCGGCGCCGCCCTCGAGGAGGCCAAGAAGCTCGCCGCCGAGCACCGGGTGCCGGTCGTCGTCGAGGCGATCCTGGAGCGGGTCACCAACATCTCGATGTCGGGCACCAACGACATCGGCAACGTCGTGGAGTTCGAGGAAGTGGCCACGGAGCCCGGCCACGCCCCGACCTCCATCAGGACGCTGAAGGTCTGAGGCACGGACACCGATCGAAGGGGACGGCCCGCCCGCAGGGGGCCGTCCCCTTCTCATGTTCATGCTGTTCCGACGTACCTCGCCGGCACCGTCACACGGAACCGCAGCTGAAGCCGCCCGAGCCGCCGCCCCAGGACTGCGGCAGCTCCCGCTCGGTCGTCCCGCCCCGCCCGAGAAGTCCCGCCTCCCGCGCGAAGCGCGGCACGAGCCGGGTCAGCGCCCGGTCCCCGTACAGGGCCACGGCCAGCAGCCGGTCGTCGAACGACAGGCCCCTTCCGGTCGCGGGCAGCGGATGCCGGTCCCGCAGGTCCCTCAGGGTTCGCCGGCCGGCCCGGGTGCGTCCGGGCGGGAAGACGCGCAGCAGCCCGGCGACGGTGAGTTCGAAGCGCAGGTCGATCAGTGCGAGCGCGACGGGTTCCCGGTCCAGTAACTGCCGCATGCCCGCGGGGCGGTAGAGGGCGGCGTGCACGGTCTTCGTCAGCTGCGGGAGGGCGGGGAGATCCGTCCCCGCGCCGTGGGCCGGCCCCGTGGTGCGCATCGTGCCGCCGCGTCCGGGGCCGATGGCGCCCCGCGCCTGCAGAGCGAGCACGGCGACCGTGGCGGCGGCGCGGCGGCCGCCCCGTAGGAACGCGATCTCGTGCGGCGCGAGCCGGTTCGTTGCGTCACTGTCCATGGGACCCCCAGCGGCCGGAACACGGGGCCCGCCGCCCCCGTGCCGGCGGGCCCCGTCGAGGAGAATGTGCCCGCACCCGGGGCTGCTCGATACCTGCCGCCCCTACTTCAGAGCATGATTTGAGCATGCCGTACCCGCGGTACGCCCCCTGCGGTAGACACCCCGGCCGCACCCTCCCTCCGCCATGCGGCGGCCCGGCTGCTCCGTACGTTCAGGTGTCGTCGTGTTCCGGCAGGCCCGGCCAGGTTTCGGGGCCGCCGCCCTGCCATTCGATGAGGTCGCTTTCCTCCACCTCCACGCGGTCCAGGTCGGCCAGTCGGAGGATTTCGACCACGTCGTCCAGGTGGGACGCGAGTCCGAGGGTCACGTCGCCCTCGGTCACCCGCCGGGAGCCGTCCAGGGCCGGTGCGTGCACCACGATGTGCGGATGCTTCGTGGGGTTGTCCATGTCCTCAGCCTCCTGACCCTCAGCCTGCTGCGCCGGCCCCCGGTCCGCACTCCGGGGACACCGGGACCGGGTGGACGACGAGGAGCGCCGGACCCGGGTCCGGCGCTCCTCCTGCGGTCCGCTTGGTTGCCGTCCGACGGCGCGAGACTGGGCGCGACAGGACATTCGCGCCGCCGGACGGGATCAGGGGCCTCGCGGCAGGACCGTTCTGCGCGAGGCGGGTGGCCGGGACCGCGGCGGGTGCGACGGCTCCGGGACGTCCTCCCTCCGGTCGGGAGAACGCTCCGTCGCCTTCACCACCGCACTGGCTCGCACGCCGCCGCGGTCCACGCGCCCGCACGGCCGTCGGACGGCCACCCCTCATCCGGGTCGCCCGACGGCCCGGGCGGGCCGTGCGCGTACGGGGCCCGGGGCATGACCTCCCGGCGGACCCCGTACGCGGCTCTTGGTGTCAGTCCTCGCGCAGGGCGCGTACCGCCTCCTCCACGCGCCTGCCGTAGTCCGGGTCGGCGGCGTGGAAGTGCGCGAGGTTCTTCTTGATCACGTCGTCGCGGGAGACCTGCGAGAGGCCGCCGGCGATGTTCGCGACCAGACGCCGCTTCTCCTCCTCGGACATCAGCCGGTACAGCTCGCCGGCCTGGAAGAAGTCGTCGTCCTTGGTGTGCGGGGGCGCCGCGTGGGTGCCCGTGTGGCCCGTCACCGCCAGCGGGGCCGACAGCGGACGGCCGGTCTCGACGGGGCCGTCGTAGGAGTTCGGCTCGTAGTTCTTGGCGTACCGGCCCTGGGAGTTGGACGCCATGAGGCCGTCACGGCCGTAGTTGTCCGCGCCGCCGGGCACGGCCTTCGGCGCGTTCACCGCGAGCTGGGTGTGGTTGACGCCCAGGCGGTAGCGGTGGGCGTCGGCGTAGGCGAACAGCCGCCCCTGGAGCATCTTGTCCGGCGACGGGCCGATGCCCGGTACGAAGTTGTTCGGGGAGAACGCGGCCTGCTCGACCTCGGCGAACACGTTGTCCGGGTTGCGGTCCAGGACCAGTCGGCCCACCCGTCGCAGCGGGTGGTCCCTGTGCGGCCAGACCTTGGTCACGTCGAAGGGGTTGAAGCGGTAGTCGGCCGCCTCGGCCGCCGGCATGATCTGGACGTACAGCGTCCAGGACGGGCGCACCCCGCGCTCGATCGCCTGGAGCAGGTCCGTCTGGTGGGAGGCCGGGTCCGTGCCGGCGATCTCCTGGGCCTGCTCGGTGGACAGGCAGCGGATGCCCTGGTCGGTCTTGAAGTGGTACTTGACGAAGAAGGCCTCGCCGTCGGCGTTCGTCCACTGGTAGGTGTGCGAGCCGTAGCCGTTCATGTGGCGGTACGAGGCAGGGATGCCGCGGTCGCCCATCAGCCAGGTCACCTGGTGCGTGGCCTCGGGGGAGTGCGCCCAGAAGTCCCAGACGCTGTCCGGCTCCTGACGGCCCGTGAACGGGTCGCGCTTCTGCGAGTGGATGAAGTCGGGGAACTTCACCGGGTCCTTGACGAAGAACACCGGCGTGTTGTTGCCGACGAGGTCGTAGTTGCCCTCCTCGGTGTAGAACTTCACCGCGAAGCCGCGCGGGTCGCGCACCGCGTCCGCGCCGCCGAGGGAGTCCGCCACCGTGGAGAAGCGCGCGAACACCTCGGTGCGCTTGCCGACCGCGCTCAGGAAATCGGCGTGAGTCCAACCTGTGACGTCGTCGGTCACCTCGAAGTGGCCGTGGGCGCCGGAGCCGCGGGCGTGCACCACGCGCTCCGGGATGCGCTCGCGGTTGAAGCGCGCCAGCTTCTCCAGCAGGTGCTGGTCCTGGAGGAGGAGGGGGCCGCCGATGCCGGCGGAGGCGGAGTTCTGGTTGTCGGCGACCGGGGCGCCGGACTCGGTCGTGAGGACGCGCTTCGACATCAGGGACCTTCCGTGCAGAGGGACAACGGAAACGTACTTCCGCTTCGTGGAGTTTCCGCTTGCGTGGAGCCTAGGATCGGTGTGATCGGCGCGTCAACAGTTTGTTGAACAAGGGGGGTGGATCCGGACGGCGCCGCCGCCTGGGCGCGACATGACTGGTGTCGGCGGCGGCGCCGTCCGGAGGTCTGGGGTCCGTCAGACCTGGGCGCCGGACAGGCGCTCCACGGCCCGCAGCAGGGCCGAGTGGTCCAGGCCGCCGTCGCCCTGCGCGCGCAGGGAGGCCACCAGCTGGGCGACCACCGCGCCGACGGGCAGGGCGGCGCCGACGGCGCGGGCCGCGTCCGTCACGATGCCCATGTCCTTGTGGTGCAGTTCGATACGGAAGCCCGGCTTGAAGTCCCGCTGGAGGAAGTTGTCCTTCTTCCGCGTCAGCACGGTCGAGCCGGCCAGGCCGCCGCCCAGGACGTCCAGCGCCGCCTTCAGGTCCACGCCCGACTTCTCCAGGAAGACCACGGCCTCGGCGCACGCCTGGATGTTCACGGCGACGATCAGCTGGTTGGCGGCCTTCACGGTCTGGCCGGAGCCGTGCGGGCCGCACAGCACGATCGTCTTGCCCAGCGACTCGAAGAGCGGCTTGGCCGTGTCGAAGTCGGCCTGCTCGCCGCCGACCATGATCGACAGCACCGCCTCGACGGCGCCCGCCTCACCGCCGGAGACGGGGGCGTCCAGGACCCGGATGCCCTTGTTCTTGGCGGCGGCGGCCAGGTCGATCGAGGTCTGCGGGGTGATCGAGGACATGTCGATCAGCAGCGCGCCGGAGCGCGCGTTCTCCAGGATGCCGTCCGGGCCGTAGGCGATGGCCTCGACCTGCGGCGACGCGGGCACCATCGTGACGATCACGTCGGCGTCCCGGACCGCCTCGGCGATCGAGCCCGCCGTGGTGCCGCCCGCGGCGGCCAGCCGGTCCAGCTTCGCCTGCTCCAGCGTGTAGCCGGTGACGGGGTAGCCCGCCTTGATCAGGTTCTCGGACATGGGGGAGCCCATGATGCCGAGGCCGATCCAGGCAACCTTGGGAAGGGTGGTGGTCATTGCGGGTGCCTCTCTCACTTCTGTGCTGCGTCTGGGAGTCGGGGCCCTGGAAGGTGCCCGGGCTGGTCAGCGGGCCGCTCGGGCCTCGGCCGGCAGCCACGCGAAGGCCTCGGCGCTCGGCCTGTCGCCCGGCTTGTACTCCAGGCCGACCCAGCCGTCGTAGCCGGCCTTCCCCAGCTGGTCGAGGAGGTCCTCCAGCGGGAGCGAGCCCGTGCCGGGCGCGCCGCGGCCGGGGTTGTCGGCGATCTGGACGTGGCCGGTCCGCGCGGCGTACCGCTCGATCACCGACGGCAGGTCCTCGCCGTTCATGGACAGGTGGTACAGGTCCATCAGGAACCTGGCGTTGCCGAGGCCCGACGCCGCGTTCACCTTGTCCACCACTTCGACGGCGGCGGGCGCGCTCACCAGCGGGTACAGCGGCGACTCCGGCTTGTTCAGCGCCTCGATCAGCAGGATCGCGCCGATCCGGTCGGCGGCCCGGGCCGCGAGGACCAGGTTGTCCAGCGCGAGCGCGTCCTGCTCGGCCGGGTCCACGCCCTCGACCCGGTTGCCGTACAGCGCGTTGAGGGCCGTGCAGCCGAGGGACCGGGCCAGGTCCGCGGCCACGTCGATGTTGGCGCGGAACCTCTCCGCCTCCTCACCGGGGACGGACAGTGCGCCGCGGTCGGGGCCCGGGAGCCTGCCCGCGTAGAAGTTCAGGCCGGTGAGCTGTACGCCCGCGTCCTCGATCGCCTTCTTCAGGGCATCGGTCTCGGAACGCTCCGGGGTGGGGGAGTCGATCCACGGCCACCACAGTTCGACCGCGGTGAAGCCGGCCGCGGCGGCGGCCGCCGGCCGCTCCAGGAGCGGGAGTTCCGTGAAGAGGATCGACAGGTTGACGTTGAAGCGCTGGTCTGCGAATCCCATCAGGGCCGCGCTCCCTTCCGTTGTCGCCGTATTCCGTATTGCGGAATTTGGTTTCTGCGTAATGGAAGACTGCCGGGGGGTGTCGTGGCTTGTCAAGAGGGTGCGGGCTCCCGTGTGGATCCCGGTCGCCGGGACTGCCCGGAAAGCGGCCCGCGCGTTAGGTTGTGCGCGTGCGATTGAGAGTGGAGTTCACGACCGAACCCTTCGACCTGGACGAGGCCCCCGCGCACGCGGTGGTGGCGCGGGAGGTCGTCGAGGCCGCCGAACTGGACGCCGTGGACGTCGGCCCGTTCGGCAACACGGCCGAGGGGGGTACCGACGCCGTCCTGGACGCCGTGGACGCCCTGTTGCGCAGGACCCTCCGGGCCGGCGCCACCCGGATCTCCCTTCAGGTCACCGTGATCGGGGAGGACGGGAGGTGATCGGGGAGGAGCCCTTCATCGCGGCCCTGAAGCCGCTGGTCGACGCGATCGGCGGCCGGATGCTCCCGCCGGACGAGGCGGGCCCCGACGATGTCGTGCTCTCCTGGGAGGGTGCCGTCGCCGTCGCCGTACGCCTGCCGCAGCTCGCCGACTCGCTGGACCACATCCTGGCCGCCATGGAGCGCAAGCAGGGCATGCCGCTCGCGGACCTGGACCGCAAGGCCAAGCAGGAGGTCGTGCGGGTGCTCGAGGCGCGCGGAGCCTTCTCCGTCCGGCACGGGGTGGAGACCGTGGCGAGCGCGCTGGGCGTCAGCCGCTTCACCGTCTACAACTACCTCAACCGCGACAAGCGCGGCTGAGCCGCCCACGGGCCCGGCGTCCCGGAATTTTCAACAAACTGTTGACGCAGTGTTCGTCAGGGCGTTAGCTATCCGCAGCCCGTTCAACGCGAAGGCCGTCAACAGCCCACGGAGGCTCCCGTGACTTCGACCGCAACGCCACCGGGCCTCGCCCGATTCAACGCCCTCCCCGAAGACGCGGCCCGAGCCGCCCTTCTGGAGGCGTGCGCCAGCAGGGCCTGGGCCGAGCGGCTGCTGGCGGCCCGCCCCTGCGGCACCCCCGAAGACCTCGAAGCCGCGAGCGACGCCGCCATGGCGGAGCTGACCCCAGCGGACCTCGGGGAGGCGATGGCCGGCCACCCGCCGATAGGTCGTCCCAAGCCCGGCGACCCGGCATCGGCCCGCGAACAGCGCGGCATGGCCGGCGTCTCCGAGGAACTCAAGGCCGAGATGCTCGACCTCAACCTGGCCTACCAGGACAAGTTCGGCCACGTCTTCCTCATCTGCGCCACCGGCCGGACCGGCGAGCAGATGCGCGACGCGCTCAAGGAGCGGATCGGCAACGCGCCGGAGCAGGAACGCGAGATCGTCCGCAGCGAACTGGGGAAGATCAACCGCATCCGGCTCGCCCGACTGCTCGAAGTCGCCTGAGAAGACGCCCGAAGAGGAAACCATGAGCACCGAGACCACCGCCTCCGTGTCCACGCACATCCTGGACACCTCCGCCGGCCGCCCCGCCGAGGGCGTCGCCGTCCACATCCTGGCCCGTTGCGGGCGGGAAGCGGACTGGCAGGCGCTCGGCGGATCCTCGACCGACGCCGACGGGCGGTGCAAGGATCTTCCGGCGCCGCCGGAGGGCACCACCCACGTACGGCTCGAGTTCGACACCGAGACGTACTTCGCCAAGAAGCAAGCCGCGGCCCAGCAGGACGCCCCCGCGCTCCGGGACAGCGAGAACGGCCGGCCGGTGTTCTTCCCCGAGGTCACCATCACCTTCGCGGTGGTGCCCGGTGAGCACTACCACGTTCCGCTGCTGCTCAACCCGTTCGGCTACTCCGTTTACCGAGGGAGCTGACCGACACCATGACCCGTTTCGTCCTGGGACAGAACCAGTACGGCAAGGCCGAGAACCGAGTCGTCAAGATCACGCGTGCCGGCGACACGCACCACATCAAGGACCTGAACGTCTCCGTCGCCCTCTCCGGCGACATGGAGGAGGTCCACCGCAGCGGCTCCAACGCGAACGTCCTGCCGACTGACACCACCAAGAACACGGTGTTCGCCTTCGCCAAGGAGCACGGGATCCAGAGCGCCGAAGACTTCGGCGTCAGGCTCGCCCGCCACTTCGTGGACAACACCGAGCCCATCCACCGGGCCCGCATCCGCATCGAGGAGTACGCCTGGGAGCGGATCGAGACCGCGCAGTCCGGCGCGCGCTTCGTCGGCTCCGACGAGATCGCCCACTCCTTCGTCCGCAAGGGCCAGGAGACCCGCGTCGCGCAGATCACCTACGACGGCCACGGAATCCAGGTGCTCTCCGGGTTCAAGGACCTGACCGTCCTGAACTCGACCAACTCCGAGTTCTTCGGCTTCCTGAAGGACAAGTACACCTCCCTTCAGGAGGACCACGACCGCATCCTCGCCACCACCGTCTCCACCTGGTGGCGGCACAACTGGAACGGCATCGACTCGCACGCCCCCGACTGGGAGCGCTCGTACAACGGGGTGCGCAAGCACGCGCTCCAGGCGTTCGCCGAGACCTACTCGTACTCGCTCCAGCAGACCCTCTTCGAGATGGGTGTGCGGGTGCTGAACTCCCGCGACGAGGTCGACGAGATCCGCTTCTCGATGCCCAACAAGCACCACTTCCGCTCGGACCTGTCGCCCTTCGGGATCGACAACGCGGCCAAGGACGGCGCCGTCTACTACGCCGCCGACCGCCCCTACGGCCTGATCGAGGCCACCATCCTGCGGGACGGCGCCGAGCAGCTCATCCCGGTCGACATGACAAACCTCTGACGCGGGACGCGCGCCACCGGACCCGCTCCGGACCGGTGGCGCGCCACACCGGAGGGAACGAAATGGCACTGCCTGCTCAAGGGCCCGTCGAAGGCCCGTGTTCCACCCCGCCGGTGCACACCGAGGACGCCGTCACGTCCGTGCACCCGGTCGACGAGAAGCTCCACCCCTCGCGGCTCGTCCCCGCCGCGCTCCAGCACATCGCCGCCATGTACGCGGGCGTTGTCACCCCTCCGCTCATCATCGGCCAGGCCTGCGGACTCGACATCGCGGGCCGCACCCGGCTCATCGCCGCCAGCCTGCTGATCGCCGGCGTCGCGACGATCCTCCAGACCATCGGCGTCAGGCAACTCGTGGGCAACCGCCTGCCGTTCGTGAACGCCGCCTCCTCGGCCGGCATCGCCCCCATCCTCGCCATCGCCGAGAACAACGCCAAGGGACACCAACTCCCGGCGATCTACGGCGCGGTGATGGTCGCCGGCGCCTTCTGCCTGGCCGTCGGCCCGTTCTTCGGACGGCTGCTGAAGTTCTTCCCGCCGCTGGTCACCGGCGTGGTGATCACCCTCATCGGGGTCACCCTGATGCCCGTGCCCGTCGGCTGGGCGCAGGGCGGGGACCGGACCGCCGCCGGCTTCGGCTCCATGAAGAACCTCGCCCTCGCCGCGTTCACCCTCGTGGTGATCCTGCTGATCCAGCGCTTCGGCAAGGGCTTCGTCAAGCAGGTCGCCCTGCTGTTCGGACTACTCATCGGCACCCTGGCCGCCCTTCCGTTCGGCATGGCCGACTTCCGCGGCCTCGCGTCCGCCCCGGTCGCCGCGCTGCCCACCCCCTTCGCCTTCGGCGCCCCCGTCTTCCAGCCCGCGGCCATCCTGTCGCTGTGCATCGTGATGCTGGTGCTGATGACCGAGTCCAGCGCCGGCATGCTCGCCCTCGGCGAGATCTGCGACCGCCGCGCCGACGCCCGGACCATCACCCGCGGCCTGCGCACCGACGGCCTCGCCACCCTGCTCGGCCCCGTCTTCGGCGGCTTCCCCACCTCGGCCTTCGCCCAGAACGTGGGCGTCGTCTCGCTGACCCGGGTGCGCAGCCGCTACGTCGTCGCCGTCGCCGGCTCCGCCCTGTTGCTCCTCGGCGCCTTCCCGGTCCTCGGCGCGGTCGTCTCCCTGGTGCCCATGCCGGTCCTCGGAGGCGCGGGCATCGTGCTCTTCGGCTCGATCGCCGTCAGCGGCATCCGCACCCTGTCCGAGGCCGGACTGGACGACAGCTCCAACATCATCCTGGTCGCCGTGGCCCTCGGCGCCGGCATCATCCCGCTGGCCGCGCCCACCTTCTACACCCAGTTCCCCGCCTGGGCGCAGACCGTCCTCGGCTCCGGAATCAGCGCCGGCGCCATCGTCGCCGTCATGCTCAACCTGTTCTTCCACCACCTCGGCACCCGGAGCAGCACGGCTCCGGCACTCAAATCCTCCTAGGGTCCTGCCGTGCCCTCCCCGTGGACGCCCCACGTCCACGGGCCGCCACCAAAGACAAGGAAGCGCAATGGCACCATCGGCAGCCCAGCGCATCGTCATCGAGAACTGCGCGATCGCGACCGTGGACGCGGACGACACCGAGTACGCCTCCGGACACCTCGTCCTCGCCGGCAACCGGATCGAGTCGGTCGGCGCGGGCAAGGCCCCCGAGGGTCTGAAGGACGTGGTGCGCCGCATCGACGCGAGCGGCCATCTGGCCACGCCCGGTCTGGTCAACACCCACCACCACTTCTACCAGTGGATCACCCGGGGCCTGGCCACCGACCACAACCTGTTCGACTGGCTCGTCGCGCTCTACCCGACCTGGGCGCGCATCGACGAGGAGATGGTGTACGCGGCGGCCCAGGGGTCGCTGGCGATGATGGCCCGCGGCGGCGTCACCACCGCCATGGACCACCACTACGTCTTCCCGCACGGCTCCGGAGACCTGTCCGGCGCGATCATCCGGGCGGCCCGCGAGACGGGCGTGCGGTTCACCCTGGCCCGCGGTTCGATGGACCGCGGCGAGAAGGACGGCGGGCTGCCGCCGGACTTCGCCGTGGAGACGCTCCAGGGCGCGCTCGCCGCCACCGAGGAGACCGTTCGGCGGCACCACGACGCCTCCTTCGACGCCATGACACAGATCGCCGTCGCCCCCTGCTCCCCGTTCTCCGTCTCCACCGAACTGCTCCAGCAGGCCGCGGAGTTGGCCCGCCGCCTCGGCGTACGGCTGCACACCCACGGCTCGGAGACGGTCGAGGAGGAGAAGTTCTGCCACGAGCTGTTCGGCAAGGGCCCCACCGACTACTTCGAGTCCACGGGCTGGCTGGGCGAGGACGTGTGGATGGCGCACTGCGTCCACATGAACGACTCCGACATCGCCGCCTTCGCCCGTACGAAGACCGGTGTGGCGCACTGCCCCTCCTCCAACGCCCGCCTCGCGGCCGGAATCGCCCGGGTCCCCGACATGCTGGCGGCCGGCGTCCCGGTCGGCCTCGGTGTCGACGGCACCGCCTCCAACGAGTCCGGCGAACTCCACACCGAACTGCGCAACGCCCTGCTGATCAACCGCCTCGGCGCACACCGCGAGGCGGCCCTGAACGCCCGTCAGGCGCTGCGCCTGGGCACCTACGGCGGCGCCCGGGTACTCGGCCGGGCCGGCCAGATCGGCTCGCTGGAGCCGGGCAAGCTGGCCGACCTGGTGCTGTGGAGGATGGACACGCTGGCCCACGCCTCGATCGCCGACCCGGTGACCGCCCTGGTCCTGGGCGCGGCGGCACCGGTCACCGCCTCCTTCGTGGACGGGCGGCAGATCGTCGAGGACGGCCGGTTGCTGACCGTCGACGAGGACGCCATCGCCCGCGCCACGCGGGCCGAAGCACAGCGGCTGGCGCGCATCACCGCGCAGAGCTGACCGACTGAGGAACTCCGGGCGGGAGGGACGGCTCCCGACCGGTAGCCGTGGACCCGAGCGGGGTCCGCGGCGGGCCGGCTCCGGGGCGCGCTTGGACACGCGCCCCGGAACGGTCTCCGTTCGCCCCGCGGACCCCACCGAGGGCCCGACCCGGTCCCGCACGACCACACGCACCACCTCCCAGACACCCACGTCGAAGACGACGTGTCAACCGACCGGAGGAGCCGCCGTGGCCGCTCACCCCACGTCCCGTGACGAGGCGCTACAGCCAGCCGAGTCCACCACCCATCCCGTGGACGAGAAACTCCCCATCCTGAAGATGGCGACCAGCGGCCTTCAGCATGTGGCCGCCATGTACGCGGGCGTGGTCGCCCCGCCCCTGATCGTCGGCGCCGCCGTGGGCCTGTCCGGCACCGAGCTGACGTTCCTCACCGGGGCCTGCCTGTTCACGGCCGGTCTCGCCACCTTCCTCCAGACCCTCGGCATCTGGAAGATCGGCGCCCGGCTCCCCTTCGTCAACGGCGTCACCTTCGCCGGTGTCGCCCCGATGACGGCGGTCGTCGCCGCCACCAAGGACAAGTCCGACGCCCTGCCGATCATCTTCGGCGCGGTGATCGTGGCGGGCGTCCTCGGCTTCCTGGCCGCGCCGATCTTCTGCAAGGCGATCCGCTTCTTCCCACCGGTGGTCACCGGCACCGTGATCACCCTCATCGGTGTCTCCCTGCTGCCGGTCTCCTTCGGCTGGGCCCAGGGCCCCAACCCGGCCGCGCACGACTACGGTTCGGCGACGAACCTCACCCTGGCCGGCACCACCCTGGTCATCGTCCTGCTGCTGCGCCGCTTCACCCGCGGCTTCGTCAAGCAGATCGCGGTCCTGCTCGGGCTGATCGCCGGCACGGTCATCGCGATCCCGTTCGGCGTCACGGACTTCGGCCCGGTGGCGGACGCCCAGGTGGTCGGCTTCCCGACCCCCTTCCACTTCGGCGCGCCGCAGTTCCAGGTCGCCGCGATCCTGTCGATGTGCGTGGTGATGGTGGTCTCGATGACCGAGTCCACCGCGGACATGCTGGCCCTCGGTGAGATCGTCGAACGCCCGGCGAACGAGAAGACGATCGCCGCCGGCCTGCGCGCCGACACCCTCGGCTCCGCCCTCAGCCCCCTGTTCAACGGCTTCATGTGCAGTGCCTTCGCGCAGAACATCGGCCTGGTGGCCATGACCCGGATCCGCAGCCGCTTCGTGGTGGCCTTCGGCGGCGGCTTCCTGGTCCTGATGGGCCTGTGCCCGATGGCCGCCTCGCTCATCGCCGTCGTACCGCGCCCGGTGCTCGGCGGCGCGGGCGTGGTCCTGTTCGGCTCGGTGGCCGCCAGCGGCATCCAGACCCTGGCCCGGGCCGGCCTCGACAAGGACAACAACGTCCTGATCGTCGCCGTCTCGATCGCCGTCGGCATCATCCCGATCACGGCGCCGAACTTCTACCACGCCTTCCCGGAGACCGCCCGGATCGTCCTCGACTCCGGCATCTCCACGGGCTGCGTCGCGGCCGTCCTGCTCAACTTCGTGTTCAACCACCTGGGCAGGCCCGGGCTGGTGGACGCCCAGGACGTCACCCATCCGATGGAGGCGGGGGAGGAGATCGCGGTGGCGCGCTGATCCCCCGGAGGGGTACGGCCGCCGCGCGGGCCCTCGGGAGGGGCGGCCACCGCGCCGATCTTCGGGAGGGGTACGGCCGCTGTGCCGTGCCCCTCCCGCCGTGTGTGTCACAGCCCGAACAGTGCGGGATCCGTCGCCAGTTGCCTGAAGCGGTCGTGCGGAGCGGGCACCGGTTTCCTCGCCTTGAGGTCCAGGAGGCCGACGGCCGCGTCGATCTCGGCCGCCACCGCGCCGTCGGCCTTCCGGACCGTCCGCCGGATGCGGAAGGTCTTGCCCCCGCCCCACTCGAAGGCACAGGTCACCTCGGCCTCGTCGCCGGCCGGCAGCTCACGCGGGTAGCGGATCGTCGTCTCCAGGGCCACCGGCCCCACGCCGCCGGACAGGAGGCCCGCCTGGCTGATCCCGGCAGCCTGGTGGAGCAACGACCAGCGGGCGTGCTCCGCGTAGTTGAGGTACACGGCCTGGTTGAGGTGCTCCTGCACATCGGTCTCGTCACCGCGGACGGTCACCCGGACGGAAAACGGCTCGCTCACCGCGTCCCCTTCTCGTACGCCGCTCGGACCCACCGATCCTGGCACGGCCGTCACATCCTGCGCGGCGACGCCAGCAGGTACCGGGCCCTGGTCCGGGGCTCGGTGTACTCCCCGGCCTGCCAGCCCGCCCGCTCCAGCGCGGCCGCGCACGCCCGCAGTGCCGCGCCGTCCGGCCCGTACACCGCGACCGCCTCCGGCTGCGGGGTCGCCCGTACCCGGTATCCGTCCGCGTCCGGCCCCGCGGGCCGCTGTCCCGCCGCCTCCAGGGCGAGCGCGGCGGCCCGCACCAGATGCGCGCGCTCCCAGCCGCAGGGCCGTTCGACGGCACCGTCCGGGTTGGTCATCCGGCGCAGTTCCAGCAGTCCCTGCCAGGCGCTGTGCACCTCGCGCACCCGCCCGGGACCGTCGTACGGGGCCTCCTCGCCGCCGACGCGGGCGGAGAACACGCCGGTACCGGCAGGCGCCTCCCCGACGTCGGGCGCCTTCTTCGTCACCTCCTCCGCCTCCCGTATCCGATGTCCGGCCGGGGTGAGGAAGTGGTCGTGCGGCGGCCGTGGATGCCGGAAGGCGAGCCCCCGCTTCGCCAGCGCCGCGAGCTGCGCCTCCGTACCCCTGAGCCGGCCGGTCACGGGGTCGGCGGCGTCGATGACGCGGCGCTGCGCGGCGGTAGGTGGTCGTGTCACGGCGCGGCCTCCCCGAATCGTCGAACAGCCGTCGAACGGCCCATTCGAAGACTACGACCCGGGTCCGACAACGTGCCGCCGCCGCTTACGCCGACGGGGTCGCCCGGATGTTCCAGCCCGCGATCACCGGCCGCCCGTGCTCCGTGCCCAGCCGGCACACCGTGCCCGTGGCCAGCTGGAACAGCGCGCCCGCCGACGGCGGCAGTCCGAGCCGCCGGGCGGTGAGCACCCGCAGGAAGTGCCCGTGGGCCACCAGCACGACGGCCCCCTCGGTGTTGGCGAGCGCGGCGTCCACCTTGCCCAGCATCCGGTCGGCCCGCTCCCCGACCTGCTCCACGCTCTCCCCGGGATGTTCCGGCGGTCCCGGGGCGACCCCGTCCGTGAACAGGAACCAGCCGGGCCACGTCCGCTGGATCTCGACGGTGGTGACGCCCTCGTAGCCGCCGTAGTCCCACTCCCGCAGATCCGTGTCGACCCGCGCGTCGTGGACCCCGATGAGCTGGGCCGTCTCCCGCGCCCGCTGCGACGGGCTGACGAACGCGGCCCCGATCCGGTGCGAGCGGATCAACGGCACCAGCCGCCGTGCCTCCTCCCGCCCGCGCTCGGTGAGCGGCACGTCCGTCCACCCGGTGTGCCGCCCGGACCGCGACCACTCGGTCTCGCCGTGCCGTACGAGAAAGAGATCACCCATGCGTCACAGGCTACGAGCCCGCGTCCCCGCTCCGGCGGACTCACGCGCCCACGGCGGGGCATCGCGGCCCGGGCACTTTCGGAGCACGGATCGGCAACGCGGCGTCCCGACCGCGCCGCCGGCGGGGAACGTATCGGCATGCTGGCGTGCGGATGTCTGGACCCGATCGGAATACTGGCCGACCTGGTCGGCAACACGCTGCTGAGCCTGGCCGCGCTCGTACTCGGCCTGATCTGCCTGATCGGCCTGCTGCTCGGCGCGATGGTGGCCCTCGGCCACCTGACCCGCCGTGAACAGGACGACGACACCGAGCCCGACGAGGACCAGGTCACCCTCGCGTCCTTCCACTGGGAAACCCCCTCGGACGCGGACGATCCTCACTAGCCCGGGCCCCTCCGGCTCAGTCGAGCGGCACTTCCTCGACCACGCTCTCCTCGTACCGCCACGACCCCTTGTTCCCCCACGTCTCGGCACGCAGCCCCATCTCCCCGGCGATGCGGACCGCCCGCTGCCGCGACAGGGCGGGGTAGTCCTCCGGGTGCGGTGTGATGTAGCCACGATGGTCGACGGGATACGTAGGCAAGGCCTCGCGTGGCTTCTCTTCCTGCTCCTCCTGCCTGGCACGAGCCCGGTGTTCGGGGGGTGCCTTCTTCCACCGGTCCCGCCGTCTCGCGGCGTCCGATCTCCGCTTCTGGTCAGGGGTTTCCGGCGCGGTTCTGTTTGCGGTAGTGGTCCAGGACGTCCTGACGGAGGAGGTGGGCGAAGCCGGACGCCTCCAGGCGGAGGGCCAGTTGGGGCTCGGTCAGGCCGAGGGCGGTGGCGGTGGCGGGGAGGTGCCAGTCGTGGGCGGCGAGGTGCGTGAGGAGGTGGCCGCGGCGGACCTGGCTCTCCGAGAGGCGGAAGGTCTTGAGGTAGACGGTCCGGCCGTGTTCGTCGGTGATCGCCTCGCCGATGTGGTTGTCCTGCTTGGGGCGGAACGGCGGCAGGAAGCGGGAGAGGGTGAAGCGGCCCATGCGCCGGACCAGTTGCCAGGTGCTCGGCTGGTCCAGCAGTCCGGCCGCCATCGTGGTGTCGTGGAAGTCGGCCCACCGCGCCGTCTGTTCCGCCGCGGCGTCCCGCAGGTCGGCGAGCGTGCGGATCCGGGTGTCGGGGATGCGGGCGCGGAAGTCCGTGACGGGAGGCATCAGGGTGGCGTAGTGGTGCACCAGGTCGCCGTAGAGGTCCTGGAGCAGGGTCGGGTGCAGGGTGCGGTAGTCCTCCGGGTGCGGCACCACGAACGCCGCGGCGGGCGCGTCGGCCAGATGGATCAGCATGCCGCACTGGCCCGGGTGGATCTCGAAGACGCGCAACGCGTCGGCCAGTCCAAGTACTTCGGTGCCGAGGTAGGCGGCCTCGACACGCGGGGAGAGCCCCTGACGCACGGCTCGGTGCGACCAGTGCTCCCAGGCGACGGCGGGACCGCCGAAGTGAAGTGCGAGATAGCCCTCCAGCGCGAGGTGGAGCGGCAGGAAACGCAGCCGGTGCCGGGCCTCCCGGCGGGCCGCCCGGCGGTGGAAGTGCAGTCGTGCGAACCCGACTTCCTGCTCGGGCCGCCCGTCGGTCAGCTGTGTTCCGTAGGCCGCGGCGGGTGAGCCGTCCCCGGTCCAGTCGGCGACGAAGCTGTGCGGGACGTAGGAGCAGTAGCTCCGTCCCCGGCCCAGGTCCACCTCGCCCGGTCCGTCGTGGATTCGCGGGTGCAGGCGCAGGTCCTGGATCGGCTCGGCCCGTACGAGCGGCACCAGCCGTACGGCGCCCCACACCTGCGCGGGGCGGGTCTCCAGCCCGTCGAGCAGTCCGTGCGGTGTCATCGGGGGTTCCTCTCCGCCCGCCGGTCCGCGGCGGCGGTGAGCCGCGCCGCGCGGGAGTCCAGGTAGGCCGTCAGGTCGGCCAGGCCGGTCCGGCCCTCGGCGAACTGCGCGATCTCGACGAGCGCGGGCAGGTCCTCGGCGTCGCGGATGCCCGCCGTCGGCACCCGTGCGGACAGCCGGCGCACGTCGAAGTCCTCGGCGTCGTACACGGGGTTGAGGTGCACCACGCTGGTGCGGCGGGCCGGATCGAGGCGGGTGCGCCAGGTCCGGAGCACCTCACCCGCCAGCCCGGGAGGAGAGTTGTCCCAGCCGTCGGAGACGATCACCAGACGTTCCGGTGCCGTCTCCAGGCCGTCGAGGATCCGCTCACCCAGCGGGGTCGGGCCGACGGGGTGGGCCAGGAGCGCGTCGCCGCGGCCGGAGGTCCACAGCCCGGTGTAGTGGCCGGCGAGCGCTTCGAGCAGGTAGTGGCAGGCCAGGGCGACCGCCAGCGGCCGGCGCCGCTTCACACCCGAACCGGAGGAGGAGAAGCTGTCGTCCAGGACGGCGGCCACCCGGCCCCAGGTTCCCCGGTGCCGGCCCGCCGTCCGAAGGGCGGCCGTGCGCAGCGCGCCGGTCAGCTCCTCGCGCCGGGCGACCCGTTCCGGTGCGGTGAGGGAGAGCACGTACCCGGCGAGCCGGGTGAGCGGCATCCGGGACAGGTCGGCCGCCACCGCCCGCGCCGCCGCGGGACCGTGCTGCCGCGCCGCCTCCTGGAGCCGCAGCGTCTCCAGGCGGGTGAGCCGGGGGGCGATGCGTTCCAGGAACACGCCGCGCGGTATGCCGTGCCTGGCGGCGAAGCCCTCCGCGACGGTGTACGGGAGTTCGTAGAGCACCGCCTGCTCGTAGTGCGCGCGCCGCCAGGCCTCCAGGATCGGCGTGTCGTAGCGGGCGCGGCTGTGCGGAGCGAAGAGGAAGGCGCCGAGTTCGGCGTCGTCCGGCGACAGATGCGCGTGCCGCAGCGCCCGCTTGAGGCCGTTGCGGTACTTGACGGCGTCGAGGGCCGGATCGGGTCGGGCGGCCAGCCAGTCGCGCAGCAGGGCGCGGGTGCGGCGGTTGTTCACCCCGGAGCGGCGCAGGGCGCCGAAGAGTCCGTAGACGCGCTGCGGCGGCAGCAGCGCCAGCCGTCCGGCGATCAGCCGGCCCTCGCTGCGGCGCTGGTCCGCGGTGGCCTCGCGGGCGGTCTCCAGCAGCCGGCGGACGATCAGCGCCGCGTTGTGGTCGTTGATGTCGAGGGCGAGCACGCCCGCGTAGAGGTCGCGGTAGTTGCCCAGCGTGTAGGCGTGCAGGAAGTCGAGGGAGAGCCGCTGGGCCGCCGCGTCGGAGCGGAACTCGCGCTGGCCGGTCGCGGTGATCGCGGCGTTGACGAAGAGCAGTACGTCCTCGGCCGCGATCGGATCCCCGGACGACTTCATGCCCTCGTCCATGCCCTCACCCGTTCACTCGCGGCCCCCTGCCGGGGCTGGTCGGCACTCCCTTGCCGGGGCCGGCCGGGGAATGGGGGCACGAGCTGCGAATCATTGCTTCATAGGCAGGTTCCGGAAGTCGCACCGAAGTCCCGCGGCCGGCACCGGGACCGTAACACGGCGCGGGTCGCGGGCTCGGAGGAGTTTCCCCTGGCCGGAGGGGCCCGGGACGGCCGCGGGCCCGGGAGGCGCGGTGCCGGACCTACTGCCGGTATCCGCCGAGGAACCGGCCGATCCTGCTGATCGCCGTGTCCAGGACGTCCGCGTGGGGGAGCGTGAGGATGCGGAAGTGGTCCGGGGCCGGCCAGTTGAAGCCCGTGCCCTGGACCACCTGGATCTTCTCGCGCAGGAGGAGGTCCAGGACGAACTTCTCGTCGTCGTGGATCCGGTGGACCTTGGGATCCAGGCGGGCGAACGCGTACAGCGCGCCCCTGGGCTTCACGCACGTCACGCCCGGGATCTCGTTGAGCTTCTGCCAGGCCACGTTCCGCTGTTCGTGCAGCCGGCCGCCCGGTGCGGTCAGTTCGCGGATGGACTGGCGGCCGCCGAGGGCGGCCTGGATCGCGTACTGGGCGGGGACGTTGGCGCACAGGCGCATGGAGGCCAGCATGGTCAGGCCCTCCAGATAGTCCTTCGCGTGCTGCTTGGGGCCGGTGACCACCAGCCAGCCGGAGCGGAAGCCCGCCACTCGGTAGGTCTTGGACAGGCCGCAGAAGGTGAGCACGACCAGGTCCGGGGCGAGCGCGGCGGTGGAGTGGTGGACGGCGTCGTCGTAGAGGATCTGGTCGTAGATCTCGTCCGCGAAGACCATCAGGCCGTGGCGGCGGGCGAGGTCGCAGATGCCCTCCAGGACCTCCTTGGGGTAGACCGCGCCGGTCGGGTTGTTGGGGTTGATGACGACCACGGCCTTCGTACGGTCGGTGATCTTCGAGGCCATGTCGTCCAGGTCCGGGTACCAGTCGGCCTGTTCGTCGCACAGATAGTGGACCGCCGTGCCGCCGGCCAGCGTCGTCACGGCCGTCCAGAGGGGGAAGTCCGGTGCGGGCACGAGGATTTCGTCGCCGTCCTCGATCAGTGCCTGCACAGCCATCGAGACCAGTTCCGAGACGCCGTTGCCCAGGAAGACGTCGTCGACGTCCACCTCCAGGCCGAGGTTCTGGTAGCGCTGGGCGACGGCCCTGCGGGCGGAGAGGACGCCGCGCGAGTCGGTGTAGCCGTGTGCCCGCGGAAGCATCCGGATCATGTCCTGGAGGATCTCCTCCGGTGCCTCGAAGCCGAACAGCGCGGGGTTGCCGGTGTTCAGCCGCAGCACGCTGTGACCGGCCTCCTCCAGCGCGTCGGCGTGCTCGATCACCGGGCCGCGGATCTCGTAACAGACCTCGCTGAGCTTGCTCGACTGCCGGAACTCCATGCGCCGCTTCCCTTCCGGTAACTGGTCTTGCTTGGTTTTACCAAGCGGGAGCTTGGAAAGTCCAACAACCCGTCTACACTGCGTCGCATGTCACCTCGCCGTAGCTACGACCAGTTCTGCTCCGCCGCCCGCGCGCTCGATGCCGTCGGCGACCGCTGGACCCTGCTGATCGTCCGGGAGCTGCTGGCCGGTCCGCGCCGGTACACCGATCTGCACGCCGACCTGCCGGGCGTGAGCACGGACATGCTCGCCTCACGGCTGAAGGACATGGAACGGGACGGGCTGACGACCCGGCGCCGGCTGCCGCCGCCCGGAGCCGTCCACGTCTACGAACTCACCTCGCGGGGGCGTGAGTTGCTGCCGGTACTGCGGGCGCTCGGGGAGTGGGGGCGGACGGAGCTGGGGGAGCGGCGGCCCACCGACGCGCTGCGCGCGCACTGGTTCGCGCTGCCCCTGCTGCGCGCCCTGGAGGAGGCGGGGATCGGGACGGGCGTCGTCGAAGTCCGGCTGGAGGAAGGCGACTTCCATCTGTGGCTGGGAGCCGTGGAGGGCCCGCTCTACGGGTGCGGACCCGCGCCGGTGGAGCCGGACGCCCGGCTGGCTCTCGACTCCGTCACGTGTACGGCCGTCAGCCGCGGGGAGTTGGGCCTGGTGGACGCGGTACGGGACGGGCGCGTCGAGGTGGGCGGGGACGGCTCTGCGGCCAAGGCGTTGCGCGGGGCATGAGAGAAGGCCCGCCCCAAAGGAGGAGCGGGCCTTCCGAGGTGCCGTCGGGCGGAACTGCCGTCAGACGCCCGGCGGTATGCGCGACGGGCGTCCCGAGCCGCGCGTCAGCGCGTACCCGCCGATGCCCGCGAGCGCGGCGAGCAGGCCGCCGATCCCGGTCCACACCCATCGGTCCGACCACCAGGTGGAGGACCAGCCGCCGTCCGGCTCGATGCTGGACAGCACGGCCGACTTCTTCGAACCCTGGTCGTCCTGCGAACCGCTGCCGTCCTGCTCGGACTTGACCGCGATGCCCGGGGTCAGCGGCTGCGCGAGCGAGCCGTCGACCGCCGCGGCGCCGCCGATGTCCTTGGAGTCGGCCCGCACCTCGGCGCTCACCGGCAGACCCAGGTCGGAGGCGGGCAGACCGGCCGCCATGAGCCGGATGTAGTACGTGCCCGGCAGCGGGTCGTTGGCCCACGGTTCCGACCAGGCCCGCACCGTGCGCAGCACGCAGGCGAGTTCGACCGAGGCCGTGCCCTGTGCGGCGGTGCGGGTCTGGGCGCCGTACTGGCAGGACTGGCGGCGCCGCAGACCGTCGTAGACGTCGATCTGCCAGGTCTGCGAGGCGTGCGCCTCGGGCAGCTTCACCGTCGCCTTGACGGTGGGGCGCTGCCCGGCGTCCGCGGCGAACGACCAGTACAGGTAGTCGCCGGTGGAGCCGCTGGCGGTGGCCTGCTGCCCCTGCTCGATCTCGGTCGCGCTACGGAACGAGGTGCCCGCCTGGCTGGGCGCCCCGCTGTCGCCGGACGGATCCGCCGAGGGTGACGAGTCGGCTGCCGCGGGGCCCGCGGCCAGCCCGAGCGCCAGCAGAGCGGCGCCCAACACACGGGTGATACGCATCAGTTCGTCCTCCAGATTGCGACCCGCCAACGCGACACCCAGCCCCACAGCAGGCCCGCGACGAAGCCGGTGAGCACCAGCGCGCCGAGCAGCCACCAGCCGCGGCCGAGACCGAAGGAGGCCACATCGCTCGACTTGCCCGGACCGTCCACCACGTCGACGGTCAGCTCCAGCGGCAGACCCGGCGTGGTCTTCACGCCGGAGGCCGCCGAGAAGGCGTTGGTGATCTGAAGGCACACGGTCTCGGCCGGGGCGCTCTCGTCGTCGCTCTCCGGCTTCGGGTAGCGCAGACCCGTGGAGATCACGTCCGTACGGCCGTTGCCCGCCGCCTCACCGCGCACGATCTCCCGGCCGCGCTCCGTCACGGCCCGCACCAGCAGGCCGTAGTCGGTGTCGACGGCCCGGTCCGCGGCGACGCTCACCGAGGCCCGCAGCTCCTGGCCGGGGTTGACGTCCACCCGGTACCAGCGCTGCTGTCCGAACTCCTCACGGTCGGTGTAGAGGCCGGACTTGAGCGTCGGCGCCTTCGCGCACTCGGTGGCGCCCTCCGTGGCCACCGGCGTCACCACCGGGTCGGCTGCCCGGTCGACCAACTGGCCGACTCGGTCGCTGAGTTCCTCCTTGTGCTGTACGGAGGTGTAGGTGCCGCCGGTCGCCTCCGCGATGCAGATGAGCTGGTCGCGGGTCTTGGCGTCCGGCACCAGGCCGAGGGTGTCGATGGTCAGCCCGATGCCCTTGGCCGCGATCTCGCGGGCCACTTCGCACGGGTCCAGCGGCTGACAGGTGTCCTCGCCGTCGGTGATCAGGACGATCCGGCGCATGCCGTTGCCGCCGTCGAGGTCCGTCGCCGCCTTCTGGAGCGCCGGTCCGATGGGGGTCCAGCCGGTCGGCACCAGCGTCGCCACCGCGGTCTTGGCCTCGGTGCGGTTCAGCGGGCCGACCGGGTAGAGCTGGGCGGTGTCCTTGCAGCCCGTCTTCCTGTCGTTGCCGGGGTAGTTGGCCCCGAGGGTTCGGATTCCGAGCTGGACCTCCTCGGGGGTCGCGTCGAGCACCTCGTTGAACGCCTGCTTGGCCGCGGCCATCCGCGTCCCGCCGTCCATGTCCCGGGTCCGCATGGAGCCGCTGACGTCCAGGACGAGTTCGACCTTCGGGGCGTCCTGCCCCTCCATCTCGTCGGCTACCGCACCGGCGGGAAAGGCCATCCCGGCCGTCAGGGCGGCGAGCAGAGCACAGACTCCCGCCGCCAGCCGTTGTCTTGTGATCATCGGCGGATCTTATTGATCGGACGTGCCGGGGACCAAAACGAGCGGGTTGGGCAGCCCGGTCCACTGGTCGCCGGGTGTGCCGGGAGACAGCCGCATCAGCGTCAACGCCTTGGCCGGAAGCGGCTGTTCGCACAACGCCACGAGGTCCGGGGTGCGCGGCAGGTCCCGTACGGCCGGCTCCAGTGCCGCCCGCAGCGCGGCCGCCGATCCGGCCGTGCCCGCCAGCGCGCCCGCCACCAGCGAGCCGAACAGCTTGCGGCGCAGGGCGGTCGGGTCGTCGGTGAGGTTCCGGGCGGGCAACTCCGGTACGCCGATGCCGTGGCGGGTCAGGCGGGCCGGACTGATCCGGATGTCGGCGAGGTCGCGGTAGACCAGCCGCAGCGGGGAGCCGGATTCGGACAGCACGACGAGCAGGTTCTGGCCGTGTGCCTCCAGGGCCACCCCCAGCTCCAGCAGACGCAGTCCGACGGTCAGCGCCAGGCGTGTGAACTCGCCCGTCCAGGCGGGTGAGTCGGGCAGGTCCGTGGTCGGCAGCGCCGCCACCGGCACCACGTGCTCCCCGGATGCGGCGTACGTCCCGGGCGACTCGCGCCACAGAGCCGCCAGATCGGGGGAGCCCGAGGTGGCCGCGCCCAGAGTGCGGGTGATGTGCAGCAGGCCGTCCGTGCGGGCCGCCAGGTCCACGGCGAAGTCCGACAGGGCGGCGGAGGCGGTCACCGAGCCGACCGAGATGTCCCGGACCGAGGACGTCAGCCGGGCGCTGAGCGAGGTCTTGACGTGGAGCCCGCCGGGCACGGCCAGGGTGCGCAGCGACAGCAGCGGACGGGCCGCGAGGGCACGTTCCCCGCGCGGCTGCTTGAGCACATGCGCCGCCTGCCAGGGGTGCACGGGGATCAGCAGCCGCCCGCCGTCCCGCAGGTCACTCGGCCACGCCCCGCTCACCAGGCACTCCCGCTCCGGCACCGGCACCAGGCCCAGCTCGACCGACGGCCGGTGCTCGGGCCCGTACGCGAGCTGCTCGGCGACTGAGAAGCCCGGCCGGGAACGGCAGTTGGGGTGGAAGGGGTGGCCGTCGACCACCCGCTGCTCCCACTGCCAGTCCGCCACCGGCCACTCCTCGCGGTGGGCCTCCTCAACGGGTGGCTGATCGGCCCGCGACAGCGCCAGCGAGGCGACACTGTGCCCGAGTTCGGCGGCGAGCGAGTCGCCGTGCGGCACGGCGAGGTCCCTCATCAGCCGCGCCGGATCGTCGTGGGCCGCCCCGGCCAGACGTACGGCCGTGACGTACGCGGAGGTGGCGTACGGGTCGGACGGCGGCCCCTCCAGCCGGCGGCCGTCGCGCAGCCGCAGGACGAGCGCGTCCCGTGTGCGCTCCCGGCCGGTGATCCACGGCAGCGGCTCGTGGGCGAGCGCGCGCCACAGCCGGGTCAGTACGGCGGCCCGCGCGTCGTGCAGCCGCGCCGCGTACCGTGAGACCAGGTCGGGCCGCACGGCGGCCAGCTCCTCGGCGACCTCGGTCTCGGTGGCTGGGGGACGGTGCACGGTCGGACTCCTCCGATAGCGGGCGGGCGTCAGGTCGGCGCGTGCCGGGCAGACATACTGATCACCTTCGCACCGTGTGGACTTATGGACCGAACGGACCGAGTAAAACGCATGGAGCTCACGCCCCCCACCGACGACGTCGCGGAGCGCGCCGACGCGTACGCGGCCGCGCCCCTGCTGAACTGCCTGATCCGCGAGGTCGCGCGGCCGTACCCGGATCCGGGCGGCCGGCGGACGTACCGGCTGCCCGGCGGGGACCGGCTGCTGCGCGTGCGCGACGGGCGGCGGCCCACCGCGCCGGAGGTGTACGCGGAGGGCGGCTGGCAGCGGATCGACCACCCGGAACTGGTCAAACTCGTGGCGGAGGAGCTGCGTCGGCACACGGGCCTGTCCAACGACGAACTGCCCGCCGAGATGATCGACAGCCGGGAGGCGGTGGCGGCGCTGCTCGCCGCCCGCGACCGCGCGCCGGTGCCCGAGGGCCCGTACATCCGGTCCGAGCAGGCGCTCGTCACCGGCCACCCGTACCACCCGGCGCCCAAGGCGCGTGGTGGCGGCCCGGCCGCCTCCTGGCTGCCGTACGCGCCCGAGGCACACGCCCGCTTCCCCCTGGTGCTGCTCGGGGTGCGCGAGGACCTGGTCGCCGAGGAGGGCGACACCTCGGCGCTCGACGCGCTGGGCCTGGCCCCGCCCGGCTACCGGCTGCTGCCCGCCCACCCCTGGCAGCTCGAACTGGTGGGCCGCGACCTCGCCGAGGCCTTCGCCGACGGACGGCTGCTGCGGCTGGGCACGACGGCCCGGTCGGTGTGGCCCACGGCGGCCGTCCGCACCGTCCACGTCCCCGGCACGGACCTCTTCCTGAAGTTCAGTCTGGACGTGCGGATCACCAACGACGTGCGGCGGTTGTGGCGGCACGACCTCGGCAGGCTGCGCCGCACCGACACGGCGGTCGCGACCGCCTTCGCCCACCTGCCGGGCCGGGCGGCCTGGCTGTCCGACCGCGGCTACCGCACCGCCGCCTTCGCCTTCGAGGAACTCGCCGTCGTCGTCCGCGACGGACTGGGCGAACACCTGGTGCCCGGCGCGACCCCGCTGCTCGCCGCGGCCCTCGCCGAGGGCTTCGACGGCAACCCGCTGGACGGCCCGGCGGACCCGGCGCTGTGGTGGGAGGCGTATCTGCGCCAGGTGATACCCCCCGTCCTCGGCGCCTTCGCGCGGCACGGTGTCGTCCTGGAGGCCCATCTGCAGAACTCGCTGATCGCCGTGGACGCCGCCGGCCTGCCCGTGCAGGCACTCTTCCGCGACGCGGAGGGCGTCAAGCTGCTGCCGGACGTCTCCCGGGCCGCCGGATGGGAGCGGCTGGTGTACTGCCTGGTCGTCAACCACCTCAGCGAGATCGCCGCCGCCCTCGCCGAACGCCACCCGGGTCTCGACCCCTGGCCCGCCGCCCGCCGTGAACTCGCCTGCCACGACCTGCCCGAGGCCGCCGCCCTGCTCACCTCGCCCACCGTGCCCGGGAAGACGAACCTGCTGCTGCGCTGGACGAACGCCGACGGCGCCGCCGCCCGCTATCAGCCGCTGCCGAATCCGCTGGTGAGCGCCTGGATCCCAGGCTGACCCCCGGCGGGTCCGTGTCCGTGGCCGTCAAGGCCGGTGACCTGGGGACGTCGAACTCCCCGCCGATCCGCGGTTCGTCGCGAAGGCCGTCGCCGAGCAGCAACGATGAGTTTCCGAACGCCGCACCTTCCCCTGCCGCGACCAACTGCTCACCCATTGGTTTCGAGATGAGGAAACCCTCGTTGCCCGCCGTTCACTTTCCGGCGCTGGGATGCGGGACGGAGCCGCAGCGTCCGCAGGACCTCTGGCCTGGTGTGCCGTGGCCTCCCCCCCCCGGCGGCGCCGACGATCCGGAAGCGTCCCGTTGAACGAAAGTCTGTGGATGTCGACACCCTGTTCGCGGTGTGCTGCGCCCTCGCGAGCCTGGGCGGCCCCGCCCGCTTCACACTCGGCTGACGGCCTCCCGCCGTTCCTCTCTGAACGGGTGTCACCTCGCCAACCGGCCGACGCAAGGCGCAGCCTGCCGCCGCACCCATCGGATCGGCTCACCACCGGTCATGTCGCCACGCGCACGGGGCGTCGGGCGCGCCGGGTGCCGGATAACAGTTTGCCAAGCGTTTTAACCCCCGGCCTTTTTTCAGACGTATCTATGCGCGTAGCTTGAGCGCTTGCCAGGCCCTGGCCGTCGACAGCGGATCCGGGTCGGTCGGCGCATCCCCACGCGCCCTCATGCTTTCCCGGCTCCCAAGGAGACCCTTCCTGTGTCGAACTCCAGCGCTGAAACGCCCCGCCCCGCAAGACACCGCGCGACTTCTCTGCGCAAGCGTCTGATACCCCTGGCGATCACCGGCTCGGTCGTGCTGGCCGGAGTGGGCGTCCACTCCGCCTTTGCGACCCCGTCGGCCGACGCCGTCATATCCGAGGTCTACGGAGGCGGCGGCAACTCCGGCGCCACCTTGATCAACGACTTCATCGAGCTGGCCAACGCCGGCTCCGGCTCGCTGGACCTCTCCGACTACAGCGTCCAGTACTTGTCGGGCAACCCCGGCCCGACCACCAAGTGGCAGGCCACCCGCCTCACCGGCACCCTCGCCGGCAACGGCCGTTATCTGATCCAGGAGGCCGCAGGCACCGGCGGCACCGCCGCACTGCCCACCCCGGACGCCACCGGCAACATCAACATGTCGGGCACCACCGGCACCGTCGCGCTGGTCAAGGGCACCGACCTGCTGACCTGTGTCACCGCCGAGGACTGCGCCGCCGACCCCCGCATCAAGGACCTGGTCGGCTTTGGCACCGCCGTCGTCCGCGAGGGCTCCGGCCCGGCCGCCGGCGCGAGCAACACCGCCTCGGTCGCCCGCAAGACCCTGGTCGACACCGACGACAACGCGGCCGACTTCGCCGCGGGTGCCCCCACCCCGGAGAACTCCGGCGGCCAGGGCGGCGGCTCCGGCGGTGACCCCACGCCGACCCCGACGCCGACCCAGACCGCCCCCGCCGACGCGATCTCGGCGAAGATCCACGACATCCAGGGCACCAACCGGCGCTCCCCGCTGTCCACCAAGAACGTCAAGGACGTCACCGGCATCGTCACCGGTGTCCGCACCACCAGCACGTCCTCCACGTCCAAGGGCTTCTGGATGCAGGACCCGAACCCGGACAACGACCCCCGCACCAGCGAGGGCATCTTCGTCTACACCAGTTCCAACCCCACGGTGAAGGTCGGCGACAGCGTCACCGTGTCCGGTGTGGTCACCGAGTACTACCCGGGCGGCTACGACACCGGCATCCAGTCGACGACCGAGATCATGAAGCCGACGGTCACCGTGCTGTCCAGCGGCAACCCGCTGCCGGCCCCGGTCGTCCTCGACAAGAACAGCATCCCCGCCGCGTGGTCCCCGAAGGGCGACAGCACCGGCAACACCGAGTACCTCGACCTCGAGCCGACCAAGTACGCCCTGGACTTCTACGAGTCCCTGGAGGGCATGAACGTCCAGATCTCCGACGCCCGCGTCGTCGGCGCCACGGACGCCTACCACGAGATGTGGGTCACGGCCGACCCCGACCACAACAGGACCAAGCGCGGCGGCGTCTACTACCCGTCGTACGACGACCCGAACGTGGCTCGCCTCCAGGTTCAGGCGATCAACACCACGGACCCGTTCCCGAAGGCGAACGTGGGCGACGAGCTCACCGGCGTCACCGAGGGCCCGCTGGACTACAGCCAGTTCGCCGGCACCTACATCCTCGCGGCCCGCCAGCTCGGTACCTACAAGGACAACGGCCTCAAGCCCGAGGTCACGAGCGAGGCGAAGTCCAACGAGGTCACCATCGGCACGTACAACGTGCAGAACCTCGCGCCGAGCGACCCGCAGGCCAAGTTCGACCGGCTCGGCCACAACCTGGTGACGAACCTCCGCGCGCCCGCCATCGTCGGCGTCGAGGAGATCCAGGACAACAGCGGCGCCATCGACGACGGCACCGTGGACCCCGACAAGACGCTGGCCAAGCTCACCGACGCCATCGTCGCCGCCGGCGGCCCGCGCTACGAGTACCGTCAGATCAACCCGGTGAACGACAAGGACGGCGGCCAGCCGGGTGGCAACATCCGCACCGTCTTCCTGTTCGACCCGAAGCGGGTCACGTTCGTGGACCGGCCCGGTGGCGACTCCGTCACCGCCGTCGACGTCGTCGGCAAGGGCAGCGACACGCACCTGTCCGTCTCGCCCGGACGCATCGCCCCGACGGACGAGGCCTGGAACAGCAGCCGCAAGCCGCTGGTCGGCGAGTTCCTCACGAAGAACAACAAGAAGATCTTCGTGATAGCCAACCACTTCAACAGCAAGGGCGGCGACCAGAACGTCGCCGGCCGCATCCAGCCGCCCGTCCTCAACTCCGAGATCCAGCGGAACAAGCAGGCCACGCTGGAGAACGCCTTCGTCAAGAAGCTCGAGGCCGCCGACCCCAAGGCACTCATCGTCTCCCTGGGCGACTACAACGACTACCAGTTCTCCTCCGCGATGAAGACCTTGACCGGTGACGGCAAGCAGCTCACCGACCTGGTGAACACCCTGCCGGCGAACGAGCGTTACTCCTACGTCTTCCAGGGCAACTCGCAGGTGCTGGACCACATGATGGTGAACCCGAGCATGCTGAACCACGTCACCTACGACGTGGTGCACATCAACTCCGAGTTCGCCGACCAGGTCAGCGACCACGACCCGCAGGTTCTGCGTGTGAAGCCGTAAGGCTGACACAGGCCCGCCCGCTCCCGCGCCCAGTGCAGCGGGGGCGGGCGGTCCTGTGTGCACATGTCCTGACGCACGGGCACCTGCGGCGCCGGACAGGTCCCAGGCGTGACCGCCACTGCCCGCGGCCCCTCTTCCGGCGCCGGTCTCTCACGTGGCCGCGAACCGGTCGAGTGCCGCGATCGTCAGCGCGGCGATCGCGGGGCGCAGGGCGCTGCCGATGTGGGGGGCGAAGTACGGGGAGTGGTTCGGGGCCGGGGGTGGTGAGGCGTCAGGGCCGTCGGCCGTTGCCCGGCGCCATTCGTCCGGGCCCACCACGCCCAGCATCCAGTAGACCAGCGGGATTCCGTGCTGCCCGTGGACGCCGGCTCCGGCGTCCCCGAACAGCGGGAAGTCCTCCGTGGCCATCGATCCCGGCCAGGGCAGAACCCGTCCGGGCCCCAGGAGTCCGGTGTGAGCGCGCCGTATCGAGTCGGTGGTGTCCGGGTCGCACCGCAGGGCCGCCGAGCGGGAGGTGACGGTCACCTCGGGCTCTCGGGGGGCGCCCGTGGCGGCGCTCTCGGCGAGGACGATGCGGCGCACCGCGGTCAGCGCCCGGTCGAGGGACGCCTCGCTCGACGCGCGGACCCCGACGCCCAGTTCGGCGCGGTCCGGTATGACGTTGGCGGCCGTTCCGGCCCGCAGCGTGCCCACGGTCAGGGTCACCTGGTCGGCGGGCGCGGTCTCGCGGGCGACGATGTTCTGGAGCCGGGTGACGACGGCGGCCGCGGCGACGACCGGATCCACCGCCAGATGCGGAGTGGCGGCGTGACCGCCCTGTCCGTGCAGCACCACCTCGAGCACCGCGCCGGCCGCCGCCATCGGCGCCTGCCGCGCCGAGTGCGCGACCGTGCCGGAGGGCAGCGGCGCGGCATGCTGGGCGAGGACGACGCCGGGGCTGCCGAACCGTTCGTACAGTCCGTCGCGCAGCATGGCCTCGGCCCCGCTGAGCGTCTCCTCGGCCGGCTGTCCCACCACCACCAGGGTGCCCCGCCATCGGTGGGACAGGCGGGCGAGCAGGTCGGCGGCGCCGGCCGCGGCGGCCAGGTGCAGGTCGTGGCCGCACGCGTGCATGGCGTCGTTGCGGCTGGCGTACGGCAGCCCGGTCCGCTCGCGCATCGGGAGCGCGTCGAGCTCCGCCCGCAGCCAGACGCGGGGGCCGTCCCCGTTGCGGAGCACGCCGACGACGCCGTGGCCGCCCACCCCCTGGGTGATCTCGCAGGCCGCCGCCGCGAGTCGCCGGCCGAAGCGGTCCGCGGTGCGGGCCTCCTGTCCGGACGGTTCCGGATGCGCGTGCAGGTCCAGACAGAGGGAGAGAGCGGGGCGCAGAACGTCCCCGGCGCGGGTGAGCAGGTCCTCCCCGCCCGGAGGCGGGTCTTGATCGGTCACGAGCGGGGCGTTGTGGCCGGCCCGTGCCGGGACCGGGGCGTGGGGGGACGGCGGGTTCATGGGCGGACTCCGGGGAACGGCCGGGCCTCCATCGCGGTGCGGGGAGGCCCGGGTGCGGGAGGTGGGCTCACGGGAAGGGATGCGGGGCCCGGCGGATCTCCGCGTCGGTGAGGTCGCGGTCCCGGTGTCCGCCGCGGCGCAGCGCGGTGCGCAGCCGGGGCATCAGCAGGGCCCGCTGCCGGTTCCAGCCGAAGTCGATCGGCAGCAGTCCCGGCACCACCGTGCCGACCGTCCGCAGCCCCATCCGCTCCTGCTCGGGCGAGGTCTGGTCGACGACGATGACGTCATGGCCCGCCCGGACCAGTTCGTCCCTGACCACGGCGACGTCGTCGCGCAGGTCGCCGGTGCGGGGGCGGCCGCGGCTCTCCCAGTCCCGGTACACCTCGTCGAAGGGACGGGCCACGGACGGCTCCAGATAGCCGCGCGCGTACTCGGCCATGCGGGGCAGCCCGTAGAGCTGGGGGTGGTCCTTCAGATGACGCACCAGGAAGAAGTCGTCGGCCATGGCCTCCAGTTCGCCGCGGCGCTCGGCGGTCTGCCGGGCCAGGTGCGGGATGTAGCTCAGTACCTCGGACAGTGCCCCCTCGACCGCGCTCCTCGGATCCAGCGAGGCCGCGGCCGCGAAGGACAGGGTGCCCGGGCCCCCGTCCCGGCGGACGCCGACCACGGTGACGGCCGGGATCGCCAGGTCGATCCGGTTGTCGAAGACATGGACGTCGTAGCCCTGCAGGGCGGCCCGCTCGGCCATGGCGGCGGCCGTCGGACTGCCGACCGTCCCCAGGTCGATGCGGGGGAGCCGGGCCGCGCCGTACCAGCCGTTCAGGAAGGAGTCGCGCTCGACGAGTTCGAGGAGGCCGCCCAGGACCGCCTCCTCCAGACAGCCGCCGATGGCACAGCCGTTGGAGCACTCGAAGACGAAGTTGTCGTCGGCCGGCGGGATGCTGTAGTAGACCAGCCGCGACGGCACCAGTACGGGGTGCTCGTCCCGCAGTGACCAGCCCCACTCCCAGGGGATGGGCCGGCCCGGGTCGAAGGGCTCGACCAGGGGGTCGTCCCGGTAGGTCTCCGGGCTGTACAGGCCGCACACCGCGGGGTCGACCGCGTCGGCCTTCAGCTCGTCGTAGGAGCCGACGACCGGCGCGGAGCCGCCCCGCCGATGGGTGCCCGCGTACCGTTCAAGGCCTTCGAGGAAGGCGAGCCGGCGGCTGGTGGCGAAGGAGTTCTCCTGCCCGCTCCAGGTGACGTCGTGCAGCCCCGCGTACCCCCGGATGAACACGCTGCCGGCCACCGGAGCGGTGGTCGACGAGGTGACGTCGGTCCAGGTGCCGGCCCCCAGGGCGCCGCAGACCGGATTGGCCAGGGCGTCGGTGGGGAGCGGGTGGGCGAAGGCCGAACGCAGCCGGTAGGCGCCGGGATCCGGCTTGGGACGCGGGGCCGGGGTGAGCGGCGGGACGCTGTCCGGTGCCTGAACGGGCGGGCCGCAGTCGGGACAGAGCGGGTCGGCGAGCAGCGGGAACGTCCTGATCAGCAAGTTGGCCAGGTCCAGCCGGGTCACCTGGGGCAGGGCGCGGTCGGCGGGAAGTCCGGCGGGGGGCACCGGGCCGGGCCTGTTCAACAGGGCCTCGCACAGCGCGGCCACGGTGTCCTGGACATGACTGGTGAGCAGCGGCCAGGCGCCCGCCGGGCGGGGCCCCTCCGGGCCGCCGGTCTCCAGGGCGTTGCGCTCGCTGCGGCTGCGCAGGCGCTGCCACCGTACGGCGAGACAGCGGCCGCAGGCGGGTGCGCTGCCGTCGCCTCCCCACGGGCCGAGCAGGATCGCCGAGGCGCTGACGTGGACCAGCGCCGTCGAGCGGTCCGCGGCCCAGGGGTCCGGGGCCCCGGCGTCCCCGTCCTCCGCGCCGACGGCACCGACCGGCACAACCCGTGGGGCGTCGGCGCCGAAGTGGTCGCCCAGGAACGCCTGGAGAGCGTCGCGGGCCTCCTCCATCGGGTGCGCGAGCAGCCGGGGCGTGGTGCTCATGACGTCTTCGTCCAGCGGAAGGTGCGCGCCGCGGCTGCCCCGAAGACGACGGCGAACGCGACGAGCCCCGCGCACCCCACACCGACGTCGGACAGGTCGCCGCGGCCGGTCAGAGCCGCCGACACCGCGTCGTTGAGATAGCGCAGCGGCATGATCAGCGAGACCTTCTGCAGCCAGTCGGGCATGGCGTCCAGCGGGAAGAACGACCCGGACAGGAAGGCCATGGGCAGCATCAGGAAGTTGGCGATGCCGGCGACCGACTCCGGGGTGTCGGCGATACTGCCGATGATCACCCCGAGCAGCAGGAAGGTGGTGATGCCGAGGACCATGACGGGAATCAGCAGGGGCCACCGGGACGCGGGCACCAGGTCGAACCCGGGAAGCATCGCCACCCCGACGAACAGCACCGACTGGACGAGTCCCACGCCCAGGGCGAGGACGTAGCGGGATCCGATGACGGAGGACAGCGGGGCGGGCGACATACGGATCATCCGGAGGATGTCGTCCGCGCGCCACTGCATCAGCGTGAACCCGATGCCGAAGACGGCGGCGTTGGCGACGCCCCAGGAGAGCACGCCGGCGGCGGTGTAGGAGAGGTAGGAGAAGCCGCTCTCCTCGACGCTCCGGCCGCGGAAGACGAGTCCGAAGACCACGAGGAAGATCAGTGGGAAGGCGAAGGTGAAGAAGACGGTCGTCTTGTCCCGGACCTGGGCGCGGTAGCCCGCCGTGGTCAGCGCGGTGTAGGCGCTCATGCCTGCTGCTCCTGGCTGTTCGTGTGGGTTGTGTCGGTCGCGGTGAGGGGGGCCCGGGTCTGCCGGGCGGTGATCTCGAGGTAGACGTCCTCGAGTGTGGGGGTGCGGGTCTGGACACCGTCCAGACCGGTGAGGGGGTCGAGGGCGGCCAGCACCCGGCCGGTGGCGCGGGTCTCCAGGACGAGGTGTCCGCCCTGCACGGTGACGCCGTCCACACCGGGAAGGGACGAGGCCTCACGCTCGTCGATCCGGCCGAGCGGAACCAGCAGCCGGCTGGTGGCGCCGAAGGTGCCGATCAGGTGCTGCGGTTCGTCGGTGACGACGAGCCGGCCGGCCACCAGGATGCCCACACGGTCGCAGAGCGCCTCCGCCTCGTCCAGGTGGTGCGTGGTGTACACGATGGTCCGGCCCTCCGCCTTGAGGCCCCGCAGGACCTCCCACAGATCGCGTCGGCCCTCCGGGTCGAGCGCGGCGGTCGGCTCGTCGAGGAAGATCAGCTCGGGTCCGTGGACCAGCGCGGAGGCGATGGCGAGCCGCTGCCGCTGGCCGCCCGAGAGGTTGTCGACCCGGACGTCGTGCTGCCCGCCTAGGCCCACGGCGTCGAGGGTGGCGTCGACGGCCTCGCGCTCCGCGCCGAACAGCGCCGCGACGGTGCGCAGGTGCTCGTGGACGGTCTGCCGGACGAAGAAGGCCGATGACTGGGTCTGCACGCCCATGCGCGGCAGCAGACCAGTGTTGCGCGGCCAGGGCGACTCGCCGAACACCGTGACCGAGCCGGAGTCGGTCTTGCGCAGCCCCTCCATGATCTCCACCAGGGTGGACTTCCCGGCCCCGTTGGGGCCGAGCAGCCCGAAGAACTCGCCGCGCCGGACGTCCAGGGAGACACCGTCGACGGCCCGCCGGTCGCCGTAAGTCTTGATCACGTCGTTGACCTCGACGGCGGGTTGGGCTCCGTGATCTGGGGTGGGGGAGGTGGAGCTCATACGGGTACCTCATTCATGAGTTGCGTGATCTTCCGAGGGGGGGACGTCATCAAAGCAGCAGGAGAACGACGGTGGTGCAGCTTCCGGCCGCCGCGAGCAGCACGAGTGCGGCCGCCGTGAAGGCGTAGGACGTGTAGAGACGGCGGGCGCGCCCCGGGTAGGCGGCGACGGCGTCCCGCCCGCGCCGGCGCAGGGCCAGGTAGGTCCGGGTCTCCGGGGCGAGGTTGGCGGTGCCCAGGGCGTGGCCGAGCATGCGATACCCGTCCAGAGGCGGCAGCGGGACCAGGTTGCTCAGGGCCTGCGCGATGCCGACGAAGAGCATCCCGGTGAGCGGCGGGCGGTTCGGGTCGGACGGGTCCAGGAGCGCCCACCAGAGCGCGAAGGGCAGCAGGAGCACCAGGTTGACGTACGCGCCCGCGGCGGCGACCACCAGCTTCGCCCGCAGGCCGGGCAGGAACAGGTAGTTGTCGACCGTGCAGTACATCATCATGGCCGGGAACCGCCAGCGCAGCCCGATCTCGGTGACCACACCGCCGTAGTGCCGGGCGGCGATGCCGTGGGCGAGTTCGTGCAGGCAGATGCTGAACCAGAGGAAGACCGCGAACGGGATGAGCACCAGGGGGCGGGACAGCAGGTCCAGTATCCCGTCGAGGAGCGCCGCCGGATCCGCGAACACGGCCACCGTCATCACCAGTACGGCGGCCGTCAGAGGCAGTTGCGCCCAGGGGCGCAGCAGCGGGCGCAGCACCCGGTGGAGGCGGCCGGTGGTCCTGTGCGCGTCGGTGACGGTCCGCCGACTGCCCTTCCAGAAGGTGCCGGTGCGGGCCGGGGGCGGTTCGGGCGGCGCGGGATCCGGGGACCCGGCGAGCAGCCCGCGGGTGCCGAGCAGGCCGAGCAGCCGGGTCCACTGCTCCTCGGGGAGCCTGCGGCGGAACCGGGCCGCGTACTCGGACACGACGTCGTCGAGGTTCCGGGTTCCGTCGAGCCGGCTGATGACGAAGTGCTCCTTGGGGCCGACCTCGAACGCGGCGCCGCTGACCGGGTGCTTGATCAGGTGGACGGTGCGCGGGCCGCGCAGCAGGGGCGGACCGATCAGCACGCCCGGACGCAGCGCGGGCCGGTAGGCGCGGGCGGCGACGGAACGGTCCGCGGCAGAGCGGTCGGTGGCACTCATGAGGCATCCTGCCGTCCGCCGGCCGGCTCGCGCAGGACCCGGCCCAGAATGAAGGCCAGGTATGCCTCGTCCCGGATCGTCACATGCAGCCGGTTGTTGGTCATGTGCATATACGGCGACAGCAGACGGGGCAGTACCGCCGGAACATGGGTGACGGTCACCAGGGGAGCCGCGTCGGGATCCTCGGCGCGTTCCTGGCCGGTGTCCTCGCGGGCCGGACCGTCCCAGGCGGGGAAGGCGAGTTCACCGCGCTCGGTGAGGTCCACCACCTTCTCGCGCAGTTCCAGGCAGTGCTCGGCCCAGCGGCGGAGGAACGCCGGCAGCCGGGTCAGGTCGCCGCTCGCCACGGCCTGCCTGAGCTGTGCGAACCGTGCGCCGAGGGTGGGCGCCATACGCGCGTAGGTCCGCTCGTACTCGGTGGACCCGATGAAGTTGGTACCGGGGAACAGCCGGTGCCAGAAGGCGTAGTAGGAGTCGAGGTAGTCCGCGAGCCGCTCCTCCTCGGGGAGGAAGCAGCTCGCCATCACCATCATCAGCTGGGCGGAGGTCCCGAGCAGCACCGTCCGCAGGTGCAGGTTCATGCTCCGGTACGCCTCCAGGACCAGGTCGCTGGAGTGCCGGAAGTGCCATTCGGCGAGGGCGACGCCGGCCGGTCCGCCGTACTTGGCGTACTCGGGGGCGTAGACCTCGTAGGAGAAGGAGTTGTTCGGCCTGAGGTTCATCCGGCCGTCCGCGCCCATGTACCTGGCCCGGTCCTCGCCCGGGAACTCGATGTCGAACAGGGCGTTGTAGAAGTCCTTGAGGAAGCCGGAGTCGACCTCGTAGAGGGCGGGGCGGGTCTTCAGGAAGCCGCTGATCGCCTCCTCGGCGCGGCGGCGCACCTCGGCTTCGGCAGCGGGGCCGCTCGGGCGCAGGCGCAGCCGCACGTGCGGCCCCTCCAGCCAGTAGTTGATGAAGAAGCAGCCGGACAGCAGGCCGTCCTCGGTGAGCCGGTCGACCAGCGGGCGCACGCAGTTGACCAGCAGCGGCTGGGGGTTGGCGGCGTAGAAGACGTGCAGCGCCAGCCAGGGAGACGGCTCGGCGCCCTCGGGAGCCGGACGGAAGGCGGCGGGTTCGGTCAGTTCGGGCATGACGGTGCGGCCTCCGGTCTGGACTGCGGCAGTTGGCGGGTGGTGAAGGTCTCCACGGCGAGTTCGGCCACGTGCCGGCCGCGCGGGGAGGTGAGGTGGAGGCCGTCCTCGGCGGGGAGCATTTCCCGGAAGGTCACCCGGGTGCCCGGCTTGCGCTCCACCAGGGCGTCGAACGCGGCCAGGGAGAGCGGGCTGTCGAAGTCGACGTGGACGGGCTTGGCCCCGATCGGGCCCTGGCCGGCGTGGGCGACGGTGGCGAAGCAGCGGTCGGGCAGACCGTGGGTGCGCTGCCAGCGCCGCCACTCCAGGTAGCCCTCCTCCTCCCCGGCTCCGGGGCGGCGGGCCGGCAGGACCTCCGCGTCCGCGGTCCAGCCGCGCCGGCTGACCACCACGTTCCCGTGCCGCACCCGGGGCCTGCGGGTGACCCCGCTCTCGGGCTCGCCCTCGGGGACCCCCGCCCATACGTCGAAGGGCGCCATGGTGCTGGGGGAGAGGAGGAGCAGGGTGCGCGGGATCTCGGGAAGCGCGATCGGCACGAGGTAGCCGAGGTAGACCGGCACGACCTCGCGGTCGAGGCGGCGGGAGCGGAGCACCAGGCGTCCGGACGGCTCGTCGTGCTCGACGTAGAGGTCGTCGAGGTGGATCCGGGCCTCCTCGGGCACGGAACTGGTCTCGCCCGGGCAGACGATCTGGTGGTCGGTCAGCCGGCCGTGCAGGTTCAGGTTGCTGCTGACCGGCCCTCCGGTGATCTCCGCGAACACGGCGCCGTCCGGACTGCGGGCCGCCATCTCCTCGCGCAGCGCGTCGGAGAAGCCGGGTGCCGCCGCGTCCGCGGCCGGTGCGGTGCCGTCGTAGAGGTGGGTGAACCGGCTGAAGGGGAAGGCCAGTCCGCCGTAGGACTTGTTGAGGACGACCTGTTGTCGGCCGCCGGGAGGCCGGGACAGCTGGAGATGGTGGCTCTGCGGTATGAAGTGGCTGGTGAGCGGCGCGAGTTCGGCGGCGGTCTCGGAGAGCAGGCCGTCCGGCAGTTCGATCTCCTCGGCCTCGATCCCCCCGCCGTGCTGCCGCCACAGGGCGCACATGCCCTCGTGGAAGTGGCGGCGGGCCCGGTCGAGGGCCTTCATCTCGCTCTGCCCGAGCCAGTTCTCCTCCGGCACGTAGGCGCCGTCCTTGTCGAAGGAGGCCCGCTTGGAGGTGAAGGACACGTACTGGTCGAAGAAGTCCTCGTGGAAGTCGTGAACCAGGCCGAGCAGGTCGTCGCAGCGTCCGCCGCGGCCGTAGCGGGCGATGAAGAAGCCCAGCAGGGTGACACGCTGAGGGAGCGTCAGGTCGAAGAGCGGCAGGACGCCCTCGATGGCCCGCAGGGCCCGGCCGGTCTCCCCGCTCAGCACGGCGGGCCCGCAGACCAGGTCGTCGCCCGTGCTGACGTCCTCGTACACCAGGGTCTGCGGAAGGGCCGGCTCCGGCGCTCCCAGTTCCCGCTGGGCGTCGAGGAGCCGATCGCGCAGAGTGCTCAGCAGGGTGCGGCGTTCACCGACGTCGGCCCCGGCGTAGCGGGCGAGGCAGTCGGCCGGGCCGTCCAGCAGGTGGGCCAGCCGGTCGGCCCAGGACGCCCCGAGGGAACGCAGGGCGTCCTGGTAGGAACGCAGCGGGTCGCGGCTGTGCACGTCCGCGCGGAGCACCGGCACCTGCACCATGCCGAGGTCCAGGAGGGCCGACGCGTACCGTTCGCACGCGTCGCGTCCGGCGTCGTGCTCGGTCTGGAGCCAGTCGACCAGGTCCCGGTGGCGTACCGGCGCCTCGTGGCCGCCGAGCCATTCCAGGAGCCGCTCCAGGGTGCCGCTGCTGCGCAGGAAGAACAGCCGGTCGCGGACCGCGTCGAAGGTGACGGCGGCGCTGTCGTCACCCGCGGTCATGACATGGCGTACGTAGCGGATGCGGTCGGCGTCGCGTCCCCAGCCCGGGGAGAGGACCACCGGCAGGTCCCGTCGGCGTGCGGGGTCGGCCGTGATCAGTTCGGTCAGCCGGGCCAGTACCACCACGTTGAGCCGTACGTGGCTCACCCAGTCCTCGCCGGTGCGCAGCGCGGCCCCGTCGTCCCACGGGTCGCCCGCGAAGGTGCCGAGGCCGATGCCGGTGAAGGTGCTGAAGGGGCTGGTCTTGCAGGCCGTGCGGTACAGGTAGGTCAGCGCGGAACGCTCGATCTTGCGCAGGCGGTTGCCCGGCCGCGGGCTGGTGTCGCGCAGGTAGGCGTCCAGCCGGCCGTCGAGGGCGGGCGAGGCCAGCAGCAGACCGAGGCGCAGCCGGTCGTCGGTCAGCACATCGCGCAACGCGCGGCGGTTTTCCCGGAGTTCGCCGGCGAGCAGGTCCGCTCCGGTGGCCCGGAGCTCATCGAGACGGGCCCGGTCCCGCAACCACTGGGCGGTGCGCCGGCCGGTCTTCCCGTCCAGCCCCGTCACCAGGCGGACGGCGGCCTCGGAGTCGGCCGGCAGACGGTTGTTGAAGATCTGCCGCCGCAGGTTGAGCAGGCCGCGCCGCACGGCGGCGTCGCCCGGTTCCTCGTCGGGGCCGGTGGTCGACTTGACCAGGGTGTGCAGCAGATCGCTGAGGGCCGCTCCGGCGGCCGTCAGGCGTTCCTCCTCGGCCAGCACGGCGTCGGACCAGCGGCTGGTGCCGGGGCAGCGCAGGCCGTGCACGGTCTCGATGGGCAGGCCGGCCGCGCGGAGCACGAAGCGCCTGCCGGGCTCCCAGTGGGTCCCGGGCTCCGGGGCGGTGCCCGCGTCGGTGGCCGTGGCGGTGCCCGTGCCCGTGCCGGTGTCCAGGGCGGCGGACTCTATGGGTGTCATGGGAATCCTCTGCGGCGGTCAGGCGATCTCGTGGCGGAAGTCGGCGGGCTCGGGCCGTTCGTGACCGAGGGCCATGACGAGCAGCGGGGCCTCGTCGCCTTCCGCCAGCCCGAGCCGCTCGACGAACGAGACGTTGTCGAAGCCCAGCGCCACACCGGCGCCGAGCCCCAGGGCGGAGGCCGCGAGGTAGAAGCTCTGCGCGACGGCTCCGGCGGTGCCGACGGCGAGCCGGTAGCCGCGGTCGCCGAGGGCGTCCAGCACGGCGGTGGTCCGCACGGTGGGCACCAGGACCGCGCCGGCCTGCTCCAGGTTGTAGTTGGCCAGGAAGTAGTTCTCCTGGAGGAACGATCCCTGCGGGCCGGGGACGACCTGACGCAGGGTGCCGCGGTCGGGGTCGTATGCGTACGCCCCCTGCTCCACGCCCTCCACGTGGTTGACGAAGGCGTAGAGCCTGGCGAGCCGGACCGCGCCGGACGGATCGGTGTCCCCGGCCAGCCGGGTCTCGGCGCAGGCCGCCAGGACCGCCGAGAGATGGCCGCCGCCGACCCGGCGCCGGGCGTCGAACCTGCCGAAGCTGGAGCGGCGCTCGCGCAGGGCCCGGCGGACGCCGGTGTCCGGGAAGGCCGGCTCGGGCAGGGCCACGCGGACGCCGTCCGCGTCGTCGGGAAGGGCCGCGGCGGCGGCCAGCGCGCCGGGGGCGGGCCGGTCGGCGGCGCACTCCAGAGTCGCGGTGTGCATGTCGCGCAGCGCGTCGAAGTCCAGCAGGGTGCGCGAGCGTTCGACGTCCCGGTGCCGGACGGCGGGCCGGTGGCGCGGGTCCGTGCGCGGGGCATCCCGGCCGGCGGCGGCGTCCCGGCGGGGCGCCGGGCCGTCCCAGTGCAGCGGCACGACGGCGAACACGGTCTCCTCCTCGCCCGCCGTGCCGAGCAGTTCGTTCAGCCGGGGTTCGTCGAACCAGAGCACCGGGGCGAGCCGCAGGCCATGGGCGGCGGCCCAGATCCGCCAGGTCTGCACCAGAGTGCCGAGGTCGGTGGACACCACATGGAACGAGAAGCTGTTGTACTTGAAGGAGTTCTGCCAGTACTTGACGCCGAGGATCAGGTACTGGTCGGTGTCGAGGGCCTCTTCGGGCGTGTCCGGGCCGAGCGCGTCGCGGACCCGGTCCGTGACGTCGCCGGCCAGCAGCCGCTGCAGGGCGTGCCGGTGGATGTCGTAGTAGTGGAGACCCGGGGTGAGGGGGCCGGAGGGGCCGGATGCCCAGTGGATGCTCACCGGGTAGAGCCCGCCGCCGCCCGCGGTGCCGCGCGACCAGTTCGCGTGGGTGTAGAACGGCAGCCCGGCCAAGTCGGTGTTGGCCTGGATGCCGAGGCGGCGCCCGGTCAGCCCGTAGGAGTCCTTGAGCATCGCCGACAGCAGCGGGAGACTGAACCCCGCCGAGCCATCGGCTTCCTGGTCCTCGGCGGCGCCGGGCAGCAGGCCCGGCGCGATCGGCGCGTCCGCGAGGTCCTCGGTGCCGGGCAGGGCGAATGCCTCGGCGGTCGGGTAGTACTTGCCCTTGCGCGGGCCGTCGGCCCAGTGCACGACATGGTCGGTGGGTTCCATCGGGACGCGGCCGCGGTGCAGGATGGCGTGCGCGTACTCATGGGCGTACCCCATGGGATCCCCCTTTCCTCGGTTCCTCTGTTTCCTGGGCTCTGCTCGGTTCTTCGGCGCACTCGCGCCGGGGACGGACGGCCGGTCATGGGAACGGGTGCGGGCCGGGATGGAGATCGGCCGCGGTGAGGTCGTCCGGCCGCAGGCCCGCCTCGCGCAGCGCGGTGCGCATCCGGGGCATGTGCCGGGCGCGCTGCCGCGTCCAGCCGAAGTCGAGCGGGAGGAGGCCGGGCACCAGCACCTTCACGGTGTGCAGACCGAGAGCGCGCTGCTCGGGCGTGGTCTGGTCGACGACGACCACGTCGAATCCGGCGGACGTCACGGCGTCCACCGCGGCGAGCAGATCGTCTCGTACGTCCGGACCGGAACCGTCGGCGCGGGTCCAGCGCAGGGCGGCCACGCTCCGTGGTTCGGGGGGCGAGGCCGGGCGGAGCAGGAAGTCGGCGTGGCGGCCCATCTCCGGCACCGCGTAGACCAGCGGATGGTCGTGCAGGCTGGTGATCTTCTCGAAGTCCTCGGACATGGCACGGTACCCGGCCTCGTCGCGCCGGAACCGCTGGAGGAGCTGCACCGAGTCGGTGGCGATCTCGCACAGGGCCGCGGCGAGAGCGGCCTCGGGGTCGAGGGCGGCTCCGGCCCCGAAACACATCCGGGCGAGGCCGCCGTCGAACCGCTCGGCGACCGCGGTGACCACGGGGACCGGGAAGGTGATCCGGGTGTCGAAGAACCTGGCCCGGTACCCGTACATGGCCATCCGGTCCACCATGAACCGGGTGCGCGGGTCGGCGCTGGTCGCCGGGTCGATCTCGGGCAGCGGCTGCATCCCGTGCCAGGCGAGCAGGAAGGCGTCCCGTTCCAGGACCTCCATCAGGCCGCTGAGCACGGCCTCCTCCAGACTCCCCCCGGAGGCACAGCCGTTGGAGCTCTCCTGGACGAACCGGTGCTCGGTCCCGGGCTTGTGGTAGAAGGCGAGGATCTCCGGGACGGGGCGGGGGCGCGCGTCCCGCAGCGACCAGCCCCACACCCAGAGGATCGGGCGGTTCGAAGTGAACGGCGGCACCCAGGGGTTGGCCCGGTGGAATTCGTCCGTGTACAGGCCGGTCTCGCGCGGGTCGACGGCGGCCGGCCCGAGATCGTCCAGGGAGGCGGTCAGGGTGAGGGCGCGGCCCCGGGCGCGCATCCCGGCGAAGCGCTCCAGGCCTTCCAGAACACCGATCCGGGTGCTGGCGTGGTACGTGTCGGCGTGACCGCCCCAGAACGTCTCCCGCAGATAGTCGCCGGAGCGACTGGAGAAGCAGCCCACGGTGGCCGAGGTGGTCGGCGAGGTGACGTCGCACACCACCGACGGCCCGACGGCGCCCCAGTGCGGGTTGGCGAACGCGTCCACCTGGAGGCCGTACGCGTCCACCGGCCGGACCCTGCTGACGCCCGGCCGGTACTTGGGCGCGGGCCGCAGGATGAGAACGGCCGACTCGGCGGTCACCGGCTCCGGTGTGCCGCAGCCGGGGCAGTCCGGCTCGGGTACCAGCGGATAGTGACGGACCGTCAGTTTCTCCAGGTCCACCAGCCATACGTCGGGGAACGGCCGCCGGTCGTCCCTGGGGGCGGCGCCGAGCCGGGCGATCAGCGCGGCGACGGCCTGCGCGGCGAACGGCCCCCGGTAGGGCCAGGGGCCCGCCTCCCGGGTGTCGCCGCGCAGCTCGATGCCCTCCCGCAGGCCGACGGAGCGCACCCCCTGCCAGCGGCGCCGCAGACAGTCGCCGCAGCCGGCCCGCCCCTCGGCGGGCCAGGGGCCGACCAGCACCTGCCGGCCGTACAGGTGCACGGGGAGCGCGGCGCGTGAGGCGCCGACGGGGGCGGGGGCGGCGAAGGCGTCCCGCACACCGAGCGCGGAGACCTCGATCCCGGGCTCCTGGTGGCCCGGCTGGGACAGCAACTCCCTCAGGGCTTCGCGGAGTTCCTCCGCGAAGAGACGGCACGCCCCGCTCCGCGGCTCCTCGATCCCGTCGACGGTGGCCTCCGCGAGGTCAACGGTCATCGCCGGCCGCCTTGGTGAGCAGGACCCGGACGGTGTGGATGCCGGCGGCGGGCAGGTCGGCCGCGTGCGTGGGCACGACGAGGGCGTCACGTCCGGCGGCGGCCAGGCGCTCCAGGACGTCCGTCCAGGTCACCGCGGACCGGTCGGTGGCGTCGTCCTGTGCCGTGACCGGTATCAGGGCCGCGTCGAGGTCGGCCAGCAGCGGGTCACCGGTGTCGGACGTGCCCAGTACCCCCTCCGCGGCGAGCTGGACCGTGCCGAGCAGGTCACGCAGGGCGTCGGTGGCCGCGGCGGCCCGCTCCAGAGCGGCGCCGGTGGCCCAGCGGCACGGCTCGTCCGACTCCGTCGGACGGGTCCTGGCCAGCACGACGGACACCCCGGTGCGGTCCGCCTCCCCGAGGTCGAGGACTTCGACGTCCAGTTCCAGATGCCCGGCGGAACGCAGCAGGAAGGTCGCCTCGGGGTCCTCGGCGAACTCGGCCGGGGAGATCATCGCGGTGCGCCCGGTCCCTCGCACGGACCGCTGGAGCGCGTCGTGGGCGAGCGCGGACAGCAGGCCGGCCGCTGCGGCCTCCGGGAGGCCGTCGCCCGCTCCGGCCCCGGCGCGGGACGGCTCGAACCGACGGTCCTGGTTGTCCGGCCCGAAGGGCCGCACGGCGCCGGCCGGCACCAGTGTCTGCTCCTTGGTCAGCAGCGACGTGGCAAGGGCCCAGGAGGCGACCGGATCGCCCCCGGCGCCGGTGGCCGTGGTCAGCGCGTCCGGGTCCACCTTCGGCAGCGCGTCCGGGTGGCCCGAGCCGGAAGTACCGGTCGGGGCGGGGAAGGTGGGCACCACGTGCTCGGCGTAGACCTCGGCGGCCGCGTTGAGGGCCCGCAGGCGGGCGCCCGCGGTGTGATGGACGTCGAACGCGGCGACGGTCCGGGTTCCGGCCGCGCCCAGACCGATCTCCACGGCGCCGACCTTCAGCGGGGTCTGGGTGACCGGTTCGTCCGCGTACCGGGTGAAGACACCGACGGACGGTCGGACCGCGAGCGAGCGGCGGTCGAGCTCGGCGAGCGGCCCCTCGGCCGCGCCGTCGTCCGGGGCGGCGGCGACGACCGGCTGGAAGGCGGGCCGCTCGGGGGCCGCGGTCAGGTCGACGGGCTCGGGAGAGCCGGGCCGGCCCGGGCAGAACGGGCAGCGCGGATGGGGCAGCAGCCGTTCCGCCAGGACGTCGAAGGAAGCCATGTCCTGGAGCAGCACCTGTCCCCGGGTCTCGGCCGGCAGTGCCTTGGTGACCAGCCGGAATACTTCGTAGCCGAGCAGGTTGCCGAGCATCGCGGCGAGCGGACCGCGCGGCCCGGGTCCGGGAGTGCCCCCCAGCGCCAGGCCACTCCAGAGGTTGGCCGCGACCGCTGCGTCCCCCGTCGCGCCGAGCCGCAGCGCCGCGCAGGCCAGGCACCCGGCGGAGTCCGGGGCGCCGACCGGTCCGACCACCGCCCGGCCGCCGAAGGTCCAGGCGGGGAGCAGGAGGCGGCCGTCCGGAACGCCCTCGCCGAGCAGGGCGATCGCGGTCCGGAACGCGTCGCGGCCGCAGGCGGCGACCACCACGTCGTACCCCTCGTACGCGTTCCAGCCGCCCGCCGCGCCGGACCCGGCGTCGGGCAGCACCGCCACCTCGGCCGGGCTGCCCTGAGCGGTGAGCTCCGCCGCCTCGGTCCGGAGCGAGCCGAACTCGGCCGCGGTGGCGGGATTTTCGGCCAGTGCGGCCTCCACACCGACGAAGGCGCAGCCGTTGCGGATCAAGGAGAGCGCGCACCAACGGGCGACCGGGCCGTCGCCGAGCACGGCGACGCGGGTGCCGCGGAACGCGGCGAATCTACTCCCGGCGTCGTCGGCGTAGTG